>CAYXCZ010000038.1:19113-43179 GCA_964463695.1 uncultured Lentimicrobiaceae bacterium | reverse complement strand
AAGATTACCGGTGCGCTGCACCTCAAAATTGAGCCACAGAGTGGCGATAATCTTTATAGGAAAATCAAATAGAATCGAAACAAGAGGTGCAGCGCACCGAAATATAAACATTCTGAGTTTATCAGCAGACCCTGACAGGCTTATCATTCATTTCTACAAAACCATGTCAGAAGAAGAACTAGAATCAATCCAGAAAGCCCTTTCAGATTTAAAACTTAACATTCCGGTATTCATCCTCACGATTAATAAAACCGAATCCGAGGATCTGGTTGCTTTCGATGAATTATGGGGCGATTTCATGCCTTTTAGCGGCACATACATCAATATTGGCAACAGGAAATTCCTGTTGTTCAACAATACACGATACGCCAACCAATCTTTCAAAGCTAGTGATGGCTGGCCCTTCCCTATCAAACTCAGGATTGAATGCACCGATCCCAAGCAGCTTGAAGAAAGCCGTGTAATCTTCAAACTTATCGACCAGGTCTATCAGTTCAGCCGTATGTATTGGAAATCCGTCCGGCAACAAAACCTTCCCGTCACCATCAAGTACCCCGAAATGGTCGCTCAGATTGCACCCCATTTCGATGGCCTCGAAATCCCACAATTTGGTAAAGATAATCTGTGGTTTTTATAATCTTCAAAGTACTTACTTAAACTGGCTAAGTCCTACAACAGCATGCTGAAATACCTCCCCGAAACCCTCGACCACGTCTTCGCGCCAATCATCTTTTAACTCAGACCCTTAGTCCCTCAGTCACTCAGTCTCCCATTCTTGTTACTATGTTCAGCTATACAACAATGTCTTACTGCACAATAATTTTTGCCCTATAACACGCTTCATCAACTAGGAAGTTTAGCTGATCCCTCAGGGAGTTTTCGGTAGAAAGATCCCACGAATTGGTATATGCAACAACCGTAAACCCGACAGTAGGATCTGTCGCCATACGAGATAGATACCCTTCGTGGGCTCCATTATGACCAAATCCCAGATTCATCGAATAAAATATTCCACAACCATACCATCCCGAAGGTAAACTCCCGGCAGGAGGTGACAGCAAAACCTGGTTGACCCAAAAAGGCAATAAAACACCGTTTCCCTCAATGAGAGCACGAAGAAATTTTGACAGATCGTCTGGAGTTGTAATCAGATTCCCTTCGGCGACATTCAGCGACATATTCGATTCAGTACAATCGATTATATTGCCGGGAGAGTATTTAAAACCACTTATAAAAGGTAAAGGGAGAGTACGATCGCTGCTCAGATAAGGAAAACTCGTGTTTTCCATCCCCATTGGCTGTACTATCTGTTCCATGACGAACTGCTGATAGCTCTGTCCTGAAACCCGTTCAATAATCTTTCCCAGAATACTGTAGCCGGTATTTGAGTAATGGTATGATTCACCGGGTTGGAAATAGCTCAGATGGCATTCGGCATTTACCCCTACAAGCTCATCGAAAGAAAAATTATGCATAGAATCGGAATCGAGCACATAGGACACATAATACATACCGCGATACGGAATTGAAGTTGGAACAGTATCAGGAATATATTCATTAGTAACATCAAAAATCCCTGCTCTGTGCTGCATCAGTTGCCTGATAGTAATCATGTCGCGGAAAGGCACCTGATAATTGGCTGTAAGCGGCACATAGGTCATAGTTGTTCCCGGGATGGTGTCTGAAATTACGGCATCGATATTCACTTTGCCTTGCTGTGCCAGCAATAATATGGCCGTTGAAGTAAATAACTTTGTATTGCTTGCCGCCCTAAAATGAACTTGGTCTGTTATACCTGTTCCTAGTCCGGACGATACAAACCAACTTCCGTTTTTTGAGATCACTTTTAATGCTAGTCCGCCAGGATATTCAGGGCAATTCTTTTTATAGTCGCTAAGCAGTTTATCGGTCATGCTCAATAGTTCTTCCTGTATCAGAAGGTCGTTCGGCGATTGAGGTTCAGTTTCATCTTTCGTGCAAGAAATTGTTAAAAAAACCAGAAAGAGAAAGAAAGTAAATGGCAAGAAAATGTTTTTTTTCATGACGTTAGCTTTTATGTATAAAACAGTGAAAATTTCCACCTAAATGCTGTTTAAATTGACCATCAAACTCGGATCAAATTTACCCTACGATGCTGATTTAATCTGACCCCCTTACATCTCATCCTAAATTCTAATTATCATATCGTAATTCTTCTCAAAATTGCACAAAAATTATCAATTAATAATGTTCAATTTAGCACTTTCGCCCGCAGGTGCCAATTTGCAATCGGTGTCTAAGCACAATTAACAATTCAAGTACTAGACCATTCACAGATCCCAGATTACTGTCACTGAACACAGATTACAGATCACCAATTTCAGACCTTAAAACCTTCTGCTCAAAAATCAACAAAATACTCTTTCAAGTCAATCTCTTCCCAACCTGAATATTCACGTGCTTTCAACCATATTTTAAGTTCGTTTGGCTTAACCACAACCGAATATATGGTACGAATATCTCCTTCTTCCGGAAATGTTGCACCACCTGATGGCAGAGTCGTGTCAAAAATCTCCATCATCTTCTGGGGTGTAATCTGTCCTTTATATTGCTCCCCTTTTGCTAGTAAATTATTTCTTCGCATGCAGGTATAACCCAACATTGATTCATTTGTGGTATCGTAGAAAAGAATGGGATAATCACTCCAGGAAGGATCAATGAAATCATTGCTTGCCGAGAGAATTCCTTGTCCTTGTCGTGCTACAACCCTGTAAGTCGCCCATTCATATATTGTTGCATAATTGGGAAAGGATGCATTCATAATCAACCCAACCTCCGGCAAAGTCGTATTAAACCACCGATCAACGTCCGGCCCTGATGTATTTCGGAAAAGACTCTCAAGCAAAATATTATTTGTATTCTCCCTGTTATAAGCATTACTTGTATCAGCCGCCTGCCCATTCTGGAGTTCAAGGAAGATGCCTTTGTTGTTGATAGCAGTCTGGTAGAAAATACCACCTATAAAATCAATGTTAGCAACAGATGCAGGAAAACCTGTTGGATTCCATACCACTATATGATAGTACTTGCTGAATCTCCGTAAATTTCCTGCAAAAAGATCAAGATTGCGCCCGGTGATTACATTTCCATCTGTCGTATAATCACCCCAAGTCGAGAGACTGCTGCAACCTGTGGAATAAATCAAAAACATAATGCCGGACATGATTTTTGTCTTTTCCACATCCAAACCGCTGGTTTCAGCCATGCCATCAAAATAATCTTTGAAAATCTGAGGATAAGTTTCATAATTTTCTCTGCCATACGCAACAATATCTTCATAATTCCAGCCTTTCTCGGTCATCATAAGGTCCGTTACTGCCTCTTTGTAAAAGGCTTGTATTTGATCCGTAAACATCAACCCATACTGCCTTCCCATCTGTTTGAACGAACCTTGCAGTCGGGCAATATAAAAATTGCCGGAAGGGCTTTTATATAAATTACCTCCTTCATAATTGGCAGTAGTATCTTTTTCCTTCATACATGAAGTTAAAACTACACCGCAAAGAAAAATCATTAAAATAATTGCTCTTTTCATGATAAATGGTATTAGTTATTTGCTTTAGCTTTCATTGGCATTTCTAATCGAGGAAATTGAAATAATCATAGCATTAATCTAAAAAGCTTTCATAAGGAAGAAATAACGGAGGAATCTGCAATAATGTCGACAATTACTTGTAAAAAAAACACCTCAACAGAGTTTAACATTGCCTTCCAAATATCAAATGTAAAACGCCTCTCAAATGACGTTTTGTTAAATTGCTTGCAGCAATATTAAACCACGTAAAATTAATTAATATGTTAAAAAAAACAACAAATTAATTCATTTTTCAACTTCGTTATTTAAGTCAATTTCCCGTTACTTTCAAACACTAAACCCTCCCCACCTTCACCATCCTTTTCCTGCCCAACTTCCTGCTCATCACCGCATACCTAACAGCATCAATGGCATGGTTAAACTTATCCACAGGCTCATTCAAAGCCTTGCAGCTACTGTCCAGTTTCCAGATATAGTTCCGTAACTCCCTAATGAGGTTCAATGATCTCTTGGTCACATTCAATCTCGATCCTGTTTGCCGAGAAAAATTCCATCACGGTCTTGTTCGGAAACGTGAACAGGTTCCTGCTCCGGTTGAAACTTACTTCATCGGTCAATCCAAAATCCTGTATGATTTTCTGGGCATAACGTAACGTACCGATCTCCAGGTGAGGATAGCTCTCACTCACTACTGTCAACACCTTGCTTTCGTTGGTGACAGCCAGATACACCAACAGCACCATCAGGTCATAGGTCTTGCCGCTTCCGGTCCCTCCTTTATGAAAAATGAGTTATTTTCCCTCATTCAGGGCTTCCTCGGTTCGCTCAAACACAAAGCCGTTGATCTCTTTATCCACGGATGAGTTTGATGCTGATCTTTTCGCCTCCGCTGGTATGATTGATCTTCTGACTGTCAGCCCAACCAAATCGGTTCTTCATGTTCATATACCAAAGGGTGGCATTAAATTCCTTGTTGTTAAGGTTACTTCTACCTTTAAGTTCCCACCAGGCTTCGCTTAAAATCCTTCCCCTTTTTATGGTTTCCGAAAAGTCCTCTTCTTCCTTTAACCATCTGTCCCACATGTTATTAGAAAATGTACCCATCCAGCTGTAAATGAGTGCTTTTACTTCCTTATATGAGCCTCCTTCCTGATACAATGCCAGGATCAATTCCTGCCAATGTTCAGGTAGTATAGTCAGCTTTTTTTTTGGTGCGCCTATTTTTTCCATGATGTCTGTTTTTTAAGTTTTTCGGTAGATTAATTTTTCGATCGAGCTGATGCTGATGCCATAAGTCTCGCTAAGTTCCAGTTTAATGTCCGTGAAAGCTCTGCCACTTTCAGCAAGCAGATATTACTTCTTTTTTACGATCCATTTCCGAGCCTCATTAGGATGAAGCAAACCAACACGTATCAATTCTGATGCATCAATTCCACATATTTCCTGAATATCATTCGCCAGTTTCTCACTAAATGGTGCCATGCTATTATCTGTTTTTTTGTCATTCACAAGATAAAAGCTAAAAGCTTTTTTCATTACAAATTTACATATAATATGTATTTATTAAACTGAATATGTGTATTATAAACATTATTTACTAAAGTAATACTTTAAATGTATTTATCTCTAATAAACTACCTCAAAGCAGAGTTGACGAGGTATTAAAACAAATTTAAATTTATCTATGGAAATAGAGTTTCGAGGAATTTAACCGAGAGATATGAAATAAATCACTTTAATTTATAGCGCATGTAAATCATTTTCTATTGAATAATGCCTTAAATAAATTACTGGTTTTGGAAGGTTAATATCCTGCAATTGCAATAAGTTGCATAGTGTTTTTAATGCTTTTCATACGATATCTTTTGCTTTTGTTATCATATGTTACATATGCTCACAATTTATTTGGTCGCATTAAATAAAAAAGAGGTTACGAAACTATCGTAACCTCTTGATTTTGAAGTGACCCCGGAGAGACTCGAACCCCCAACCTTCTGATCCGTAGTCAGATGCACTATCCATTATGCTACGGGGCCATTTTTGTGGGTGCAAAGATACTGAATAATATTTCAACCAAACAAGTTAAAAGGTAAAAAATGCTGAAATGCTACTGTATCAGGTTTATAGTTCACAGAATGAAGAACATACCTATTTCTTTTCAAGCGTGAAGGTTCGATTTATGGATGTTCCATCACCATCAACAACCGTAAGATGATGGGTCCCTGACTCGATATCGGTCCATTGAAACTGATGCGACTTTCCGCTTGTTGTTCCGGCAAAACGGTTATCGATATGCCAATAAAGAACTGACTCAGGATTACGGTGAACCACCTCAAAAACCAACGGATTCAGTTGACCTCCAAACACTTTCGGCTGATAAATCACTGCATTAGGAGGAGGATACACAAAATCCATCCATGGTTTATCGGTAGCGCAGCCAGCTTTGACTGGAGGAAGTGTTCGATATTCCGGGTGGCTACGCCGGTAATAATGTTCCATCAAAGGAGGAAGAACAAACCATTTTGTAAGGATTGCAGAATCAGCCGGGAAGCAGTCAGCCGGAAGTTGCCACTTTTTCAAAAAATCGGTTCGTACCAGCTGATGAAACCTGCAAATATCAACCTCCCGCTTCTGGTGAAGCAAGGATGTTACAGCTTTTTTGTGCTCGCAGTTTGGTCCGGCCGGAAAACCTGATTGCGCACAAATCTGTTGTTCAGAAAGCTCATTATATGGTGGGTTAAACCATTGATTGGAAATGGGTAAGGCTGCTGCGACATCAAACAATACTGGAGCTGCAGCTGAAATTCCGGTGAGTCCCGGACGACCATGTCCATCGGCATTTCCTACCCAAACACCTATCACAACTGAGGGGGTAAAGCCCACCGCCCATGCATCCCTGAAGCCAAAACTTGTTCCAGTTTTCCAGGCCATATTAAGCTCTTGTCCGTAATAGGTCCAACCACTCTCTGTTTCAGGACGGTTCAGCGCTCTTAGGACATCTGCAGTGAGATATGCGCTGCCCTCCCCTATTGGAAATTTCTCATCAATTTCGTTATCTACCAGCACCTTACCTAAATTGGCATATATTCTTGTCAATTCCCAAAGGTTTACTTCTCCACCTCCGAGTATAAGCGACAGACCATAATGGTAAGCCGGCTTTCTAAAAGTGGTAAAACCCAATTCCTGCAATAAATCATAAAAGCGGTTGACACCATAATTGCGTAAAAGATGCACGAATGGCACATTAAGCGATCGTTGCAGGGCTTGGGAGGCTGGCACTGCGCCGGAATACTTCTCATCGAAATTTTTAGGATTAAATCCCGAAATCCATGAAGGTATGTCGGGCAAGAGGCTGCCGGGATGTATGTAACCATCCTGTAATGCTGCAGCAAAAAGAAAAGGTTTTAGGATACTGCCACTGCTCCTTTCAGCCTGAATCATATCGTTGAACTGGTCCTTTGGAAAGGCCTCAGCAGGCACATTGCCCTGGTAAGCAAGGATATCTCCAGAACGTAAGTCACGAACAATTACTGCCCCGTTATGAATCTGGTTTGCTTTCAAACTCATATGATGTGACACAAGTAACTCTGCAGTAACACGTTGAAAAACAGGATCAATAGTCGATTGATACAAGCGATCTCCCGATTGTTTACGCAGGTATTCGAGATAATGAGGGGCTTTGTCAGGTAATGGTTTTGGTTCTGCAGGTAGCGGTTCAGCAACAGACAGTTGATACGTAAGTTCATCAATTACATCCTCATCTTTCAGCCGCTTTAGAAGATTATTTCGCCGTTCCAGAAAAAGCCCCCTGTTTCGTTGCAACGATATGAGAGAAGGTGCGTTGGGTAAGATTGCCAAAGATGCGGCTTCTGCCCACGACAAGTCATCTGGATTTCGACCGAACCAACGCCATGAAGCAGCTTCGAGGCCGACTACATTACCTCCGTATGGCGCATTGGCCGCATACAGAAGTAGAATTTCACGCTTGCTTCGAAAGAGCTCAAGCGAGAGCGCTCGCCATAACTCATTGATTTTCTCACCAATTGTCCGTTCTTGTCCTTTCCTTGATATACGTATCACCTGCATGCTGATGGTTGATCCGCCGCTGACTACCTTAGCTGCCTTTAAGTTGGAATAAAGTGCACGCACGGTGGCGACAACATCAATTCCCGGATGATAATAAAAACGCTTGTCTTCAAAGCTTAGTAAGGCCTGAATATATTTCTGCGGAATGGAATCTGGAGGAGGAAAACGCCACTGACCATCGGCTGCAATTCGGGCACTGAGGAGTTGTCCGTTCTTATCTTTTAGGATCGCGCTCCAAGGATCAGAAAAAAGTTTTCCCGGATAAAAAAAAGACAACGAAGTTAATACAACCAAAAGCATCGATATAATAATCACTATCAAGCGATTTCGCTTCCGATACCTTAATTGCCGCCAGAATACTGCTATCCTTTTAAGGAAAGACTCAGGGCTATTAATGTTTCCGATACTGCTGATCATCAACTACTAAAGCAATTACTTTCTTATGACGACTGCCCATCCGCCTCCTTTTGAAGCAACAGTCTGATTGTCGTACATAGCTTCGCAATGCACCGATGGAAGCAGAAAACGGCCTTCATAAGTAGCAATAAGTGGTGTTGAAAATGTTCGTTTTGAACCCGGCAACAAGTCAAAGTAATGAATCACCCTGTCATCCCTAACATCGGCATAATCGGCGTTAAGGTCAATCATTTCAACCCCTGACTGAATACGTTCATTAATAATTTCCCAGCCTGCAGGAATCAATTGATTTAGGGCTAGAAAACTCAGCTTACGATCGCTGGCATTTGTAACTTCGGTAATCATTGTAAAGGATGTTCCTTGTGTAAGTGACATCGGATCAATTATTTGGCCATTTTCATTTTGATAAGTTACTTTTAAATTGATGCCCCGTTCAACATTAGCAAAAGTTCCGACAGCCTGCACGCCCGAAGTGGTGAATGTGAGATATAACGGGTTATCTCCGGTATTCTCAACTTCAATTTTCGCTGGATTCAGCTTCAAGGAAGTATTATAAGATGCTGATTTCAAATCTACTTCCTCCGGTTTATCCTGTCGCCATGTAAAACTATTGTTGCCTTCAACAGGGTATTTTGTAGCAAAAAGTTGCCATGCATACAGTGCGTAAGCTGTTGTTTGAGTGCTTAGCCATTCTTCTGAATTTAAGACTGTTGCCAGCTCTGCCACCAAAGGAATAACAAGTGTTTTTTCGTTCAATAACAGCAATGATTCTATTCGCATTGCTTTGTCACGAATTTCGGAACCAAGTGTCATATTTTGGCTGTAAAAACGGTAAGTTCTTTTTTGATTTCCCAAAGCAAGTTCGCGTGCAGCATTCTCTTGCCCTGATAGCGCATAAGCAGCAGCAAGGGTTTGAGCGGCCTGAAGTGAGAGCATTGGATGCTCACGCAGACGATTCATTGCATTCATCAGCGGTTCTCCCTGTAAAGCAAGCACATACAGACGGTATGCCTGTAAATGATCGTTAAACAATTTATCAGCTTCTATCTCAGGATACCAGGCATTTGCTTTTGCCCGCTGATTTTTAGTCCACGAACTCAAAAACATTGATGGAACAGCTTTGTTCTCACGTGGAGCGAGAATCATGAAGTGTCCGGCATAAATATCCGACCATTCATTCACATAATTTGATCCGGGCCAGTAGTTTACGCTTCCGTCGTTTCGTTGACGGATGGCGATCTGACGTATGGCACTTTGGATGCGCTGATTCATTTCCTGATATTCTGCGGCAGGAATCTGAAGGATTTTAGCAAGATAAAGCTGTGCAAATCCCTGTGAAGTAATTTGTTCAGTACATCCATGGGGATAGTCAATAAGTGAACTTAGACGTCCATGAAGATTGACTGCCGGGAGCTTCGAAACCTCTAATTTTGCCTGATGCGTTGCAGCTTCACCCGGAAACATTAGTTCCTCACTGAGTTTCTGTCCTTTCTCAAGCAATCTGCTTTGATGTTGGAACACCCGCAGATTAGGATTTTGAACAGCAAGTTCTATCTTCTGATTAGCGCTATTTGAAGCTTGTTTTGCACTGATTTCTATCTGTCCCGAACCTGAAACTGCGCCGGCGCTGACTTTAAAATAGGCAAGTTTCTCACCTTCACCCTCGAAAACAACTTTTTGAGAACCAGAACCAATAAGGGTTACAGCGCCATTCGCCTTGACAGTCACTTCGACTTCGTGTTTACCTTTTACATACGAAAAGACTGTTACAGGCATAGATACCTCGTCTTTTTGTCTCAACAAACGAGGTAAAGTTCCAAGCACCATTAAAGGTTGTTTCACTGCCATAGTGGTAGAGGAATTTCCAAATGCATTACCTGAAACTGCTACGACCATCACCTTCACAGAGCCAATATAGTTATCAATTTTAAAGCTGTGTTCATTGGTTTTCCCTGCTTTAACCGTCACAGGTCCAATGACTTTCACCACTGGAATGAATCGTGATTGACGTGCTTTTTCACGGTCGGGCAACGACTCGTCACCTCCAATAGCAAAAAGTTGCTCCATTTTGCCTCCGTAAGCACCCAGAACAAAATCATACATATCCCATGATTTTAACCCAAGGGCTTCTTTGGCGTAAAACGACCCGTGCGGATCAGGAACCCTAAAGTTTGTCAAATCCAGCAAACCTTCATCTACAACTGCCAACATGTATGTCATGGATTTTCCACTCTTCTCCTTCACATTTACATTGAAGGACGTCCCTGTTTTTACCTCTGCAGGAGCCAAAACTTCAGGCAAAAGTCGCGATTGGGGATCTTCGACAAGCACAGAAGCAACACCGTAAGAACGGACAGGCATATCATTTGTAACCTGTCCAACAGGCTGAAGGAGTGTAATATGAACATAAATATTTGGACTATAATTAGTTAAAAGAGGAACACTCACCTTATTTTCGCCTTCATTTGTATCAATCCACCATGATTTTAATTGCTTTGTGCCATTTTCCAGACTTATAAGTGCTTTCCCTTTTCCAGGTCCGCTGAAACTTATGATAGCTTTTTCACCTGTGACATATTTTTCCTTGTCGAGGCTCATTGAAAGCAGGTTTGCCCCACCTGTAGCTTCCCTGTCCGACCGTGAATAACCATCAGGCCAATCAACATAAACCACTTTTCCGGTACTGTGTTTTCCATCCTCTTGTAAGACACGGATGAAAAAGTTACCCCACTGCGGATGCTTTGGTTCCCAGGCAAAAGTTGCGCGACCATCCTGAAGGGTAAGTTCTTTTTCCATAATTTTCTGTGAATTATAGGTGCTGATATAGTCAGCGGAATTATTTTCATTCCCTGACCACCACCACGACCAATCGAGCTTGAATACCTCCACTTTTACAGTTGTTGAACCTGTTGGTTTACCTTTGTCATTAACTCTAACGATATCGAAATTATGTTTTTGATCTGTATTAAGATAGCCTCTTTGCCCCGGTTCGGGAACTGCAAGTCCCAGATAATGAGCATAAGGAAAATATTCAGCAGAATACGATGAAGTAGAGAAATCACCACCGGGCTCCGTCACTCGGGCAACCCATTGCACAAACATTTTACCCCGTGTGTTATTCACTTCCGGAAGCTGGAGTGTAGTTCTCCACACACCCTGATCATCAGTTTTACCTTTAAAAACCGATTTCTCGTTTTCACCATCGTACTTTGAAGGATCGTTAAATGTGTAACCACCCCACTTGCTGAATTTCACCTCTGCCGTTCGCAGCGAGCGTTCGAGGTTCACATCAAGGTTGGTGCCCTTTGCTCCGTGCAGCCAGTTCACACTTAGTTGAACAGCACGATCCCTGTCCTGAGCTATAACCTGCTCGCTACCAAAAGAATAATTGATCTTCAACCTGTTAGGTTTGATCGTTTCGACTCTGATGCGTTTCGAAAAACTGGCATTACCTGCCTTTAAATTGGCTGTCCATACACCCGTTGGTGACTCGGCTGATGTCGGAATCTTAAAAAGACACATGCCATCAATGAGTTGAGTGTTCGTTTGACGGTCAACCAACTGCTGCCGTGCATTGGTGAGTTCTAAAACAACAGGATAATCAGAAGGTAAAGAAGCCCCATCGCTCTTTAAAATCAATCCGATAAAAAGTGTATCTCCAGGCCGGTAAACACCACGTTCGGTGAAAACAAAACCTTTTATACCATTTTGTAACTGAGTACCGCTCACATCGAAACGACTGTATGATAAGGCTGAGCCTTCATCAAGTTTCAGATAGGCTCTTTCGTCATTCAGGGAAGCGACAGCAACAAATGGACGCACAACACCTTGCTGAAAACTTACCATTCCATTTGCATCAGTCACTCCCGACATCAATGATTGCTGCTGATAATCGAATAACTCAACTTTTACCCCTGAAGTTGGCGCAGATGTTTCCAGGTTATTGGCAATAATCAGCAATTCATTGGTGCTCTTATTACTTTCAACTGCCATTAACCCAATATTGGACGCAATAATATTGCGACTAGGGAAGCGCTCAGAATAATAATAACTCACATCGCAGGGATCATTTCGTTTATTCCATTCAAAATCAGAAGGATAATAATAAGATGGATCATAGTAAGAGCCATCGCCCCACTGACTGACTTCTTCGTCAGTTGGACCTGCTGCTTCTTTCTTGAGCATCGTTTTGTTTTGACACTCCCAAACTGCGTATTCTTTTTTGAACGTTATAATTACACGGTACAAAGCACCCTGATCTTTTTTAATCAGCTTGTTGAGATCGATGCCATAGGTTTGCCATTGCATCAGCTTCGAAGGTTGATCTTTTTCGAGAATCATCTGCTCGCGAGCAACAATCCTTCCAACACGCTTCAGGTCGCTGTTATCTTCCAATGTATTCCATTGTAAAAATTGAATCATATTGTTTTCAAAAATCTTCACAACATGAATGTCAACAGCTCTTAATCCAACAGCTTGAAACGACAAAATGCCTTTCTCCCTGCCTGCCAGAATGGTGCTTTTTCCAACAAAGAGAACCTGGGGCTTGAGCAGGTCGAAGCTCAGCTGCTGACGGTAATCAAAATTGAGAATTTGACCTGCTGCGTTTTTGAGACCTGCCGAAACAATAAGTTCCACATCGCCCGAAATAAAATCCTGAGGATAGATAACGAGCTTATTTTGATTCACATCAGCCCTCAATGCAGTTTCAGGCAATAAGCTCACCATCCCGCTCAGGTTTTGCTGATGATCGAGATAATCGGAAAACCAGATATGAATAGCCTGCTCCGGCTGATGTGATAATTCAACCTTAGTAACCTGAAAATTGCCTTTTGCAGGCACTTCCAATTTCATATTACCTTTTTGATCGCTACCAATTTTTGATCCATCCCATTCGATTTCAATAGAATATGGGTTCGACAACCTTTCAATGCTGTCGGCAACAAACACCAGGGACTGTATGGCATCATCGAAAATTACCTGAACAGGAACCGACCTACCCTGTGATTTTACCTTAATAAGATCGTCGGCCTGATCAGCGCCAATCGGTTCGGATATAATAATTGCACCTTTTAAACGGTACATATTGGGTTTGTTCTCCGAAGGAACCTGAAGGGCAACATCTTTCAGCTCAAATGTTAATGGTAAGGTTTGCAACTGAAACCGGAAAATATGAAAATCAGAAGGAACCTCCAACAGTTTATTGAGAAAGAAACTCACTTGTATTTTTTGATCGCGTGGCCAGTTGTTGTCCGGAATGAAACGTAGACTTCTATCATCAACCCAAAAAGCCTTTCCCTTAACTTCAGGATTGAAACTAAAAAGCATTTCCTTCACTTCTGATCCCGGCTCAGCTTTTATTGATGGAGCTGAGCTAAGGGTGATATTTAAGGGAGCATCCAGTGGAATTAATCCATGCGTGTAATCAGCCACATAAGCAGCAAATTCAGCTTCCTGCCTGTTATTATTGCTGGTATTGAGGCAGCTGTGAAACAGCATTGGAATAAACACAAAGAATAAAATAGCATTTAGTATCTTTTTCATACAAGGCATTGTTTTGGTCTGCTAAAGTACTACTATCTAGTTATTTTAAAGAATAAACAACTTGAAGAGTGAAAAAATAAGTGACCTACAAAATGTTTTATAAAGTTTTTTATAAAACTTCAATTCCATAACCGTTTCAGTTGCTTATCAAAAGGCATTCAGTGTATATTTGTATCACTAATTCAAATTGAAATGAAAAAAAACTTTTACTTACTCTTGTTGATGCTTTTTGTGGGCATAACAATCAATGCCCAGTGGAGTAGCGACCCTGCTGAAAACCTAAAACTCACAGGTCTCGCCGGAGAAGAGGTGATACCCAAAGTGAGACTCGCACCCAACGGCGATTACTACGTTGGTTACTTCTCTTCAGAGAATGGTAATTACAATGTGCGATTGCAACGTATGGATAATCAAGGTAATAAACTGTGGGATGCCGAAGGATTGTTGGTTAGCAGTCACCCTGCCATGACATGGCTTACCGACTGGGACATGGCTGTAGATCATGAAAACCACGCCATCTTAACCTGGCAGGACATCCGAATGGGTGGCAATAACAATGTTGTAGCTTACCGTATTGCACCTGATGGAACATTTGTTTGGGGGCCTGACGGTATTATGTTGTCGAATAATGCATCCTTTAATGTGACACCAACTATTGCTATTACAGCAGCAAACAACGCTGTTATTGCATGGATGGCAGACAATACTCTTATCCGACAAAAAATAAGTCCGGCAGGTGTCAAGCTATGGGGCGAAAATGGAATCATAATGAGCAGCACCACAATACGTTACACTTGGCCACAGTTGATGCCTGTGGGTGCTGATGATATTTTAATGAAATATTATCAAGACACCGGAGTTTCATGGTCTCCAACACGCCATGTCTTTTTGCAGAGATTTAACAGTGATGGACAAGGAGTTTGGGCTTCACCATCAGTTATTTCAAATGCAGGAGCAATAACAGCCTGGACACAGATTCTGCCGATGATAAGTGATGGAAATGAAGGTCTTATCGTGACATGGCATGATTACAGAGTTAGCGGCACAATTGCATCTGGTTGGGTTCAACACATTAATTCAAGTGGACAAGCCCTGCTTCAGGCCAACGGTGTCAAAATTTCGGAGGCTGATAATATGAATCAGTTCTATCCTCAGGTAGCCAAACCTGCCAACGATCAGAACATCTTTGTGTATTGGAACGAAGTAAATGGTGATCAGAATCAGTTTGGCATTTATGCACAAAAAATCAGTCCTGCAGGCGAAAGACTGTGGTCGGATTTCGGTAAAGTCATCTTTCCGGTAACGAGTCAGGCACTTCTGCCACAAGGACTCTTTTCTGTTGTTGACGATGTAGTGTTAATTTACGAGCATTATTTTGATGGCATAACAACATCCCTTCGCGCAATGCGTCTTGATAATCTGGGCAATGCCGTTTGGGAACCCGAAGAGGCAATGGTTTCATCAGCTCAATCCTCTAAGGTTCACCTTGATAATGCCGCTTTTGATGGAAATCAGTGGGTATTTGCATGGGAAGACGATCGTAATGGTGATGTTGATTTGTTTGCTCAAAACCTTAGACCTGACGGAACTTTGGGAAATCCATCCGCAATGGGGACATTGGCAATGCAAATAAATATAGAAGGCAATATGGCCAATGTGGATGAAACTACCATTCAGATTGGAAGTCAAACTTATCATCCTGAACCTGATGGAAGCATTGATATTCAATTACCTGCTGACACTTACACTGTTACTGTATCACATGCCTACACACAAACCGTCGTACTTGAAAATGTTGTCATCAGTGAGAACGTCATCACGATGCAGGAAGTTTCGCTGCTTATGCTGCGTTCCGACCTTCATGTCAAAGCTGTTGATCAGGCAGGAAATCCAGTTCTTTTACCCGTCATATATAGCGTTGCCGGCCCCGAAAACACTTATACAGGAACTATTACCAACGGCGAAGTCATTCTGACTAATGTACCTCACGGACCTTATGGCGGTAGTGCCACCCTTGATGGAAGTGAATTTGTGGAAGTGTATACGCTACTTGATGGTAGCAATCAGGAACTTATTTTTGTTTTCATCATCGATGGGATTTCGGAAACCACACCGCATATGCCTGCGAACATTTCACCCAACCCCATAACTGAAAACAGTATATTACGTTTTACATCAGTTGCTTCCGGAAATGTTTTGATCATCATAAGCGACGAAAGCGGCCGCATCCTTCAGCAAACACAACTGTCTGCTGTTGCCGGTGAAAACCGCCTCATCCTTAATAAATACCTCCAGTTTGGAAAACTCAGGAATGGATTATATACCCTTCAGCTTGTTTCTGAGCGCCAACAGGCAAGCTTGAAAATTGTTAAAACCAATTAAATTAAAATCAGTTAGCTAAATAAAAAAGAGGCTGCTTCAAAAAGAAGACAGCCTCTTTTATTTATTAGAAGTTCCTAACTCGTACAATAGTAAATTGTTGCAAAATCTGTATGTCAACATTTTCACTTAACCGGTACGAGCTGTTCTTTTTTACCTTTCTTAGGAAAGCGATTGTTGTGGATGAAGGTTTATAAAAAACTTTGTCTTAATTGAATCTCCTAAACCAAACAATTAATGTATTTTTGAACAAAGAAATATTGGATGAACAAAGCCATAAACTATTGGATTGAACTATTGGATTATGATTTTGAAACGGCAGAAGCTATGTTTCAATGTAAGAGATACTTGTATATGGGATTCATGTGCCATCAAACTATGGAAAAGGCATTTAAGGCTTATTTTAGTAAACAAAAAGGTGAGACAACACCTTATACGCACAGTTTATCCTAATATTGCAAAGAAGGGTGAATTCTATGATGAATTTTCTGATCGTCAAAAAGAATTTATCGATCAAATTGAGCCATTGAACATTGAAGCTCGTTATCCTTCACATAAGGAAAGATTGTTAAAAAGCCTAACAGATACAAAGTGTTTGGAAATTATTGAGGAAACAAAAAATCTGCAACAATGGATAAAAGAGAGGCTATAGCAAAAGTGACAGAGTATAAAAGGCTCTTGCACCAACACATTCCCTTTGAAAGCATTTACCTGTTTGGCTCTTATGCAAAAGGAACCAACCACAATGATAGTGATATTGATGTTGCTATTGTTGTAAACCAGATTGACGGCGATTATTTTGCTATCACCCCTTTACTCTGGAAAATACGCCGTCAGGTCGATGATAGAATTGAGCCAATTTTGATTGAAACGAATTTTGATGACGCTAATTTTTTGAGTGAAATTAAACGAAATGGTATAGAAATATTGTAAGCATTTAAATGAGTAATGTATTATGGTTGAGGTGTTTATGAATTTAGGAGTTTAGGAGTTTAGGAGTTTATATATTGAGGGGTTTAGGGTTGGTTTAGTCATCCGTCAATGCTTAAACAAAAGCCAACTTAGTTAATCCAAAAAAGAGAATAGAAGTTACTAAGTCATAAAAAAACCACGAAACAGATATATTTCTCCATTTTGTGGCTTTCTTGTTCAAAGGATAAGGGCGTCACTCCATGAGTCGTTCCACTTGTGTTACATAATATCTGGTATCGCCCCTCCAAGGGAAAATAGTATAGCGTTTGACAAAATGAAGGTTTACCCGTTCACCGGTCAAAGCCACCGCTTTTAATTCAGATATAACTTCTGTATCTTTTTTCTCAACTGAGAAATCAAAAGTTTCTGCTATCGGACTCGTTCCTTTCAAAGCTCCAAACGATTCTAGATTGAGTTTCCCTTCCCAAGTCTTAAAAATGACACCTTTTTCGGCCACTCTCAATACTTTACCTGCTAATACTCCGCGTTCATAGACTCCCCAATAATAGAATGAGAAAACAACTATTAGGATGACCGTCAGTATTACTAACAAAATTTTTAAGCCCTTACTCAGCGCTCTTTTCGACTTTTGAACAAAATTATTCTCCATAGATTCAATTGTTGGTTTACTACTAAATGAAACTTATTTGCAAATATAGCTCATTGTTTTACAATTGTCCATCTGAATTTGTTTAGATTCATAGGTTTTGTTCGAAAATCATAATAAAAAAACCGAGTCTTTCGACCCGGTTTAACCTTAAAATCCAATATGTAATTAAAAAATGGAATAGCTGAAGCGCAAGCTAAAGGTTCTTCCGGGTAACAACCGTCCGAAAAACTGATCTTGCGCGTTGTATGATCTAAAAACAGCTGATTTACTATCGTTGAGGATATTATCCACTTTTACACCAAGGCTCATTTTGTTGTCTTTTCCAAAACTTTTATTAGCATTGAAATTCAAGCTATGAAATGGCAATGTATACACATTTGGTCGGTCAACAATACCGACATATAAGAGTGTGGTTCCCTGGACATTGTAATAAAATCCGGCTTCTAAACCTTTCAAAAATCCTTTTTCTCCTCCTTCATAGTTAAAGCCGGCATTGATTATATAAGGTGCCTGACCTGCCATTTGACGGTAGTCAAGAACCCGTTCACCTTCACGTGCGTTATCAACACGTGAAACATATTCTGTTTCACTCAGTCGGATGCGGGAATTCGTAAAAGTAAGGTTTGCACTGAATGCAAAGTTATCGAATTTCGATCCCAAAACTCCCAATGTTTTTCTAAGTTCGAGCTCTGTTCCTATTACCCTGCCGTCGCCAACGTTACGTGGTTGGAAAGCTGCAGCCTGAGTAACAAACTGCACCATTTCGATAGGTCGGATAAACGATTTATAGAAAGCACTCAAACTGATTGTTTGGCCTTTCTGCTGAAATAATTCCCAGCGAAGGTCCAGATTATGGATGTCGGAACTTTGCAGGTTTCCGTCCCAGTAAACGATACCGGCAATATCATTGGCGTCGCGGAATAAGCCCCCGATAAAGGTTCTGCTGGTGATAGGGTCCGAAATTTCGGCATACGACAGCTCTTTGAATGATGGTCGTGCGATGGTTTTACCATACGAAAACCGCAGGTTTTGATTTTCTTTCAGGTTGTAGATCACATTCACAGAAGGAAAGAAATCAAGGCTCTCCAACACCACCTCGTTGTCAAGAACGTATGTACCCAACTGATCCTGACCTGTATAGCGCTGAGTGTAATTTTCAGCACGCAGACCTATTACTGTTCTGAAGCGATTAAAAGGAGTGAGTTCAACTGAAACATAGCCGGCAGTATTTTGTGTGTTGGCGTCAAAAGAGTTGGGATTGACAGGCACAAAATCGGCTTCGTACGTAGTTCCTTTTGAGATACTTCCGCCCAACGGCCATAGGTTTTCGGGGAGCATCAATTCATTGGGATCGCCTGTAAGTGGCACATTACGAATGTTAAGCGCAAAGGTTTTGATGGAATACTCACGTTCTTTATAAACATAAGCGCTACCAAAGTTGAGCTTTAACTTCCCTGTTTTCATTTCAAATTCTTTACTTGCCTGAATGTTTGCCCCAACATTTAATTCAGAAAGTTCTCGCCAAATGCGTTCCGGGAAACCTGATTCTGTTCCTATTGAAAGTGATCCTTCACGGTCTTCGTAGCGGGTAAAGCGCACATCGGGGTCATCCATTGTAGAGCGTGTGGGTGAAATCTTCCATTCGATCTCCCATTTGCTTCCGCTGTAAAAATGTTTTCCGTTGAGGAGCAGGTTCGTCATTGCCCGTTCACTGTATTCAAGGTTATGCTGAAAACCATAAAAAATAGCTCCCTGATCCGCATTCCGGTAGTCAAACACCCCGGCTTTGGATTCACCGTTTTGGAGGTGAAGCAGATTAATGCGGTATTTAGATTTTTCTGTTTTCAATGCAAGTCCGACCAAACCACCTAAAAGTGCGTTGTTTGAGCCGTAATCGCCAAAGGTGTACTCACGCTCTTCCATTTCAACAACATTCGCATCACCTGAGAGTCCGTAACGTCCAAATTCAGTATTTTCGTAATATTCTGTGGAGTTTTTGTAACTGATGGCAAAGTTATATCCCCAGCTAACTTCTTTGCCATTGTGCTGATCGCCATAGGAAAGGCCAAGGCTATAATCCATCAAACTGTTTTGCCGCATGGCTGAAAGCGTTGGATTAAATGCTCCGAGAATTTCACGGTAACGCAGTCCTTCTTCACTTTCAGGCTTTGCGATGACTGATGAAAAGAAGGGGATATTTTCGGTGGCCGGAATTTTACGAGTGCCGTCATCGAAACCAAGGAAATCATATTTTCCTCCCTCGTAAGTCAAATAATCAGAATTGAAATGCATTGCAGGATTGTAACCAAGGCTCAAAGAAATGGAAGCTTTCCGCACTTCGGGGAAATCTTTTGTTGCAATGTCAATAGCACCGCCGGTGAAATCAGCAGGATTTTCAGCTGAAAAGGTCTTGGCGATGATGATATTGTCGATAACGTTTGTTGGGAAGATATCCATCTGAAGCGTGTTCCTGTCGGGATCGAGCCCAGGGATATCCATACCATTGAGGGTGGTTTTGGTATAACGGTCGCCCAACCCCCTGACGTAGACATATTTCCCACCTTCGACAGAGACACCGGGCACTCTTTTCATAGATGAAGCTGCATCGGAATCACCGATTTTCCGGAAGTTGGATGACGAGATGCCATCGATCATTCCAGCCGATTTCTTCTTTATTGAAAGGATGGCTGCCTCGGAATTGCGTATAACTTCAGCTTTTACTACTACCTCCTGAAGCAAAACATTTGCCTCCTCCATTCGTAAATTCTCGAAGAGTAATGCTTTTCCACTTTCGACCACCACATCCTGTATGTTGATGGTTTCGAAGGAAATAAATGACACCCTGAGGTTATACTTTCCTGCCGGAGCTGTGATACTGAATTTTCCGTCAAAATCGGTCATAGCACCAATTATTGTTCCTTCAAGAAAAACAGTTACTCCCGGAAGTGGCTCAGCAGTAGTAGATTCGTAAACAGTTCCGCGGATAAAACCATCCTGCGCAAAAAGCTGTGGAACGAAAAGCGATAGTAGTGCAAATAAGACTAGAGGCTTGTTTAAAATCATGATAGCATTAATTACCGTTATTTATCAAATAAAGCCCGCAGGTGATTACCTGCGAGCTTAAGGATATTTCTTTCTATGAGTTGAGAATTATTTCGCTGTTAAGACAGAGTGTGCCCATGACCATCCCTGGAATTTTGTCATATCTGCTCCAACTGTGTTTGCACCAAGTGCAACTGCTGTTGTGAAGGCATCAGAACCACCTTTGAAGAAGTCGGTGAGTGCAGTACCGTCAGGAATAGTAGCCTGGAGGTTTGAGAAAACACAAACATATTCAGTTGGGATCTGATCGAAATCCTGACCTGCTTTGATGTCGCGGAAATAAACGTTCATCATATCAACATAAGAGTTTGCATCGTTGTCAACGAGTCCGTCAGCATCCATTGCATACACTGTTCCGTTTTTGATGGTATGTTTTCCAACCATTGTACCTTCTGGACCGTCTAGTTCGAAACATTCGTCACCAGCGTTGGCTACAACGAAATTGTCAAGAGTGCCGCTCCATGATTGGTCAGTGTCGATTGCGTCGTCACCTGCGTTCCAAACGATAGCGTTTTTAACACTTACCGAACCACCAAACCATTCAATACCATCGTCTTGGTTACCAACAACTTCAATGTTTTCAATCACTGTACCTGAACCAACACCACCAAGGGTGAGACCGTTGATCTCGTTACCTTCACCAATGTTTGTTCCACCATGGCGGATAGAAACATATTTGATAACACCAGAATTGTCAGCTGGATCGTTACCACCATAAAGACCATTTTGGTCAGATGGAGGAATACCTTCAATCTGAACTGCTTCAGCATCAGCTGATATTGGAGCTTTTCCGAGGATAAGAATACCACCCCACAAACCATTCAACGATGGATCAAGGTTAGGACTAGCAATTTGTCCTTGAGTAATCTCATCAGCAATTGATGTAAAGATAATTGGATTCGTTGCAGTTCCTTCAGCCATTAGTTTTCCGCCACGGGCAACCAACAGAGCAGTTGCATTAGCGCCTGTACCAGCTTCTCCTTTAACAACAACACCTGGTTGAATGGTGAGAGTCGCGCCGCTAACAACAGCGATACGGGTTGTAAGGATATAGGTTTTACCTGTTTCCCATGTAGTGTTGGTTGTAATATTACTCTCAACATTGAAAATGAGCTGTTCAGCTTCAACAGTCAAGACTGCTGTTGCATCGTCTGTTTGACTATCATTATCAGTTACTGCAAGTATCACTGAGGCAGCGCCTGTAGTTGTTGAAGCGGTAAATGTAACTACTATAGTTCCGGATGTTGCACCGGCAGTTCCGTTTGTCTTTATAACAACGGTTCCATTGGAAGCAGTAGCAGCTGCAGTTTTGAAACCGGCTTCGGCAGTGTATGTGAAGCTAAGGTCAACACTTGCACCAGCCAATACATTCTGTGCGGATGGCGCTGTTACTTTAGGTGCTGCTTTTTGTGCTTCATCCTTTTTGCAGGAAGTAAATATTGCCAGTGAGGCAATCATAACAATCATTAAAATCTTTTTCATACTTATATTTTAATTTAGTGAAAAATTCAAGTGCAAAAGTCATTCTTCTTATTCACCTGGCTATTTAAGATGGCTTTATGATAATGTTAAGTTTGTATTAGCTCAGAGCTGATATGTGTTAATTTAAAGTAAACACTTTTTAAGTTATTGATTTTATGTAATTTAACATAGTCAAATATTTAAATTTCAGTTTGAAAAATGGTCTCATTCCACAAATAATTACCTTTGCACCTAACAGAAATAAATTGGTCACCACTGAATTATGGATGATTATTCAAACGCACAAGAGCGACTTTTTGCCATCATCGATATCGAAACCACAGGCTTAAGTGCAGGTAAGGAAAAGATTACTGAAATTGCTATCCTGATACATGATGGCAGGCAGGTGACAGAGGAATTCAGCAGTTTGATTGATCCTGAGCGTAAAATACCATATTACATAACACAACTGACAGGCATCAACGATCAAATGGTGACTGGCGCACCAAAATTTTATGAGTTAGCACGACAGATAGTGGAACTGACAGAAAATACTACCGTCGTAGGACATAACGTTCAGTTTGATTACAGTTTTCTGAAGGCGGAGTTTCTTAGTCTCGGCTACGAATTTCAGCGAAAAACACTCGATACGGTGCGGCTAAGCAGAAAGCTGATTCCCGGTCAAAAAAGTTACAGTCTGGGTAAGCTCTGCAGTGCATTGAACATCGACAACAATCAACGACACAGAGCCCTTGGCGATGCTACTGCCACAGCCCGCCTTTTTGAACTGCTGCTTGGCATTGATCCTCAACTGGATAGTTTATCACTCAAAGGTACTGCTGCCAACTTTAACAGGTCGATGGTGGATAAACTACCCGAAAAACATGGTGTTTATTACCTCTACAACGGCGAAGGTAACCTTATCTATGTCGGGAAATCCAATAACATAAAAGCCAGGGTTTTGCAGCACCTCAACAACAACACTACCCGTAAAGCGGTTGAGATGAAACAAAATATCATGGAGGTTGAGAGTGTAGTCTGCGGAAATGAATTAATAGCGCTGCTACTCGAATCTCATGAAATAAAAAAGCATCAGCCTGTTTTCAACCGTGCACAAAGGCGATCAAATTTTATTTATGGATTGTATCATTATATTGATAACGAAGGTTTTATACGACTTAAATACAGCAAGATCATTGATGAGCTGTCGCCCGACTATGCTTATGCCTCTGCAATGGAGGCGAAAGAGCATCTCTTTTATCTCACCGAACGTTTCGAGCTTTGTCAGCGTTTAAACGGACTCTATCCGGGGAATGATGCCTGTTTTCATCATCAGATTGGACAGTGCAAAGGTGCTTGCTGTGGAAAAGAGGATGCCAGTTCATATAACCTGCGTGTTGAAGAGGCGCTGGAACGTTATCATTTCGATCATGAAAATTTCTATGTCTTTGACAAAGGTAGGTCGGATGATGAGCTAGCTGTTATAAAAATCGAGAACAGCGTTTACAGAGGCTTTGGATATATGCCAGCCGAGAACCTGCAGCACGACCCCTTTGTGGCTGACGACTTCCTAAAGCAATATGCTGATAACCGGGAAGTTAGGCATATTATACGTTCCTACCTTAAAAAGAATAAGGTTTTGAAGGTGTGGGATTTTTAGGTTCGTAGTTCAAAAGGGTTCAAGGTTTTAAACGTTCAAGATTCTTACCTTTTGTTTTTTATAATCACAGTGTTACAAGGAGTTATATTTCACAGAGGTACACAGAGGGTTGACACATGATATACTATGATTGAAGATTTGAATCGAAAACTTTCGGGTTTGAGGATTTAAGTCTGATGATTTTTTTGACCACAGAAAGCAATCAAGGCGCTGAAAACGCAGAGGGTTGACATGTGTTAAGACATGCGACCCCGCTGGGGT
>CAYXCZ010000038.1:0-19013 GCA_964463695.1 uncultured Lentimicrobiaceae bacterium | reverse complement strand
TAAACTTCTAAACCACTAAACCAGACTCAACGTCATGTCCCTTTTCTTCAGTCTTAAGCTTGAGAAGAACTACATTCTCAACATGATGGGTTTGAGGAAACATGTCAACAGGTTGAACATCGGCTACCTCGTAAGCATCAGAAAGCATTGCTATATCGCGGGCCTGAGTTGCAGGATTGCAGCTTACATAAACTATTTTTGCAGCTCTGATTTTAAGTAGTTGCTCAATAACTGAAGGATGCATTCCTGCCCTTGGAGGATCGGTGATGATTACGTCAGGATGCCCTTTTTCGAGTACCAAAGCATCGTTGAGTACCTTTGCCATATCACCTGCAACAAAAGTCACATTCGTAATATCATTCAATGTAGCATTCATTTCAGCATCTTTGACAGCTTCGGCAACATACTCAATTCCAACTACCTGTCGCACTGCACGTGCAATGTAGAGGGCAATAGTTCCTGTTCCGGTGTACAAATCATACACCAATTCATCACCCTTGAAACCCGCAAAATCAAATGCAATGCGGTATAAAAGCTCAGCTTGAAGGGCATTGGTTTGGTAAAATGAAACCGGTCCGATGCGGAACTGCAGATCGGGAGTTCCTTCAACAGGAGATTGCATTCTTCCCGTAAGAAAAGACTCACCCTTAAAGTGTTTGACCTCAAGGTCGCTGATCTGATCATTTTTCTTTGAATTTTCAACATACATCAGAGAAGTGATCTCAGGAAATTGTTCAGCAATAAATGGAAGTAACCCTTTTAATATGTGATCATTGGCTTCATAAACTACCAGAATAACCATCAGTTGCTGATCTGTTGCTGTGCGTACAATGAGGTTTCTTAGCAGGCCTTCGTTGCCCCTCGCATCGTAAAAGCTAAGGCTGTTGGCAAGTGCATAATCCCTGATTGCCAAACGTATTTTATTCGAAGGTTCTTGCTGCAGGTAGCAATGGTCGATATCAAGAATACGATCGAACATGCCCGGTAAGTGGAACCCAAGTGCATTCATATTCTCCTGCATTTCAAATCCTGCAACTGGTTTCGTTGTGAGCCAACGGCGGTTCGAAAAGGTGTATTCGAGTTTGTTACGGTAATAATATTGCTGTGATGAGCCTTTGATGGTTCGAATTTCAGGATGTGGAAACTTACCAATTCGCTCGAAATTATCCTTCACCTGTTGTTGCTTATACTTCAACTGATGTTCATAGGCCAGATGCTGCCATTTGCAGCCACCGCAAACGCCAAAATGGCTGCATTCAGGTGTGACGCGTTCATTGGAATAGCTGTGATACTTCAGGACTTTACCCTCAAAGAAATTCTTCTTACGTTTAATCACCTGCAAATCAACTACATCTCCCGGCGCGGCAAAGGGAACAAAAACAACTTTCTGATCTGGTTTGGCGACTGCCAGTCCTTCAGAACCTGCTCCAATAATTTCAACCTGCTCCATTATCACTACTTCTCTATCCCTTTTTCCACGCATAAATTCAATTTTTTTGCAAAAATACGTAAAATGGGTGAAGGGGGTTGTTTGTTGATTTGTTGATTTGTTGATTCGTAGATTTGTTGGGACTGATCTGTTAAAAAATCACAACAAACATGTGCTTTGATAGTTCGTTTAAACAAATAGTATGTATCATTGTTTCATTAAAAAATTCAAAATCATGATCACACGAAAAATTACCCTTCTTTTTACCTTAACATTGTTTCTTAGCTTAAATCTTATGGCTCAGGATAAGGTTAAAACTGAGTTCAACTTTGCTCCTTTACCTTATGCTTACGATGCATTAGAGCAATCCATTGATAAACAGACAATGGAGATACATTACGATCGTCATCACCGTGCTTATTACACCAATTTTGTTAAAGCCATTGCTGGAACCGAAATGGAATATATGACTATCGAGCAGATACTTGCTACGATCAGTAAGTTCCCTGTATCGGTACGCAACAATGGTGGCGGTCATTACAACCACGACTTGTTCTGGTCTATACTTTCACCTGCTGGGGGAAATTTAGATGGTGCTTTGGCAGAAGCGATTGTTAAAAAATTCGGGTCGGTTGATGATTTCCAAAAGCAGTTTGAGCAAGCTGGTGCAACACGCTTTGGAAGCGGATGGGCTTGGCTTAGTGTTGACGACAAAGGCGAGCTTTTCATCAGTTCAACCGCAAACCAGGACAATCCTTTGATGGATGTTGTGACTGAAAAAGGCACACCAATTTTGGGCCTTGATGTTTGGGAACATGCATATTACCTTCGTTATCAAAACAAACGTGCAAGTTATATGACTGCTTTTTGGAATGTTGTTAACTGGAAAGAAGTTAGCAACCGCTACGAAGCAGCTGTGAAATAAAAAACTGGTAAAAGACTTTTAAAAAAGCCTCCTGCACCCAAAATGCAAGAGGCTTTTTTTTATGCATTGAAACCAAACTCACTCAGCTTCCTGAAGAGGTCAGTCCTGTTTATAGGTTTTGCTATGTAGTCATCACAGCCAGCTTCTTTCGCTTTGTATTCATCGCCGCTCATTGCAAAAGCGGTAATAGCTATTATTGGGATGGAAGGATATATGGCTTTAATTTCACGCGTTGCCTCAAAACCATCCATCACCGGCATTTTGATATCCATAATGATGAGTTTGAGTTCGGGGTGATTTTTTGCAATCTGCACCGCTTCTTCACCATTCCAGGCTCTGATAATCTGAGCTTTGAAAGCCTTACGCATGATCATTTCGAGTACAACATAATTGGAATCTTCGTCTTCGGCTATCATAACGAGTTTTTCGGTTTCCTCAACAGTTTTCTCCTCTGCTTTTGCAGATTGCTGTTGAAAAGGAATGGTAATTGAAAAAGTTGAACCTAAGCCTTTTGTCGAATCGAGGCTTACACTGCCACCTAGTTGAACTGCAACGCCTTTTACAATTGAAAGTCCGAGACCACTTCCTTCATATTTTCTTGACCTGCTGCTGTCTTCCTGACTAAAGCGTTCGAAAACTTTGCTATGCATTGGAGCATCAATTCCAATTCCAGTGTCTTTGATAAAGAAACTGTAATGATCTTTTTCGGTACGATATCCAAAAGTAACGCTTCCTTTGGTAGTAAACTTCACCGCATTGGAGAGCAGATGATTGAATGCTTTGCCCAGCATCTCTGCGTCTGTTTCAATCTGATGTATCGGCGCTTCCACAGGAAAATCAATAATAAATTCCAACGATTTGCGCTGACAATCAATCCGGTATTTATCTATAACCTTGTTCAAAACCTTTAATACATTAACTACTTCAATATTCTTTTCCATATTCCCTGAGGTGATCAGAGAGATGTCCATATAGTCAGTCACAGTTTGGATCAGGCGATCGGTACTGAGATTGACGATATCCAGAAGTTCGGGCATATCTTCTTTTCTCAGGTCAGGCTCATTAAGCAACATAGTAGCACCCATGATACCGTTTAAAGGCGTTCGAACTTCGTGAGATATATTATTGAGGAACTCAGTTTTAAGCTTGTCGCTGGCTTCTGCCAGGGCTTTTGCTTTTTCAAGAGCCTCATGTGCAGCTTTCTTTTCAGTCACATTATAGGCCATTACCATGCGGTGGTTTAAGCCTTTCTGCGATGGCAGTGCGTGTGAGCTTACCTCTACATCTATTATTGAACCGTCTTTCAAAAGATGCCTCCATTGTCCAGGCCCTTGCTTTGCATCAAGGTTTTGGGCCACATTATCAAGTAATGCTGGGATATCCTCCGGAGGTCGTATATCCATAAGTTTTAGCGAGAGAAATTCGTCGTGGGTATAGCCATAATTTTTAATCGCCGCTTCGTTAACTTCAACAAAGCGAAGGCTATTCACATCGTAAATCCACATGGGAATGGGGTTTCCTGTGAAAATATTGCGGTAAAGATTTTCATTATCAATTAATTCCTGCTGCAAAAGCTTTTGTTGTGTAACATCTTCCTTTACAGCAATATAATGTGTCATTACTCCTTCATCATTGATAACGGGACTAATAGAAGCCTGTTCCCAGTATAGTTCACCATTTTTACGCTTGTTATGAAATTCCCCTTTCCACACTTCACCTCTTTGAATGGTCTCATACATTTGCAGGTATTCTTCTCTTGTTGTTTCACCAGATGTAAGCACACGGGGGTTTTGTCCGATGAGCTCGTTCGGTTGGTAACCAGTGGTTTCAACTACTCTCGGATTCACATATTCTATTGTACCAAACAAGTCGGTAATTACAATGGATACAGGCGATTGCTCAACAGCACGGGTCAACTTCAGGAGCTCCTGTTCGTATTGAGTTCGTTCGGTTATGTCGAGCAATGTTGATAACAGGTGAACCTCATTATTCATTTCGTAGGCCTCAACAGATAGCAAAACGACCAGCTGATCTTTTGAGCGTGTTGTTACAAGAACTTCAAACTCTTTAACTGAATTGTTTTTTTTAATTTCCTCAAGCAATAACGATCGTGTTTCTTTTTGTATAATCCCTAATTCCAACACATTACTTCCGATTAACTGCTCTCTCTCATAGCCTGTCAAACGGCAATAGGCATCATTAATATCTACATAAGAGGAATCGGCAGGACGTGTAATAGAAATTGCTACCGGACTGGAATAAAACGATCTCATAAATCGCTCTTCGAGTTCTTTACGCTCTATTTCGAAAAGGTGTTGTTCGGTTACATCCTCAACCAGGCCTAACCCTGCAATTACTTTTTTATCACGGTTGAAGATGGGAGCAAACTGCACCTTTACCTGCGTTTCTTTAGAGGTTGTAACGGATTTATATAAACCTTCATAGGAGGATTTCCGGCCTGCTAGCGCATGCTTCAACGTTTCAACAAGCATCTCATCAGGAAGTTTCAACATTTCCATGCCGATTAATTTATCAAGACTTGAGCCGATTATCGAAACAAACTGATCGTTGCAGGCGGTTATTACTCCTTTTTCGGTATAGCTTAACATACCAAGAGGTGAGTTCTCGAATACCATCCTGAAACGTTCTTCGCTGCTAACCAACGTTTCCTGCGCTGTGATTTTTTCGGACATCTCAAGCTGCAAGTCCTCCATAAGGTTTAGTGCTGCTTTCTGACTTTCTTCCAACTCCTTGATTACATTCTGAAGTTTCACTTCAGCTATTTTGCGCTCTTCAAGTTCCTTTTCCAGCAGAAAAGTTCGCTCCTGAACCAACTGTTCAAGGCGGTTTTTCTCAGTTGCTTTATGATCCTCGGCTTCTTTAATTCGGAGCATCGCCAAAATTTGGGCTTTAAGCTCTGTTTCATCAACCGGTTTGCTCAAGAATGCATCAGCACCACTTTCTAATGCCTTTACCCGGGCATCAGTGTCGGTTCGGGCGGCGGTAATCATCACCACCGGAATGTGCTGTGTTTCAGCCTGGCTCTTGAGTATTTTACATACTTCATGGCCATCCATTTGTGGCATAATCACATCAAGAAGAATCACATCGGGCATTTCTTTTCGGCATAAAACCAGGCCTTCAGCTCCTGATTGGGCCATGAAAAAAATGGAATTTGGAAAAAATTCTGACATCAGGGCCTTCAGAACCAATAAATTATCGGCTGTGTCGTCGATTGCCAATATTTTAAAATATTTATTTTCCATACAACAAATTATTGATGGTTTGTTCTAACAGTCTATTGTCAACAGGTTTGGGTACATAGCCATCGAAGCCAAATTTTAAAATCATTTCTTTATCGCCCTTCATGGCACGTGCGGTGACAGCAATAATTGGTATATGCGCTATTTCGCTGTTATTTCTGATGCGTCGAAGCACTTCAAAACCATCAATATCAGGTAAAGAAATGTCTAATAAAATCACATGTGGTTTATAATTAACCGCTTTTTGAAAGCCCGAAATGCCGTCCTCAGCTGTTATAATAAAATACTTATCACCTAATAATGCTTTGATGGTTAGACTATTATCCGGATTATCCTCGATCAGTAAGATTGTAGGTTCTCCTGCTTTCGTAATTATAGGAAGTTCCGAAATAGGACGGGAATAAATTGGATCAGGAAGAAACATGCTTTCAATTTTTTGAAGCAAACTTGTACGGTTTAGCTCTCCTTTTTGCACTAACTGACTGATATGATTACCTTTAAGAACGCTCAATTCATCTTTTGTAATATGCTTTGCCGAAAGAATAAGAACAGGTATAATAAAATCAAACGACTGACGAATTTCCGCAAGTACCTGGAAACCATCCATTTTAGGCATCATTAAATCCAGAATTATCGCGTCGGGCACCTTTACTTTGATCTGTTCAAGCGCTTCCAGACCGTTTTTAGCTACCATTACCTGATAACCGGCATCCAAAATCATCTCCTTAAGCTGAATGATCTGTGGCTCGCTGTCTTCCACAATTAAAATAGTCCGCTCAGCCTTTTGGTTCATTGATTCGCGAACAACTTCCTTTGCCTTATAAACAAAACCTTCATAACGTGCTGTATCCTGTTTAACTTCTTCGTTAAGTGGTAAATAAAGTATAAAAGTTGAACCTCCACCGATAAGTGAGACAACCTCAATGTTGCCATTACACAACTCACTGTACTTTTTTGCTATTGATAAACCAAGTCCTGAGCCACCATATCGCCGCGATGTTTTTTCATCAGCCTGTCGGAATTCGTCAAAGATCAGTGTAAGTTTATCTTCTTCGATCCCGATACCGGTATCTTTTACACTTATCCCAACGCGATCGTTTTTTACATCGGCTGAAATTTCAACCGTACCTTCATGAGTGAATTTCACTGCATTGGCAATCAGGTTTTGAAGGATATGTCGCACTTTATCACGATCAGAAAGGATTAGCGGAAAATGAGCAGGAATATGATTTAGCAACTTGACTTTTGATGTATCGGTGGTCGGTTGTATCAATGAAATCAATTCGTTTATCAACTCATAAACAGAAAATTTACTCAGATTCATTTCCTCTTTGCCTGCCTCAATACGCGAAAGGTCGAGGATCTCGTTGATGAGGTTGAGCAGATTTTTTCCATTCTTACCAATCACCTCAATATAGTTGTATTCTTCCTCTCCAATTTTCTGTTTTAGCTTTCTACTTAAAACTCCTGATAACGCGATGACCGAATTCAATGGTGTTCGGAGCTCATGACTCATATTTGATAAGAAACTACTCTTGAGCTTGTTTGCTTCATCCAATTGTTTTTTTTGCATCTCCAGCTCCGTATTTTGCTCCGAAAGTTCGGCTGAAAGTGAAGTCAACTCGTTCTTCTGCACTTCAAGTTCTTTATTGGCAGAATGCAGATACTCGGATCGTTGTTCAATTTCTTCATTGAGCATTCTCTGTTGTTGTTCTGCCAATTTTTTCTCAGTTATATCTCTTGCCGCAGCAAAAACACCAATAATGCGTTTGTTCTCATCATGGTAAACAGAAGCATTGTAAGTTACTGAAGTAGTTTTACCATCCTTATGTTTAATTTCCAATTCATAATCACGTACATATCCTTCTCTGAAAACCTGATGATAGACTTGTTTCGCCATTTCTGGATTCGAGAAATAATCTGAAAAGTCAGTGCCAATCAATTGCTCGCGACTGTAGCCTATAATATCCTCTGTTGATTTATTGACATCCGTAATTTTACCATCCTTGCCAATAGTTACAAGAGGATCGAGGCTTGCTTCTATAAGCCCTCGGTTGTAAACTACAGCTTTATCTAACTCTGCTTTTTGCTGTTCCAATTCACTATTAACAGCTTCTAACATTTCACTGAATTGAAGGATGCGTGCTTTGCTCAAAACACTTGAGGTTCTTGCACTCAAAAGCACCCTAATTTTTTCTATAAGACGCAGGGCAAAAGGAGAAAAAGGCGACACTTTGGCTATCGAAACCACACCAATTAATCCATCTTTCATTACAATTGGTATCGTAATAATCTCCTCGGGCACATATGTGCGACTAACAGTTTGAAATTCAAAACCAGTTCCGTGGGTCAATGCTTTGAAATGATGCACATGTTGATTCAAGAGAGATAAACCAAACTCCCCTTCAAATTTTTCGATGCTAAAACGCTGCCTCAGCTCCTCACCTGATCCAATAGATTCAACCAGCTTAAGATGAAGTTTATCATCTTCAACCAGATAAACAGCTGCCATCTGAGCCTCAGTAAGTTCGAGAAGCTTAGCACTAGTAGCCCTGAAAAAACTATGAACATCCTCTTCTTTAGTCATGAGTTCGGAGAGGGTATTCATAGAAGCGTTTAACAAAATATTCTCCTCGGTATTGGCTGCTAAATTATTAAATGATTCGGCGAGCATGCCAATCTCATCTTTTTGTTTTATGTTGGAGCGTGCTTTAAGGTCGCCCGATTTAAACTGTTCGGTAGCGGAAATCAGATTTAATATAGGCAGCCGTATGCTCTTAGTGAGCGTGATATAGATGTAGATTATAATGATTAAGACAGCCAATACCAATAACAAAAGTTGAAGATTTAAAGACAAAAGTATACTTTGACTTTGCTGATAAAAACTATCAGCTTTAGTTGAAGAAAAGCTATCGATTACGCGAACATGCTCTATCAAACGAGTCACCTCAGCCCCTGCAATCCCTATTTGTTTGGTTCGTTGCGCAGCCTCCGTTATGCTTCCAAGTCTTAGAAGTCGAATGGTTTCTTCACGCATGGAATTCCAGTGAATAAACGAGACATTTAAACTATCTAAATTCTCTTTAGGACCAAGATATTTTAGATAAAGCAAATCAATAAGTTTCTGATTTTGATCTTTGTACAGTGCCAGATTCTTTAAAGTTTGCTGAAACTCTTCTTCGTTATCAACGATAAACAAATTCTTCATATCGCGATGCATGACGAAGATATTGGCTTTTATTTCTCCAATTGCCCTGCGCACCTGTAAAGGATGATTATAGAGATAGGTCGTTTGTTGATGCATCTCGTTTGTCTGCTCCCAGGAAACAAGACCCATTATCAAAACAACAACGAAGATAACCGCAAAACCAAGTTTGAGTTTAGTTTCTATTTTAAGGTTTTTAAAATTCATAAAATGTTCTTTTAGCAAATGTGTAATTTTATATAAAGCTTTACCTAAAAAATATATCGATTTTTTTATTTCTATTTCATTCGGTAAATACCCGACTGTTGATACTTCTCTACAAAACCATTTTTTGATGCAAGCCCTCTTTCAGTTTCTCCTGTCACAAAACAACCATTGGAAACCAATACTTTTCGAATTTTTTGCAGCATGAAATGTTGCTGCTGTGGCGCATAGTAAAAGAGTATGTTGGCACAAAAAATAAGATTAAACTCACCAAAAACACTTTCCGGAGGAAAATTCAGCTGTTCATTAAGTAGATCAAAAGTTGAAAAGACGATGTTCTCTTTTATTGATTTTTTAATCTTATAACTCTCCCTGTTGCTGTCGAACCAAGTTTCAATGCGTTTAAGGCTTGTATTGCTAAGCGCCGAAGCTGAATAAATCCCTTCCTTGGCTAATTCAATTTGAGCCTCAGATAGATCGGTAGCAAAAATACGATACGAGAAATCAATATTGCTGTTCTTTTTTAGTTCTTCAAGAAGGATGGCAATGCTATAGGCTTCCTGTCCGGCAGCGCAAGCTGTTGTCCATATACGCAATTCTTTCACCTTATTACTTCGCAAGTCGAGCAACATTGTTGGTAGACTAATATACTCCAAAACACTAAATGTTAATGCGTTGCGAAAGAAAAGACTGTGCGAATTGGAAAGCATATTTTCTAAAGCCTCTTTCTCCTCAGTTGATTCGAACAGCAGCTTAAGGTAAGAATCCCAGTTCGAAACATGCAAACTTTGCATGCGTTGACTAACCGTTCTCTCCAGAAAAGTAACGTCAAATTGCTGAAAACTCACAGGTAAACTACCTGAATTAAAATGCTTTATATTTGAATTTATATGTTCCAAAATGAATTTGTTAATAGTAACATTTGATTTTTTTAATCGACTACTTTATATTTCTCCGACTGACCATGTTTTAAAAGTAACGTATTGATTTCCTTTTTTAACTCGATCATCTTCATTTCCCTGTTTACAGTGAGTTTATTAAAACGCTCCAAATCGTCGATCTTTTGTTTGAGATCGCGTTCGGTGTTTTTACGATCGGTAATGTCTTTGCACACACACACAACATACCAGTCATCAGCATACCTAAAGCCTTTGGCATTGACTTCCACATCGTAACGACTTCGGTTTTTTCGGACATGTTCCGTATCAAAAATAACATCAACAGCTCCCATATCATCAAAACCTTTTCTTATATCTGTTTCATTCATATGGTATTCAAAATCCCAGGTGTGCAGTTGTTTGATTTCCTCCGCACTATATCCAAGCATCTGACAGAAACGCTCATTGGCTTCATGCACCTTGTGATGGCTATTAAGCAAAACAATGCCATCATTCGACACACTGAAGAGCAAATTCTTAAGACGTATTCCTTCTTCCACATCTTTTTCGGCTTTCTTTCGTTCGGTGATATCCCTTACTACGCCCACTGCCATCCAATTTCCTTTGTGGTTAAGGGCTGATAACCCGAGTTCGATAGGTACATTATGTCCTGACTGATGGATTCCCTCTAATTCCAAAGTTTTACCTATTGCAGCACCCTTGCCACTGCCAACAAATTGCTGGAAGGCCTTAGCATATTCAAGGCGGTATTGCTGAGGGGCTAGCACGGTATGTAAATGTGCACCCATGATTTCCCGCTCTTTATATCCAAATATTTTCTCAGCCGCCTTATTCCAAAAAACAACCAATCCATGATCATCAATCATGATGATACCATCCTGAGCAGCATCGGTAATTGCCTGAAGGCGTTGAGCAATTTCCTTGTTTTCATCTTCTGCACGTTTTATATCAGTAATATCAACAGATGATCCTACAATAAAATTTACTACTCCATCTTCTACCACAGGTAATAGTGTTGTAAACCATAAGCGTTCAACCCCATTGATTTTGAGCAGCTCCTCATAACTTATGATGCGATTTTCGGTAATACATTGCCTATAGTTTCTTTCAATTACGGCTCCCATTTCTTCACCAACCAGTTCAATGGGTGTTTTTCCTGCAATGAAATCCTGACTAATACCGGTAAGCTTTTGATGGGTGAGGTTGTTACGAAGGTAGCGAAGCATATTGTCTTCAGTAAGTTCAACCAAGAAAAGACTATCTTGTGTTGCATGAAAAACGCGTTCAAAATCTTCTTTCAACCTATAAATTTCAAATTCCGACTTCCGTTGTTCTGTCACATCTTTGGCAAAATTTAAAATGGCAGGCTGACCTTCCCATTCGATAGCCACAGCGGAGACCTCAAAAAAATGAAGTTCATCATCTTTAACATAACTACGCATCAAAACATTTTTCTGAGCTTTTTCTTTCCCCAATGATGCATAAAAAAGTTTTAGTTTCTTTTTGTCATCCACATGAATATTTCCAATAAAGTTTTCGGTTAATTCCTCACCTTGTACGATGCCATGTAGCTGATACAAGCGGGAATTCGCAAAAACAACCTTGTTTTCACATGTTACAGCAATAATGTCGCTCGTGCTTTCAAACAACACTTTGTAATGCTCGGCTGCTTTGTTAACCTGTCTTTCTGCTATTTTGCGGGCAATGAACGATGAGGCCATTGAACCAAAAACCTTCAACTCATCATAGTGTATAATATCAGCTCTTTCTTTAAAACAAAGAACGAGTGACCCCTGCAACTTCAATTGATCAAACAAAGGGATTGCAATAAACCAATTAATCTTCAATAGTTTTTGCAAAGCCTTAGCTTCAATTAACGACATAGTTCCAAATGTTACCTCTTCGAGTGAATCTGTAATATCAAATTCACGTGCATTGCAAATTTCCTGGTATTGGGCTTCATTGATGTTAATCTTTAATTTTGTTACCAAGGCATTGATCGTCTTTTCAAGTCTTGGACGATTTCTCAATAACGAGGAAGAGATAGCCTTAGGCTGAAAAATTAACGAAGGCATATCAAATGAACTAGCTATTACTGCATTGGTTTCAAAAATTTCTTCAATCTTATGTGCAATGAATTTATAGGAATCCTCTAAAGCGACTTTTTCCATTTCAATTGCAAAGGCATTCATTTGTGATAAAACCCGATTGCGTACTTCACTAAGCTGCTCCTCCTTTTTTCGGCGGGTGATATCGATATTAACTCCGTAAAGCCGGATTAGTTTATCTTCATCAAAAATGGGCCTGGTGATACTTCGAAGCCATTTTGCATTTTGGTCCGGCATAATGAATCTGAAATCGTAGCTGACCTGAGTCCGTTGTGTCAACATTTCATTTTCCTTATCTTTGAATAACTGCATGTCGTCAGGATGTACCCTTTCTAAAAAGTAATCTAAGGAAGGCTCTATCTCATTGTTTTTAAGTCCAATTATTTGATAATAATTATCCGACCAAAACAGCTGCCCATTTTGAAGATTCCATTCCCAACTACCCATTCCTGCAATTTGTTGAGCAAATCGCAGCGACTCTTCATTTTTCAGCAGATGTTCGCTTGCAAGCTTTGACTCTGTGATATCAACACCATATATGGCAAAACCAGTAACCTGATCTTCTTGAATCACTGGATAAATATGATTATTTATCCAGCGACCTAACCTGAAATCTTCAAAAATGACCGTTTGCTTTGATTGCAAAACCTCATTAGTCTTCGTCCTTCTATAGGTGGCCGTTTCTTTGGGAAGCAAATCATAAATATTCTTCCCAATAATTTCATCTTTCTTTTTGCCTAAACGCTCTGCCGTTACTTTATTAAGAGAGAGCAGTTTCCCCTCTAAATCTATCAGAAAAATAGATTCGGTTGCGGCTTCCATTAATGCTCTAAGGTGCGATTCACTCTTGTTTAATTCATTTTGTGCATTAACACGTTCTGTCACATCGTGATTCACTCCACGGTAACCCGAATAATTTCCATTTTTATCGTAATTTGGATATCCAGTAGAGCTAACAATAATTATGCTACCATCTTTATCCACAATTGTATTGATAACGTCCTTGAATGACTCTTCCAGGGCAAAAAATTGCAGCGCATCTTGTTTAAAATACTCTCTATTTTCTTCCGGATGAAGATCGTAAAAGTGAAGCTTACCGACCAGCTCCTCAGGCTTATATCCTGACATTTGAAAACTAACAGGACTAACATAGGTAAAGAGACCGTTTTTATCTGTCTCCCAAACCACAGCCTGACTTTCCTCAACGACTTTTCTGAAACGGTTCTCGCTTTCCATTAAATACTTTTCCAGCTGTTTACGCTCTGAAATATCGCGTGCTATACCTGTAAATCCGATAACAACTTGTTCTTCAGAACGCAGCGCCCTGACCCTTGCCTCCACATCAACGAGATGGCCATCGTTATGAATCATTTGGTACTCAAAAGTAATGATTCGTTCACTGCCTATCTCCTTCCTGAGTTCCTGATCAAAATGATCTTCAACCAGTTTCGTGACCTTATGCTGAGAGTCGGGGGTCAGAAAATCCATAAATGACTTTGACTTGTTGGTCTCTGCATCTACGCCAATCATTTTTTCAATGGATGGACTTATGTAAGTAGTTTTCAAATCCAGATCAACAACAAAAATGACATCGGCGCTGTTCTCAGCCAAAAGCCGGTATTGTTTTTCACTTTGATATAGTTTATTCGCAATTGCTTTTTTCTCTGTCACATCTTCAACAATAGTCGCAAATAAACCATATTCGGGTGAGTATGCATTCACTTTATAATACTTATCCAAAGATGTGGCATAGCTTTCCAATTCCTTTGGTTCACCACCTAAAGCAACCTTGCCATAGGTTTCAATCCAAAAAGGCTCCGTATCAGGAAGAAGCTCCAATATAGTATGACCAATTGTTTTATCTTTCTCCAAACCAGTTAACCTGCTAAAACTTTGGTTCATCTCTAAAAACCGGTAATCCACAACCTTGCCTTCTTCATTAGTGATGACCTCATGCAAGGCAAGTCCTTGCTGCATACTATCAACTAATTGTCTGTATTTCTTTTCGCTTGCTAATGTAGTAAACTCATGAGTTTTCCGATCGGTAACATCAATAATAAAGCCCATATATCGTTCACCGGGTAATGCCACAGCTTTAACGGCCCACCATACTTTTAACCCACCTTTTTTGATAATCAACAGCTCATCAAATGCCTCACCTGTTGCTTTAAGTTTATTAAAATGCTCGTATCCTTTTACAGCTGTCTCAGGAGCAAGAATTTCATGCAAGTGTATCTGGAATAATTCTTCTTTCGTATAACCCGACAATTCGATGGCAGCTTTGTTAGCATCGCAATATTTTCCGTTCTTATCAACGATAAAAATACCCTCAGGAGCGTGGTTAATGTAAATACTGAATTTATCCTCACTCTGTGCTAATTGTTGAAGCAATTGTTGGTATTCCCTCAATGATGCGGAAGCTTTCAATGCATCCTTTACAGCAAAGGGAAGAAGTTTCATATTGCTTTTCAACACATAATCCGATGCCCCTTCCCGCATGCATTTTACAGCAATTTCCTCGCTTTGAGATCCTGTAAACACAATCACCTGAAGCTCATTATCATACTTCTTCGTTAGTCTGATAGCCTCCAAACCATCGAAATCTGTAAGTGTGAAATCAACAATGACCAGATGAGGTTGAAAGTCCCTGAGAGAATTTTGATATGCATCTTTCTTATCAACCCTTAAAATTTCACACGATAAATCTGCTCTGAGCATCGTGACAGCCAATTCAAAATCAATCAGGTTATCCTCGGCAAAAAGAATTTTTATGCGGTCATCCATGATATAAGCATTTAACTACCAAATAATTGAAATATGTTTTTTACGTCTAAACCGTAAAAAGTGCTAATGTACATTATAAGAATTCATATTGCAAAATATTTTCAACCTTTTCTGAGGTAATTCCAAAAAATAAGTTCAGTCATATCATTTTTAGAAATCATGTCATTCGTTGTCACATCATTTGGTTCAGCATCATTATTTGAACGCTTTCTATATTGCCTTAAAATTAGCTAAACCTGATTAGTTTTACCTTCAAAATAGTTACTTTTGAGCTTTAAATTAATGACTCGTCACACATCGTGTGATTGAAATAACAAACTCATTATAATTCAGCACAATGAAAAAAACTGCTTTAAACAGCTTCCACTACGCGATGGGTGGAAAAATGGTTTCCTTTGCCGGTTTCGACATGCCGGTGCAATTTGAAGGCGTCAATGCAGAGCATGAAACAGTGCGTCGTCAAATTGGCGTTTTCGATGTTTCACATATGGGTGAATTCAGGGCCAAAGGCCCGCAGGCTTTTGAACTTGTTCAACGACTCACTACCAACGATGTAGCTGCACTTGTTGACGGAAAAGTGCAATACACCTGCTTCCCTAACGGAAAAGGTGGTATTGTGGATGATTTACTCGTGTACCGCTTTAGTGACGAAGAATATTTGCTCGTTGTGAATGCTGCGAACATCGACAAAGATTGGTCCTGGGTAACAAAAAATAATACCAATGGTGCCCTGCTCACCAACGAATCGGATGACACTTCTCAGCTTGCCGTTCAGGGGCCTTTTGCCCTGCAAGCAATGCAAAAGCTTACCTCAACACCCATCACCGACATGGAGTATTACACCTTCAAGGTGCTTGAGTTTGCAGGAATCTCAAATGTATTGCTTTCAACAACAGGTTACACTGGTGCCGGTGGCTGCGAAATTTACTTCCCCAATGACGTTGCAGATACCATTTATAAAGCTGTGTTGGAAGCCGGCTCTGAGTTTGGCATCAAACCTATCGGCCTGGCCGCACGCGATACCTTACGCCTCGAGATGGGTTTCTGTCTTTATGGCAACGACATCAACGACACGACCTCACCCATCGAGGCCGGATTGGGCTGGATCACCAAATTTGTAGATGGCAATAACTTCATCGACAGGCCTTTGCTCGAAGCGCAGAAAAGTTTTGGTACCGAAAAGTTGCTTAAAGCTTTCGAAATGGAAAAAGGTATTCCGCGCCATTATTATGAAATTTGCAACGAAGCAGGCGAAATCATCGGTGAGGTAACCTCAGGCACGATGTCGCCTATGCTTAAAAAAGGTATCGGAATGGGCTATATTGATAAAGCTTACACCAAATTAGGCTCAACGATTTATATTAAGGTACGTGATAAGCTTCAGCCTGCCACCATCGTGAAATTGCCTTTTTATAAAGGATAATTTTCGATTCTGGTATCGGTTACAAGGCTTCTGTTTATTAATAAGGCGATTGGTTTTTATATGAAAGCCAGTCGCTTTTTTTATTGAAGAACAACCTAATTCACACGTTTAGTTTACAATGATAGAACTACAACGAATCAACTCCTCATAAAAGTTGATTTGTTCTTTGTTGATTTGTTGATGCTGACGCGTTTGAAAGTGACGGGTGGTAAGGGCTGTTGGCTTGCCTCAGCAACAGATCAACATATGGTTTATCATAAGCTTTTTATTGGATTTGATTCAAATCCCTGAAGGGTATAACTTTCATTTCATTGCTTCTGTTTTGTTTCATATCGCCTCCATAAACAATATAACCACCCTGGGTTTGGGTTATTTTGTTCCAGAACAGGATTCCCTTGAAGTATTCGTTTGTGACTGTTTTTCCTGACTTTATTTCTACCGGTTACCCGATTGTATTAGACCAGCTACATCCTTAAACTGCATGGCCATTTCCCTTCTTTCTGCTTATCTTTATATCATCTCAATAATTTACAATTTTGGAATCGAATTCCAATTTTGTAAAAAATATTTTTTTAAGGCCTGAGGTTTTGGGTATCTGGTATTATAGTTGAAGAGTGAAACCCAATCGATATCAGTATAGCATTGATCCTTGAGATTTGAACAAAATTCAGACTTTCAGACATAAAAGGCTATTTCACAAAGTGCCAGAAAGGAAACATACAGTGCTATAATGAGCTGGTCTAAAATGTCTGGACAACTATTTGACAAATTTAAGTTAAGGTTTTGATATAAACCGGGTTTGGCTGTCAAAGTTATTCTGAAATTTTCCGGAGACCCTCCCAAAGAGGTCTCAAGGATAAATTTCGGAAATAACTTTGACTCCGGCCGTAAAGACAAAGTTTGATTATGCTGCTGATTTGTACACATTTTCTGGGGTTCTTTTTTGTAATGAAGAATGACCTCTTCTACAATTATAATATTGAATGAATTCTTCACAAGCCTTTATAACATGTTGTCCATTTTGCAATTCAATGAGATACAGCTTATCGTATTTGATGGTTCTAAAGAAGCGCTCCACGAAGACATTATCGATGGCGCGTCCTTTGCCGTCCATCGATATTTTACAGGTTTCCAGACTTTTAATATAAGAAACATATTCTTGTGAGGTAAACTGACTTCCTTGATCAGAGTTTATAATCTCTGGTATTCCATATTGTTTGATGGCTTGTTCGAGTATTTTAATGATCCAGCTGGTTTCCATTGTGTTGGAAACACTCCATCCCACAACGAACCTGCTGTAAACATCGAAAATCACGAGCAAAAACATATAGCCGCGTTGCATGGGAACATACGTGATATCGATTGCCCAAACTTGATTGGAACGAATGATTGTCAGGTTTCTGAGCAAATAGGGGTATTTATAGTCTCCTGGTGTTATGACAGTGGTTCTGGGACGACAGTAAACAGTCTTCATACGCATGATCTGCATCAGTTTTCGTGTATGCTGCCTGCCAATTTTGTAATTGAGTTTCTGTAATTCATCGCTCATCCTGCGTGTGCCACGGGTTGGGTCTTCCAAGTGAAGCTTATCCATCTGGGTCATTATTTCAAGATCGTTGTCATTGATTTGCTGTGACTTATAATAGTAAGTGCTGCGGTTGATATCCAACAAATCGCATTGTTTCGAGATACTTACTTGATCGCTTTCGTCAACCAAGGCTTTTTTCTGTTCTACTGGCATTACAGTAATTTTTTTTTATACCAGTCGTTCTCAAACTTCAATTCACCGATTTGCCTGAACAACTCGTCTCGCTCCCTTTTAAGGCGTTCCAACTCCTCATTACGTTTTTGATCTCCCTCAAAAACATCCGCTGAATGAGCTAAAAACTCCTTCTTCCATTGTGTAACTTGCACCGGATGAAGCTCGTACAACTGTGCAATCTCTGATACTGTTTTGATGCCTTTGATCGCTTCAAGGGCTACCTCAGCCTTTAAGGCTGAACTGAATTTTCTTCGATTCTGTTTCATAGGACATAAAATTAATAAAGTTAATTTATCTGTCCAGTTTTTTTAGACCAGCTCAATAAAACCCATTTCATGCGCAAGCCCTCTACAAATCAACAGATCAACTCTCGTGTAGAAGTAGGACTTGATCCTTTTCCGTCCTTTCCCTTGATGGAAAGGACCAAAGATCAAGCGCGATTAACGCTGTCAGCCCACAATGAAAAAACCGACGGAAATCTATGCAAGGTCCTGTAAAGCACAATGCATTACCTGTTTCCTTCGATTGGGTTTGGTAGAGCAATTTTTCTTTGTTTTGGTCTTTTGAAGCATTGTACTTTACAAACAGCACCGCTTTGAGGGCGGCGCTGCCTTGCAAGATTTCCGTCGGTTTTTCATTCTGCCTGCCGCCGGCCCGCTAATCGCGCGGGCTCACGCACCCAGCCCGGGATAGTTTTGTAATCAAGTTAGAACTCTCATGCAAAGTGAGACAAATCCTAAATGCAGCGAAATCAGGTCACAGCTGCAGCGCAGCGAAATATTTATAAAAAATCGATCATACGAAAACCCAAAGCTCCATAGGAGCGAAATATCTTTATCTATGGTAAACACTTATCAAAGCTGCAACGTATTGATATGTTTATAAAAATCAACCAAATCAAACCTTCACATTCAGAGTAATTTGTTATTATGCTAAGGGCTTGCCTTTTCTTTCTTCGTCCTTTCCCTTGATGGAAAGGACCAAAGATCAAGCGCGATTAACGCTGTCAGC
>CAYXCZ010000037.1:0-45238 GCA_964463695.1 uncultured Lentimicrobiaceae bacterium | reverse complement strand
CTGCGGACCGGACGGGACTCGAACCCGCGACCCCGTGCGTGACAGGCACGTATTCTAACCAACTGAACTACCGATCCGTTTTTGCAAAGAACTTTTTTTGTTCAAAAGCGTGTGCAAAAGTAACACCTTTTTTGGTTTCTGCAAGCCTTATTGAATATTTTTTCAATAAAAAATTGAGGTCATTTTGCTTTACTGAATTTCTTTGTTTTCATTCATCTGATGCAGTGCTTTCTCGATGCTGCCACCGGATGGCTGCTGAAATACCCGAAGTCCAAACAAAGGAATAACAGCCAGCACATGATCAAACACATCACTCTGTAAATCTTCATATTCCGTCCAGGCCTGCCTGCTGCTAAAGAAATATACTTCCATTGGAATACCTTTATCAGACGATTGCAGCTGCCTGACCAATACCGGCATTTCATTATGAACCAGCGGATGCGATTGCAGATATGCTTTGAGATATGCTCTGAAAACTCCAAGGTTGGTTTGCCTCCTGCCATTTACCATGTTCGAGGCATCAATTTGATGCAGTTGATTGAAATCAGCGATTTCCATTTCTTTTTGATGGATATATGCCTCAATAAGATGAAACTGCTTAAACTTTTCAATCATCTCCTGACTACAGAACCTGACTGTTTCCATGTCGATGCTTATACTACGTTTCACCCTTCTGCCACCCGACTCACTCATACCACGCCAATTCGTAAACGAATCAGAAACAAGAGCATAGGTTGGGATAGTGGTTATGGTTTTGTCGAAATTCTGTACTTTAACCGTGGTAAGAGTGATTTCAAGCACATCGCCATCAGCATTGTATTTTGGCATGCTGATCCAATCGCCAATACGCACCATGTCATTCAGCGAAAGCTGTATGCCTCCAACGAAACCAAGAATAGGATCTTTAAATACAAGCATCAAAACGGCTGAAAGTGTGCCTAATCCTATTACAAGATTTGCCAGATTCTGGTTCATAAGGGTTGCCAAAATCATCAATCCACCTACAATAAATACAACTAACTTAAGTATCTGAGCTAAACCTTTAACGGGCTTGTTCTTCGAAACATCAAGGGTGTTGTAGAAGTCGTACAGGGAAGAAATGATTGCACTTATAACCAACATAGCTACGAAAATCACATAGATCTCGATGGTTTTCTGAACGGTAGCAAAAGCATCAGGGAAACTTGGCAAGGAAGATGGCGCAAACTTACTGATGATAAAAGAGGGAACAAAATAGGAAAAACGACTTATAACCCTGTTTTTTAGTAAGATGTCATCAAAATGATTATCGCTGCGTTGTATAAAAATGATTACAGTTCGCTTGATAATGAACCATGAAAGATAGTAAGTGATGATTGCAAAAACCAGCAGACTTATGAAGGTAGCACTCTCAGAGAAAAGAACTGATTGATACTCTGTAAAATGCAATGAAACAAACAGCTCATAAAAGAACTGTATCAGATTTTTAAACATGGATATAAGTTAAAACAAATAAGATTTTCAGATGTATTTGATGGCTTCCAGATATTTATTGCGTATAAACTGCAATTTCTGTTCATTGCTTTGCTCATCGTAAATACGAACAAAATCAATGATACCTGTTTCATCATACATAGTTGTAAGAGCGGCGTCGAAAGAATTGTCGTCCACATTATGTTTGATATCCATCGTTATTTTCTCAAAGGTATTCCATTTGAGTTTTACAGGGATTTCAAGATAAAACATGCCTTTCCAGTTTTTATCAGCATAGATGCCACTATCAGCATGTGAAATTTCAAAGTATTTGGTAATGTGGATGATGGAGCTGTATTCTGCAATTTTTCGCTCACGCATAAAGTCGATGCCCTGTTTTTCGAATGCTTCAACCAGCTCACCAACTTGCTCGTACGACAAATGTTTGATGCGGATTGCTCCTGCCGGTTCATTAAATAAGGTGATATGACCCGGTGCGCCATCAAAATGGTAAGGAAAATCAACTTTGATATGCTTAATAGCGCGTATAATTTTGTCGTCGTTGTATACAGCTTTGGTAACCAGAAAAAGTGCACGAGGGTCGGTGCGGTCGGGTACCGTTGTTCCATTGTAACCGGGGAAAGGAAACAGTGACTCCAAAACCAGGGCTGAACTGTTCGTATTGTGTTCAACCGAAGCGAGGTTTTCTTTCTTGGAAATGATTCCGATTGAAGATAGTGATTGGTGTTCCATGATATCAATGATTAAATATTAACTGCATTTTAAAAGGCGAATATACAGAAATCTGCCTATCTAAAACAAATCATTTTTTTTCGAGTAAAAAAAATAATTCTCTTCCCGACCGGGGTTTGATGGAATTATAAGAAGTTTCAAACGTCTTAAAATCAAATAGATGTGCGAAAATATGTTGATATTCTTCTGTAGTGCCGCCAAATGGAGGTCCTTCAAAATCAAATTCGTGGTTAAAAAGCAGGCCGCAAATTTTTCCTTTTTCGTGCAACAATTGATAGGTTTTTTGGGCATAAACTTTTCGTTGATCGCGTGGAATACTGCTGAAAAACGTTTGCTCAACGATCAGATCATATGTGCCATTATGAGTAAAATAATTTTCCAAAAGGATATGTGAAGCAGGAAATTCAGGAAAATTATTTTGGAATATTGAAATGGCTTCCTCGCTGAAATCAAGCACGAACGTTTGGTGAAAGCCATTTTCGAACAGGTAACCGGCTTCCCATCCAAAACCCGCACCGGGGACCAGAATTTTAATGTTTTTGTTAACCAGCTGATCAAAATAGTTTTTCAAAGGTGTTGAAACAGAACCTATGTTCCAGCCATGACGACCCTGCTGGTATTGATGTGACCAATAATCAGGAAGATGCGTTGGTTTTTCTTTTTCCATCATCCACCAGCAAGTTTAGCTTTAAAACCTTGCTTGATAAGTAGTTGCAGGATCTTCTCTCTAAAATCGCCCTGAATCAGGATTTCACCGTCTTTTGCGCTTCCGCCAACGCCGCAAGCAGTTTTGAGCGATTTGCCCAATGCTTCGAGGTCGGCCGGTTGTCCCATAAATCCAGTAATTAACGTCACTTTTTTGCCGCCACGCTGTTTTTTATCGAGCATGACACGTAGGTTTTGTTGCTGATTAGCAAGAGTTTGTATGTTTTTTTCTTCCGATTCAAAAACGAAGTCGGGATTTGTGGAATAAACGATTCCTTCGCGTTTGGGTTTCATTTGATAAACTTTTTTATTTCTGACCTGATTAGCTGATGGGTCTTGGAAAGTGTTTGGAGAATAACTTCGGTAGGGTTAAAGTCCTCGTTATCTTTGGGTATGATAACTAGCAGACTCAATGGATTGACTTCCGCGACGAGGTCTTTTTGCAGCTTTATTGGTTCGCCATCCAGATTTATTATCCGGTTTTTTTCGCGGATAAGCACCACTTTTTTGGCTTTATGAATATTTACATACTTTGACTTATGAATCATCTTTAAAAATAACAAATTGATAATCAATGGCATCTCAAAGATGAAGGGCTTCTGAACGATGCAAACATCAATCATTCCGTCATTTAAACTGGCATCAGGAGCAATGGTGGTGTTATAGCCAAACTGGTTGGAGTTGGCTAAACTTATAAAGAGTGCCTCAGTCTCAACCGTTTCAATATCGTCGAGAATGAGGGTGTATTTTTTTGGTTTGTAATTGGGGTAGCGGGCAGCCACTATTTTTAAATAGGTGAAAAAACCGCGATTGGGGTCTTTCGCGAAATGTTTGGCAACAAGGGCATCAAAGCCAACACCGGCTATACTTACAAAAACCTCCTTATTTATATTTACGGTATCAATTTTAACTTTATGACCCTGATTGATAATATCCAACGCACCTTCAAAGTTGAGTGGAATGTTCAGATGTCTGGCGAGGCCGTTACCTGAACCACTTGGAATAATACCAAATGTAGTTGTAGTATTTATTAAACAACGCGCCACTTCGTTTATTGTTCCATCACCGCCAACAGCCACAACAACGTCAAATTGTTCAATCAGAGCCTCTTTTGCCAATTCAGTAGCATGAAGAGGTCGTTCAGTAAAACAAATCTCAAAATCGAAGCGGTCGTGATCGAGGTAACGATCAACAAAAGCAGGGAATTCCTCTTTTCCGGCATGACCTGCGATTGGATTCACTATGAACCTGATGCGTTGTTTTGGTGCAGTTGTCATGATAAATAAACACTTATTTAATAATTAACTGATTGCTGATCAATCGGTTGTTATATTGTTGAAGTATTGCTTTTAGATAAGTTTCCTGACGTTTAGTAGCTTGTTTGCTGGTTTCTAACAGATTATGCTCAAGTTTAGGGTCATCTTTAAGAGCGTAAAGTTCTAATGTTTTTTGACCATTAAACACAATCAGGGTGTCGTTCCGAACCATTTGATAGATACCGCTAAGGTAATTGACTGCGAATGGTATCTGATTGGAATCAAATAAATTACGACCGAAAGCTATTATCTTTTCGTCAGTTTTCGTCAAAGCAGCAAGTGTTGGAAAAATATCAGTATGCTGCGCAATCGTTTCTAACCGCATACCGGCATTCGCTGATGGAATGTAAAATGCCATAGGTACACCATACAAACCCCAGTAGGGAAGGTGTGAGCCAAAATGCGATTTTTCGGGTGTGTGGTCGGCAGTAATAACAAATATTGTATTGTCGTACCATTCCATTTCAGCAGCTTTAGTAAAGAATTTACGCAGCGCCTGATCTGTATAAGAGAAGGTAGCTTCCATATCATTGGAAGCAAGCGGAAAGGCATTTTTATAGGCCTTAGGGAGCTGATATGGATGATGCGACGAAAGGGTGAAAAGGCTGACAGCAAAAGGTTGTTGAAATGTATTCAGTTGATTAGCAAAGTATTTCAGGAAAGGTTCATCGTAAATTCCCCATTTTCCATCAAAATCGACATCATTCCCATATTCGTTTCGACCGTAATAACTATCGAAACCAGCAATGTGTGAAAAGGCATCAAAACGCATAGTTCCGTTGTTTCCTCCATGGAAAAAGGCAGTCGTATAGCCTTTCTTTTTCATCACAGTGCCTAATCCATTTAAATGATTTGCAATAAAAGGAGTAGCCTGAAATTCTTTGTCCATAAGTGAGGGTATTCCTGTAAAGATTGAAGGGAGTGCCTCATTGGATCTTTTGCCATTAGCGAAACCATTGAAAGTTATACTATGTTGAAACAACGAATCGAGAAAAGGAGTAAGGCCGGCCTTTTCAGGGTTGTAATACCCAATGTATTCTCTTCCAAGACTTTCAATGATCAGAATAACAATATTTGGATTATCGGGCAATTGCTGCAATTTATCGCTCAGGTTTATCTGAAAAGGTGGCTGAACCGGGCTGTAAATGTTTTCCAGCTCACTTACATTGAAATATTTCAGAGGTTTAATGGACTGGTCGCCAAGTGTTTGCATGATCGAGAAGGGAGAGTTGATCAACAGCGGGACATTGCGGCTCTCGGTGTTATTGGCTGCATTAATCAGGCTGATGGGTTTCAGTTGCAATCCGCCACGGGCAAAAATTATTGAAATGGCAGCAAACAAAATGAAAATGATACCATGTGTGACAAACCATCGTAAATCGCGGATGGGTGCGGGGCTTCGACTGATAAACCAGGTTGTAGCTTTGTAAATGATCCAGACTAAAATGCCGAAAATGAGTAACATATACCAAAAGTCGGATAAGAAGGATAAGAGTAGTGAGCGGGTGTTTTCGGCAGGATTACCAAAAAAGGCAAACACTTCGGAAGTTGTTCGCTTGGCGATATAACGAAAAAAGATAACGTCGATAAGATTAAATAAAAGTGCAAAACTATTTACAAAAACAAAAAGACTATTCGTAAACTTTTGATAAATAATGTGATACCTAAAATGGAAAGGAAGTGTCATTAACACTATTACAGGTAAATTGAAAATAGAGATAACAGCAAGATCATACCTTATGCCTCCAAACATTAACTGAGTCAGCTCCCAAACATTCAAATGCATAAAACTGCGAATGTTGACAAAATAGAAAAGCCAGCGCGTAAAGCCAAATATCAATAACATAGTGGTGAGCCGGATGATCAGCAACACCGAAAGGCTTTGGCGTCGTGGAAAAGCTAGGTGAAAACGCATTAAAAATATCTTAAAAAACCGTTTTAATCGAATCTGTATGATTTGTAATGTCTGTATTTTTAGATCTGAACAAACATAATTTGATTAAGCTTGAAAAGATCAGGGCCGGGTAAAATAATTGGCCACAAACATGCTTGCAAAGATACGCTATATGGACAAAACAGCGTAAATTACCTAAACAAAACCAATGTCTATTTAAGATTCCGTTCTTTTAAAAGATTTTCTACCTCTTTGACTCTTTTATTTTTTGGGTCATTAATAAATTTGTATGCAAAATACAATGGTATTAGAGTAAGCATACCCCAACTGTTTACCACAATACTGTAAATTACAATTCCCATAAGAAATCCAATAAGAAAAGCATTGGTTATAGAAAATGATTTCATTTTTTTTGCTTCGTCCAACAGTTCTTGGTCTGTTAATTCCGATAGTTCTTTTTGATTCATTGCGTTTAATTGATGTAATTTGTTGGTGAAATAGTGTTAGTGAGGTCAGTCATAAAATTGCTATCAACTCATTTTCATTGGCAAATATATCGCAAATACTTCTACTTTGACACTATGTTTAAGAACAATTTTTCAATGTGAATCCTCACTTAATGAACCGTTTACTACTTATCTTGAAATCAAAAGTTTAGCTATTGCACTACCTCCATCCTCTGTCTTGATTTGAATTAAATAGATGCCAGAAGGCAGGCCATGCACTTGCAGTTCAATAAGTTGTATTCCTGTCTCGATCAAATACCTATTTATTTTTGATACAGTTTGACCGTTATGGTTAAAAATAATCAACTCCACATTCCCTGCTGTTTTAAGGTAATAGCTGACAGTTGTTGTTGCATTCGCCGGATTGGGATAAAGTTTCAATTGAGTTATTGACGTATTGGCTGGGAAAATTCCAACTCCATTATCAACTACTTCAATATAGCATGTTTTCGTTGCATCATCAGAACCAAATGCATTTGAGGTAACAAGATTAACTTCATAAATACCTGCATTACTGTATGTTATGCCTACAGGATTTTGATCTGCAGATACAGCAATATCAGCTCCTTCGAAGCTCCACTGCCAGCTTTCAGGGTTGAAAGACGACTGATCATAAAAATTAACAGGTTCGCCAATGCCCGTTTTACGGCCTGAAGCACGAAAATCGGCAACAGGCTTTCGGTTAATATCAGGTTTGAAAGCTTTAATCGTTGATCCAGCCCCTGTCATTACCATTATGCCGTCCTTAGCAAGCAAAGTGTTTCCAAATGCATTGTTATTCATGTTGTATTGCCATATAACAGTTTGAAGATCATAAGTAAAGGCGTAAAAGGCATTACTTTCGTTACTCACATAAACAGTTGAATCAGCCCCAATCGTGATACTTCCACCGGCAATATTTACTGAAGAAATGTTCATCAAGCTTCCATCTTCATGGTTTAGACGAATTACCTTCCCATCATCAAAGGCATAGATGTGTCGATCGTTTCCAACAGCTATTCTGGAGTTATTACTTCCTGTTGGAGGACTTGCTGATGAAACATAATGCCAGTTTTCTTTCAGTTGTGTTCCATTATCAGAGAAGGAATACAGAAAACCATTGTCTCTCCAGAAATAAAGCGCGGATTGGTCATCCATAAAAAGTTGATTTTCCTGATCACCATCACCAGGCAAAGGGTCTGAAAAATAGCTACTTAAACCTGTGTGTACATCAAAGGCAGCTAATCGGATGGGCTGATTTATTGCACCGGTAATGCGGTACACTTTATCGCCCATCAACGTTAAAGCACTAACGGGTGAAACGGCATACAACTCGTCATTGCCCCAAACAAGCTTGCCTGTATCTTTGTTGAGCCGCATTGTAGTTGGCCCACCAAAACCGGGGCCATTCAAAACGATGTCGCCATTACAGGCAAAAACAACGCTCTCACGGGCACCATAAGATAAAGAAGTGACTTCACCAACCCATTTGATGCTGCCATCGGCAACATTAAGGGCGTAAACCGAATCGGTGGCATAATCACAGGCATACACGGCATCTTCCGAAAATCCCATGCAATACAACTTGGAGTTGGAAGCGATGAAAGGGGATGTCCAAACGAGTGCTCCGGTTTGCAAGCTGCGGCATTCAATTTTTACTGACGCAAAACCACCTGCAACGCGTGAGTTGACAAAAAGGTCACCAAAAGTATAGACCTGTTCACCAAGCAAGGTGTTGGAAGCGTTGGAAATTTGCCAAAACGGAGTAGATATGGAAGAAGGCCCGGTTATTTCACTGTTGCCTGACCTGGTGTTTGTACCACCAAAGGTGCTCCAATTTTGTGCCTGTGACAAAAATGGAAGCAATATCACGATGGTCAAAAACAAGATTACGGTTTGTTTTTTCATTTTAAGTTTACTTGGTTGATCAAGGATTGTATTTAAGATGTGGGATGATTTCAAAATATTTTTTGAAACATTCATAGGTGAGTTTTGCATCTTCAAGGGCGTTGTGAGCTGCTTCTTCACGCTGAAGCCCAAAAAATGCTGCGACTGCTTTTAAGCTGTACGACTTAGGTCGCTGAAGCTTGTTTGCATCAAAAATCTGATAAAAAACAAACGAGATGCTCATCAGGTCGATGAGTTTATGCGAAAAAGGCCAGGTCATATTCTGGTCGCTATATGATTGCTCTAAAAAGTTGATGTCGTTAATGACGCTCTGTCCGCAGACCACAATATCGGTTAGTGAAATGGAACTGTTACGACGCAAGTTTTTACGAATCCATGTTTCAAAGTTTTCGAGCACCTCGTACGGCATGGGTGCTTCTTCGAGATCAGCAAGTGAGATGCCATGGATTTCCTCGGCTGCTGCTGTGAAATTTTCTTCATGATCGGGATAAACAAGGCTTTGAAATTCAGATAGAATCTTCCATTCATCGTTGGCAAGTACAGCTCCAATTTGAATAATGTCGTGATAGCCAGTCTCGCCGCCGGTCATTTCAAGGTCGAGGATAAGGTAGGGCATAGGTTTGGGGATTAATGTTTTGGCGAAGATAAAAAAAAGAAAGTAAAGGTTTCAAAAGGATTTGATTCGAAGTTGGAGTAAGATAATTTCAAGGATATGTTTACGTTTTTTCAGGTTCATTCGATGGGTTGTAAGTTATTGCTTGTCTTATCGTTTCACTTTGTTGGTTTTAACTTTGTTGTCCTGATTTCATCTCAAGGATAGCAGAAAGCGACTGGCCTGTCATCAATGATTCAACCCATGCAGTAAAGTCGAAAATGCGGAGCACTTGCTGCTCAAAAATATCTTTCCGGATATTTTCCAGTTCGGGAAGGTATTTTTGCCATAGCTGCAGCCGTTTGGCTTGTTGAAGCGGAAGCTGTTTTTGAAGGAAAAGAAGTAAGAATCGTTCAATCTTATATCCTTTTTCTTCGTTTGAAAGTTCCCTTTTCAGAGACCTGCATTCGTAACTGATCAATTCATAATCTGAAAGTTGGTAAAGTATCATCAGATTAACAAGCCGTATTGTTCGATACATGGGCAAATAATAGTAGTTTTTTCCTCTGATAATAATTTGACTTAGAAAGCGGTGTGCTTTGTTGAATTGTCCGTTGCCAAAATAAATTAAAGATGTATAAAGGCAAAGCTCTGCTTGTCTGGATGGGTTGAGTGTGAACATTTTAGAATAAAGACTATGCTGATATTCATCCATTAGTTTTGCTGCCGCTTCGAAATTGCCGCGGTCGAGAGAAGGAAAAAGTTCATACAGAAATATTGTACATAATGTTTGGTTTCGAAAATCCACCGGAGTGTCAGTCAACTTTTTAAGTTGGTTGACGAAGTAAGCCATCCCCGAGTAGTTTCTGATGCTTCGGAGGCTTTCAAGAACGCCTTCTATTGTGTAAAGATAATAGAGTGGGGGAGTGCTCCATAAATGTTTATTTGCTTCGAAAAGATTGTTGAGTTCGTAATAGGAACGGAGGGCTGATTTGTAGTCGCCAACACTTATCAGGTAATCGGATTGAAATAATTGATGAAGTTTTGTAATCTCAAAATTTTCAGGTGCTAATGAGGCTACTATACTTATTTCACTGTAAACTAAATCATTGAGGTATCTTTTATCTTCTTCCGAGCGTGAATAGCCTTTCGTTAGTAACCGGTGTTTTAGGATTTCATACAAGGCCGACTGCTCGTTGACTTTCCTTAAGAATTTTATGGATTCATTAAGTTTGAATTGTTTTTTTAGCAGTTCTTCTTCTGTCAGGTTGGGGAAATTCAACGCAAGCAAGTATTCGAGTTCCAGTCTTCCGGCAAGTAAAAGCGCGTGGTAATTCTCAAGTTTTTCAGCTTTTTCAGTTACCATATGTAGCAGATCGAAACACTCATCGAACAGCGATTTTTCAAACAAAACCCTTGCTTTAAGAATCTTATTAAACAAAAGGTAATGTTTGTCTTGCTGGATGCGTAAATCAACAGCTTGTTCGAGTAGCAGATCAAAAAGGTAGTTAACGGTACTGTCAAAAGCGGACCCGGGACAAGTGCTTTTAAAAGCAGATCGAAAGTCTTCAACCGATTTATTGGGGGCAGCTGCAACTATTTCATATAAAACGAGATAGTCTGGTTTTGATTTTCGACTGGATGTCAGGACACTGAATTTCTTTTTTTCCGCTCTGGTCATGGAGTGGATTAGTTGGACCAACGACTCAAACTTTGTCATGAACTCTCGGATTTTTGCATTTTTTCGATTCGAAAGAGTAGATTTTTCCGCAACAATGCAAAAAATGTTTCGTAAAAATTTTCTGCAATCGTTTGTTATCTTGTTAATAACAAGGACTTTACTCGTTATTTAGGCTTATCGACTTCCTTTTATTAAACATAGATTAATTTTTCGCTAAGATATTTATAATTCTCGTTTAATTCAATATTAGTGTAGTTTGATTAATTTTATATTATTGAATTCTAATTATATATGAGATATTAATTTATTTTATCAATATTTTGTAATTCTTGTGAATGCATAATTATTGAGTTTTTTTCCATTTGTATAATAATAGATTTGTGTCAGAATTAAATCAAAGCAAATCATGCAAGAAAAGAAAATCACAGTTGTTGGAAGTTGTAACACTGATATGGTTATCAAGGCCGACAGATTACCTATCCCGGGCGAAACAGTTTTGGGTGGTAAATTTTTTATGAATCCCGGAGGTAAGGGTGCAAATCAGGCCGTGGCTGCTGCCCGAATGGGTGGCAATGTAACCTTAATTTCAAAAACAGGTAATGATGTTTTTGGGAAGCAATCGGTAATGCTTTATGATAACGAGCACATCCACACCGATTATATCTTCTCCGATCCAAATAATCCATCAGGTGTAGCACTAATCACTGTTGATTCCAATGGTGAAAACTGCATCGTTGTGGCTTCAGGTGCTAATGCCAACCTTTGTCCTGCCGATATTGACAAGGCAATTCCTGAAATCGAGCAGAGCTACCTGGTACTGATGCAGTTGGAGATTCCTATCGAGACTGTGGAATATGTGGCGGAAATAGCTGTCAGAAAAGATATTAAAGTTATTCTCAATCCTGCACCGGCCAGAGCATTGTCTGACAAGTTATTAAGCAAACTTTTTATCATTATCCCAAACCGGAGTGAGGCAGAGATTCTCTCAGGTATCAAAGTCACCGATCTCGAAAAAGCCAGAATGGCAGCCGACATTATCAGCGCAAAAGGAGTAAATATTGTTGTGATTACTCTTGGCTCGGAAGGCGCTCTTATTAAGGAGTATGATCAGTACCACTTTGTGGAAGCCGTTAAGGTGGATGCTGTTGATACTACTGCAGCAGGAGATGTCTTTTGTGGTACTGTCTGCGTTGGATTGGCTGAAGGTAAAACAATTATTGAAGCTGTAAAAATGGCTGCAAAAGCGTCAGCTATCACTGTCACCCGTATGGGCGCTCAATCATCAATTCCGTATAGGTCGGAAATAACCGTCATTGAATAGTATTACCGAAAATCATCCCTACTATGAAATCCAGATCTTTTTCTTCACAAAGCAATAAGTATAAACTCGCCCTGTTATTCAGCGGACTGTTTATGCTTCTCATGCCTGTCTTGATGGCCCAGCAAAGCTTGATCCCTGTTAAGGGAAAAGTTACGGATTTTGCCAGTGGCGAATCCCTGCCTGGAGTAAATGTTACGATTAAAGGATCCCAGACAGGAACTGTGACCGACATCGAAGGACGATATGCATTGTCTGCTTCAAAGTCTTCAGTTCTTGTTTTTAGTTTTGTGGGATATGCCGTACAGGAGATTACTGTTGGAGAGCAAAGTACTATTGATCCAAGGATGAAGCCTACTGTGGAATCACTTGAGGAGATAGTAGTAATAGGATACGGACTAACAACGAAAAAGGAAGTAACGGGGTCAATTGCCTCGGTAAAAACTGAAGACTTTAACAAAGGCAGCTACAACAACCCAATGGGACTGCTTCAGGGTAAAGTTGCCGGTCTTTCCATTACCAAACCCGATGGCGCTGACCCAATGTCAGGCTACCAGATTCTATTAAGGGGAACGAATACACTTACTTCCGGACAAGGACCTCTCATCATTGTTGATGGTATTGCTGGTCTCGACTTGAAGAATATCAGTTTTGAAGAAGTGGAGTCCATTGATGTACTTAAAGATGGCGCTGCCGCTGCCATTTATGGCACGCGCGGATCAAACGGAGTGATCATCATTACTACCAAACGTGCAAAAATCGGGATAAGTAAAGTGGAATATTCAGGCTACCTTTCAACGCAGGTAGCCCCCCGAATGGTAGAAAATCTTAACGCCGAACAGTTTCGTGATGCGATCATGACCTATGCTCCTGAAAAAGCTGGAAGCATCTACGAAGGTAATACTGACTGGTTTAAGGAAATAACAAGAAGTCTTCCTTTCAGTCATCGCCATAATCTGGCTATTTCAGGCGGTACTGAGACCTTTTCGCACCGTACGGTTTTCTTCGTTGATCAATCACAAGGTTTACTAAAAGATAATGAGTCAAATAATTACCTGCTTCGCACCAATATCCAGCAGAAAGCTTTTGGGGGAAAGTTGAGTCTGGATTATAATCTGAGTTACGGCATGCGCGATTATAAGCCGGCCAACTACGATATGTTCTATCAGGCTTTTATACGCAATCCCACATCACCTGTTTATGATCCGGGAAATACCTATACAGGTGGCTACACGCTAATTTCAGGTATGGACTATTACAATCCGGTGGCTATGCTCAACGAACGCACACGAAACGGAAAAACCGATGATGCTGGAGCTAATGTCAGAGCAAGTCTTCAACTTACCGAGGGACTCAGTTGGGTAAATATGCTGTCGATAGAGAAGTCGGATTATGAAGAACTTTATTACCGCACCAAGTACTATCCCAGCAGGTTAGGAACAGGTGGAGAAGCCGAAATAAGCAATGGTCGAAGTTCGGATCTGCAATATGAAAGCATGGTTAATTACCGTTACGAACGCAATAATCACCTTCTGCAATTACTCGGCGGATACACCTTTGAGGAGGTGCAGTCGAACAACTCTTATATGGTGAATACCGGTTTCGATACTGATATTTATGGGCCACATAACATCGGTGCTGGTTCTGGTCTTGGTGAGGGCACTGCATCAATGGGATCCTATAAAGGAAAAAGCAGGTTGATTTCATTTTTTGGAAGAGCGACCTATAACTTCTCCGATCGTTATCTTGCTGCCTTTTCGTTGCGTCGCGAAGGTTCATCTCGCTTTGGAACGAATAACAAATGGGGATGGTTTCCTTCAGCAAGCTTTGGTTGGCGTGTGAGTAATGAAAATTTCATGAAAGATGTGAATTGGATCGATGATCTGAAGCTGCGTGTTGGCTACGGGATCACCGGTAACCAGGATATCGGCAATTATCGGTCGTTGATTCTTATGGGCCGGGCAGGCAAGTTTTATTATAACGGGCAATGGATCAATACCTACCAGCCGGTTAGTAACCCGAACCCAAATCTGAAATGGGAAAATAAGCATGAAATAAATGCAGGTATCGATTTCGCAACCCTTAAAAACCGACTAAGTGGTACTATTGATGTTTACTACCGCAAAAGCACTGATTTGCTTTATACGTATGAAGTATCTGTACCTCCATACCTTTACAAAGAACTGTTTACAAATGTTGGCACAATAAGTAATAGAGGTGTTGAACTGAGTTTAAAAGGTGTAGCAGTCCGAACCGAAGATTTTAACTGGACGTCGATTCTAACATTCAGCTACAACAAAAATCAGCTTGATAAATTTACCAACGAAGAATTTACCAACGACTCTTACGACCTGGGATGGATTGGCGGTGCAATCGGTGTAAACAGTCAGAAACTCAGAGAGGGGCAGAGTTTGGGAACTTTCTACGGACCTGTTTGGATTGGGCTTGACGAACTTGGAAAAGATCTTTTCAAAAATGCAAACCCTGTTGGTCAGGTTAACCCGGAAGATTGGGAAGTGATAGGCAATGCATTCCCTGATTTCACGCTTGGCTGGAGTAATATGTTTACTTATGGTGATTGGGATATGAGCCTTTCACTCAGGGCAAGTATTGGTGGAGAAGTTTTGAATACATATCGCCTCTATTACGAAAACTGGGGAGGCATAGGATTGAACAACGTGATGCTTACTCAATATGAAAATCCTGAGTTTACAGGAAATGCACGTTATTCTTCCAAATATGTAGAAGATGCTTCGTTCCTTAAGCTGGATAACATTTCTGTTGGTTATAACCTTCCGATGGAATCGAAATACATTTCAAAATTCAGGATGTTTTTAACAGCACAAGACGTTTTAACACTTACCGGTTATAAAGGTCTTGACCCTGAGGTTAGCTTAGGCGGCTTAACTCCCGGTATCGAATACCTTTCGTATTACCCACGCACAACACTGTTAACTTTTGGTTTACAAGTTTCATTTTAGATCTATTACAGCGCTATGAAAAAGATAAAATATCAACTTCTGATACCGGTCATCTTGCTGACCATGATGAGTGTATCATGTACCGACTTAAAAGAAGAGGTGTATTCATCCATACCACTCGACGACTTTTTTCGCACGGAGGCCGATGTGCTGATGAATGCTGGAAGAGCATACACCAAGTTGCAACGATTCCCTGAAGAACAACGTCTGTGGTCATTGATGCAAAATGCTTCTGATGAAATGGTAATTCCAGGGCGCGACGACGGTTTGTGGTGGGAGCAAGGCCGTTGGGACGAGTTGCATACACATCGTTTTTCGCCCAATAACAAGATACTCAGGCAGTCATGGGAATTTGTTTTCGAAGGAGTGAGTGCTTGTAATGAAGTCCTTTACGAAACAGAACAATCGCCAATTGAGTTTGAAGGTAAAGCGCGAATTATAGCTGAGATCCGCGTGTTGCGTTCACTTTTCTACTATTGGGGTATGGACAACTGGGGTAATATCCCTTTTTCGACCGACTTTACCAATCGGGATTTGCCTGAGCAGAAAGATAGAAAATTCATTTTTGATTTTATCGAAAAGGAAATACTTGATAACATTGATAAACTTCAGACCACACCCGGTCCGGATTATTATGGAAGAGTTACTAAAGGTGTTGCATACACCTTGCTAGCCAAACTCTACCTGAATGCCGAAGAATGGATTGGAGAGAATAAATATCAGCAGGCAATAGATGCATGTGATCAAGTGATTGCATTAAATGCTTATTCCATCGAAGATGACTATTTTGCGAATTTCAAAGTAGTTAATGAGACCTCAGTTGAGAATATTTTTGTGATTCCAAACCATACCGTTTACACCAAAGACAGATTGTATTGGTATACGCTCACTTTAAATGATGCCAGCAGGGCAACATTTAATTTCAAAGGAGAGATGTGGGATGGTTTCGTGCTTGAGCCGCCTTTCTTTAACAAATATTCTGAAAATGATCTGAGAAGAAATTCATTCCTATTCGGACAACAATACGACAAAGCCGGAAACCCGATTTATTTTATTGAAGGTAATGACACTGTTTGGTTTGAATATACCCCCAATATCATCAATTACAAAGCGCGCAAACGCTGGGAGGGAGCCCGTTGCTGCAAATATGAATATCAGGAGAACCTTGAATATTACGTTAACGACATGGAAAATGATTTTGTGCTTCTCCGCTTTGCCGATGTCATTTATACTAAGTTTGAAGCATTGTGGCGGCTTGGTCGTGCAGGGGAGATGATAAACGATCCACATTTGATGAAAATACGGACACGAGCCGGACTGGAACCATATGCAGCCTCCGATATCAATGCTGAGGAGCTCCTCGATGAATTTGGAAGGGAGTTTGCCTGGGAAGGAAGACGCAGACAAGATCAGATCAGGTTTGGTGTTTGGGGACAGACATGGTGGAATAAGCCAGCATCGGGTGCAAATGAAAAGCTGTTCCCTATTCCGCAAACAGCTCTGAGTGCCAACTCCAAACTCAGTCAGAACAATGGCTTTTAACAGATGATTATCATGCGAACGAAACTATTTATCATAATATTAGTGGCTTTTGGGCTTACTCATCTTAGTGAGAATGTGATAGCACAGAATCAGAAAATTTCTCGTGCAGAACTACACGACAAAATTGCTGCATCGTGGATTGGGCAAATGATTGGTAACATTTATGGACTTCCGCACGAGAACAAATACATCAATGCGCCCGGTGAAGAACGATGGCCATACGGCTATTCAAAAAATTTGGATAAGCTCTCAAAGTACAATGGAGCCTTTTCGGATGATGATACCGATGTGGAATATATGTACCTTCTTGAGATGGAAAAATGGGGCCCTGAACCTGAATATGCTCAGCTTCGTGATGCATGGATGTATCACATCCGCGACAGGGTTTGGCTAGCCAACAGGGGAGCTTTAGGTCTCATGCATTTTGGTTTTACGCCACCATATACCGGCTCAAAGGAATTAAATCCTCATTGGTATCAGATTGATCCACAGCTAATCAACGAGATTTGGGCTGTCACAGCTCCTGGAATGGTGAAATATGCTGCAGGGAAATCGGCCTGGGCAGCCCGAATCACCAGCGACGATTGGGGTATCGAACCCACCATTCATTACGGTGCGATGTATGCAGCTGCATTTTTTGAAAGTGACATCGATCGTCTTATCCAAATTGGCCTGGATGAGCTTCCCGCCGAGGGCAGATATGCACAAACCATCAAAGAGATGATTGAGCTTCATGCTACCTATCCCGACTGGAAAGATGCATGGAAAGTGATGGCAAAGAAATATTATATCGATGAACCTGATATGACAAAAACAATCTGGAATGCTAATTTGAATGGCGCTTGTGCAATACTAGCCATGCTTTATGGTGAGGGCGATTTCCAGAGAACGCTTGATCTTTCCTGTGCTATGGGATTTGATGCTGATAATCAAGCAGCTACTGTTGCAGGATTGCTTGGTATTATCAACGGAATGAAAGGGTTGCCTAAAGATCTTTACCTGCCTGTTGAGGGTTGGACACTTCCTTTCAATGACAACTACATAAATATCACCCGTCACGACTTGCCTGACACGCAGATAAGCAGTATTATCGACAGAACTTTGGATGTTACTTTGAAACTAATACTTGCGAATGGTGGTACTGTTAAAGGTGCTAATGGTAAAGAGATGATTACAATTAATACTCGATCGGTTTTTAAAGCACCGATGGAGTTTTATATCGGTCCTTCACCACGAATCTACACAGGAAAAGAAACCAGCATTGCTTTATGCACAGAAGACAATAGCATTTACAACTGGTCAGTTTCGGGTGGGACACTGCCAAAAGGCTTGAAATTCGAGAAAGGAATTCTTACTGGAATTGCTTCTACACCTGGAACATATACAATCGAATTGAAAATTGATGATGGTAAAAAATCCATTAGCCGAAGTTTTGATTTGCTCGTATTGCCTCATAATCTGGCTAGCGACGCTGATACTATATATAGCAATATCAGACAGTTAAATGAAAAAGTACTTGACTCTTGCTGGTACACCTTTGGCAAGTCGGTATATGCTAAAGATGTGAGTGTTATCAACGATGGAAAAATTGCCGGACCCGGGTCGGTCTTTTATAGCCTGGCAGCCAAAGCTAAACTACCGAAAGTTGATTATTATGGTTATGGATGGAACGATGCCAAAGAGATACGTATGATTGTTTTCAATACAGGAGGTATGGAAGAATTTGGTGGATGGTTTACATCACTCAATGTGCAATACCTTGATGAAAACGAACGATGGGTGAACGTCTCCAACACCACGATCAATTCTGCTTTGCCTTCTTCAAACAGTGTTTTTATTCAACCTCACAACGCTGAGTATATTTTAACCTTTGATTCTGTTACAACAAAAGGTATAAGAATTATTGGTGATGCAGCCATTCAGGATCACTGGAATAAATACACCAAAAATATCTCCGGTTTTACTTCAATCACCGAATTAAGTGTTTATCCATAATATCGAAACTATGAAACATCATTCTATAAAAAGCACTGTTCTGATAAGTTTGGGGCTGCTATTAGCGGCTGGGTTTTCTTCCTGCGAAACAAAGAAGGAAATGAAAACTGAGCCAACTTCACTCCAACTTACCGATGCGCAGTTAAGAAACAAAATCAAAGGTGGATGGGCCGGACAAACCATCGGTGTTGTATATGGCGCTCCTGTGGAATTTAAATACCAAGGGTCAATTATTAATGAATATCAGGTCATTCCATGGAACGAACATTATGTGAAATATTGGTGGGACAAAAAGCCCGGCTTGTTTGATGATATTTATACCGATTTGAACTTTGTTCAGGTTTTTGAACGCTACGGCCTCGATGTGAGCAGCGACACCATTGCGAAGCACTGGGCAAACACCGATTATCACCTGGCACATGCGAACCAGGCATCAAGGTACAATATATTAAGAGGTATCATGCCTCCCGAATCAGGTCATTGGAAAAATAATCCTCATGCTGATGATTTGGATTTTCAGATTGAAGCGGATTTCATCGGCCTGATGGCTCCCGGAATGGTCAATACTTCCACAGCCATAGCTGACAGGGTGGGCCATATTATGAATAGTGGTGATGGTTGGTACGGAGGCGTCTTTGTATCTTCGCTTTATTCACTTGCTTTTCGCACTAACGATATGGAAAAACTGGTGAGTCAGGCACTCAGTACCATTCCGGAAGGTACTCAGTTTCATTCATGTATCAGCGATGTGATTGGGTGGTACAGGCAAAATCCCAACGACTGGAAGGCAACATGGTTTGAGTTGGAAAAGAAATGGAATAAGGACGTTGGATGCCCAAAAGGTGTATATCTTTCGTTTAACATCGATGCAAAAATCAACTCTGCTTATGTAGCAATCGGACTGTTATATGGCAAGGGTGATTTCACCAGATCAGTGGATATTGCTACACGCTGTGGTCAGGATGCTGACTGCAACGCGGCTACTGCTGGTGGTGTACTTGGTGTAATGCTTGGTTACGATGCTATCCCTGACTTCTGGCTGGACCCACTCAAAGAGATTGAATCATTGAATTTTGAGAGCACTACCATGTCGCTGGAAAAGGCTTACGAGATGAGTTATAGTCACGCAGTTCAAAGTATTGTTAAAGCAGGCGGAAAGGTTAGTGATACAATGATTGAAATACCCTGGCAAGAGCCTGTTCCGGTGAAGTTTGAGCAGAATTTTGAACAGTGTTTTCCAATAGCACGCACCAGGATCGATCGCTCGTTTACCGACGAACTGAATTTCGAATTCACAGGGAACGGGTATATTCTTTACGGAAATATGGTCAAGCGCTCAAAAATTGATGCAGATTATATCGATCGCATCAGCAAGAGGTTAGGCTCGGAAGTGTTTGGACTTGCAGAACTTCATGACCCTTATGTAGCTGAACTTGAGTTATATATTGATGGGGTACAAGATGAGATACTGCTTTTGCCTATGAAAAACACTGCGCGCCGTACCGAGCCTTCGTGGAAATACCAGCTCGCTGAAGGTAACCATAAGGTTAGGATTAAATGGATTAACCCACATCCTGATTATGAGATCCGCATCAACGACCTGATCGTTTATTCAGAAAAGCCGGCAGTGAATTACCTACCAAACCAAGAGGAACATGAACACACGAATTAGTTTACTTATTCTCACAGCATTCATGTTTGCATGCAGCAGGTCGCCTCAGACAACAGAGACGAAGCAGCCTCAGGCCGAAAGACTTGTTATGACAAAGGAGGTGCTGTTTGATAAAATAAAAGGAGGTTGGGCCGGACAAACCATTGGCTGCACCTATGGAGGTCCAACTGAGTTTAAATTCAAAGGTACAATGATTCAGGATTACCAAAAGATGATTTGGTATGATGAATATATCAAGGATACTTATGTGATTGACCCTGGCTTGTATGATGATGTTTACCTCGACTTTACTTTTGTTGAGGTTATCGAACGTCTCGGGATAGATGCTCCTGTTGATTCATTTGCAGTAGCTTTTGCCAGAGAGGACTACAAGCTATGGCATGCCAACCAGGCAGCCAGGTACAATATACTCAATGGTATCATGCCTCCGGCCTCCGGTCATTGGCTCTATAATCCACATGCTGACGACATCGACTTTCAGATTGAAGCTGATTTTGCCGGATTAATGTCGCCTGGAATGATCAACTCTTCAAATGAGTTATGTGATCGTGTCGGGCATATTATGTGCTATGGCGACGGTTATTATGGTGGAGTTTTTGTTGCAGGCCTTTATGCAGCCGCTTTTACAACAAACGATATTCATAAAGTTATAAATTTAGCCTTGAAACCCATCCCACAGCAAAGCAGGTTCTACCAAACCATAAGTGATGTGATTGAATGGCATAAACAATATCCTGATGATTGGAAAAAGTGTTGGTTCGAAATCGAAAAGAAACACACGAGTGAAAAAGGATGTCCTGAAGGGGTTTTCAACGCCTTTAATATTGACGCGACCGTAAATTCAGCCTATGTAGTAGTTGGATTACTCTATGGAAATAAAGATCTATATCAAACAATGGACATCTCGACACGCTGTGGACAGGATTCGGATTGCAACCCAGCTACAGCAGCAGGCGTTCTTGGTGTAATGATGGGTTACAATAATCTACCACAGTTTTGGAAACCAGCTATCGAGATGGTTCAGGACCTGGATTTTCCGTATACTGATTTGACGCTGAACGATGTATATGACATGAGTTTTCGGCATGCTCTGGATCAGATAGCAAAAAATGGTGGCAAAGTAGAAGACAATGAGGTCGAAATTTTGGTGCAGGAGCCGGCTTTATTACCTTTTGAAGAGTCGTTCCCCGGCATGTTCCCCGTGAAAGAGTTATTGGTAAGGACGGATCATTTGGACAACGATATTGCAATAGATTTTGATGGCACTGGAATCGTAGTGCTTGGAAATGTGAAGAGCCGTTGTCTGGATGAAACACGCGATTTTGTTGCTCTACTCGATGTGTTTATCGATGGTAAGCTGGTTGAACAAGTGAAGATGCCTTTCGATTACATCGTAAGGAAATATGATATTTTCCATAAATACCAACTTTCACCAGGTAAGCATAAACTAAACATTCATTGGGCAAATCAGCACCCTGATTTCAGAATTTACTTTAAATCATACGTGGTTTATGGTGAGAAATCGCAGCAGGAAGCTGCCATGCCCACCCGGTTTATTGAATAATCAGAAATAATGAAGGAACAATACAACTTAGCTAAAGCATTTTTATGGACGGTCATATTGATGGCTGTGCTTACTGCGTGCCATAAAAAATTGCCTGAAGTTGAAGTTCCATTTGAACGCCTTAAGACAGATTTACAATTGCAAAGCGAACTCCTTAACCGCAAGATCAATTATGCAGTATTGTTACCTGATGATTATCAGGATAATGCTGTTTCTTATCCTGTTGTCTACCTTTTGCATGGCTATGGCGACAATGAAAAAGCCTGGTATCAGGGAGGGAGGATACAGTTTTATGCTGATAGCTATGCCGATAGTATTGGCCCTGCTATTTTTGTAATGCCACAAGGCTTTAATACGTATTGGCTTGATAAATACAATGGTAATTACCCTTATCTGAGTATGTTATTAACCGAACTTATTCCCGAAGTGGATGCGCTTTTCCGCACAAAGGCTGAAGCCGGACAGCGCGCCATTATGGGGTATTCGATGGGAGGCTATGGAGCTTTGGCGATGGCAGCCAAACATCCGGATGTGTTTCAAACGGCAGTTGCTCTAAGCATGTCGTTTCGTACTGATGAACAATATAAGAACGAACCGCAGTGGGTGTTTGATGAACAATGGGCAACTATCTTCGGGGGAATAGGGGCTTCCGGTGAGGCACGTCTTACCGATTATTTTATCGATCACAGCCCTCTTCATTTTTTTGCAAAACCCGGTGATCCTTCATTAAGCGGACAACGGTATTTTATCGATTGTGGTGACGATGAAGAAAGTCTCACATTTACCAGTAATGCGGTTCATAGCTTGCTCATGAATGAAGGTGTAAATCATGAGTACCGGGTCAGAAGCGGTAGCCACGACTGGAATTATTGGCATGCTGCGCTACCTGAGGCTTTTTCTTTTATCAGGCATGCCTTCAATAATCAGAATTATTCATCTGCTGGATTGCCATTGCCTGAGTTACTTGAGCCTGCAGATGATCAAGTGGATGAATATGTTACGGCTGATGGGCTTCAGACTTTTAAAGTCATGAAACCAACAGCATATGAAAGTGAAACAAAAAATTACCCGCTAATCTTTATTTTAAACGATTCGAAAGATATTTCTGCTGAAGATGCATCGCTGAACGTTTTGAGTCAGTTTAATAAGGCAATGGCAAGGCTCAGGCTTCCATCAGCTCTCATTATTGAGGTACCTTTTCAGTCCGAATTGAGCCATGTTGCAGAAATAGAAGAAATTCTGTCATATGTTAAAAGCAATTATCGCACACACACTGAAGGGAAATTTGCATTGCTTGTTGCTAATGATGCAGCGGGAGAAGCAGCTTTCGGACTTTTCCCGGCTTTAAACAACAGTTTCAATGCCTGCCTTCTTTTTAATGCTCAGTTGTCAGGTGATATTTCATTGTCTGACGCCAATCTGGCATGGTATCTTGATATGAATGATAGTCATGAATCATGGAAACCATATGAAACGCTTTATACAAGCCTGCGTTCGATGGAAATGGTTTATGAATACAGAGTCAGGGGTGGATTGCCCGGTTATGCCTCCTTTCAAACTGGGTTAGATGGTGCAATGGTTTTTATTAAAGACAATTTAAAAGAATAACACATGAGAAAATCGAACATGCTCCTGATTTTGTTTGTGTTGATGACCTGCTTTAGTGCTGTTGCCGATGATATGCTTATTATGGAAAGCCGTTCATTCCGGAGCACGATACTTGGTCAGGAGGTTTCATTTTCTGTTTGTCTACCCGAAGATTATTATGAAACCAATGCAAACTATCCTGTTGTTTATCTTCTTCATGGACTTGGTGATGACGAAACTTCATGGCTTGAATACGGGCGCATTCACCAATATGCCCAGGAAGAAGTAAAAAGCAGGGCTGCCATACCAATGATATTCATCATGCCCGATGGTTACCGAAATTATTATGTCAACGAGTATACCAATGAGTTTCGCTATGAAGACATGTTCACTCAAGAACTTGTGCCCTATATTGATAGTCTGTTTCGTACGCGAAATAATAGCAATGGCAGGGCTTTGATGGGATACTCCATGGGAGGATTTGGCGCTTTCAGCCTCCATTTGCGGCATCCTGATATTTTTGGAGCAGCTGTACCACTCAGTATTTCAGTTCGGACTGATGAGCAATATATGACGGAAGATGCCTCAGGATGGGATCAACAATGGGGAAGACTATTTGGTGCTGCAGGGATGACGGGAGAAGTCAGACTGACATCCTGGTACAAGGAATACAGTCCGTTCCATGCCTTAAAAGATTTAGATACAAAAACAAAAAAGAAATTAAATCTCCTGATTATCAATGGCGATGAGGAGGAAACCCTTTGCCGAAGCAACGAAGAGCTTCACCTCGTAATGCACAAACATTCGATACCTCATGAATACCGCGTTGTTGATGGCGGACATAGTTTTCAGGTGTGGCGGGCTGCCTTACCTGTGGCTCTGGGTTTTATCAGTGATTTCTTTGATGAGCGCCAACAAGCGAATATTGCCAGATCACTGATAAATACCCCGGCCAAAGCCAATGCAATGATGCAACCTTTGGAAATCGAAAGCTGGGAATTGAATGTGTTTTTGCCTTATGAGTATATTTCAGGCAACAGGAAATATCCTGTTATCTATTTCACCGGACCATATTTAGCTGAGGAACAACAATTTATTGCAGATGTTACCAACGATTTAATCAAAAAAAATAAGGTTGCTCCGGTAGTTCTGATTTTTTTACCGGAGAGTTCGTTGTTGCAACTTGATGTTCTTCTTCCAGCAATTGAAAAAAGGCTGAGAGTTCGGGAAGGAAAACGTATGCGTGCATTGGCAGGCTATGCAGAAAGTGCAGCTCCGGTTTTGGAGCGCTGTGCAGGTGGTGATTTTAGCAGTTGCTTGCTACTGAATGGAAACTTAGGTATGCCAATAAAACTTTTGGGAGAGAACGTTTTTTCAGGCAATGAAACGCGCGTGTTTCAGGTAGCGCCCGATCAGGGGTCTTCAGTCGAAGGGAACGGGATGCTTCATATACTGCTTCGTGAGAAAAATATCAGGCATGAATATCGTTTAGTTGCAGGTTCTGACGGTTTTGAAAGTCTGCAACCCGTTCTGGAAGAAGTAATTACTTATACAATTAATAGATTTCACAGATAGTTTTTTTAACCATAAATACACATTTTTATGTACATTGTTAGCAGTTATTCCTTAGCCGTCGGCCTCACTTTCATCACCATGTTGTGTTGGGGATCGTGGGGCAACACCCAGAAGCTTGCTGCCAAAACCTGGCGGTATGAATTATTCTACTGGGATTATGTCATTGGCGTCCTGCTTTTGTCGGTATTGATGGGGTTCACCCTCGGAAGTAGCGGTAGTAATGGCAGGAGCTTTATACCTGATTTGATGCAAGTGAGCGCGGCCAATTTCGGAAGTGCCTTCCTTGGCGGCATCATTTTCAATGCATCGAACATCCTTCTCTCAGCTTCTATTTCTCTGGCAGGGATGGCAGTAGCTTTTCCTGTAGGTGTAGGTTTGGCTCTGGTACTTGGTGTGATCATCAACTATGTGGGAGCACCTTCTGGCGATCCGCTGATTTTGTTTAGCGGAGTGGCTTTGATAGTAGTTGCTCTTCTTTTGAACGGCAATGCTTACAGCAGAATGAAACAGGGTGGCGATAAATCAGCAGCACGAAAAGGTTTATGGATTGCAATTGCAGCCGGTATTCTTATGTCATTTTTCTACCGTTTTGTTGCTGCTGCTGTTGATCTGGAGAATTTTGAATCACCAACGCCGGGCATGGCAACTCCCTACACAGCTGTCTTCATTTTTACATTAGGAATGCTATTTAGCAATTTCTTTTTCAATACCCTCGTGATGAAAAAACCTTTTGCCGGCGCTCCTGTGACTTACAAAGACTATTTCGCAGGTAAACTTTCGACTCATGCTGTTGGAATACTGGGCGGTCTTATCTGGGGTATTGGCACATCGCTCAGCTATCTTGCTACTGAAAAAGCAGGAGCTGCCATTTCTTATGCATTAGGACAAGGTGCAACCATGGTTGCTGCCTTCTGGGGTGTTTTTATCTGGAAAGAGTTTAAAGGCGCTTCTAAAACTGTCAACAACCTCATTCTATTGATGTTTGTACTCTTTATTGCAGGCTTAGCCCTCATCATTTTAGCAGGAAACAGTTAATTATTCACTTATAACTTCATTAATTTCTAACCTTAAATTCTATTTTTTATGAAAAAATTTCTCAGTTTTATTACCGTAGCAGCTTTACTTGCTGCTGGATTTACATCATGCAACAAAGATGACGATGACGATGATCCAATCGTTGTAGAAGCATCTAAAATCAAAACTCTTGGAGTAAACTATGGCGATGGTACGGAAGGATATGAGTTTGTTTATGACAATAACGACCGTGTCATGAAAATCTACAATTCGTGGGAAGGTGAAGTAGTTGATACAATCAAATATGACTACTCTGTGTCAGGCAAACTTACCATAACCAAAGAAGGAAACGAGACAGTTTACGAAGTAAACGCGCAAGGTTTGGTAACCAAAGAAATTTGGGACGAAACAAGCTACGCCTCATATGCTTACAGTGCTGATGGATACCTTATCGGTATTAGTGAGTTTTGGGATGGTGCTGACCACAAAAAGTTTGATGTTGAAGTTACCTCTAACAACATTATGAAACATACACGCTATAATGATGATGGTATTGCCAACAGGATTAAAACTTTTACCTACACCACTGGCGACAATAAATCGGAACTTCATCAGGCAAATGCCGTTGACTCCAACTGGAAAACCATTGGTAACCTCTTCGGAAAGCCAAGTACCAAACTGGTCGATTTCTTGAAATATTGGGAGCCAGGTGACGAAGCAAATACAGGTACTACTACTATTACCTACACATTTGACACCAAGAACAGGGTTGCTACCATGACAAGAGCAGGTGATGGCTGGCAGGAAATATTTACCTATGCCTATTACGAAGATTAGTTAGCTATGCTTCCCTTTCTGCTTTTATAGTGATTTATTGCAAGGGAAGGTTAGTGAATGTACGTCGAAAAGAGGAGGGTTTCCAATGTTGAAATCCTCTTCTTTTCCAGACGTTTTTTTTCATTCAACGCAAAAGGAAACTCCCAAACCGAATCTATTTAAGCAAAAATAATTACAAACAATCAACATCAAATTTGATTCTGTTCTTTAATCAGACTGTTGTAAAAACAAACAATCTTAACTCAAAATAAAGAATGAAACATATCAAAACCATTGGTATCATCGCAGGACTGCTCTTACTTGTCGGGGGATTGATACTTCCAATCCCTGAGGGTATGAGTCCCGAAGCACGCAATGTTGGTCTTGTAACAATGCTTATGGCAATTTGGTGGATGACTGAAGCCATTCCGGTGTATGCAACCGCCTTTGTACCCATGGTGCTTTTTCCCATCCTTGGTATATTGCCTGCAGGTGAAACTGCTGTCAATTATGGCCACGACTTCGTGTTGATGATGATCTCTGGTTTTTTTCTTGCAATGGCAATCGAATCGCAGAACCTGCACCGCCGTATTGCGTTGCTGATAATCAAGGCATTGGGAACCAGTCGCCCGATACTACTGATGAGTATGATGCTTTCAACAGCTTTTTTATCCATGTGGATAGCCAACGTAACTGCTGCTTTGCTGATGTTGCCAATTGGTATGGCACTGATCCTGAAAGAGGAATCCCTTACAGGTCAAAAAGGAACTTTTTCTGTCGTTATGATGCTTGGGATAGCTTATTCAGCAAGTATCGGCGGCACGGCTACCCTCATTGGGTCGCCAACAAATATGATATTTACGGGAATTTTCGCACGCATGTTTCCCACAGCTCCTGGTGTTGGATTCTTCACCTGGCTGAAGTTTGGCCTTCCTTTGGTATTAATTTTTCTTCCATTGGTTTGGTTTTACCTTGTAAAATTTTATAAAGTTAAAGACAGCATACCTGGCAGCAAAGAAATGATGCGTGATGAACTTCATCAACTTGGCCCCATGTCAAAAGGTGAGCTCAGGGTTATGTTTATTTTTATTTTCGCCTCTTTGGGATGGATATTTCGAGAGGATCTTGTCATCGACAATTTTACTATTACAGGATGGGCTAATCTTTTTGGGTTGGGTCATTTTGTGCATGACAGCACTGTTGGAATGATGGCTGCTATGTTGCTTTTCATGATCTCCGATGGCAAAAGAGGCCGGCTGCTCGACTGGAAGACAGCAGGTAAAATTCCCTGGGGTGTTGGTGTTATCGTTGGCGGAGGCTATGCCCTCGCTGCCGGGTTCAAAATAACCGGATTAGCCGGATGGATAGGAGAACAGTTAGCCTTCATCAGCAATTATCATACGTTTGTTGTAATTTTTATTGTTGTCGCAGTAGTACTTCTCTTCACCGAAATCAACTCCAATACAGCTACTGCCAATATTTTTCTTCCGGTATTGGCCAGCTTATCTGTTGCAGGTAATATCAATCCACTGTTACTAATGTTGCCAGCTACTTTCGCCTGCTCATTTGTTTTTATTATGCCGGCAGGCACAGGTCCAAATACTGTCATCTTTGGAAGTAACCGCATCAGTGCCCCTGAAATGGCAAGGGCAGGTATTGGCTTAAAGCTCATAACAATGATTTTTTTACCAATAGTGCTCTATTTTCTAGTAGGGATAGTTTTTGGAGACGACCGCAGTCTGCCAGCATGGGCTTTAACGCAATAATCGTTTGTTTGACATGGAAACATCAGCAATTACCGGAAACAGAAACAGCAGGTCCGACTGCGAAGTAACGCTTGAAAAAACAAATCAGCCTGGTATCGATCTGAAGATCAGTAGTAAGGTAATGCGCCTTTATGGAAAGAATATCAGGGCTTTGGCCGAGACAATGATTCAGTTCTATGATATCAAAGGTGTGTCGATGACAATCAATGATAACGGAGCTTTGGACTTTGTTTTAGCAGCCCGCATCGAGGCAGCTGTTAAACAAATCTTTGATGTTAAAACACCTTTTCTGCTTCCTTTAACTACCTCGAAAAGCGGGCGAACAGAAAAAAGCAAAAGTCGTGTTTCGAGATTGTACCTACCTGGAAACACGACTTCGATGATGATCAATGCTGCTATCCATCAGCCTGATGGCATCATTCTCGATCTGGAGGACTCTGTCGCTCCGGAAAAAAAACAGGAAGCGCGTATTCTGGTAAGGAATGCCCTGAGGTCGATTAATTTTTTTGATTCAGAGCGTATGGTGCGTATAAATCAGTTGCCGCTTGGCTTGAATGACCTCGATGAAGTTGTACCCGAAAATCCTCACCTGATACTTTTGCCAAAATGTGAAAGTGCAGAACAAATACTACAGGCCAACAAACGTATTGATGAATTGAAAGCTATTAACAATATCAGCAACGAAATATGGCTGATGCCCATCATCGAAAGCGCTTTGGGAGTTATAAATGCTTATGGAATAGCCACAGCAGCCACAAACATTGTAGGAATGGCAATTGGCGTTGAAGATTACACGGCTGATATCGGCACACAACGTACTGCTGAAGGAATCGAATCGCTTTATGCCTCCTCTGCAGTTATCAATGCATGCAGGGCAGCCGGGTTGCAGACAAGCGACTCTGTTTATAGCGATGTGATGGATAATGAAGGTCTTAAGACCTATATTCAACGCTCGAAAACACTTGGATTTGATGGTATGGGCTGTATTCACCCACGACAGATTCCCCTTATACATGATGGATATGCACCTGATGCAGCTCAGCTTCTTGCTGCACAGAAAATTGTTGATGCATATCAGCAAGCTATTGAGAAAGGTTTGGGTGTAGTGGCAGTTGGTACAAAAATGGTCGACCTGCCTGTAGTCAGGCGCGCTCAAAGGGTAATTGCAACGGCAACTGCCAGAGGTCAATGGAAACAGAATCAAAACATGAAGAAAGATGGCAGTGAACTGGAATAAAAATGCAGCCGGACGCCTTGTTCCTGATCAGGTGAATGGACGTCTTCAGCATCCATACGAAGGTGTTGGAATATATAAACCCTCTGGAAATAAATATGGATCACCAATTGTATCCTGCAACGATTACCCTTCTGATGGTAACAAGGTAGTGCCCGATTTGCGTGAAGCTTTGTTAAAGTCAGGGCTTCGTGATGGCGTAACCATTTCGACACACCATCATTTCAGAAATGGAGATTTAATCGCTCAGCAGATTTTCGATATCGCACATGAATTGGGGTTCAGGAATTTGATCTGGGCCCCGTCAGCATCCTTCGATTGTCATAAAACGCTCATCAGCTACCTTGAAGATGGGACAATACACCATATCGAAGGAAGTATGAACGGTGCATTAGGTGAGTTCACTTCGACGGGTAAGATGAAGGGTATTGGTGTCCTGCGCTCACACGGTGGGCGATATCAGGCCATACAAGACGGTGAACTTCATATTGATATAGCTGTAATTGCAGCTCCTGCGGCTGATGCTTTTGGAAATGCTACCGGCGACAGAGGGCCCACGGCTTGCGGTTTGCTAGGGTTTGCTTTGGCTGATTCACGTTATGCCGACCGTGTAATTGTTGTGACTGATAATCTGATACCTTTTCCATGTGTTCCCTGGCAGATTCAGGGAAACGATGTGGATTTTGTTGTCATACAGGATAAGATAGGTCTGCCTGAGAAAATTGTCTCGGGTACTACTGAAATCACCAAAAGTCCTGACAGGTTATTTCTGGCCGAGATGACTGTTCGTTTTTGTGAGGAGGCTGGTCTTATTCAGGATGGATTCTCATTCCAAACGGGGGCCGGAGGGACTTCTCTTGCCGTGGCTCATTATTTCGCAGAAAAACTTCGGGAAAAAAAAATAAAAGCACGATTTGTTAGAGGTGGCAGTAACAAGTTTCTCGTCAGGATGCTTGAAGAGGGATTGACGGATTACATCCTTGATGGGCAGACCTTCGACCTTGAAGGTGTAAGATCTATGAGGGAAAATGTTAATCATGTCAATACAAGTCCTTTTACCAGTTACAATTACCATGGAAAAGGCAATTTCGCATCAATGTTAGATGTTGCAATATTAGGTGCTACTGAAATAGATGTAAATTTCAATGCCAATGTGGTCACTCATTCCGATGGAATGTTGTTGCATGGTATAGGAGGTTGGCAAAACTGTCTGTTTGCAAAATGTACAATTCTACCTGTTCCGCTTTTTCGCGATCGCATACCTGTAATCCGTGATGAGGTAACCACTATTTGTGGTCCGGGTGAACTTATTGATGTGATTATTACAGAAAGAGGTATTGCAATAAATCCAATTCGTAACGACCTGATTGAAAGGCTAAAAGATAGTAAACTCCCCATTCGAAGCATAGAATCTTTGAAGTCTGAAGCTGAAAGAATCTGTGGAAAACCTGAAAAGGCAAGTTTCACAATGAATCCGGTGGCAGTAGTTAAATGGGTAGATGGAACGCTTATTGACACAATCTGGCAATTGGATACAGAGTAAGTTGTATTGCAAGACAATGAACAGATAACACTAAGAAGCTGTCAGATATCCAGACATTTAGAGCTTTGCATGAAAGGCGTTCTGGAATAATATTGAGAATTGAACAAGGAAAAGATGCTTATCGAATTATCTTTTTATTGCTGGTGAAAATTCGAAGAACGGTACACATCTTCCACTAAGGATCATAATAATTTCTATATCTCTATGTTAATCTTCGGCTGCTTCTGATTCACTGTGTTTAAGTGCCAGCTGTTTATTTCTTTTACAAGTTAATTACGAAACAAGCTTTGGCCTTATTTCTTTTATCAGGATCTAAACATTTGTTACCTTTCATTGTTTACTTTTGACAAAATTATATCTCAGCTTAAACAGACCTTTCTGAAACAGTAACACATCATTTTTATTTTGGTTTATATTCAGAAATCATTAATAATCAACTAAATGCAAGAACTATCCAAGTCAACAATTGAAATGTTTTACACCCTTAGTTGTCCAAATTGCAAAGTGATGCAGCGGATGCTTGATGATGTTTTACCTCAATATGGCGACAGGTTCGTTATGAAGAAGACGCTTGCAAATGGACCGATTGGGTATGTAAAAACATTGAAACTTGGTGTTTATGCTGTTCCTACACTTCTGATCGACAATAAAATTGTTTTTAGAAGTGTGCCCTCACGACAAGAACTTATCGATACACTTAATACTTATTTAAAAAATTAAAGAAATGGAAAACAGTAATAAACTCAGATGCCCGCTTGGTGTACCCGGTGGAATTTTAGCCGCACTTATTGGTCTGGTTGGAATAGTAATGAATGTAATAACTTTTAACCTGGTAGGTTTGATCACCTCGATTGGTTTGTTATTGGTTGCACTGCCTTTTATCAGGGTGACCATGATGGTACATTCGGCCAATGATCGTCTGGACGAGATAGAAAAGAAACTTGGGCAGAAATAGATTCTTTGTGAGAAGTTGATTTGTTGATGTGTTGATTCGTTGATTTGTTGAGAGGCGGACGCAAGACAACAGCCAAGGCTAACGTCCAAATGGTAAAAGCAATTAGCCAAATCTTTCATTATGAACGCGTCAGCATCAACAAATAGACAAAGAACAAATCAACTTTTTAAGGGTTTAGGGCTTGCTCGTTGATGTTTCAAAAAAAAACTCCTGATGCCGGAAGGGTCAGGAGTTTTTCTTTTACCAAGCGGTTGTTGGTTTAGTTGGGTACAACATAAATATTTTCATTCTTGCGATATCCTTCCTGATCAAGATACCAGTCGGGGTATTCAGTTCCTGATGATTGCGCCCAGGCAGCAAACTTCAGGTGTGCAGTTAAGATGTCAGCGTTTTCGATCGGATAATTGAAGTTGACAGGCGTTTCAATTGCCCATGGCAGCCCCGAAGGTGAGACATAGTAGCTGTTTTCGGAAGGATTACTGCCATCATTACCTGTTCCAAACAGGTTGAAATCAGCAAATTCGGTCGGCTTTTGGTTTTTCAGGTGTACCTCGTGGCTTCTTACCTGGTCGATGAAGATAAAGGGATTGAATGGTGGCAACCCTAAGTTGCTCTGAGGATTAGCAAAGTTGATTGTGACTGTGTTGACATTGGTTTGCACATACTTGCCTCCCGGTATCGTATTTGCCATACCACCTTCCATAATTGGATTGATGTTATCGACCAATATGACAACAGTTTCGCTGGTATGTCCGGCCTCAAAGCCTTTAGGATCGAGTATGACAGCATTACCCAACGTAATATAGCCCGTTACTTTTTCAACCTCGTCGGGTAAAGCGTTGAAAGCGATTCCAAAACCATTATCTAGTGATGCTCCATCAGCCATGATCTGGTATTTTATCTCTACATCAACTACTTTATTTTGAGCATTGGAAACAGATTTGTAGTTAAGATTGATTACAAAATCGTTAAAATCATAATCTCCGTAAGCAGGCCATAAATCTTCAAAAGCAACGCTCACAAAATCAACTTGATTGGGGTAATAGGAGTTGAATGCCCTTTCAGGGTCATAAGGATATTCGTCGAGAACATCTGCAACACCATCGCCGTCAGCATCATCAGCTTCGCCTTCAACAATCTTTAATACAAGAATTTTATCATCGCTTCCAGCGGCATTGGTGGCATTTAACCCAACATTAAACGTACCTGTTACGTTTGGTATTCCGCTTATTGTGTTACCACTAATGCTCAGCCCGTCAGGAAGGTTGCTGGCGTTGAATGTCATTGGGGTTGAACCCGATGCCTCTATCGTATAGCTAAATGGGAAACCCTGTGTAGCCGATGCGGTGAGATCACTGCTTATCGATGGTGGCTGTATGCCTTCGCCGATGGTTATTATCAGGGTTTTCACATCGCTTCCATAGGAATTAGTTGCAAGAATGAGGACTTCAAATGTTCCAGGGAAGAGGGGAGTGCCATCAATTTTTCCTGTTGTGGGACTGAAAGTCAGGTTTTGAGGGAGGTTAGTAACTTCTGCCGAGATTTCAGGCGAGCCGCTTACCGATATGGAAAAAGTACTAAACTGAACCCCGGCTGTGCCACTTGCAGTCAGCTGATTGGTGATTGAAGGAGGTGTTCCTACCGTCAACAGCAGTGTTTCAGTGGATGTACCCCCGGCATTGGTAGCTTTCAGGGTAATGGAATATTGTCCTGCCACGGATGGTGACCCGGTAATCTTCGCAGTCTCAGTGTCGAATGACAAACCATCCGGCAGGTTTGTGGCATCAAAGGTGATCGGACCTGTACCACTAGCAGTTACTGTGTAACTAAAAGGTTCATCAACAGTAGTTTGCCTGGTTAGTACACTTGTGATGACGGGCGCAGCTATAGCCTGTGTGATCACAATAACAAGTGTTTCGCTGTCCTGACCGTAGGTGTTTGACACTGTAAGTGTAGCATTATAAGTTCCGGCAACTGAAGAAGTGCCACTGATAAGTTTGGTATTGGCATTAAAGGACAATCCTGTTGGCAAACCTGTGACAGAATAAGTCATTGGTTCAGAGCCAGAAGCAGTAAACAAATAAGGTTCGATTGAGACGCCTGTTATTCCTCCAATCTGCAGCGAACTAGTGATTTCGGGTGCGGTGAAAGATTCGCAATCAGGAACGGTAACAGTAATTGCGCAATAGGTAATGTTGTTATAATTAGCGTTGTTGCTATAGTCAGGGTCGTCGGAACAAAGGTCGAAGTTTGTAACGTGGGCACTGCTTATTACTTTCCCTTGATCATTGGCTTTGATTTGTGCTTTTCCTGAAGATGGTCCTGTAATATCACCATTTATGGAAAATTCGGAAACTTCAATTAAGCTGTTTTCGCCTAGAATTGTTTCGTTTGAGTTAGCTCCCAAAAATTCGGCTTTTCCATCAACATAGATATAGCCATTGTTTTCAACAACGCCATTTTGCTTGAAATCTTTGTCGCTGGTAATTAAAAACTTACAGTTGTTAATGATAGATCCGGTTGCTACCAATTCAAAATCTTTGCTTGATGTGAAAGTACCATAATTGATAATTTCACCTCTGCTTATCATTTTCAATGAAGAAGAAATTGTGCCCCGGTTTACCATGACGCCATCAAAATTCCACGTGCCGCTTCCTGAGAAATTTATTACTCCATAGTTTTCGATGGTAAAGTTCAATTCTTCTTTCGAAAGGTTCAGACTGCCTGTTGGCGATACCATTATTGTCCCTTCGCGGGAATCGTAACGGTATTTATTGACGGAGGCAGTACCACATATTTTGAGTGTAGCACCTGATCGTATTGTCAGGTCTTTAATAGTGGCATGATTTCCGGCTGCAACGCACCGTTGTTCCCCTTCAGGAATTGTGAGATCGGCGTTAAAATTGTTTGGCAACACATCGCCAGCCTCACAATCGCAGAAGGTATCAACAACTTTCTGAGACATAGTTGAGCCATTAAAATCAAACGATACTGTATTGTTTACAACTGGCACAGCCACATATTCATTCGATCCAATTGCTGTCATTCTGGCTACAAACACTTCTTTGAGCCGGGATGGCAGTCGCACAGGCATAGTGAACATGCCTTGTGCATTGGCAGCTCCTGTTAAAATCAGTTTCCCACCCTGGGCAGGATGCTGATCATAAATTTGAACAATCTCCCCACCATAGCTCTTGTTACCGGTAAGCAGGATAGAAGTTTGCACATTGTGAAAACTCTCGAAATTGAATAATTTGTTCACCTGAAGCTCATCAAACGACTCAGGAACATCGGTATCTGTCCTGTTTTTCCCTTTTTGGCAGGATAGTCCGATCAGTAAGATGGCAGCTAATCCCAAAACCAACCTAAATTTGCTCATTTTTTTCATGTTTTTACTTGTTTCGTGTATCTATATAAGTTCAACAATCATGCCATATGAGTTATGCTGTTCATTATCAAGTATAAGTATAACATGTATTGAATTTGCTGTATATAAAACCGGAATTATTTCCCGTATTGGGATTGATTCCAAAATTATGAAAAAGTAGTTGAATATAGTAGTGAGTTTGCAATCAGAAATAAGTTTGGAGATCAAAGATAAAGAGGAAATGATTAAAAAGTAGTGAAAGCGTTAATTAAAAAATCATATAAATCTATTTCAAAACCGATAACATAGACTGTAAATCCTTCATTAAAAAATCAACCTGAATATTTCAACCTCGTGAGAATGAAAAATGAAGTTTTGATTTTTCAAACACACTAATATACAAATTGATTCTGAGATTTCTTTTTGAAAAAAATGAACTAAGGTCGTAATAAGTTTAATTTTGTTTTAATGTTGAGTCAAAAGCCGATTGTCAGTCAAGCTTCATATTGGTTGCCCTTTCTTGATTGAACAGATGATAGAGATATACCCACAAAAACCGGATTTATAAAATGAAAACCCTCTACTCAATAAGTTTCATGTTCTGTATGATCGTTTTACTTTCGAACTGTAGTAAAAGAAATGAAATTACTATTTCATCCTCACCTGACCAACTTAACTGGTCCGACAACAACTATGAAGTGTTGAAACAGTTATTCATTGATAACGGGGTTCATGGGAAATTCTACGATAGTAAAAAACCGCCATATGTTGTCCTCGACTGGGATCAAACCTGCGCTTTTCTCGATGTTGAGGAAGCCTTGCTGCATTATCAGCTGTCACATCTTAAATTTAAAATGACGAAAGAGCAGTTCAGTGGATTGCTGCTGAACAGTATCAACGGGCTTACTTCCTTATCTATTGATGATCAGAACATATCACTTGCTGCTATCAATCAGGATCTTATAACAGATTATAACTTTCTTTTTGATAATTATTCGGGATTGAACGGCACGATGACACCCGAAGAGATTCAAACGACACCTCACTATCAGGATTTCATCGTGAAGCTTCCGTTGTTATATGCCGGATATTGCGACACCCCTGGTATTGGTGCTGCATACGGATATCCTTGGGTGCTTTATTTACTTACCGGATATACCATCGACGAAGTCAAATTACTGGCAAAAGAAGCAATATCCTTCGAACTAGGAAATAAACTCGGTAAAGTGACCATAGCATCGCCATCAGGTTTCCCATCGAATGTTGGAGCTCTAAGCTATACCTATCGCACCGGGTTACGTATTCTACCGGAGATGCAGAACCTGATTGCCACTTTTAAGGATAATGGCATAGAGGTTTTTATTGTATCGGCCAGTTACAAGCCTGTAGTGGAAGTGTTTTCCGGTCTTAAATCCTTTGGCTATAATGTGCCGGCAGAAAATGTGATCGCCATGGAACTAGCTACTGATAATGCCGGAATAATTTTGCCGCAATATAAAGATGGTTGGGTTAAAACGTTACGTCAGGGCAAAGTTGAAGCAATCAATCAGGTGATCAAAACAGGATTGGGAAGAGACTGGGATCCTTTATTTTCAGCGGGTGATAGCGACGGTGATTATGAGATGCTGACAGCATTCCCGGATATGAAACTGTCGCTCATCTGGAACAGGGTAAAAGGTGGTGATATTGGCAGGTTATCAAAGCAGGCCGTTGATGAGATGAACAATCCTTCGCCCCGTTTCATCCTTCAGGGACGCAATGAAAATACCGGAATGGCCATACCATTTTCGGAAACAATCCTTTTTGGAAGTACTGAAGCGCAGTTGTTGCATGAATAAGAAACGGGAGGTTTCGTGCAATTAGCGCAGAGATTGATTTGCCCATCCCCCTAAAATCGATTTTTGTTGAGTACTTTTTACCTGACATGAAAGAAGTATTTTTTTATTTTTTACCTGCTTTTTGAAAAAACAAATCAAACATTAATATCTTTGGCCGATTACTAAGGGTTAACTAAAAAGCTATCAAATGAAAAAATTACTACTAATACTTAGTGCTGCCATGCTTTTATCATTGACAGGTACAGCACAAACGGCAGTTAATTTTACCGTTCCAACGTGTGCAGGTGTCAGTTACGACCTTTATGCTGAGCTAAACGCAGGAAAGGTTGTGGTGATTGGTTGGACAATGCCTTGCGGATCGTGTGTTTTGCCTTTGAAAACTACTTACAACGTTGTACAGAGTTACCAGAGTTCACATCCGGGTATGGTTGAAATGCTCATTGTTGACGATTATGCCAACACTCCATGCGCATCGATCGATCTGTGGGCCAACTCAAATGGCATGACAAATACACGAAGGTTCTCGAACAATGCTATCAAAATGATGGATTACGGATCAACCGGGATGCCTAAAGTCGTGGTTGTTGGTGGACCTGATAAACAGGTTTATTACAATGCCAACAATGCTGTTGATCATGTCGCCCTTCAGGCCGCAATCAATCAGGCCATTTCGATCATTACTTCAAACCGCGAGCAAAAATCGGATGAATTATTGGTGCAATTGTACCCAAATCCCACACACGGTCAAACGACCATTGAGTTAAACATTAAAACTCCCGGGCAGTGTCATTTTTATATCTACGACAATTCAGGCAAAGTGCAGATGCAATTCACTGAAAGTTATGTCTCGACAGGTCGTTTCACGAAACATTTGCCTACAGAACAGTTAAAGCCTGGAGTTTATTTACTGCAAATCGTTTCGGAGCAGGGGACGGCGTCGCAAAAAATCAGTATCTTAAAGTAAGTTACTAAATTCACTTTGTATTCAATATGAAGCATTTGATAATCATTCTGTTACTACTTCATTTTGGAAGTGTTGGCTACAGCCAGTGCTGTGCTGTAGGAGGTGGTAGTCCATTGGCAGGCGACGCATCGCAAGGGGTGTTGATGGCACAGCAGGCAGAAATAAGCTCTTCGTTCCAACTCATAAACACAACGCGATTTCTAACAGGAAGCCAAAGCGACACCAATTTCCTTGACCGCTTTAGCAGTCAATATATCTATACACGTCTGGCCTATGGTGTTTCGGAAAGGCTCACCATGTCGGTTGAAGCAGGATATTGGATCAGTAAAAAACAGGATGGCTTGCGCGAAGCTGACTCCTACAGCTCAAAAGGTATAGGCGATCTCGTTCTCTTCCCGAAATACAATGTGATAAAACCCAAGGCAGCAAATAAGTTTTCGGAACTGACACTTGGTATGGGTGTGAAAATTCCAATCGGGACATACAACGATTCCATTGGTCGTTTGGAGCCTTTTTCGGGTGAGATACTATACAGCACCAAACCTCCGGCAGTACAGACAACCTCTGGAGGACAAGACTTGCTTTTCAGCGCATTCTACTCCTTTGGATTGCCTGGGACAAAACTTAAACTTACCTTCAACGGCCTTCATATTTTGAAAGGATGGAATCCTCTGGGAGAAAAGCTGGGTAATTACACCAGCCTTGGGGTTTTTGCAGGCCGCAGTTATTTTGAAAAGTTGAATGTCGCCATTCAACTTAAAGGGGAGTTTATAGGAAAGATGCACATCAACCCTGATATTTTGATGGTGTCGTTTCCAAATTATGACCCGGAGGCCACCGGAAGCAGAAAATTATTCATAGCTCCCCAGCTAAGTTTTAAGGCATTTAATGGGTTTTTTCTGTTTGCACAAGGTGAATTTCCTCTTTACCAATATGTTAACAAGACACAAATTGCATCACAATGGAATTTTACCTTTGGCATAACGTACAGGTTTTTAACGAGGTCATCAGCCGCTGTGTCATCGATACCCGGTATCGAGTTCAAACCGATAAAGGAGTGATGGAAAGGACCAATGATCAAGCGCGATTAACGCTGCCAGCCCACAATGAAAAACCAGAGGTCTGCAAGTCTGAAAGTCAACAGGTCTAAAGGTTGGCTGACGCACATTGTAGTATCCTTTAGTCGAATCCTTCCGATTCGCACGAGCTCACGCACTCTGCCTGGGATAGTTTTGTCAACAAGTTCGAACAGACAGAATAATGTTTTCTTGCTTCAGCCCTAAATTCTAAACCCTAAACCACTCTAAACCAGCCCTCAACAAATCAACAAATCAACAGATCAGCGAATCAACAGATAAACGAATCACCAAACCAACAGATCCTGTGGTGAATCGATTTTTCATGCCGTTTATCGAAAAAATTCGTCAAAGAAAGAGACATTAAACAGTTGTCCATGCGCAAGTCAACCACAAATAAAGTTTGTGTTCTGTTTTGACTTTGATTATGTATTTCATACTTTTGACTGTCTTAAATTTTCATTCACATGAAACAGATAACAGGCATTCTGATCCTGCTGTCTTTCTTCCTGTTAGCAGCAGCTGAGAGATCTACCGCCCAGTCCATAAGCAGAGATGAGGCTCTAAGGGTAGCAAACAATTACCTTCAAATCAGGCATCCAAATCAAAGTTCCGTTTTTACAGAGGCTTTGACGGCGGGTAACGATAGTCTGGTCTGGCTGATCCATTGTGAACCCCGTGGATTTGTCATCGTTTCAACTACTACAAACCTTCCACCGATCGTAGCCTGGTCGGATGAATCCAACTTTGGTGAAGGTGAGGCATGGACAAGTTTCCTTCCTTTATTGATTAAGGATCTCAAACTTCGAAAGCAGTATGTAAGTCTGGAGGATGATGAAGTTTCCAGAAACCATGATACCTGGAACTTTTGGATGAATCCGGCAACCGAAAAGCCTTTATTTGAGCAATGGCCTCCCGAAGGATGGTCACCGACAGGAGGTTGGTTGTCAACCAATTGGACACAAACTGCTCCCTACAATGCATTTTGTCCGATTGACGGACAAACTCAGGTACGGAGTGTTGCCGGTTGTCCAGCCACTGCTATGGCTCAGATTGTGAATTTTCATCAAAGGACCAACAAAACCCGGTTCTCGGATACCGATGACTACTACCATAATTTTGGTTCAGGTAACAGTTATTGGATTGACAACGATTGGGAGAACCGCGGATTTCCTTCGTGGGAACAGCTCAATTTATATCTCGACACCCTGGAAACACATTACGAGCAGGGAGTTCCGCTCAAAAACAGTGACAAGGCAGCGCTTACCTATGCCTGTGGTGCAGCTGCAAAACAGGTATACAGCTCTTCAGTCTCAGGTACTTTTGGAATCGACCAGGCTTATGATGCGTTTATCAGATTCGGGTATTCGGATGCGCAGCTGGTTTACCCCACCAATCCGGAACTGAATGCGATGCTGACTGAAAATATTAAGATTGCCCTTCCTGCACAGCTTGGACTCGTGAATCCTTCACAAACAGCAGGACATAACGTGGTGGTGGATGGTTACAACACCGATGAATTGTATCACTTCAACTTTGGATGGGGTGGCTCGGCCAATGGCTGGTACTCGATGCCGCCAGAGAATATTCCTTATGAACTCACAGTGATTGAAGGAATTGTTCTTGATATCAACCTAAGCAATTCGACGATTGGAACAGCTGAAAAACCGGAGCTTTCGTCAAAGCCGGAGTTGTATTACACTAGTCAAACCTCCATGCTTCACCTCTCTTTTCCTGAAAATACAGAGTCAGGAATTTTATCAGTTTTCAACAGCACTGGCCGAATGGAGATGCAGTTACATCTAAACGCTGCTTCAGGAATCCGGACCTCGACAGTGCCCATGAACCACCTTCCCAGAGGTCTTTTTATTGCAAGGTTGAAAATGGAGAATGGGTTGAGCAGTGTATGCAAATTCATTCGTTGAAATGGATATTCATTCGATGGTTGATTTTGAGAGGGGGTAACAAATTGGAATATTCCGGAATGGGGTATAGCCGGAATCTCTTGAACAATGCGACGAATGCTGTAAACAGCGAAAACTGAAAATAGCTGTATGGAGCGAATTGTCTATGATTGTTCAATAAACCTATAATTTGCAAGCCTCGAAATCCTATCGTAGCTGCAGCGCAGCGGAATATTTATAAAAAATCAACCAAATCAGCACCCAAAGCTCCAGAGGAGCGAAATATTAAAAACCATGGCAAACACCTATACACAAATCTATTTTCACCTCGTTTTTGCAGTAAAAGGCAGAGCTAACATCGTTTCCCCACAATGGAAAGATGAGCTGTATAAATACATAACTGGCATTGTCACCAATAAAAAAGCAAAAATTGATAGCTATAAACGGAATGCCCGACCACATCCATATCCTTTTAGGGATGAAACCTGACATTGCATTATCTGATTTAGTCAGAGATATTAAAGCAAATTCGTCGAAATTTGTCAACGAAAGAAATTTCGTGACAGGGAAATTTGTGTGGCAGCAAGGGTTTGGCGCTTTTACCCTGGGACATTCCCAAATGGATATCATCATTCAATACATAAACAAACAAGAAGAGCATCACGTATCCAAAACATTTAAAGAGGAATATGTTGAATTTTTAAAACGGTATGAAATTGAATTCAATACAGAATATATTTTTGATATGGATTGATGTCGCTCCTACGGAGCTAATATTATCGTTAACAATGTTTTCTATAAATATGACGCACCTATGGTGCTAAAAAAGTAGAATAGGAGTGACTTGCACAAAACCAGAACTTTTGAATAATGCGACAAATTCCATTCGCAGCGAACTTGTTATGGCTGCTGCGCAGCAAATTGTCTGTAATAGTTCAACAAACGTATAATCTGCTAATATCGAAATCCTATCTTAGCTGCTGCGCAGCGAAATATTTATAAAAAATCAACCAAATCAACACCCAAAGCTCCGTAGGAGCGAAATACCCTAAGCTATGGCAAACATTTATCTCAGCAGAGACGTAGCGAAATATTTATAATAGTTCAACCAAAGCTCAACATCTGATAACAGCGAAAACCTATCGTAGGTGCAGCGCAGCAAAATATTTATAAAAAATCAATCAAATCAACACCCAAAGCTCCATAGATGATCGGAGTATGGTGTTTAGAGTGGTTTAGCGTTTAAGGTTTTGGCTGGCGCTTGAATTTGTGCAACGATACTGGACTCTCGTGCAGCGGTCGGGTACTCTTGCCCAACAGTCGGGGGCTCTTGTGCAACGGTCCGGGACTCTTGCGCAAAAAAAACTGAATTTCTTGAACAATGCGACAAGACTCTTTAACAAAGAGAATATCCTCTTGCGCAACGGTCCAAGACTCTTGTGCAACGGTCGTGGACTCTTGCACAAAGCCATAAAACTCAAATTCAAAGAGAATATACTCTTGCACAACGGTACCAAACTCTCGCGCAACAGTCCGGGCCTCTGGCGCAACGGTCCTGGACTCTTGCGTAACGGTCCGGGCCTATTGCGCAAAGCCAGAATTTCTTAAACAATGCGACAAAACTCTTATGCATGCGACAAAACTTTTAAACAATGCGACAAAACTCTTAAGCAATGACAGAATCTCCTAACCAATGCGACAAAACTCTTGAGTAATGCGACAAGACTCTTAGTCAATGCGACAAGACTCTTGGGTAATGATACAAAACCGCAAAACCTGATGAAAAATCCATGAATTTCTCTTAGAAATGTCTTGGAATTCTTATTCCTGTATTTTATTTTTACTGCCTTTAACCGGCTGCAAGTCAATAGTCTGAAGACCGCAGTGATGAGCATCGTGCGATAATGTGTTTTATCCTTTTGGGCTGGTCATTTATTGCGTGGGCAAGTATGCCGCCAGACATTTTGTTTTACATTTACAGCAAAGAATAGAGGATTAAGATGTTTTGTTGCAGGCAATGATGCAACTTATAGAATTATAAAAATGCCAGGTAGATAGATGACAATAACCTAAAACAATTTCAGTTTAATTTATAAAACACACACCTATGCCATTTTATCAAAATTTGAAATACGAAATTGTCAACAGCAAGAATTACGAAAACCCTCAAGGGAAGTTGGCTCAAATTGCCACTAAGATATTGGCTCTAAGGAAATCGATCCGGGAGAAGATACCTGCTAAGACGCGTGAGGACAAGTTGTTGCTGGCTACTTTCAACATACGTGAGTTTGACTCCAACAACAAGAAAAACGGTCCCCGGACAACAGAATCCATTTACTACCTGGCTGAGATTATCTCGGCATTTGATATCATTGCCCTGCAGGAAATCAATCAGGACCTCTCGGGATTGAAAAAGATAATCCGGATTTTGGGGTCGGATTATAATTATTTCCTTACCGACATCACCGAAGGACGCGCAGGAAACGGTGAGCGTATGGCCTTTGTTTATGACCAAAAAAAGGTGCTTTTCAGGAATATCGCAGGCGAAATTGTTTTACCTGCAACGGCAGCCAAGCCGGTCCCGCAGTTTGCCCGGACGCCTTACTTGGTTTCGTTTCAGGCTGGCTGGTTTAAGTTTAACCTGTGTACAGTGCACATCTATTATGGCAAAGACAGCGGCGACCAATTCGAACAACGCATCGCTGAGATTGAAAACCTTTCGATGTTCTTCAAGAAACGGGCTCAGGCAGAAGAGGAGAATTTTATCCTTTTGGGTGATTTCAATATCCCCGACAACGAAGACCGCACCATGCAGGCCTTGCTGAAAGGTGGATTTAAAATTCCGGAGGCACTTTTAAAAAGAACGGGAAGCAACCTCAAAAAAGACAAGTTTTACGATCAGATCGTTTATAAGGAAGGCAAGAACAAAGTGAAGTTTTCGGGCAATGCAGGGGTGTTTGATTTTTATGAGACCATTTATAAAGACGATGAAAAAGACCTGTATTTCGAAGACTTCTGCAATACCATGAAAGCCAACAAAAAGGCGTACAGCAAGGAACTATTTGATAAAAAATTCAAAGAATGGAAGACCTTTCAAATGAGCGACCACCTACCCCTGTGGGTTGAGTTTGATATCAATTACAGCGATGCGTATTTGAAAACGCTTATCACGGGGGAGGGAAAATAGGTGAATGCTTCAGGTTTCATATGTCATGTTATGCTTGATCAGAGGCCTTAAGCCAGAAACATCATGAGGTGGATTGGTTTTTGGTCTATTCGCTGTTCAGCGAAACCCGTAGTGACTAAGCTGCCTTAAGGAGAAAAGTAAGTGATTTTTTGGCGTTGAGGGATGACTGACAACACATCTGGTGTGGGTTTTTGGGTAAGATTCTGTAAGCTTTTGATACGACTTTCGTTCATTTTGAGGGTTTTATTTGTTTTGATACGACAGTCATCAGGTTCTGCTTGTTTCCTCTATGGCAGACAGGCTGATTGTTTTAGTCAGAGTAGTCAGACTGGGTTTTTCATAAAGGGTTGCCAGTTGATGATCAGTATTTTATCACCTTCAATTTCGAGCCATCCAAACTCATAACAAAATCTGTAAGTATTGTTATTTTTGGTGGTGTAAATGATAGACGCCTATCCGCCGTGGCGGAAACAGTACGAAGGAATACCTCATTGAAGGACAATACGGCGGGCGTTACTCCACGACAAGCATTCGCAATGTTTTGCACGAAGCCA
>CAYXCZ010000036.1:0-45266 GCA_964463695.1 uncultured Lentimicrobiaceae bacterium | reverse complement strand
TTAAAGGAAGTTATGATGCTGTAAATGCAATCTGTTAATTACATGAAAATGAGCCAATAAAGGTAAAAAAGTGTAAAAGCTGACAGAAAAATTATGCCAACCCACGACCAGATACGTAAATAAAGTGCTGGCTGAAACTGAGCATCTATTTTGGGTGACATAATCACTTTGTAGTTCAAAAAAGCAAGAATAGGTGCTGTAACAAATGATAAGCTTGTTGCAAAATCAACCATATATCTCATCGTACTTCCTGAAAACCAGATTAATAGAATTACTCCGGTAGATAAAGTAACAATCCAGAAAACGTAGTTAAAAAAGTTAACAATTTTTGGTGAGCCGGCGAATAAAAGCTTTACACTTTTAGAAAGTGTTCGCGGGTAAACGTCTGTCACAGTTATAGTTGTGCTAAGCATGGTGCTAACAGCCGCAATTGCAACGATAGGGTAGGTCCATTGGCCTATGGTAGAAGTGTACATGCCAATAAGTTGCCCGGCAAATACCGCTCCGTTGGGCGAAAGCTCAATATTTGTTCCATGCATCACTAAGGCGCCCATTGCAAGGAAAAAAGCAGCAACAAACATTGTCCCAAAAAAACCTATTCGAAATTCAATCAGAACAGACCTAAGGTCAGGCTTTTCAGTTAGTGTATCAAATTTTGATTGACTCCAAAGTGAAGTCCACACAACAATATCAATAGGTGCAGGCATCCAGCCTATAAAAGCAATGAGAAAGAGTAAATGGGTCTTATTCAGGAAATCAAAAGGGCTTGTTTCAACAACAGGAGCACGGTGCAGGTTAAGTGCGCTGACAACAGCGACAAGTGTTGAAAGCGTAAGAACAATTATGACAATTTTTATCATCTTGTCAAGAAGTTGAAACTTACCAGCTATAAAAAAGAACATGGTAACTATTACAAGTATTGTACTCATGGCAGCTGCGCTCATGCTGGAATCAAACACAAAGTTAAGAAGCCCGGCTGTGACGAGCGTTAACGCTGCTTGTATGGGAAACATGCTTAAAACAGAAACAATAAAAAACAGAATTAAAATCCACCTTCCTGCCTCAAAGTATGCTTCAACCAGTGTCTTTCCTGTTGCCAAAACATAGCGGCTTCCTATTTCGAAGAATGGAAATTTGAGTAGGTTCGCAGCAAACAAAATCCACATCAACTCAAATCCAAAATCAGCACCTGCACGGGTAGATTGAACAAGATGAGAAACACCAATTGCAGCACCGGCATATAATAAGCCTGGGCCCACTAAAGTCAGGTAACGACTTAATGCTAAATTTTTTGCCATATTTTCCACGCTTCTTCTGCCTGAAGAACAAACATTTTTGCGCCATTGGCAGTTAATGCTCCTTTCTCTTTTCCTTTTTTAAGGAATAAAGTTTCTTCAGGATTGTAAATTACATCAATCAAAATGTGCTCTTTTCCAATATATTGATAAGGGATTTCAGGTGCCATATCAATTGCAGGGTGCATTCCTACCGGGGTTGTATTAATTATCAATTTGTAATGATCAATAATGGAAGGAGTGATCAATCCATAAATTAATTGATCTGTTTTAAGATTGTAACGTCCAACAGAACGGAAGGGAATTCCATTTTTTCTCAAAATATAACGAACTGACCGTGCAGCGCCTCCAGCTCCAAGTATGAGGGCTTTGATTTTTGTGTCAGGTTTCACAAGCGAAACCAACGTTTGCTCAAAACCATATGCATCGGTATTATATCCTCTTAAATAGGGTTTGCCTTTAAATCTTTTTATTGAGATGGTATTAACAGCTCCGATCATCTTTGCAGCAAAGTCAATTTCATTCAGATAGGTCATAACTTCCTGCTTGTAAGGAATCGTAACATTTAAACCTGTTAATTCAGGATTGTTTTCAATCAATGCAGGGAATTCCTTGATACTTTCCAAAGGAAATAATTCATAGCGCGCATCAATTTTTAACTTCCCAAACTTTTCAGTGAAGAGTTTCTTGGAGTATGAGTGAGAAAGTGGGTAGCCTATGAGTCCGAATAGTTTAGTCATTGATATGCTTACTCATTTGTTTTTGTTGCACTTTTTTCAACAAGCCAAATAGTCAAAATGCCTGCAAACATAAGAAAAATAGCAACTATTTCTGTTGTACCAAATTGCCCGGGCAGAACTGAAATATATCTTTCAACTAAAAGCTTACCGTTTTTTAAAATGGGCTCTCCAGCTTGATCCAAAACATATTTAGTTTCTTTCCATGGCCAAATTACTCCTAAAGATCCAAAAATAAACCCTGTAAGTGATGCGATTGTTTGGTTCTTGAACCGCTTAAACAGCCATGAAAGAAAATGGGAAAACAGAATCAGGCCAACAACCATTCCAATCAGAACAGGTGTTAAAATTTTGAAATCCAGATTGTTAACAGCCTCAATAGCAACAAGCTGATAATTTCCCATCAATATCAAAACAAACGAGCCTGAAATGCCGGGGAGTATCATGCTGCAAACTGCAACAACACCACAAAGAATGAGGTAAAAGAAATCCCTGTTTTCACTGGCGGGCGACATAAATGATATTGCTATAGCTATCCCGGCTCCCAGCGCAAAGCTTATAATTGCACCAACAGACCATTTTTTAACTGTAATGCCAACAAAATATACGCTTGCTAAAATTAAACCAAAGAAATAAGCCCAGATAAAAACCGGATAATGTGTGAAGAGAAAATCAAACAATTTGGCTAAGCTAAAAATAGCAATTCCCACACCTGAAAACACTTTGACTAAGAACCAAAGGTCAATCAGTTGGGCAAATTCAGTAAATTTACCACCAAAAAATAGTTTAACTGCTTGAAAATTAATCGATTTTATAGCATTAATAAGCCGCTCGAAAATTCCGGTAATAAGTGCGATAGTACCGCCTGATACTCCCGGAATGATATTGGCAGCTCCCATGGCAATGCCTTTTAAAATCAGCTGAAGACTTTCTTTCATCGTTTTGTATTATTTTAAAACTAATCTCACTAACCTCAATTTATTCTTAAATGGCGGATACCGCAAAGGGAGATCAAGCCATGTTGCTCTTTTCATTACTGGCTTCATGTGCGAAAACGCGGTGAACCCTGCTCCTCCATGATAGCTTCCAATTCCACTGAACCCAGCACCTCCAAATGGTAAAGATCCATTTGTGAAATGCATAATGGTATCATTAACAGTGACACCTCCAGCGCTCAGCTGCTGAAGTGCAGACCGAAGATTCCCTTTATTATTTGTGAAAATATATAAAGCCAAAGGCTTTGGCTTGCTTTTAACAAAATGCAGTGCGTCGTCCCATGTTTTATAACTAATAACTGGCAGTATTGGTCCAAAGATTTCTTCCTGCATCAACGAAGACTGTAAATCAGGTGAAGAAATAATAGTTAAAGCAACAAACTTTTTAGAAAGATCAGACTGTCCTCCGAACTCTACTTTACCTTTTTTCATCATCTGTTGCATCCTTAAAACATTGGATTCGTTGATGATCCGTGGATAATCGGGACTCTTTTGTGCATCCTCACCAAACATCTCGATGGCAGATTTTCGCATGGCTTCAATCAAACTTTCCTGTTGACTTTCTTCCACTAAAACATAATCCGGGGCAATGCAAGTTTGTCCGGCATTGATGCTTTTACCCCAAATGATTCGCTTTGCAGTTAGGCCAATATCTGTTCCTTTATCAACAATAACAGGGCTTTTTCCTCCAAGTTCAAGCACAACTGGAATTAAATGCTCTGCTGCTGCTTTCATAACAATCTTGCCAACACGCGGACTCCCTGTGAAGAAAATCATATCGAAATGCTCACGAAGTAATGCCTGACTTGTTGCAGCATCACCATTTATTACATGAATATACCTGGCTTCAAAGTTATTGTTAATGAGTTCCTCAAGAATCTCAGAAGTTTTTGTGCTGAGTTCAGACGGCTTAATAACTACACAATTTCCTGTTGCAATGGCTGCAACAAGCGGTGCTACAGCCAATTGGAAAGGATAATTCCAGGGCGAAATAATCAAAGAAACACCATGAGGCTCGGGAAGTATAAAACTTGATGAAGGAAATGCAGCGATTGGATCGGATACACGTTGCCTCGAAGACCACTTTTTTGTCTTTTTTAAAAATAAGCTGATCTCTTCTAAAACTATGCCTATTTCTGTGGTGTAGGCTTCGAATTCCGACTTACCTAAATCCTGGAAAAGCGCTTCAGCAATCAATTTTTCATTCTGTTGAATGAGTTTTTTGAGTTTTTTTAGCTGCGCAATTCTGAAGCTTACCGGTAAGGTTTCACAGGTTAAAAAATACTCTTTCTGCAATTGAACGATTGAAGGTATATCCACTGATTTCATCATCCTTAGTTTTATTGTTTGTTATCTGAATAATCAATGGATCAACAGCCCGCTTTAAGGCAAATATTGATTGATTAAATCATTCACTTTCTGATTGTTTCGAAGGGATGGCATAAACTCAAACAATTCATCGTGTCCTTTGTAATCAATTTCAAGAGCTGTTTCAAGGTAATAATAAGCTTGTGTGGCATTCTTATTTAAAATAAGTGCTGCCACCAAACGGTATATAATACTTGCGTTCAGAGGTTGATGGATAAGACCTGTTTTTAAAACCTGAACGGCTTTTTCGTTTTCACCGCTGAGAATGTGCATGTACGCGTATTCTTTCCATAAATCAGGGTCGAGAGGATCAATTTCTTCGATACGCTGAAAATGTTCCTTTGCTTTATCTGTTCTATTCGTTTTGATAAAAAGATCAGCTGCAATCAAGTGAAATTCGGTATTCATATCGTCAAGTTCAATAGCTTTTTCGACATAATGAATTGCCTTTTCAGCATCACCCATTTCATCATGAATTATACCAATTCCGGCCCAGGCATCCGAAAGGTTCTCATCAACCTCAATCGCTTGTTGATAATACTTTAGAGCCTGCTCATAATCCAGGAGTTTTTCATAACATTCTCCTATATAGTATAATGTAAGAGATTCGGGTTTTTCGTAAGCTTCTGTTTCATGATATACCTCGATTGCTTTATGGTATTCGCCCCTGGCTGCATAGCTCTGAGCCATATTAATGTAGGCGGGAATATAACTCTCATCAATGGCAATTACATACTCGAATGCATCAATTGCTTTATCGTAAAGTTCGAGGTGGTGGTATGAAAGACCTAAGTTGAACCATGATGCTGTGCTCGAAGGCTGCTCTTCAAGATATTTTGAGAAAAAGCTGACAGAGTCTTCTAATCTGGAAGCCATTTCATAACACATACCTATTTCGAATAATATCTGTTCGGGATACTCACTTATTTCCAATGCTTTGAAAAGGTAATCCAGGGCTGAGTCAAATGCTCCCATGTTTTCATATTCGAAGGCTATGGTCGAAAAAATTTCTTCCATTTCATCTTCATCAACAATAACTAAGGCTTTTTCGTATTCCTTCACGGCTTTGGAAAAATCAAGCATCATGCTGTAAACCGAACCTTTTGTCAGCAAAATATCCACATCAGCTGGTTCTGTTGTCTCTATTTCATCTAAAAGATTGAGTGCATTTATATATTTGCCATCAACAGCCATTTGACGGGCCGACATGATTTTCAGGCGATTGTTATAGGGATGCATTTTCATACCTACCGTGAGCGCTTGCCTGGCTTTGTCGCTATTAAAGTTTAGCTGATAATAATCAATAAGAGCCTCAAATTCTTCAGAATCAAAATAGCTATCCAACCCATTCCGAACCATATCTTCGAAACGTGCTGCTAACTCTTCAATTTGAAAATCATCTTCCCATTGAAAATCTTCACTCATCATTTTCTTTTTCCTATTATGCTGCAAAAGTAATACTTTTCAGCAACCTGATTTGTATCTTGATACCTTCTAAACCGAATCAAAGTCATTAAACACGTTTAAACGAATGTAAAACAGTAATTTATGCAACCACTTAAGTTAGTCCGTATATGTTTAATTAACTTTTTAACTGCGTAAAGATATTACAGTCTGATGGCTGTTTGAACATCTGAGTTTGTTTTTTTATTAACTTTTTAATTCTTAGTAAATGTTAATAATTAATGGGATAGAAAACACTCTTATGCCAAGCAGGTAAAATCAATGAACAAGTTATTTTTTTCAAGTTAAAGGAATAATAGAAAGCTTTTTTTTGAAAGAAAGTGCTGTAATTATCCATAAGAAAAGATTGTTTCATCACATACTTTGGATACATTTGCACTTCCAAAAAACGTTGGTATGACACTCATAAAATCAATCTCCGGTATTCGTGGAACTATTGGAGGTGTTGTTGGCGAAAATCTGACTCCTGTTGATATCATTCAGTTCACTGCAGCCTTTTTGCAGCTGATTCGTAAGAGAAAAACTGATGATGGTAAATTAAAAGTAGTAGTAGGGCGTGATGCACGCGTTTCCGGTGAAATGGTTAATCACTTGGTTTGTGGCACATTGATGTCGATGGGTGCTGATGTGTATGACGTTGGTTTATCAACTACTCCAACAGTTGAAATTGCTGTGCCAGGTATGAATGCCGATGCTGGTATCATCCTTACAGCCAGTCACAATCCTTCGCAATGGAATGCGCTTAAGCTCCTGAACGAAAAAGGGGAGTTTATTTCAGCAGCTGAAGGTACTGAGCTATTGTCAATTATAGATAATCAGCAGTTTGTTTTTTATGATGTTGAATCTATAGGAACTTACAATAAATCGCATGGCTGGATCGATAAACATATCCAAATGGTGATGGATCTTCCGCTTGTAGATGCTGAGGCAATTCGTCGTGCTGGTTTTAAAGTTGTGGTAGATGCTGTTAATTCAACCGGTGGAATAGCTATTCCAGCCTTATTACATGCTTTGGGAGTTGAAACAGTTCATGAGCTATATTGTAATCCAAACGGATTATTTCCTCATAATCCTGAACCATTGCCGGAGCACCTTACCGAGTTGTCGAAATTAGTGAAGAAAACAAAAAGCGACCTTGGTTTTGTAGTTGATCCTGATGTTGACAGGCTTGCAATTGTTGATGAAAACGGTGAAATGTTTGGTGAGGAATACACGCTTGTTGCAGTAGCAGATTATGTTCTGAGCCATGAAAAAGGCAATACAGTTTCAAACCTTTCTTCAACACGTGCTCTTGCCGATGTGACGAAAAATCATGGCATGGAATACTTTGCGGCGGCCGTTGGCGAGGTCAATGTGGTGGAGATGATGAAAAGTAAACAAGCCATTATCGGAGGCGAAGGAAACGGAGGTGTAATTTATCCTGAACTTCACTACGGCCGCGATGCGTTGGTTGGCATTGCGTTGTTCCTTACGCAATTGGCAACATCAGGCAAAACTTGTTCAGGATTGCGCAAAACATTTCCTGATTACCATATGTCAAAAAACAAAATCAACCTTGCTCCCGATACAAATGTTGATATGATTTTAGCCGAAATTGCTGCTGATTTTGGACATGAGAAAGTTACTACAATTGATGGAGTCAAAATCGATTTCGAAGAAGGTTGGGTGCATTTACGTAAATCCAATACAGAACCCATAATTCGTGTTTATGCTGAGGGTAAATCAGTGGCGCAAGCTAAAGAGCTGGCTGATAAACTTTTAGATTGGATGAAGAAAAGAGAATAATTCTGAATAAGCTAATTATCTTTTATTTTGGTGTTTTTAAAGCGAATAATCTTAACTTGCAGCCAATAAAAACTGCCTATGAAAAAGAAAGGCAAAAAAAAATCCAAAAAAAGAAAGACTAAATTTAAGGAAGTTAAATTTAAACTCTCTGAAAAGCAGTACCGCTCTTTGACTAATTATTGCAAAGCGCGCAAAACTACCATTATCAAACTCATCAAAAAGAGCATTGATAAATATGCTAATAATTATGATGTTCAGGTGCCAAAACAGTTCTTTGTATCTGAACGTCAGCTCGATCTTTTTGGAGATACAATTTCAGTAACTAAAGAGGAACAGAACTTCCACATCGATTAAAGGGCCTCGAAAGGAATGCGGTTTTGAATGGATCGCCCCAAAGTAACTTCATCTGCAAACTCCAAGGCATCACCAATAGCAACACCTTTTGCTATTGATGAAACCTTTAATCCTTCGTTTTTTACTTGCCGGTAGATGTAATATCCCGTAGTATCTCCCTCAATTGTTGCTGGTAAAGCTAAAATTATCTCTTTAATATCTTCAACTATGATTCGTTGAACCAGAGAGGCTATATGAAGGTCAGAAGGAGCAATGCCTTCGACAGGGCTAATTACACCACCCAGTACGTGATAAAGGCCACTAAAACTCGAAGTTCGTTCAATAGCCATTACATCGCGCATATCTTCAACAACACACAAAATATTTTCATCGCGGCGCGGGTTGCTGCATATACCGCAGGTTTCATTATCGGAAATGTTATGACAGCGTTTGCAAAACATAATCTTTTCACGAAGTTGCTGCAGCGAACGTGCCAAAGCCTCAGTTCGCGACCCATCTTCACGTAAAAGGTGTAAAGCAAGGCGTAAAGCTGTTTTTTTGCCAACGCCGGGCAGGCGCGACAACTCACTAACAGCATTTTCTAACAAGGTGGAAGAATATTCAGTCAATTTTAACGTTTTGGCAAAAGTAGAATATTTCTGAATGCTTCGTATTTTTGTCGATTAATCTCAATTCCATGAAGAATTTCATTTGTTTATTAAGTTGTACAATATTGTTTGTTCTTAATCCTTATGTATCATTTAGTCAGGAAGATATAAATCAACAAGATGATTCCGGAAAAAAGTTTGGTGCCTGGGAGGGAAGGCATTCAAATGGTAGTCTGAGGTATAAAGGTAGGTTTCACGATAATCAACCTGTTGGTACGTTTCAATATTTTTATGAAGATGGTAGTAAAAGAGCTACAAATGAATTTTCGAAAAACGGACTTAAAGCCATTAACAAGAGTTATAGTAAAAATGGAATTTTGATTGCAGAAGGAATTTATTTCGATCAAAAGAAAGATAGTACCTGGAGAATATATAGCGATGCTGATGGGGTGCTTCTCTCTGAGGAAAGTTATAAAAATGATCTTCTTGAAGGGGTTACGATTGTTTACTATCCGGGAACAGCTCAGAAAGCAGAAGAGACATTCTATAGTGGAGGACTGAAAAACGGATCTTCAACTAAATTTTTTGAGGATGGAAAAGTGATGTCAGTTACGAATTTTAAAGATGATCAGCCAGAGGGGTTGTTTACTTTTTATTATGAGTCAGGGCATGTCCAAATGACGGGTAGTTTTAAAAATGGACTAAAATCAGGCAAGTGGTTGAGCTACGATGAGCAAGGGAACGTTTTAAGTGAAGAAGACTATAAAGAGCAAAACTGAAATACATTAGGTCTTAGATTAATTTCCGAAATCGATTGCGTTAATTCTTAGATCCTGTTTTAATACCTCAAATTCTATCATATTTCGCTATCTTTGCAAGGATTTTCAGAAGAAATATATTATACATGGAATTGATTGTCAACAACATAAAAGAACTCCTTGGTATCATTGACGAAGATGTGCTTCTGTTAAAAGGGAGCGATATGTCAAAGGTTAACAGAATCAAAGATGCATATATCCTTGTAAAGGATGGGTTGATTGCGGGCTTTGGTAATGTTGAAGATTCTGTTTACAAGCAGCTTTTACAAGAAAGAACCGATTTACGTTTGATAGATGCAGAACAGGGCTTGCTTATCCCTTCTTTCTGTGACGCTCATACGCATTTGGTTTTTGCTTCTTCCCGCGAAGTGGAATATGTCGACAAAATCAAAGGCCTGACTTATGAAGAGATAGCCAAGCGTGGCGGTGGAATTTTAAATTCGGCTAAAGCTATTCAATCTACTTCTGAAGAGGAATTGTTCGACAGCGCCTGGCTGCGTCTTCAAGAAATTATTGAAATGGGGACTGGCTCAGTAGAGATTAAAAGTGGTTATGGTCTGACAACAGAAGCAGAGCTGAAAATGCTGCGTGTCATCAGGAAACTGAAAGAAAAATCACCACTTACTATCAAAGCCAATTTTCTTGGAGCCCATGCTGTTCCTCTTGATTACCGTGGCCGGCAACATGAATATGTCGATATGGTTATAAATGAGATGATTCCTATGGTTGCCGCTGAAGACCTTGCTGATTTCATTGATGTGTTCTGTGATAAAGGTTTTTTTACTGTTGAAGACACCGATCGGATTCTCAATGCCGGAATGAAATATGGCCTTAGGGCAAAAATTCATGCCAATGAACTTGCCTTATCAGGTGGAATACAGGTTGGTGTGAAATACAACGCATTGTCAGTCGACCATTTGGAGTTTACCGGGGAGGAAGAAATGAAAGTCCTTTTAGGTAGTGAAACAATGCCTTTGATTTTGCCAGGTGCAGCCTTTTTTCTCAACATGCCCTATGCTCCTGCACGTAAAATGATTGATTATGGATTGCCTGTTGCAATGGCCAGCGATTTCAATCCGGGATCTTCACCCTCAGGGAATATGCAGCTGATTTTATCGATGGCAAGTATCTTGTATCGACTTACCCCTGAGGAGGGGCTTAATGCAACAACAATCAATGGCGCATACGCAATGGATGTAAGCAACGAAACCGGAAGTATTACTATCGGTAAAAAAGCTGATTTTTTCATAACCAATCCTATGTCCGGACTTGAGTACATGCCTTATTATTACGGAACAAATAAAATAAATAAGGTGTTTATTGGCGGTGTGCAGCAATAATATGCAATGACATTTCTCAGTTTGATATGTCACTTCATTGCAAATGAAATACATGTGTAACTAATTTAAATCCAAATAAATAAGACATTAAAAAATGAAAAAGCTTATCGAGTGTGTCCCTAATTTCAGCGAAGGCAGGGATATGGTTTTGGTAAAACAAATAACAAATGAAATCGAAAAGATTGAAGGAGTAAAACTTTTGGATGTTGACCCGGGAGCTGCAACCAACCGTACAGTAGTTACCTTTGTCGGAACACCTGATGAAGTTATCGAAGCTGCTTTTCAGGCTGTGAAAAAAGCGTCTGAATTAATTGATATGAGAGGGCATAAGGGCGAGCATCCGCGCATGGGAGCAACTGATGTTTGTCCACTTATTCCTGTTTCGAATATAACGATGGAAGAAACAATTGTGTATGCCCGTAAATTGGCTAAACGTATTGGTGAAGAATTGTCGATTCCTGTGTTTTGTTACGAAAGCGCTGCTTTCCAGCCAGAAAGAAAAAATCTGGCCAATTGCCGTTCAGGTGAATATGAAGGATTGTCTCAGAAACTTAGTGATCCAAAGTGGCAACCTGATTTCGGCCCCGCAATCTTTAATGAACGTTCAGGAGCTACTGCAGTTGGGGCAAGAGATTTTCTCGTGGCCTTCAACGTAAACTTAAACACGACCTCAACACGCCGGGCAAACTCCATTGCTTATGACGTCAGAGAGCGAGGACGGGTGCTGCGTGAAGGTCATCCTATTACCGGAAAAATTGTAAAAGACGATAAAGGGAATCAGGTTTATACTCCAGGAAGTTTAAAATCGGTCAAAGCAATTGGCTGGTTTATCGAAGAGTATGGTATAGCTCAGATATCAATGAACCTCACAAATATTGGTATCACACCGGTTCACGTTGCCTTTGACGAAGTATGCAAAAAAGCTGAGGCGCGTGGAGTAAGGGTTACTGGTTCGGAGTTGGTGGGTTTGATTCCATTAAAATCGATGATTGATGCCGGTAAATATTTTCTTTCCAAACAACAACGCTCAAAAGGGGTTGATGAGGCTGAATTAATCAAAATTGCCATTAAGTCGATGGGACTTGATGAGTTGAAACCTTTCAATCCTGAAGAAAAAATTATTGAGTATGTACTTGCTAAAGATCAAAAGGGTCTAAAACTTATTGATTTAACAGTTAAAGGCTTTGCAAACCTTACCGCATCAGAATCTCCTGCACCTGGAGGTGGCTCAGTAGCCGCTTATCTGGGCGCATTGGGTGTAAGCCTTGCTACCATGGTGGCAAACTTATCGTCGCATAAGAGGGGCTGGGATGATCGCTGGGAGGAGTTTTCCGCTTGGGCTGAGAAAGGCCAGAAGATAAAAGATGAACTACTGTTCCTTGTTGATGAGGATACCAGGGCATTCAATCAAATAATGGATGCGTTTAGCTTGCCAAAAAAATCAGACAACGAAAAACATTTGCGCCACCAAGCCATTCAGGAAGCCTCAAAATATGCTATGCAGGTTCCTCTGCGCGTCATGAAGGTTTCGTTGGATTCAATGGAACTCATTGAAGCAATGGCAAAAGAGGGAAATCCTAATTCTGTTTCCGATGCCGGGGTAGGAGCACTTTGTGCCAGATCAGCGGTAATGGGAGCTTTTTTGAACGTAAAAATCAATGCATCAGGTGTTGAAGACAAAGAAATTACATCAGAAATGATGGAAAGAGCTTTCGGAATGCAAAAGGATGCGCAATTTCGGGAAGTAAGAATTCTTGATATAGTGGATGCAGTGATCAAAAAAATGTAAGCAATGACCGATCTTCTTACGCTTTGGCTGCTTTATTTTACCTCTTTTATTACCCTTATGAATCCTTTAGGCGTCATGCCTGTTTTTATGTCGATGACTTCTGATCTTGACAGAAAGCAGCGCCGGACAACCGCCTTTAAAGCTTTACTAACAGCTTTTTCAACCTTGATCGTTTTTGCATTTGGAGGGCAGATGCTCTTTGATTTTTTTGGAATATCGGTATCAGGTCTGAAGGTCGTTGGTGGAATACTCTTTTTTATAATGGGTTACGATATGCTCAATGCCCGTTTAAGCAGAATGAAGATTGGAGAAGAAGATGTGAAAACTTATGTGGAGGATATCTCGATAACACCACTGGGAATTCCTATGATTGCCGGTCCGGGATCCATTACAAACGCAATTATTTTAATGGATCAAAGCAAGCAGATGAACGAAAAGATAATTTTAATTACAGCGATATTGGCAGTTTGTTTGATCGTCTTAACTATACTTTTAAGTGCAACCAAAATCATGCGTATTTTGGGTGAAACAGGAAATAAAGTTTTGATGAAACTGATGGGGTTGATCGTCATGGTGATCGCTGTTGAGTTTTTCTTTACAGGTATCGAACCCTACATAAAAAATATTCTAAACTAAAAAAGAGGACTTCGAACCGTTTTAAGCAGATTGGTTATGAGTCAACGTTTTGAAAATAAAAATTTAATTATAAAAAATATCATTTTATTAGGTAGATTTACAGAAAATGTATATTTTTGCCGTCCGAAAAATTGAAAGGATAATAGCATGGCTAAGAAATCGAAAGAAGCGCGAATTCAGGTTATTCTGGAGTGTACTGAGCACAAAACCAGTGGTTTACCTGGTACTTCAAGGTACATCAGCACCAAGAACAAGAAGAATACACCTGAAAGGTTGGAGTTGAAAAAGTATAACTCCATTTTAAAAAGAATGACTGTTCACAAAGAAATCAAATAATTTGAGACATGGCAAAGAAAGTAGTTGCAACGCTGCAAGCATCTGGTAAAGAGTTTGCAAAAGTAATAAGAATGAAAAGGTCACCTAAATCTGGTGCTTATACATTTACAGAAACAATCGTTCCAAACGATAAAGTTCAGGAGTTTTTGAGCAAGAGATAATAGTATCTTCGTGATAATGGAGTGAGCTTTTCCAATCTTTTTGGGAAAGCTCATTTCTATTTTCTGTTAGTAAGTAATCGAAAGAAATAATTGGTCCTCATAGTCAGGTTCTAACAGAATTAATGGATTATTTTATTGATTTACAAAATTTTACTAATTTTCTAAAAAGCAGAAAACGAAGTATAGAACCTTAACACAACTAAAGAACAACCTAAAGAAATACGAAATCAAACTATGGGACTTTTTTCCTTTTTTAGCAAAGAGAAAAAACAAGACCTTGATAAAGGACTTGAAAAAACACGCGAAAGTGTCTTTACTAAACTCTCGAAAGCCTTTGTCGGAAAATCCAAAGTGGATGAAGAAGTTTTGGACGAATTAGAAGAAATTCTAATTACTTCAGATGTAGGTGTGCAAACAACGCTTAAGATCATAGAACGAATCGAAAAGCGCGTTTCCAAGGATAAATATCTTGGAACAAATGAGTTGAATCGTATTTTGAAAGAAGAAATTGCTGACTTGCTTCAGGAGAACAACTCGGGTGATGGTGACGATTTTGATATTCCCGATACACAACGACCATATGTTATCATGGTTGTAGGCGTAAATGGAGTAGGTAAGACAACCACGATTGGGAAATTGGCTTATAATTTCAAGAAAGCCGGTAAATCAGTTGTTTTGGGGGCGGCAGATACTTTTAGAGCTGCTGCTGTTGATCAAATAAAAATATGGGGTGAACGTGCCGGAGTTCCGGTAATATCTCAGGGAATGGGTGCTGATCCGGCCTCGGTTGCTTTCGATACCCTAAAATCAGCTATAAGTCAATCGAAAGATGTTGTCATAATTGATACAGCTGGTCGGTTACATAATAAAATCAACTTGATGAAAGAGCTCTCCAAGATCAAGGCAGTGATGCAGAAACTTATCCCGGATGCTCCTCATGAGATTTTATTGGTACTTGATGGATCTACCGGACAAAATGCTATTGAACAGGCAAAGCAGTTTACAGCAGCAACAGAGGTGAATGCTTTAGCTCTTACAAAACTCGACGGAACCGCCAAAGGTGGAGTAGTAATTGGAATATCTGATCAATTTAAAATTCCTGTTAAGTATATAGGAATCGGTGAGAAAATGACTGATTTACAGGTTTTTAATCGTACAGCATTTGTTGATAGTCTTTTTGACAAAGATTAAAACCGCACCTTTTAATGTCAAAAAAAGTTAACATTGTAACGCTCGGCTGCTCCAAAAACAAGGTAGATTCTGAGTTTCTTGGAGCGAAACTTTTTGAGCTTGGGTATGAAATTGAACACGATAGCGATCACAATTCAGATATTGTTATTGTAAACACTTGTGGCTTTATAGGCGATGCAAAAGAAGAATCTGTTGAAACTATTCTCTCGTTTGCTCAGCTGAGAAAAAGAAAAAAGCTCTCAAAGCTTGTTGTGATGGGATGTTTGTCGCAACGTTATAAAAAAGACCTCGAAGACGAAATTCATGAAGTTGACGCGTTTTTTGGTGTGAATGATTTGGATAAAATAACCTCTTTATTTGAATCTGAGGCAGTCCAGGGTGAAGGTGTTTTATGCAATTCAACGCGCATCCTAAGTACGCTTAATCATTATGCCTATTTGAAAATATCGGAAGGTTGTGATCGCAGTTGCTCTTTTTGCGCAATTCCTTTGATCCGTGGTAAGCATGTGTCACAAACCATCGAAAGTCTTGTTAAAGAAGCCGGGATGCTTGCAACAATGGGTGTAAAAGAGCTCGTTCTGATTGCACAGGAACTTACTTTTTATGGGTTGGATGTGTATGGTAAAAGAACTATTAGTCAGCTAATCGAGAAGCTTTCAGAAATAGAAGGAATTGAATGGATTCGCATACAATATGCTTATCCGCATGGATTTCCAGATGATTTATTAGATGTAATGGCTTCAAATCCAAAGGTATGCAATTATATTGACTTGCCTTTGCAACATATAAGCAGTCGAATTCTTGCTTCAATGAAGCGTAATGTTGATAAGCAGCAAACATTGGATTTGGTAAAGAAAATCAGGAAGAGAATTCCTGGTGTTGCTTTTAGGACAACTTTTATCGTTGGTTATCCTGGCGAAACAGATGAAGAGTTCAAGGAATTGTATGATTTTGTCAAGGATGCGCGATTCGATCGAATGGGTGTTTTTGCCTATAGTCCTGAAGAAGGCACCTCTGCTTTTGAATTGGAGGATACTGTTGACGATGATGTTAAGGTTCAACGAATGGAACAACTTATGGAGTTGCAACAAAGTATCTCACTGGAGATAAATCTTAAAAGGATTGGAAGTGTTGAGAGAGTCCTCATTGATAAACTCGAGGGTGACTATTTCATTGGAAGAACAGCATATGACTCTCCTGAGGTTGACAATGAAGTGTTGATATTAGCACAACAACAGTTGCAAATTGGTAGCTTTTATCATGTGGAAATTATTGATGCTGATCACTTTGACCTTTACGGTACGGTCATTCAATCCTAATCCTACTATTTACTCACTTTATTTTCGTGATTGCACTTAGAGTTTTTAAGGCATGATATTTGCACTAATTTATTGATTTGATTGTTGAAACAAAATTGTTGAGACATTGAATGAATTTTGGTTAGTAAAGAAAGAGGCTATTTCATACTGGGATGGCCTCTTTTATTTTTTCAAATGAATCTACTTCATTGCCCCTTCATTTCCTTTCTGACAATAAAAGCTAACTTTGCAAATCAATTGCTTTAATAGTTTTTAGATAAAAATCTCTCAAAAATATGAAACCTTTCATTTTATTTTTCACTATGCTGATTGTAGCTCCGGCATTTGCGCAAGTAAAATTTCATACAGATGCCACCTCCCTGCCTGATGGTATGCACGAATTGACAATCAATGGTAAAAATTGTAGAGGACAGGTATTGAAAGGGTTGCAGAACGGTACCTGGATTTCCTTTTTTGAAAGTGGTCAACTGCATATACTTCAGAATTTCAATCAAGGGAAGTTAGACGGTTTATATGTTGAGCTCGACAAAAACGGCTTTATAACTTTACAAGCTTACTTTTGGAACGATGTATTAAATGGTCAGTTTTTGAGATTCAGAACAGGCGGCAGAGTTACAATGGAGGAGAACTACAAAAAAGGAGTTTTGCATGGTTCAAAAAAAACATATTATGATCGTGGGCAACTGCAGGAAGATGCACAATTTTCAAATGGCAAAAAAGAAGGCCCAAGTTTTTGGTTTGATGAAGAAGGAAAACGATTGGCTACTTACCATTATAAATTAGGTCTTTTCGAAGGACAGCAATTTACCTATTACCCCGGTGGCGGATTAAAATCGGAGCAAAACTATGCTGCAAATGTCAAGGATGGAAAATATGCAGACTATTTTGAAAACGGTAATCTTAGAACGGAGGGCTCATACAAAAACGATAAAAAAGATGGTATTTGGAAAGAATTTGATGAGAAAGGTATGTTAATTCATCAGACAACTTTTCAAATGGGTGAGATAATTCGTTGATTTTAAATTTTATATGTCGTTTGACAAGGTTTTAACATGTAAGTGGTAACGAAAGAATGAAGGTAATTAATCCATACAATAAACTTGATGCGCATTTGTGTTTTGGATGCTCACATAAAAATCCAATAGGGTTAAATCTTAGTTTTGAACTTCATGATGAATCAATTATTGCACGCTGGAAACCTGATGAACGTTATCAGGGCTTTCATCAGGTTTTACATGGTGGCATTATAGCTACCTTACTCGACGAAGTGGCGGGTTGGGTGGTGCAGGTTATTTGCAAAACTTCGGGCGTTACCAGCGAAATGAGTGTTAAGTACCTCAAACCTGTTTATACCAACGAAAACGAACTACGATTGGAGGCAAAAATTTTGCAGTATCGGTCAAAAATTGTTGATATTGAAACAAAATTGGTTAATAGTGAGGGAGTTGTGTGTTCTACTGCCATTGTTTCCTATTACTTGTTTTCAGAACAAATTGCAAAGGAGAAATTTTACTACCCTGGTTCAGATGCTTTTTTGCCTTAAGAATTCACAAAATATTCGTGCGATTAAAAAAGCATTCTAAACATGTTTATTGTTTTCAATGTTGGTGCCAATTCAAGTGAAAACAACCATTAAGATAGATAGTCTGTATTATTTCTTTTTAACTATTTAGAATTATTCTGTTAAGATTAATTGATTAACTTTGTTAACTAAAGTTACAAAATATAATATACTTCAAATCAATACAATAGATTATGTTTAGTGGATTCTATGAAGTTCCGAAACCATGGAACGAAGCTGTCAAAACTTATGCTCCTGGCAGTCCTGAACGAGCTGAAATTAAAGCAGCTCTTAAAGAAATGCGATCAAAAGAGATTGAAATACCAATGGTGATTGGTGGAGCACGAATCAAAACTGATGACAAAATCAGGATTCACCCTCCACATGACATTGCTCATACCTTAGGATATTTTTATCAGGGAGGAGCAGAACATGTTACAATGGCCATTCAAGCTGCATTAACAGTAAGAAAGAAATGGCAAGCTTTGGAGTGGCAGGACAGGGCAGCTATCTTCCTGAAGGCCGCCGATTTAGTTTCCGGACCATACCGTTCCATTATTAATGCGGCAACTATGCTGGGTCAATCGAAAACTGTGCACCAGGCTGAGATTGATTCTGCTTGCGAGCTCGCCGACTTTTTAAGGTACAATGTGTACTTTATGTCGCAGATTTATAAAGACCAGCCTATTTCAGATCATGGAATATGGAACAGAATGGAATATAGGCCATTAGAGGGTTTTGTTTATGCGTTAACACCTTTTAATTTTACTGCTATTGCTGGTAACCTGCCATCTGCTCCTGCCTTGATGGGTAATGTTGTTGTTTGGAAAGCGTCGAATGCTCAAATCTACTCAGCTAAAGTAATCATGGACATCTTTGAGGAAGCAGGTCTTCCGGATGGCGTAATAAACCTGATCTTCGTCCCAGGGCCTGTCGCAGGAAAAATCATGTCTCAACATCCTGATTTCGTAGGAATTCATTATACTGGATCCACATCAGTTTTTACGAAGATATGGAAAGCTATCGGAGATAACTTGTCAATACACAACACTTATCCAAAAATTGTAGGTGAAACCGGAGGAAAAGATTTTGTTGTTGTGCATAAAAGTGCTGATGTTAAAGCAGTTGCTACAGCATTGGTAAGAGGTGCATTTGAGTATCAGGGTCAGAAATGTTCCGCAGCATCCCGCGCCTACATCCCCAACACCTTATGGCCAGAAATTAAAAGGCTGATGATAAACGACCTTAAAACAATAAAGGTTGGCCCCGTTGAGGATTTTACGAACTTTATGGGTGCTGTTATCGACGATGCTTCGTTTAGTAAGCTATCAACATACATCGAGAATGCAAAAAAAGACCCTGAGGTTGAAATTGTATTTGGTGGAACTTACGATAAATCAATTGGATATTTTATTCAACCAACGGTAATCAGGGCAAATGATCCGCATTATGTTACCATGTGTGAAGAATTGTTTGGTCCTGTTTTAACCGTTTATATATATGAAGCTGAACAGTGGACTGAAACCCTGGAATTGGTTGATAAATCCTCTCCTTATGCCTTGACAGGGGCCGTTTTTGCACGCGACCGTTTTGCTATCGAAGAGGCTAACGTTGCACTTACCAATGCAGCAGGTAATTATTATATCAATGATAAACCCACTGGTGCTGTTGTTGGACACCAACCTTTTGGAGGTGGAAGAGCTTCTGGAACTAATGATAAATCGGGGTCCTATCTGAATCTTTTACGTTGGGTTTCACCCAGAACAATAAAAGAGACGTTTAATCCTCCAACAGATTACCGTTATCCATTTATGCTTGAACCATGATAACTGACTGATCAGAAGTTTGTTAACAGATTAAACTATTTGTGCTCCTGCCCAAGAATTGATTGCTTTGATTTTTTAAGCCTGAAATTTTTAGGCAGGGGTTCTTTTTTTTTCGAAACAGGTGTTGCCTTGGAACTGTTTTTTATTTCACGTCTTGTGTTTAACCCGCTGTTCATCGAGGAACAAGATGAAAAACCAATCATTAAAAAGCAGAGCAAAAAGACAAGTGCCAATGACTTTGGAAGTCTCTTAATGAATAAAAAGGTTGAGTTCATGAGTTTAATTTTTATCATCTAAGTTTCTTTTTTCCGGAAAGAAACGATCGATCCATTTAATAATTTCATTTATTACCTTCCATCGAATTTCAGGAGCAGAAAGAAACAGATCATGGACAGCATCTTTTATTACAAGAATTTCCATTGTGGCGTTGATAGATGAAGCATACTTTTCGATATGTTTTACATTTACAACTGCATCTGCACGCATGAATTTTTTGTTCCAGCGAAGACCAGCATAGCTTTCTTTGGGATATGCCAACAGAACAGGAACATTAATTGTAATACCAGCCTGCAACTTCTTCTGTGCCTGATAAACAGATCTAACCCATCCGGCGTTTACCAATGCAGCAACATGAGGTTTCCAGCTTAAGTTGTAATGCCATAATCCATGGTCATTTATATGAAGACTAGGACCATAAAATTTGGAAAATCCTCCTGGGATTAACAAATGAGGTCTTTTTTTACCTAAAGATGCTACGGCAGGAATAAGCAGCTTTCGCGTAATGACATCTTTATTTTGTTCAAAAAATGGACTATTGAGAAAAACTGCATCAAATAAATCCGTATTTTTATACTTTTCGGCAAACAAGGCAGCTATTAGACCACCCAAAGAGTGACCAAACAGAATCACCGGCCCGTGATGTAACTGCCGGATTATTTCAAGACATTTCTTAATATCGTCAAATTGTTCCTGAACATCACGCATGGTGTTCATTTTCTGATGTGGTAGTATTGACCGTCCTGACTTTCTAACGTCAACAGCATAAAAATCAATATGATGTAGAAAAAATTGACGGGCTGTTTCTTCGTGAAAAAAATAGTCATTGAAACCATGAACATGCAAAACAGCCATTTTTTTTCGTTGTAATGACTTCAACCGGATTAGCGTACAAACAACACTGCCCTCATAGTCATCGGGTTGTGAAATGATAAGTTTTTCAAAACCAATCAACTCACTATCATCCTGAAATTGCAATTTTTCCATGTTTTGATTTTGTCATGCAATATTACTAAAATGCATCAGACTTTCAGGAAGAATAATTAGGTATCACTAACTTATTCCCCTTAAATCTTTATAAAGTTGCATTGCGTAAAGATCAGTCATGCCGGAGATAAAATCAACAACTGATTGTAATTGAGGGTAAAGTTCTTGCGACTGCGGTTTAAATTGGGCAGGGAGAAGCGATAAAAGCTTTGCGTTGTAGGTTTTAGTCGGATGAAGAACAGCTTCGGTAAACTCATCCATTAAAGTGCCAAGAATATTAAAGCCGGTTAACTCAATTTTGATTACTGATGGGTGATTATAAATTTTTTCAACACTAAGATTGCGACAATTATTGAGGGCAATTTGGTAGTGTCCTTCCAGCTTTTTTACCAATGATGATTGAAAAGTTCCAGTCATTATTTCATCATAATAATTATGGAACACGTTACTAGCTTCATTTACAAGCAAATTGATTGTCGTTGCTCTTAGAAACGCAATTCGTTCGTTTGTATCTGTTACTTCTTTGTAAATGTTTGTTTTGTAGGCAAGTGCATCGGAATTTTTGTCGTCATCAAAAAATGCAAGAAGGAGATCTTCGGTTTCTTTGGTACTTAGTATCCCAAGTTTGTGAGCATCTTCGATATCCATGATGAGATAGCTTATATCATCGGCGGCTTCAACCAGATAAACAAGAGGGTGACGAGCATAAATTGTTTTTTCTTCATCAATAAGTGGAATTCCACATGTGGAGGCAATGTGTTTAAAAGATGCTATTTCTGATTGGAAAAAACCATATTTCTTTTTTTGCGGATCGGTAGGGTAGGAGGGATATGGATATTTTACGAGGGCTGCCAGTGTGGCATAGGTTAAAGCGAATCCTCCTCTTCTTCTTCCTTCAAACTGATGAGTTAGAATGCGAAAAGCGTTAGCATTTCCCTCAAAAGAGATCAGGTCTGACCATTGTTCCTCTTTCAACTTATCACGTAACATTGCGCCTTTTCCATCGCTAAAATATTGACTTATTGCCTTCTCGCCTGAGTGTCCGAAAGGTGGATTTCCCAGGTCGTGTGCTAAACATGCAGCAGAAACAATTGACCCTAATTCAGACAGTAAATCCATGTCATGTAATTCAGACCGCTTTAGTAATTGTTTCAGAACGGTATTTGCCAACGATCTGCCGACACTGGCAACCTCGAGACTATGAGTAAGGCGGTTATGGACAAAAACACTTCCTGGTAAAGGAAATACCTGTGTTTTATTTTGCAATCTTCTGAAGGGACTCGAAAAAATAATCCTGTCATAATCGCGTTGAAACTGACTTCGTATATCTTCCGGGCGGGAGGTGGATGTTGACCGGTGTGCTGAAAGTAATTGATTCCAATTCATGTAATTAAGTTTTAGAGGTCTTTCAGCGCGCGCTTTGGCGGGCATAAGGTTTTTGTTTTTGGTGTGCCATCTCGTTTCTAAGAAACTTGAAATAGCCTGTTATTGCAATCATGGCCGCATTGTCGGTACTTAAGCCGGCTTTTGGAATAAATACTTCCCACCGATTTTGCAAGGCAGCATTATTTAATGCGTTTCTTAAACCGGTATTGGCAGAAACACCTCCAGCAATAGCTATTTGTTTTATGCCGGTTTGTTTACTTGCCAGGATTAGTTTTTTCATCAGGATTTTAACAATGGAGTCCTGAATGGAAGCGCACAAGTCATTTTTATTTGTTTCAATAAACATTGAATCTTCTTTTAGCCGATCACGAAGAAAATATAAAATGCTGGTTTTTAGTCCGCTGAAACTATAATCCAACTCCGGGATACGTGGCTCTGAGAATTTGAATTTTGAGGGGTCTCCATCTTTGGCATAAAGGTCGATGAGAGGTCCGCCAGGATATGGTAATCCCATGATCTTTGCAGCTTTATCAAATGCTTCTCCAGCAGCATCATCAATTGTTTTGCCAATAATTTCCATTTCAAAATAATCCTTTACCACTACTATTTGGGTATGACCTCCTGAAACGGTAAGACAAAGAAAAGGAAATTCAGGTACTTTTTTCGACTCGGAAGTTGTTATAAAATGGGCCAAAATATGTGCTTCCATGTGATCAACTTCAACAAGCTGAATATTTGATGCCAGCGCAAAAGCTTTTGCAAATGAACTACCTACCAATAAAGAACCAAGTAAGCCCGGACCTCTTGTAAATGCTATTACTTGAAGTTCTTTTTTACTTATATTTGCCTGCTTCAAGGCTGTATCTACAACCGGGATGATATTTTGCTGATGTGCCCGAGAGGCTAGTTCAGGAACAACTCCTCCGAATCTTTCGTGAACTTCTTGATTGGCAATAATGTTAGATAGAACTTCGGTGTTGCGCAATACAGCTGCAGAGGTATCGTCACAAGAGGTCTCAATGCCAAGTATGTAAATATTCATCATTTGTAAAACCGCAAAAGTAATCAAAAAAAAGCTCGGAAATAGTATCCTAATGCTGTTCGTCACCTTGATAGCTGTTCCAATCAGTCTCTTGGTGATTTTAAGAACTCCTCATGCTCAGACCTTTGCAGCACGCTATGCAGCTGGGTATCTTTCGGAGAAGTTTCAGACTGAGCTTACTATTGGAAGTTTGTTTTTGGGACTCGATTTTTCAATACATATCAAAGATATTTCACTCAAAGACAAGCACAACAATGTTTTGTTTACAGCTAAAGACCTGAAAATATCTGTTTTTCCCCTTAATCTGACGAATAAACTGGATGTATATTATGCTTCTGTCTCAAATTTTCATGCGCAAATTATTCAATATAAAGGCGAGGAAGATCTGAATTTCCAGTTTGTTACAGATTATTTTTCTTCTGAAAGTGTTGACACCACAATATCAAAACCTTACCCGATTCAAATAGAATCATTGAGGCTTGACAATGGGAGTTTTACCTACAAAATTGAAGAACTGGCCGATTCAAGTCTTGTTGAGATGGATTATAACAATTTGCAATTGGAAAATATTTTTCTTGAAGCTACAGATTTAGTTATAATCAATGATTCAGTCGAGGCTCACATTAAAAAACTTCAGGCAAAAGAGAAAAGTGGGATAGAGCTTAAATCATTAAAAGCTAACTTGCAGATGCATTCCAATGGTCTTGAAGCCAATGGATTAACATTAGTCACTCCTAAGTCTTCAGTCCAAATGGATCTCAAATTGGATTATCATGGATATGGTGCATTTTTTGATTTTATTGATTCTGTTAAGCTTACTGCTAATGTTCAGCCCTCATCTTTATTTTTGGCTGATATCGGTGTTTTTGCCCCAATAATGTGGGAGATGCCAGATTTGATTGCCTTTTCGGGTTACCTCGATGGCTATGTTTCCGACTTTATTACAAAGGATATGAGTTTTAGTTTTGGAGAACATACGTCATTTAAAGGTGACATTGAAATGCGTGGCCTGCCAGATTTTTTTCAATCAGATATCAATCTTAATGTAGAGCGGTTTGAAACAGAAATAGCAGATATTGAGAAATTTGCAATTCCTGTTGAAGGTGGCTTTATATTACTCCCAGAAACATTCGATCAGTTAGGTAAAGTCAATGTTGAAGGCACTTTTGAGGGTAAGTATGAAGATTTTGTGACACGGTTTAAGGCAATGACAGATATTGGACAGATCACAGCTGACCTGGTTTTTCGCACCAATGAGAGCACAAAATTACCACATTACTCTACTACATTGAATGTGGTAAACCTGGAGTTGGGTAAGTTGATTTCAAACGAGGAGCTTTTTGGCAGTACAAGTTTTGCAGCTAAAATTAGAGGGGTTGGATTTGAAACTGAGACAGCAGAAGTATATATTGAAGGAGCAGTTTCAAGTTTTGATTTTAATGGAAATACGTTCAAAAACATTCCACTTTCAGTTGAGCTTGTGGATCAAATATTCATGGGTGACCTTGCATTACATGAAGATAATGTATGGCTTGAATTTGGAGGATCAATGGATGTTTCTGAGAAAATTCCTAAATTGGATTTACAATCGGACATCAAATACATTGACTTTTACCAATTGGGGCTTATTGAAAATGACAGTATTGTGAGATTGTCTTCAAAAGTCGAAGCGCGTTTTTCAGGTTTTGACCCCGATAGTATTCTGGGCGAGTTGCAGATTGATAGTCTTGTTTTTTTAAGCAGCGCCGGTCAATTAATTATGAATGAATTAAATATGAAGCTGATAGAGGATTCATATCTTGGAAGAAAATGTCTGATTAATACTGATTTTTTCGATTTTGAAATGGGCGGTGATTTCAAAATCATGTCGTTAGGCAACTCTTTTAAAGATTATTTAAACCATTACATCAGTTTTGGATTCTTGAACATCCCTGAAGAAGAAGCTATTGCAACCTCATATCAAGATTTTTATTTTAATCTTAAAATCAAGGATTTAAACCCTTTAATGCCTTTTTTTGCTCCTTCATTATCAATAGCTCCTAATTCAAGTTTGTCAGGCGTTTTTACTGAAAAAAATAATTCATTGAATTCCACTTTTAGAAGCGATTGGGTAGCCGTTAGTGATGTAAAAATGGAAATGCCTTATTTGCTTATTAATTCGGATAACAAAAGTGCAGGCGTTACTATTGAGATGAACGATTTGATATTCAAAGAGGCTGCTTCGAAAGAATCAATTGACTTTGGTATGGAACGACCAAAGCTTGTTTTAAATGCTGCAAATGACACGATGTTTTTTCAACTGGATTGGGATAATCAACGGTTAAAGTTGCTTAACAAGGGCACTATTAATGGTATTTATAATCTCAACGAAGCCAATGAAGGTGCTATCTCTATGGGCTTTACCGATGTGATTATTAATGATACTGTTGTTCAGCTCAAAGAAGGCAACAGAATTTCTTTTGAGAAAGAAGTCACTCGCATTGAAAGGTTTGAACTTCAGATGGGAGAGAGTAAGCTGGGTCTGGATGGCAGTATTCCATTAAGGGAACAGGATTCGTTGGTAGTTGCTTTTAGAAATTGGAATATTTCTGCATTTGATGTTATAACCGGAACTATTGGATTTGATTTGGATGGAATTATAAACGGGGATCTTGTGCTTTCAAATCTGATTGCAAATCCTTATTTTTCTTCCAATCTGCACATTTCCGGATTGGGCTTGAATAAAGAAAGACTTGGAGATGCCCGAATACTAAGCAATTGGAGCAATACTGATAAGTCAATTTATGCTAATGTTCAGATCATCAATGCAGGAAATACAGGAAACAGTCGGATGTTAAATCTTCGGGGGTTTTATTATCCTGCCCGGAAGAATGATAACATCACATTCGACCTGAGCCTCGAAAATTTCCGCCTGAGGATTCTCAATCAGTTTTTTGTAGGTATTATCAGTAAACTTGAAGGCGTGGCATCAGGTGATTTTACACTCACCGGTGAAATAAATAAGCCTGTTGTCAAAGGCAAACTGGAGTTGGCACGAACAGCCTTTTTGATTGATTATCTTAATGTTAAATACTCTTTGCAACATACAGTCGAGGTTTTACCAGGTCTTATTCCAATTCAAAATCTGGTTCTTTATGATACTACCGGCAAAAAAGCTATCATAAATGGATCTATTACACATAACCATTTGCTTGATTGGGCTTTTGATTTATCAATCAAACCTGAATCATTACTTGCAATGAACACGGGGCCGAAGCAAAATGAGCTTTTTTATGGCTCTGCGGTTGCCACAGGTGAGGTTCTTGTAAAAGGTCCTTTGGATAATATTGAGATGTCGATCAAAGCAATCAGCCAAAAAGGTACAAGTATCGTTATTCCTTTGAATACAGCCGGAACTGTAGGTAGTAGTGATTTCATTCATTTTATTGAGAAGAAGCCAGAATCTTTAGCCGACTCACTTTTTTTAACATCTTTAATACCAGCAGTTTCGAATACTGGATTTGCTATCAACCTTGCAACCGAAGTTACTCCTGATGCCTCTGTTAAAATATTTCTACCATATGATATGGGAAGCCTTGAAGCAAGGGGAAATGGGAATATTGCTCTAAGTGTGAATAACGCAGGAAATTTCACTTTGAATGGTGATTATTTCGTAGATAATGGGTTGTTTACTTTTACTTTCGAGAACTTATTGAAAAAGCGGTTCGAACTCATGGAGGGTGGCCGCATAACCTGGACTGGCGATCCCTATGAAGCTGATATTGATGTTAAAGGTGTTTATCGTGTTAAAGCATCACTTGCCGGACTTGGAATTGACACTACTTCAAGTTTGAGAAACCGTATTAATGTGGATTGTATTATTCATTTAACCAATGGGTTGTTTAACCCTGATATTCGATTTAGTTTCGCACTACCCGGAGCTGATACAGATATTGAGCAACGGGTTTTTACCGTCATTGACACCACAAATGATGCTGCAATGACTCAACAAATGGTTTCGCTTCTAGTTCTTGGTAGTTTTGCAAGTACCAATATAGGCAATTCATCAATAACAAATTCAACGTTTGAAATGCTTTCGGGCCAGCTAAGTGGACTGTTGTCTCAAATAAGTAAGGATTTCGATATTGGTTTAAACTATCGGCCCGGCGACGCACTCAGTAATGAAGAATTGGAGGTTGCGCTATCTACTCAATTATTTAATGACCGGGTTTCTATTGAAGGAAATTTTGGAGTCTCAAACAATAAGAATGTGAGTCAAAGCGCTAGTAATATTGTTGGTGATGTGGATGTTAGCGTTAAACTAAATGCTGATGGAAGCTTCAGGTTAAAGGCTTTTAATCATTCCAATCATAGTTCGTGGTTAAATTATGGCGTTTTCGATAACTATGCCCCTTATACGCAAGGTATTGGTATTTCTTACCGGCAAGAGTTTGATACTTTCAACGAACTGATTCAAAAGAAGAAAAATAAAAATAATAAAACTAAATGATGAGAGTACTAATAATTTTATTTTTTGCTTATTTTGCAGCAATACAGTCAATTAATGCTCAGATAGTAATTGATAACAATGACATGCCATTTGCCGGTGACACCGTACGGATGAGTTTTGCTGCTAACGCTGCAAATTTTGATTTTACACAAACAGGACCAAGTTCTATCTGGGATTTTAGAGCGTTAATACCTGCAACTCAACGCCTGGATACGTTTAAGACTGTTAGTCAGACACCGGTTTTTTTCTGGCCTAGCTTTTTTGCTAGTTCTAATCTTGCGTTGAGATTGGGTAACGGTGAACTATTGCCAGGTCTGGTGCTCGATGATGCATATCAGTTTTATCACCGTTCTACTTCGGCTTACAAGGATTTTGGTTATGGAATTATCCTTTCTGGTGTTCCTTTGCCGCTTAAATTCACTACACCTGATTTAGTATACACTTTTCCGCTTACTGCTGATCAATCTTACGAGTCACTAGCTTCACTTGAGTTTTCACTGCCTGATTTGGGATATATTTCAATTGAACGCCAGCGGCAGACAACAGTTGATGGATGGGGTACGCTCATGACACCTTACGGTACTTTTGAGGTTATTAAACTTAAATCGGTTGTTGCAGAACTTGATAGTATTTACGCTGATACTGCCGGTCAAGGTATCATGATTGAGCGAAACTATATTGAGTATAAGTGGTTGGCAAAAAATCATCAAGTCCCTATCTTACAATGTGTTGAAGATCAGATTTTAGGCACAACTGTAATGTACAAAGATTCGGTACGCGATCTTACTGTTGGAATTAAAGAAATCGAAAATCAAGTTAAAGTTGACATCTACCCAAATCCTGTTGAAGATCATATTTATGTTGCAATTTCGGGTGATTCTAACAAAGCATGGAATCTTAAAATCTTTGATAGTGTTGGACGTTTAATTTATGAAGAGGTGTTTTTTCAATCAAAAAGCACTCAAACAAAAATTGATTTTGATTTTTCTAAGCTTCCACCAGGACTTTATCTTGTTGATTTGCAACAGGATGATTACCACAAACAAACAAAGATTATTCTTCAGCGATAATGCCACTTAATGTATATAAGTCTTCTGCGGGTTCTGGAAAAACCTTTACTCTGGTTTTGGAATACTTACTACTTGTTCTAAAACAACCAGTTTATTATCGGCACATTCTTGCTGTTACGTTTACCAATAAAGCAGCTAACGAAATGAAATCGAGGATAATAACTGCCCTTTATATCCTTGCTGATGAAAAATTGTCAAGCCGAAAACAATATAAAACTCTAATCAATCAGCTCGCAAAAAGAGGATTTAACGACGAAGACTTAATAAGAAGAAACGCCTCTTTGGTTTTTTCGTCCATTTTACATCATTACAGCGATTTTAGTATCAGTACAATCGATTCGTTCACTCATAAAATAGTCAGGACATTCTCACGAGATTTACGGCTACCTTCAATCTTTGAAGTAGAACTGAATGACTCAGTTTTAACCCAAGAAGTTGTAAATGAGTTAATAAGCAAAGTTGGCAACGATGATTATGTGACAGCTGTAATCATTGAATTTATTTTAGAAAAATTGAATGATGAAAATGATTGGAGGATTGATCGATTATTGCGGGCTTACGCTAAGGAGTTGATAGGTGAAGAGGCTTTTTTGGAAATGAACAAAACTGATACTTTAGACCAAAGCGATGTTCAAAGTATTAAAAGTCAATTAAATACAGAGATCACAAAAATATCAAATCTTTTTGTATCCAAGTCATTAGCCATTTTAAATTTATTGAATATGGTGGGTCTTTCACCTTTCGATCTCGTTGGAAAGACAAAAGGAATTGGGTCTGTTTTGATTAAACTATCCGAAGGTGATATAGCTGACGTTTTTAAAGGGAAAACAATACTTAATGCTTTTGAAAGTGACAATCCGTTTATTGCAAAATCAACGCATCAGAAAATCAAAAATGCTTTTGAATCAGTTGCTGAGGAAATAACTCAAAATTTTGATGGCATTAGAGAAGCCTATGAGAATTTTTACCCTCGTTTTGTATTATTTCAATTACTTAAGAAAAACATCTATGCTTTTGTGCTTCAATCTCATATGCTCGAAATTATCCACAATCTGATTGATAGAAAGCAATTAGTACATATTTCCGAGTTCAATAAACGCATAGCTGATCTTTTGCAGATTAGCCCTGTTGCTTTTATTTACGAACGATTGGGTGAAAAATACCGTAGTTTTCTACTTGACGAGTTTCAGGATACCTCCGTTTTGCAATGGCAAAATTTTCTTCCATTGATCGAAAACTCATTAGCTTCAGGTTATGAAAATTTGATTGTAGGCGATGGAAAACAATCTATCTATAGGTTTAGAGGAGGTGAATTTCAGCAGTTTTTAAAACTTCCGTTTATCCATAAATTAGAGGATAGGCCTCATTTAGAACGGATTGAAGACCTGATTAAACAGCAATATAATGAGCAAACGCTGGATACGAACTATAGGTCATCCAGAGATATTGTTGATTTTAATAACGATTTTTTTGATTTTATTCAAAGTCAGTTGCCACAGCAACTTCAAAGTGTTTTTGAAGGACAGTGGCAAAATGTTTTCCATGGCGAAAAATGTGGATTGGTTCAGTTTGACTTTTTTACTTCAACAGAAGGAAAGGAGATAAAGAACCTTGAAATCATGGAGAGAATTCTTCATCTTATTGACCAGCAATTGAATGATGGCTATGCATTGAATGACATTACTATTCTGGTTTCGGGACATCATGAGGGAGACGAGGTTGCGAGATTTCTGTCTTCAAGAAATATTGAGGTTGTCTCAGCTGATTCTCTGTTACTTAATTCATCAACATCTGTAAGGTTGATTCTTAATTTACTTACCTTTTATCTGCTTCCGGATCATAAAGTTAATCGATTGGAATTATTAGTTAACTTGATGGAAATAAACCCTTTGTATTTTACAAATAGTGCAACGGAAGAACTGTTATTTTATAATGACTTAGATGAGAAAGGCCAGATTTCTTATATAAAAACGAAATCCAACTGGAATGAACAACACCCTGGTAAAGGTTTATATGATATTTCGGAAGAATTGCTTCGTAGTACCCAATTAGATAAATTTCCCGACCCATATATTCAGTTCTTTTTAGATGAGATCCATCGTTTTCATGTTCAGGAGCAGAAAGGGTTGAATGCGTTTCTGGATTATTGGAAAGAGGAGGGTGGTAAAAAATCAGTTGTCATTCCTGAGAAAACAAATGCAGTGAAAATAATGACGATACACAAAGCCAAAGGGTTGGAGTTTCCTGTTGTCATTTTTCCTTTTGCAAATCGATCCTACAAAGGCACTACCAGGAAGAATATCTGGCTTGACCTAAGAAATGAAGGGATTGATAAACTTACATCTGGTTTTGTATCATCCACTTCAGCGCTTACCGGAACTGCTTTCGCTTACCTTTACAAGGAAGAAACAGAGAAGACCAAACTTGATATGATGAATCTTTTGTATGTTGCCTTCACCCGGGCTATCAGCAGGTTATATGTTCTCTCCGATTTGCCAGTGCAAAAGAGCATTTCATATCCATTGATTTTCAAAGAATACCTGCAACATAAAGAAGTATGGTCAGACGAAAAGTTAAGCTATGTTTTTGGCGATGAAACAAAATCTGTAAGCAATGAGCATCTGGCAATCAGCGATGATACCCGCCATCATGACTTGTTTATTTCAAAAGGCTGGACTGGAAGACTAATTCTTGCTGATGAGTCAGTAATTGAACAAAAGGCTTCTGTAGCTAATGAAGATAAAAATTACGGACTGCTTATTCACGAAGTTTTAGCCCAGATTAAGTCATTTGATTCGCTAAAAAATGTACTTTCACATTATGAAACAACAGGGTATTTAACAACTCAACAGGTGGAGGTTTTAACCAGGATGATTGAAAGTTTTCGTTTCAACAGTGTTCTTGAACAGGCGTTTTCAGTTGGTTCATATGTTCGTTCCGAAGCCGAATTACTTAATGCCCAAGGTAAAATCTTTAGAATAGACCGATTTGTTGAACTTGCTGACCGAGTAATAATTCTTGATTATAAAACGGGAAAACAAGAAACACATCATATGAGGCAAATGAGAAATTATATAGAAATTGCGAAGGATTTACAAACGAAGCCAGTTGATGGTTACTTGCTTTATCTGAACGATCTGATAAATTGGGAGATGATATCCGTAAATTAAAAAAAAAGCTACCGGAATCCGATAGCCTTTTATGTTATGCCTGAGCTGTTGGTCCACCCATTGTAAAGGGAGGCATTCCGTCGCCACTTGATTCTTTAATTGTTCCATGAATCGACTCATACTTTTTGATATTATCTAAAAGTGCTTTATAGAGTCGTTTCGCATGCTCAGGTGTTAAAATGATTCTGGATTTAACCTTGGCTTTCTGAACACCTGGCATTAGCTTCACGAAATCAACAACAAACTCTGATTGTGAGTGTGTTATGATAGCAAGATTCGAATAAATACCTTCTGCAATCTCTTCGCTTAATTCGATGTTGATTTGATTTTTATTATCTGACATTGTAGTTATGTTTTAAAAAATCACCCTTCAGCAAAAACTGAAGGGTGAATTGTTATTAGTTATCTGTTCTTTTCTGGTCCAACTTTTAACTTTAATGAAGTAGCTTCCATAACAGCTTCATATTCAGCTCTTGAACCAACAATTAAATCATCATAATCTGGTAATCCTGTTCCTGCTGGAATTTTATGTCCAACAATAACATTCTCTTTCAATCCTCTTAGTTCATCCGACTTAGCGTTGATAGATGCCTGTGTGAGAACCTTTGTTGTTTCCTGGAAAGAAGCAGCCGAAATGAAACTATTGGTTTGCAGTGATGCTCTGGTAATACCTTGCAATACCTGGAATGCTGTCGCTGGTTTTGCATCACGTGCCTCAACAAGTTTCTTATCTTTACGTTTCAACAAGGAATTTTCATCACGCATCTTGCGGGCAGTTATAATCTGTCCATGATGCAGAACATCTGAATCGCCTGCGTCAATTATAACTTTTTTTCCGAAGATTTCATCATTTTCTTCCTGAAAATCAGTTTTGTTAACTAATTCTCCTTCAAGAAAACGTGTATCGCCCGGATCCTCTACTTCAACTTTGCGCATCATCTGACGCACAATTACCTCAAAATGCTTGTCATTGATTTTCACACCCTGCAAACGGTAAACCTCCTGTACTTCATTCACAATATACTCTTGAACCTTCATTGGTCCTTTAATTGCAAGAATGTCGGCCGGAGTCATAGCACCTTCTGAAAGTGGCGTGCCTGCTTTAACAAAGTCGTTTTCCTGAGCAAGAATTTGTTTTGAAGTGGGGATTAAATAACTCTTTTCCTCACCTGTTTTTGAAGTAACAATAACTTCTCGATTACCTCTTTTCAGTTTTTTGCCGAATGAAACAACCCCATCAATTTCTGAAACAACTGCAGGCTCTGAAGGGTTTCTTGCCTCGAATAATTCAGTAACACGTGGAAGACCTCCGGTGATGTCACCTGACTTACCAATAGCACGTGGGATCTTAACAAGCATTCCACCTGCATAGATATAATCACCTTCTTCAACAACGATATGAGATCCAACGGGGATATCATAAGTTTTTATAAGAACGTTTTCTTTATCTAAGATTTTTATAACAGGATTTTTTGCTTTTATACGGCTTTCAATGATTACCTTCTCATTATAACCAGTTTGCTCATCTGATTCAACACGGAAAGTTACACCTTCGATGATGTTTTCAAAGCTTACTTTTCCTTCAAACTCAGAAAGGATTACGGCATTATAAGGATCCCAATCGCTGATTGGTTGACCTTTTTTAACCTCTGCTCCGTCTTTAATATATAAATTAGCTCCGTAAGGTATATTGCTGGATGTTAAAACTATACCAGTTTTCTTATCAACAATTTTCATTTCAGCTGAGCGACCAATAACGATATCATATGATTTGCCATCGCGTTGGGTTTCAACTGACCTTAGTTCTTCAAGTTCAATAATCCCATCAAATTTAGCTTCAACTTTCGACATAATCGCAATGTTGGAAGCAGTTCCCCCAACGTGGAAGGTACGCAATGTAAGCTGTGTTCCAGGCTCACCAATGGATTGAGCTGCGATAACACCGACAGCTTCACCCTTTTGGACCAGTTTACCGGAAGCAAGATTACGTCCGTAGCAATTAGCGCAAACACCCTTTTTCGACTCGCATGTTAAAACCGATCTGATTTCAACATTTTCAATCGGCGAGTTCTCAATCTCCTCTGCGATATCTTCAGTTATTTCTTCTCCACCAGAGATAATCAATTCTCCGGTATGAGGATGATAAATATCATGTAAAGCAACTCTACCCAGTATACGGTCGTATAGTGTTTCAACAACTTCTTCGCTTTTCTTTAAAGCAGAAATTGTTAAACCTCTTAATGTTCCGCAATCCTTTTCTGTAATTACAACATCTTGAGAAACGTCAACTAAACGACGAGTAAGGTAACCGGCATCAGCAGTCTTAAGAGCAGTATCAGCCAAACCTTTACGGGCACCGTGAGTAGAAATGAAATATTCAAGAACCGACAGTCCTTCTTTAAAGTTGGACAAAATAGGATTTTCGATAATTTCACCGCCAGTAGCTCCTGATTTTTGCGGCTTCGCCATCAAACCCCTCATCCCTGAAAGCTGACGAATTTGTTCTTTCGAACCCCTCGCCCCTGAATCAAGCATCATGTATACGGGGTTGAAGCCCTGATCGTCTTGTGACAAATGCTGCATAACAGTATTCGTCAAACGTGAGTTGGTATGTGTCCAAATATCAATGATCTGATTGTATCGCTCATTGTTGGTAATGAATCCCATGTTGTAGTTGGAAAGTACTTCTGCTACTTCTTCATTGGCCTGACGAATCAACTCTTCTTTTACAACAGGAATTTTAACATTTCCAAGGTTGAATGAAAGTCCGCCTTTGTAAGCCATCTTGAAACCAATGTTTTTGATGTCATCAAGGAATTTAGCTGCAGCAGCTGTTCCTTGTTTTTTCACCATCGCACCGATAATATCACGTAATGATTTCTTTGTAAGTAGTTGGTTAACATAACCATAACCATGTGGAACTACTTCATTAAGCAACACCCTTCCTACAGTAGTTTCGATGAGCTTATTTACTATTTCCTTACCTTCTTTGATATCAACTTTTACATTAATGATCGCATGAAGATCGATTCTCTTTTCATTGTAAGCAATTATAACTTCTTCAGGAGAATAAAAACGCTTGCCTTCTCCCTTTACCGGATGATCAGGTGTGCTTTTACGTGCCTTGGTAATATAATACAATCCAAGAACCATGTCCTGAGATGGAACAGTAATAGGAGCTCCGTTTGCAGGATTGAGGATGTTGTGTGAGGCAAGCATAAGTACCTGAGCTTCAAGAACTGCTGCATTTCCAAGAGGCACGTGTACAGCCATCTGGTCACCGTCAAAGTCGGCATTGAAAGCTGTACAAACAAGTGGGTGCAACTGAATTGCTTTTCCCTCAACCAGTTTTGGCTGGAAGGCTTGAATACCCAAACGGTGAAGGGTAGGGGCACGGTTGAGCAATATTGGGTGACCTTTTAAAATGTTTTCGAGTATATCCCAAACTATCGGGTCTTTCCTGTCAACAATTTTTTTGGCTGATTTAACAGTTTTAACTATTCCACGTTCGAGCATCTTACGGATGATAAACGGTTTAAATAGTTCGGATGCCATATCTTTAGGGATACCACATTCATTGAGATTTAATTCTGGTCCAACCACGATTACGGAACGACCTGAATAATCTACACGTTTACCTAAAAGATTTTGACGGAAACGACCTTGTTTACCTTTCAAACTATCGCTCAAAGATTTGAGTGGTCTGTTTGATTCTGTCTTTACCGCACTTGCTTTTCTCGAATTGTCAAAAAGTGAGTCAACAGCTTCCTGAAGCATACGTTTTTCATTACGCATGATTACATCGGGAGCTTTGATTTCTATCAATCTCTTTAAACGGTTATTTCTGATGATAACCCTGCGGTAAAGGTCATTTAAATCGGAAGTTGCAAAACGACCGCCATCAAGTGGTACCAAAGGACGAAGTTCTGGTGGAATTACCGGAACTACCTTGGTAATCATCCATTCCGGACGATTTTCAATTCGTGTTCGTGCATCACGAAAAGCTTCAAATACCTGCAAACGCTTCAAAGCTTCCTGTTTCCTCTGTTGAGAGGTTTCAGTGCTGGCTTTATGTCGCAGATCGAAAGATATCTGATCCAGATCGAGTCGTGCAAGTAAATCATGGATAGCTTCAGCTCCCATTTTTGCGATAAACTTGTTAGGATCAGAGTCTGGTAAATGCTGATTGTCAGCTGGCAAGGCCTCTACAATGTCGATATATTCCTCTTCAGTAAGGAAATCTATTACCTGAAGACCATCGACTTGTTTTATCCCTGGCTGTATGATCACATATCTTTCGTAATAGATGATCATGTCAAGTTTTTTGGTTTGCAAACCTAGCAAAGCTCCAATTTTGTTTGGGAGCGAGCGAAAATACCAGATATGTGCGACTGGAACAACAAGTTGAATGTGTCCCATTCTTTCACGGCGAACTTTCTTTTCGGTAACTTCAACACCGCAACGGTCGCAGATGATGCCTTTATATCTGATCCTTTTATATTTACCACAATGGCATTCCCAGTCCTTAACAGGACCAAAAATGCGTTCACAGAACAAACCGTCTCGTTCGGGCTTATACGTCCTGTAATTGATTGTTTCAGGTTTGAGAACCTCGCCACTCGAACGCTCCAGAATTGATTCCGGAGAGGCTAGGCTAATGGTGATTTTTGAAAAGTTACTGCTGATAGTACTGTCTTTCCTGAAAGCCATATTGTTGTGATCTGTTTGTTAAAAGATTGTTTAATGCAATCCCGCAAGAAGCGGGATTGCAAAGTGTATTTTTAGTCGAAGGTTACTTCCAGACCTAAGCCGCGAAGTTCGTGGATGAGAACATTGAATGATTCGGGAATACCTGGAGTCGGCATATTATCGCCTTTAACAATGGCTTCATATGCTTTAGCCCTACCGACAACATCATCTGATTTGACTGTAAGTATTTCCTGAAGAATATTAGATGCCCCAAAAGCTTCAAGTGCCCAAACTTCCATCTCACCAAAACGCTGACCCCCAAATTGAGCTTTACCGCCCAATGGTTGCTGAGTAATTAGTGAATATGGTCCAATTGAACGTGCATGCATTTTGTCATCGACCATATGGTGAAGCTTTAGCATATAGATGTAACCTACTGTTGCAGGCTGATCAAAACGCTCTCCTGTTCCGCCATCATATAGGTAAACGCTCCCGTTTTCAGGCAAGCCTGCTTTCTGGAGATAACCATTAATTTCGTCGATATGTGCACCATCAAAAATTGGGGTGGCAAATTTGACACCTAATTTTGCTCCTGCCCAACCAAGTACAGTTTCATAGATTTGTCCAAGGTTCATACGGGAAGGTACACCAAGAGGATTAAGTACGATGTCAACAGGTGTTCCATCCTGTAAGAATGGCATATCTTCTTCACGCACAATACGGGCAACAATACCTTTGTTTCCATGACGACCTGCCATTTTATCTCCAATGTTAAGCTTACGTTTTTTAGCAACATAAACCTTAGCCATTTGAACGATACCATTTGGAAGCTCATCACCTACAGTAGCTACAAACTTTTTACGGTTGTAAATACCATAGTATTCCTTGTGCTTGATATTGTAATTATGAATAAGAGTTTTAATCTTCTCATTATCTTCCTTATCAGTAGTCCATTTATTAGGATTGATAGTGGCAAAATCAAGAGCTAACAGCGCTTTCTGTGTAAATTTCGATTTCTTTGGGATTATAGTTTCCTTGTAATTATTCATTACTCCCTGCGAAGTTCTTCCATTTAGCAACAATAAAAGCTTGTCGACCAGTTTATTTTTAAGCTCACTGGTTTGTCTGTGGAATTGCTCATCTAATTCCTGAACGAGATCTTTATCTTTCGCTTTCGATTTTCTGTCTTTGATAACCCTTGAGAAAAGTTTCTTATCAATGACAACACCTTTCATAGATGGTGGTGCTTTCAAAGAGGCATTTTTAACATCGCCTGCTTTATCACCGAAAATAGCACGAAGCAGCTTCTCTTCAGGTGTTGGATCACTTTCACCTTTTGGTGTTATCTTTCCAATCAGTATATCTCCTTCTGCTACTTCAGCACCAATTCGAATCAAGCCGTTTTCATCCAAATCTTTCGTAGCCTCAGCACTAACATTTGGAATATCATTGGTCAATTCTTCAATACCACGTTTGGTATCGCGAACCTCTAACGAAAACTCTTCAATATGTATTGAGGTAAAAATATCGTCTTTAACGATTTTTTCTGAAATTACGATAGCATCCTCAAAGTTATAACCTTTCCATGGCATGAAAGCAACCATCAGGTTGCGGCCAATGGCAAGCTCTCCATTCTGGGTTGCATAACCTTCACACAATACTTGTCCCTTTGTTACCCTGTCACTTCTGTGAACGATAGGTTTGAGATTAATGCTTGTGTTTTGGTTCGTCCTGATGTATTTGGTCAGGTGATATGTTTTAACATCTTCATCGAAGCTGAGAATTTTCTCCTCTTCAGTACGGTCATACCTAATGGTAATTTTCGTAGCATCAACAAAAATGACTTCACCTTCACCTTCTGCATTAATCAGAACTCGTGAATCTTCAGCAACTGAACGTTCGATACCCGTACCAACGATTGGAGTTTCTGGTTGTAACAGAGGCACAGCCTGACGCATCATGTTTGATCCCATGAGCGCACGGTTTGCATCGTCATGCTCAAGGAACGGGATTAATGATGCGGCAATAGAGGCAATCTGATTTGGAGCAACGTCAATCAAGTCAACTTTCTCCCTCTCAATGATTGGATAATCAGCAAGATACCTTACTTTTACTCTATCTTCACTAAACAAACCATTACTCTCCATTGGAGTTGTAGCCTGAGCGATAATTCTATTTTCTTCTTCTTCAGCGCTAAGATAAACAGGCTTATCATTCAAATCAACCCTACCTTCTTTTACGACCCTGTATGGTGTTTCAATGAAACCGAGCTTGTTGATTTTGGCATAAACACATAAGGATGAAATCAAACCGATGTTAGGACCTTCAGGTGTTTCAATAGTACACAAGCGCCCGTAATGGGTGTAGTGAACGTCACGAACTTCAAATCCTGCACGCTCCCTTGATAGACCACCTGGTCCGAGTGCTGAAATCCTTCTTTTATGAGTAACCTCTGACAGGGGATTTGTTTGATCCATGAACTGTGAGAGCTGATTTGTACCAAAGAACGAATTAATTACAGATGATAACGTTTTGGCATTGATAAGATCAGTAGGAGTAAATACTTCGTTGTCACGTACATTCATACGTTCACGAATGGTTCGGGCCATACGGGCTAAACCAACTCCAAATTGAGCATACAATTGTTCACCAACAGTCCTGACTCGACGATTACTTAAATGGTCAATATCATCTACTTCTGTTTTTGCATTTGCAAGCTCAACAAGATATTTGATAATTGAAATTATATCTTCTTTGGTAAGAACCTTAGTTTCTTCAGAGATGTGGAGGTTCAATTTTCTATTGATCCTGTAACGACCTACCTCACCAAGGTCGTATCGTTTATCCGAAAAGAACAATTTGTCAATAATGCCTCTGGCCGTTTCTTCATCCGGTGGTTCAGCATTCCTTAACTGTCTGTAAATAAACTCAACAGCTTCCTTTTCAGAGTTAGCTGTATCTTTTTGAAGCGTATTAAAAATAATCGCATATTCCGAAGTGTTGAAGTCTTCACGATGTAAAAGAATTGCTTTTACCCCTGAATCAACAATAAGGTCAATGTGGTCGTTTTCTAAGATTGTTTCACGCTCGATTATGACTTCATTTCTCTCGATAGACACAACTTCACCTGTATCTTCGTCAACGAAATCTTCAATCCAGGAACGCACAACCCTAGCTGCCAGCTTTCTTCCTAAAACGCGTTTAAGTCCTGCTTTACTAACTTTTACTTCTTCGGCAAGATTGAAAATTTCAAGGATATCCTTGTCAGTTTCGAATCCGATAGCACGAAGGAGAGTTGTTACAGGTAATTTTTTCTTTCTGTCGATGTAGGCATACATGACGTTATTGATGTCGGTCGAGAATTCCATCCAAGAGCCTTTAAAGGGGATGATTCTGGCCGAATACAGCTGTGTGCCATTTGCATGTTTATGCTGACCAAAGAAAACGCCAGGAGAGCGGTGTAATTGGGATACAACTACACGTTCTGCGCCATTAACAACAAAAGTGCCTTTAGGTGTCATATAAGGGATCATTCCCAAATAGACATCCTGGACGATTGTTTCAAAGTCTTCGTGTTCAGGATCAGTGCAATATAGCTTAAGCTTTGCCTTAAGAGGTACGCTGTAGGTTAGCCCACGCTCAATACACTCTTCTATAGTGTAACGTGGAGGGTCTACAAAATAGTCAAGAAATTCTAATACAAAGTTGTTTCGTGCATCCGTGATTGGGAAATTCTCAGCGAAAACCTTGTAAAGACCTTCTTCTTTACGGTTCTCGGTGTTTGTATCCAGCTGGAAAAAATCCTGGAAGGATTGTAGCTGAATATCCAGAAAATCCGGATAGTTAATTGAACTTTTCGTGGATGCGAAACTGATTCTTTCGGATGATTTTACTGCCAAGGTCTTAAAGTTTTGGAAGCCTGTTGAGGCAGGCGGGTTAAAAATAAAAAGAAACAATATTCACAAAATGCAAAATAGGCGCAAAACCTCTATCTCAAATTGTTTTGAGATAGAGGTTGTTTTGCCTCAAATTTTGCAGAAATTTTATCCTTCTTACTTAACTTCAACCTCTGCACCAGCTTCTTCTAACTGAGATTTTAATGCATTGGCTTCGTCTTTGCTTACACCTTCTTTAATTGGTTTTGGAGCTGCATCAACCAATTCTTTAGCTTCTTTCAAACCAAGACTTGTGAGTTCTTTTACCAATTTAACTACTGCGAGTTTAGAGGCACCGGCTGCTTTAAGAATGACGTCAAAAGAAGTCTTTTCTTCAACAACAGGAGCGTCGGCACCAGCACCGGGTGCAGCGGCAACTGCTACAGCTGCAGCAGCGGGTTCAATACCATATTCTTCTTTCAAAATGGTAGCTAATTCGTTTACCTCTTTTACTGTGAGGTTTACCAATTGCTCTGCGAAAGCTTTCAAATCTGCCATTTTATTTACGTTTTAATAGTGATTACAATAATATTTTTTTTGCCTTTTTTGAATTCTAATAATTCTGATCTATCCTTCTCTTTCAGAGAGGGTTTTAACGATTCCGCTAAGTTTATGACCACCCGACTGCAACGCGCCAATAACATTCTTAGCAGGTGATTGCAACAATGCAACCAAGTCGCCGATAAGATCATTTTTGGATTTAACGTTGATGAGGAAGTCAATTTGGTTGTCGCCAATGTAAGCTGCTTCTTCAATAAATGCTGCTTTCAATACAGGTCTTGCTGATGTCTTGCGAAAATCTTTTATCAATTTTGCAGGAGCATTTCCTGTTTCTGAAAACATTATTGAGGTTGCACCTTTAAGTACATCATACAACTCACTCATATCGACACCTGTACGTTCCATAGCTTTGCGTAGCAATGCATTTTTCACAACAAGTAATTCGATGTCGCGGCTAAAGCAAAGGCGGCGGAGCTTGGCTGTGCTGTCGGCATTCAAATCTGAAATGTCTGTCAGATAGAAATTAGGGTTAGCAACCAGTTTCTCGGCTATGCCTTCAATAATAGATAGTTTTTCTTCTTTTCTCATATCAATAACTTCCTTTTTCTGATTTAGACTGTTACTGATTTAAGGTCGATTTGAACTCCTGGACTCATAGTACTTGATACGTAAATACTTTTTACATAAGTACCTTTTGCTGCAGAAGGTTTGAGTTTGACGATAGTCTGGATCAACTCTCTTGCATTTTCAACAACTTTCTCTGCGTCGAAGCTAACTTTAGCAACGCCGGCATGTACGATTCCATACTTATCAACTTTAAAGTCGATTTTACCAGCTTTTACTTCCTGAACAGCTTTACCAATTTCCATTGTAACTGTGCCTGTTTTTGGGTTAGGCATCAATCCACGGGGTCCGAGGATTCTTCCTAAAGCACCAACTTTGGGCATTACATTGGGAGTGGTAATAACGACGTCAATATCCGTCCAACCGTCTTTAATTTTTTGAATGTACTCATCCAAACCGACGAAATCAGCACCTGCATCTTTCGCTTCCTGTTCTTTATCGGGGGTACATAATACCAAAACCCGCATAACCTTTCCCGACCCATGAGGAAGTCTAACCGATCCGCGAACCATTTGATTGGCCTTACGGGGGTCAACTCCTAAACGGATGTTGAGGTCAACAGAAGCGTCAAACTTGGTGTAAGTGATTTTTTTGACGATATCAACTGCTTCATTCAAGGAGTAAATCTTGCTTTTGTCGAACTTACCCAGAGCGTCTTTCTGTTTTCTGGTCAAATTTGCCATTTAACTTAATGTGTTAAGGGTTCTACAAAATGCGTGTAAACTAAAGTATCCCACTTTAGTTTAATTCAAATGGGGCGTCGCCTGTCACTTTTACTCCCATACTACGGGCTGTACCTGCTACCATTTTCATGGCTGAATCCATGGTGAAAGAATTTAAATCTTTCATCTTGTTCTCAGCAATAGCTCGTACTTGATCCCATGTGATCGAACCAACTTTTGCTCTGTTGGGTTCTGCTGAACCTTTCTTAATAGCAGCAAGTTCTCTGATCTGTATAGCAACTGGTGGTGCTTTTACAATAAATTCAAATGATTTATCCTTATACACTGTGATAATTACAGGAACAATTTTTCCTGCCATATCTTGTGTACGGGCATTGAATTGTTTGCAAAACTCCATGATGTTGACACCTTTTGATCCCAATGCGGGACCAACCGGTGGAGAAGGATTAGCGGCTCCTCCTTTGATTTGCAGTTTTACTAATGCGCTTACTTCTTTTGCCATTTTAATCCTATATAAGATTGTATATGAAGGAAGTTTGTGTTTTAATTATTCTTTTTCTACTTGCATGAAGCTGAGCTCAAGCGGAGTTTTTCTGCCAAAAATCTTTACCATGACTTTTAACTTCTTTTTCTCCTCGTTAATCTCTTCTATCACGCCACTGAAGCTGTTAAAGGGACCATCAGTAACTGTAACGGTTTCTCCTATGATGAATGGGATATTAACTTCCTCACCCATCTCGGATAACTCATCAACTTTACCAAGTATCCTTTTGACCTCCGCAGGTCGTAGCGGATCTGCTTCTCCTTTTGTACCAAGAAATCCTAACACATTTGGTATGGATTTAATGATATGAGGAATTTCTCCGGTGAGTAATGCTTCTACCAGAACATAGCCAGGAAAATAATTTCGCTCTTTGCTAATTTTTTTTCCTTTTCTGATTTGAAACACTTTCTCAGTTGGAATAAGTACCTGAGAAATTGATGATTGCAATCCCAGACGAACGATTTCGGAATCAAGGTATTCCTTTACCTTTTTTTCCTTACCGCTGATTGCACGGACTACATACCATTTTTTTTCTAAGGAATCACTCATTGAGAATCAAATACTTGAATTATCGGAACACAAAAAATCTTTATCAGAATTACTCAGTCTTCCCCTTAAAAAAGTTTGTAAAAATTTTCAAGGATCGTTCTGAATGATATATCCATCAGGTAAACCACCGTAGCGATTAAGAGGGAAGCAATGGATACAACCATAGCACTGCTTTGCAGTTCGCTCCAAGTGGGCCATGATACCTTTTGCATCAATTCGGTATAACTTTCCTTTGCGTAGTTGACAATGCTGAATTTTGACATCGATTTATTTCTTTTTAAGTTGCACGGGTGGTAGGACTCGAACCCACAACCAATGGTTTTGGAGACCACTACTCTACCAATTGAGCTACACCCGTGTGAATTATTAATTAAAGGTGCTCCTTTCGGGGAGCACCTTTAATGGTATTTTATTTTAGCTTACTGCTTAGTCAAGAATTTCGGTTACCTGACCAGCACCCACCGTACGACCACCTTCGCGGATAGCAAAGCGTAAACCTTTAGTCATAGCGATTTCAGCGATCAATTTAACTTCAATTGTGAGGTTGTCACCTGGCATAACCATTTCAACACCTGCAGGAAGAACGATTTCACCTGTTACGTCAGTTGTTCTGAAATAGAACTGAGGACGATATTTATTGTGGAATGGAGTGTGACGGCCACCTTCTTCTTTTTTGAGGATATAAACCTCAGCATTGAAGTGTTTATGTGGTTTTACAGATCCTGGAGCTACGATAACCATACCTCTGCGGATTGCGTCTTTGTCAATACCACGTAGTAATAGACCAGCATTGTCACCAGCTTCACCACGGTCAAGAATTTTACGGAACATTTCAACTCCGGTAACAACTGACTTCAGTTTTTCTGCGCCCATACCAATGATATCAACTGGATCTCCGGTATTGATAACACCAGTTTCAATTCTACCTGTAGCAACTGTACCACGTCCTGTGATTGAGAACACGTCTTCAATAGGCATCAGAAATGGCTTGTCTTGATCACGCTCAGGAAGTGGAATCCATGAGTCACAAGCATCCATTAATTCATAAATTTTTTCAACCCATTTAGGCTCTTTGTTTAAGCCACCAAGAGCTGAACCTTGAATTACAGGAGTGTTATCACCGTCAAATTTGTAGAATGTAAGAAGTTCTCTTACTTCCATTTCAACAAGCTCTAATAACTCTTCATCGTCAACAAGGTCGACTTTGTTCATGAAAACAACCAATCTTGGAACACCAACCTGGCGTGCAAGAAGAATGTGCTCACGGGTTTGAGGCATTGGACCATCAGTAGCAGCTACTACAATGATAGCACCGTCCATTTGAGCAGCTCCTGTTACCATGTTCTTCACGTAGTCAGCGTGACCAGGACAGTCAACGTGAGCGTAGTGACGAGCAACTGTTTCATACTCAACGTGTGCAGTATTGATTGTAATACCCCTTTCTTTTTCTTCAGGGGCAGCATCAATAGAATCAAATGATTTAAACTGAGCAAGACCCTTGGCAGCTAAGCATAATGTAATAGCAGCAGTTAAGGTAGTCTTACCGTGGTCAACGTGACCAATTGTACCGATGTTAACGTGTGGCTTGGTCCTTGCAAATTTTTCTTTAGCCATATCTACTTTGTTTATTAAAGGTGTTAAAAGTTTATTGAGCCAATGACGAGGATTGAACTCGTGACCTCTTCCTTACCAAGGAAGCGCTCTACCACTGAGCTACATCGGCTTTTGAGCGGGAAACCGGGCTCGAACCGGCCACCTA
>CAYXCZ010000035.1:28386-47181 GCA_964463695.1 uncultured Lentimicrobiaceae bacterium | reverse complement strand
AAAGATTATCGCCACTCTGTGGCTCAATTTTGAGGTGCAGCGCACCGGTAATCTTAGTAGAATTTTGTCCGGCGGTGTGTTTAAAGGTGCAGCGCACCGAAATATCTGATGCAGGGTTTTTTAATTAGTATCTCCCAAATCCGTGCACAAGAAATGTGATTTTATAGAATTAACTTACAATATTCCAATAGATTATGGCTTTTTCAGTAAACCCTAGTTAGACTCAATACAGTTTAATCTACCATCAGCTGTAATCTTGAATTAAGCAGAAAATTTACCAATTATATCAGTCGTCATACTTTTACGAAGGTCTTGTTTTTGTACATATACCAAAGTATCAGATACAAAATTCCAAAACCGCCTATTGTTAAAATGAGGTAATTGAAATCTCCAACGTATTTTTTTAATCCAAAAAGCACCATCTCGGCTATGATATGAAAATTGAATACGTGCGATAAAACATAAGCGACCAACGCATTCATGCCAATGACTTTTAATGGAAATGCCCATCTGACCTTACCCTTAACATCAATAATCCAGTAAAATAACGACATAAGCATAAAGCATACACCCGAGGATGCCAGAACAAAAGAGCTTGTCCAGAGTTTTTTAATTATTGGATGCCATAAACCCAATATCAAGCCAGCTGCGATTCCGCCAACTCCAATAACAAAAAGATAAAAAGCGACTTTTTTGCGAGGAAGAGATGATTTTATAAGCTCCCCTGCGAAAACGCCAGACAATGTGGTTGCAACAAAACCAAAGCTGCTTAGCAACCAGGTGTACTGTGTCCCGTCTTGAAAATCACCAAGTAACAGCTGATCAACATACCATGCAAAGCTGCTTTCAGGGAGCAGGATACCTCTGCCAACACCTGGAACATTTGGTAAGGTCAATAGCAGTATGTAAATCAAAAGGCAGGATATAAAAATCATTATGCGCTGGTTTTTGTTAAAATGGATATAGGCAATGCTTGAAAAAAGGTATCCAACAGCAATCGCCTGTAATGTGTTGCTGAAAACACTAAAAGTTGTAGTGTCGAAATCGAGCAAATGACCCTGAACGATCAACCCCAGGAAAAAGAGTATGACAAAACGTCTTAAAAGCTTAAGATATAAAGCCATCACAGATGTGTTTTGCTGTTGTCGTTTTGATAATGAAAACGGGATTGCAGCCCCAACAATAAATAAAAACAATGGCATTACAATATCATAAATTGTTGATCCAAGCCACTCAGGATGATCAAATTGCTTTGCAAGTGCCTCAGTGAAAGGTGAACGGACTCCAACATTCAGAGCATTAAAAAAATGGTCAATAAATATAATAAACAACATATCAAAACCTCTCAAAGCATCGATGGAGGCGATACGCCTGGGTTTATTTTCATCCTCATTCATACATTTCTTGGTGTGAAATTTCCGTTTAGAAACAGGTAACTTATACAGTTACTGAATTGCCTACAAATGTAAAAAATACTTCAACGAACACACGATTTCTTATGTGATAGGAAAGTCGCTAATACGGAATTATTCACACCGGAAATACCATAATCAGCAAATTGTTTTAAATCAGAATTTGTTGGAAAATTAGATTCAATTGGCACTAAGATTTTCGTGTTATTTGATAAAGAGAACCAATCAGAGGTTATAATACAATGATGATTCATGATCGTGTTGCTTCATTATTAATTCATTGGAATCAGTTGAGAAATAAAATATGAATTGAATGAATTTCTATGAAATATTTTGTGCCATTATTTATCATTTTAATCTGTATTTGTTTTGTTTTCAATGCAATTCATTTAGCTTTGTAAAAAAAACATCATGAACGATTCTATCATCAACATTTTGAAGGCAGCACCCGGAAAACAACATCAGGTAAGTCATTTTGATCCGGAGTTCACTGCAAGCTTAAAAAAGAAGGAAGCAGAGAAACTGCTCGAGGCTAATATTGAAGAAATGATTGCATTACAGGCAAAGCTTTATGCAGATAACAGGTATGCTGTTTTACTAGTATTTCAGGCGATGGATGCAGCTGGAAAAGACGGCACTATTAAAAATGTGATGTCGGGATTAAACCCGCAAGGAACAGAGGTTTACAGCTTTAAATCACCGTCAGAGGTGGAATTGGATCATGATTATTTTTGGCGCACCTACAATTGCATGCCGTCACGGGGTAATTTTGGTATTTTCAACCGTTCCTACTACGAAGAAGTGCTGATCGTAAAAGTGCACCCTGAATACCTTTTAAGACAACGTCTTCCTGGTATTAAGACCACTGCTGATGTTACTGATTCTTTTTGGAAAAGGAGATATCGTCAAATCAATGATCTTGAGCAGCATCTGACAGAAAATGGAACAATCATTCTTAAGTTTTTCCTGAATGTCTCAAAAGAGCAACAGAAACGTCGTTTTTTGAAACGGATCGAAGACAGTACCCGTAACTGGAAATTCTCCTCTGCCGACGTGAAAGAGCGCGAGCATTGGGATAGCTATATGCAGGCCTACAGCGACCTTTTAACACATACATCAACCGATGTCGCTCCCTGGTATGTTATACCTGCTGATAATAAGTCTTTTATGCGTTATGCGGTAAGCGAAATCATCCTTAACAGGCTAAAAAGTATTGATCTTTCTTATCCTGAACTTCCTGAAGCAGAGATGATACGGCTTAAAGAGGCAAAGCAGCTATTGGAAAATGAGAAATAGAAATCAGAAGTCGTTTGTTATAATCAAAACTGTGTGTCAATAAAGGTTGTGTTGAAAACCTAGCCTCAGTAGTTGTATTTTTCTTTCCAAAGATTCCTTAAATGATGGCGGAGCTCATTTTCTTTGGGATTATTGCCAGGTTCGTAAAGTTTTGTCCCTTTAACGGCTTCAGGAAGAAATTCCTGAGAGGCGAAGTTACCCGGAAAATCATGGGCGTATTGATAACCTACACCATAATTCAAATCTTTCATTAGTCCGGTAGGGGCATTTCGCAAATGAATTGGGACACTCAAGTCACCGGTGGATTTTACCAAAGCCTGAGCCTTTCCGATAGCGAGATAACTTGCATTACTTTTTGGTGAAGTAGCCAGATAAATAGCTGTTTGTGAAAGAATTATCCTGCTTTCAGGCCATCCTATTTTACTCACTGCATCAAAACACGTATTCGCAAGCAGTAAAGCATTTGGATTGGCATTTCCAATATCTTCGGAAGCGAGAATCAGCATCCTTCGGGCAATAAAAAGAGCGTCTTCGCTGGCCTCAACCATTCGAGCAAGGTAATAAACCGCTGCATTGGGATCGCTGCCACGAATGGATTTGATAAAAGCAGAAATGATGTCGTAGTGCATTTCACCACCTTTATCATACATCACAAGGTTATTTTGAATACATTGCTTCACATCTTTATTTGTGATAATAATTTTTCTGGATTTTTGCGAAGATTCCAGCATTATTTCCACAACCAACTCGATGGCATTGAATAATTTACGAACATCTCCACCACTTATTTGAAGAAGTGCATCATCTTCAGTTAACTCAATTTCTACTGCATGATCTTTTTTGAGTACTTCTATTGCGAAAGTTGTAAGTTGTTTCAAGTGAAGTACTTCCAGGGGTTTGAGAACGTAAACCTGGCAACGGGAAAGCAATGGGGAAATGACTTCAAAGCTGGGATTTTCTGTTGTTGCTCCGATTAAAGTAACAAGTCCTTTTTCAACTGCTCCCAAAAGCGAGTCTTGTTGCGACTTGCTGAAACGATGTATTTCATCAATAAAAAGAACAGGGGCCATAGGTAGCATACGCGCTTTTTCTATGACTTCCCGCACGTCCTTAACACCTGAATTAATAGCACTTAACACAAAGAAACTCCTCCCTAATTGTCTGGAGATAATAAAAGCAAGTGTTGTTTTACCTACACCGGGAGGACCCCAAAGAATAATAGAAGGAATTTTTCCTGACTCTAGCGCCCTGCGTAAAATGGCTCCTTCACCAACAAGATGTTCCTGACCAATATATTGATCTAAATTTTCGGGTCGCAGCCTTTCAGCGAGAGGTGTCAGGTGTTTCATGATCGTCAGATAGAGCCGGCAAATGTGCTTTACTTTTTGTGTTACAAAGGTAATCTTTTCACATCAGTAGAAAAGAAAAACCCTGCAAACTATCGCTTGCAGGGCTTTGTAGCGAGACCGAGAGTTGAACTCGGGACCTCCGGGTTATGAATCCGACGCTCTAACCATCTGAGCTATCTCGCCAAATTGGAGGTGCAAAAGTAAACATTTCTATTTTTCCGGCAATACTTCTCGAAAAAAAAATGAAAACAGCCCTAACTGAATAAAAATAAATGTTAAAATTTGTTTTAGAATAAACTTTAAATCACTTAAAACTCTTGACAGATTAAAAAACATTACTTTTGTGATCTGAACGTAACGTTTAATTAAAAACATTTCATCATGAAAAATTTGATTTTTTCACTTTTCTTTCTCCTGACGACACCTTTATTTGCTCAGGAAGCAGCTAATCAAGCTACACCACAAAACGGACCTGAAATTTCTTTCACCGAAACGACCCACGATTATGGTACCATGCAGCTTAATGCAGATGGTGCTTTTGAATTCGAATTTAAGAACACTGGTAACGAGCCGCTCATATTAACTCAACCTCGCTCATCATGCGGTTGCACTGTGCCTGCATGGCCACGTCAACCAATTCTTCCCGGCGAAACAGAGAAAATTAAAGTGACATATAACACGGGTATTAAAGGACGTTTCCAGAAGACTGTTACTATTGCCTCAAATGCCCTTGTTAATAAAAATGTTGTCTTGACCATTAAAGGTGAAGTAGTAGTGCCTCCAACAGAAGCAATGCCTGAAAAACCAACAGGAGTTGGTACCTCCCCAACTTCAAAATAAGAATAGAATATCAATGAAGCCGGCCGTGCTGCCGGCTTTTTTTGCTTTAGCATTTTTTCAAACCAAAATTAAGAACTGATTGTATGCCAGGTATTTCGAAAAAAGGTAACATGATGCCCGAATCACCAATCCGGAAACTTGTACCTTATGCAGAAGCTGCAAAGAAAAGAGGTGTAAAGGTGTATCACCTCAATATTGGTCAACCCGATATTCATACACCTGAAGTTGCATTGAATGCCATCCGAAATTTTGATGGCAAAGTTGTTGAATACTCCCATTCAGCTGGTAATCCTTCTTACAGGAAAAAACTTGCCGAATACTACAGAAAGCATGATATTCATATCACGGCTGAAGACATTATTATTGGTGCAGGCGCATCGGAAGCTATTTTGTTTGCTTTTCAAACGATAATGGATCCAGGTGATGAAGTTATTATCCCTGAACCATTCTATGCCAACTATAATGGTTTTGCTATCAATTCAGGTGTTCAAGTAAAACCTATAAGCTCTTCCATTGAATCAGGATTTGCGTTGCCTCCAATTGCTGATTTCGAGAAGTCGATCACCGAAAAAACAAAAGCCATTTTAGTTTGTAACCCAAACAATCCTACTGGCTATCTTTATTCGGAAGAGGAGCTCGAGACGCTGCGTCAGCTCGTGCTCAAATACGATCTTTACCTCATTGCTGATGAAGTCTATCGTGAATTTTGCTACGACGGCCATACACATCATTCATGCATGCACCTCAAAGGTATTGAAGAAAATGTTATATTGATTGATTCAGTATCAAAGCGTTACAGTGCTTGTGGTGTGAGAATTGGCTGCATGATTTCGAAAAACAAAGAAGTAATGCGTACTGCTTTGAAGTTTGCTCAAGCCCGGTTAAGTCCGCCAAGTTTTGGACAAATAGCTGCAGAGGCTGCAATAGAAACTCCGGATAGCTATTTTGAGGAAGTACTTGAAGAATATCACAAACGTAGAGATGTTGTTGTTGAAGCCATTAATAAGATGGAGGGAGCTTTCTGCCCAACTCCAAAAGGCGCTTTTTATGTGGTAGCTAAACTTCCGATAGACGATTCTGATCGTTTCTGTCAATGGCTGCTTGAAGACTTCAAATTTGAAGACCAGACAGTTATGTTAGCACCTGCAAGCGGATTTTATTCCACCAAAGGAAGAGGAAAGGATGAAGTCAGGATAAGTTATGTTCTCAAAGTTGACGATCTACGCCAGTCGATGAAAGTTCTTGAGGAAGCTCTGAAAGTTTATCCGGGTAAGACTCTTTAAAAAAAGAAAACTATTTATCAGGGTAGAGTAGATACTTTACCCTGATTTTTTTATACCTGTCGATGCCGTCTTGCCAGCTGCTTCGAATTTCATCTGCAGGCAAACCTGCTTCTATTTGCTTTCTCAATTTAGCAGTTCCCGCAAGGGTGTCGAAGTAATTGTTAAAAAAGGTGTTAGCTGAACTCAGTGTTTTATGGGTGTCAATAAGCCAATTGAGCTGAAGCTCGGCTTTATTATATTGAAAGTATTTGGCATATTCGTTCAGGTTTAACCCATAACATTTCTCTCCGTTTAATTTAGGTTTTGAAGCTCCTTTCATAGGTTTAGGAGTAAAAGAAAATGATCCTTTGGAAAGAGCAGGATGGCCGAAAACCTCAAATGGAGTTGGTGTTCCCCGGCCCACACTTACAATTGTCCCTTCGAAAAAACAAAGTGATGGATAAAGATAGACCGACTCCCATCCAGGTAGGTTGGGAGAAGGTTTGACAGCTAATTTTACTAGCATATTGCGCTGGTATCCAATAAGTTTAATAACAGTAAGATTGCATTTTTTTCCATTCCCGAGCCATCCTTCACCATTAACCATTTGAGCGTATTCTCCTATCGTAAGGCCATAAACAACGGGCACGGGATGCAATCCAACAAACGATTTGAACTCAGCCTCGAGCACAGGACCATCTATATAAAAACCATTTGGGTTCGGCCTGTCAAGGACAATCAGCGGGATATTTTGCTCGGCACAAGCCTCCATGATGTAGGTAAGTGTTGAGATATATGTGTAAAACCTCACGCCAACATCTTGTAAATCAAAGCAAATGATGTCAATATCCTTTAAATCTTCAATGGTGGGTTTTTTCTTCTGTCCGTAAAGTGAGCTCACATCAACACCTGTCTTCTGATCTTTGAATGAGGAAACAGAAGCACCGGCATCTTCATTTCCTCTGAAACCATGCTCAGGGGTGAAAATCCGTTGAATCTTTATTCCTGACGACAACAGGCTGTCGGTCAAATGAGTAGTTCCAATAAGGCCAGTGTGATTTGTCACCAGCCCGACTCTTTTCCCTTTTAACATTGGAAAATAAGCCTGAGTTTGTTGTGCGCCTGTTTGAAGAATATTCTGATCAACAAGTTGAAGCTGTTGCGCGTGAACACATTGGAGCATTGTAACAATTAGCAGAATCCAAAAGACGAATCGTGGAAAAGTGGGCATTGCTTTGGGTTTATCATTATTTTTGCCAAATTACAGAAAAAATGCGACCCGAAACTTTTATTGCTTCAAGATTATTTTCAGTCACACGCGAACAGATGTCTTCAACTATCATACGTATTGCTGTGTTGAGCGTTGCTGTGGGCCTTGCTGTGATGATGATATCGGTGGCAGTGGTTATTGGATTTAAAAATCAGATACGCAGCAAAGTTACCGGATTTGTATCAGAAATACAGATTGAAGCCCTGAATAATAACCTTTCTTCGGAAGTTCTTCCGATGATTTTAGATGATGAACTTTTCTTGAAACTTGTTGATAATGAAGAAATAAAACATTTTCAGGCGGTTGCACAGAAGGCTGGAATTGTAAAAACTGATGATAACATACAAGGAGTTATTTTAAAGGGAGTAGGTGATGATTACGATTGGACCTATCTCAATGATCGTATTATTGCAGGAAGGCCTATTACCTTCTCTGATACTGCTTTGACAAATGAGATTTTGGTTTCAAAAAAAATTGCAGACAAGCTTAACCTTCAGCCAGGTCAGGCTTTGAGGATGTGGTTTGTTGATGCAGAGAGTCTTCAGACAAGAGGCAGGAAATTTGAAATAAGCGGACTTTTTGAAACAGGATTGGCTGAGTTTGACGATCGCTTTATTTTTGGAGATATAGGACATGTTCAAAAGCTGTATAACTGGCAGCCGGATCAATTTGGTGGTGTTGAAATTTATCTTAAAAAGTCTGAAAATTCAGCAGCTGTTGCAGAAAGCCTCTATTATTCGGTTCCAGTCGACTTGAATGTTAGTACTGCAGAAGAAAAATATCCACAGATTTTCGATTGGCTGGAACTTCAAGATATGAACGTTTGGATTATCCTTTTATTAATGGTGCTTGTTTCGGGCATCACCATGATAAGTACACTTTTAATCATCATCCTTGAGAGAACTTCAATGATAGGAATCCTTAAAGCGATGGGAGCAGGAAATGCGTTTATCCGAAGGATTTTTTTGTTCAACTCATACAGAATTCTGGTAAAAGGTATGATTTTTGGTAATGCTATCGCCTTGACTGTTATAGGATTGCAATCGTATTTTGGTTGGCTTAAACTACCAGAGGAGTCTTATTATCTGTCGGAAGTGCCAGTCGAACTTCAATTCTACCATTTTCTGCTGCTTAATTTTGGTTTATTGATCATTTGGTCGTTAGCTCTCCTCATTCCTGTTACAGTCATCAATGCCATACAGCCTTCCAAGGCTATCAGGTATGCCTGATGCAAATTGTCAAGCCTGAATTCGTGCCATTTCATGTCTCAATTAAAATGCAGCAAATGAAATGGTTATAAATACTGACAAATATTTAGGCATAAATTAAAGTTAAAAAAAAAGTTTAAAATACTTGTGTTGTTGTTAACAATACTATATCTTTAACGCATCAAATCATTGAATATCAATTATGACAACAACTTACGACATTCAGCCACTTATAGGATATGGTGAGCTGAAATTCGGACAATCCATTGAAGAAACAATTGATCTATTAGGCGATGCAGAAGAAATTGATCACCTGGACACGGACGATCAGATGAATACCATTGTTTTGCATTATTGGGAACAAGAAACCTCCATTTTCTTTGAAGGTGTATCCAGAACAGTTTTATCATGTTTTGAGACAGATCATCTTGACGCCACCCTCTATGGTAGAAAAGTTTTTGAGATGACCTCAGAAGAAGTGATTCAACTGATGGCTGAACATGGCTATGAAAATCCAGAAATCGAGGAAGAAGAAGGAGAAACACGTGTTACCTTTGAAGATGCCCTGATTGATTTTTTCTACGATGGCGAAGAATTACTTGCCGTGAACTGGGGAGTATTGGTCAATGAAGCCGGAGAAATAGAAACCGACGACTGATCACCATTTCATTTTCTTGATCGTGGATGAAAACTCACGATTGTTTCAAGCAGATAACTGCGGTCGATATGTGTATAAATCTCGGTCGTTGTGATGCTGGAATGTCCAAGCATTTGTTGAACAGCACGCAGATCAGCACCGCCTTCCAAAAGGTGTGTGGCAAAAGAATGGCGGAAGGTATGCGGACTAATAGTTTTGTGGATACCAGCTTTTGCTGCTAAATCGCGTATGATCAGAAATACCATCTGACGTGAAAGTCCTTTTCCTCTGTCGTTGAGAAAGAGTGTATCCGTACAAAGGCGGGCTGGCTTAATATGTACACGATGTTCATGCATATAAAAAGTAATCAGCTTCAGCGTTTGTTCGCCGATGGGAATCAACCGCTCTTTATCCCCTTTCCCGGTTACTTTTATGAAACCTTCACCATGATATATATGGCTGATCTTTAATGTTATGAGCTCTGAAACACGTAAACCACAGGCATAAAGGAGTTCAATAATGGTTTTATTACGTTGTCCATGTTTCTGACTAAGATCAATAACCTGAATCATGGAATCAATTTCTTCGAATGATAATACCTCAGGTAACTTTCTACCCAACGATGGCGATTCAATTTGTAAGGTTGGATCGAGTTCGATCACTTTTTCGATGAGGAGGAAGTTAAAAAATGATCTCAAACCTGATAGAATGCGTGCTTGTGAGTTGGCTGACATCCCCAATTCGGTAAGGTGTAACAGAAATCTGCGTAAGTCGGTTTTTCCTATTTTAAGAATGGATTCGGGGTTAGTTTCAATACCAAGAAATTCGATCAGAAGTCGTATGTCATGATTATAGGCATCAACAGAATTTGTTGCCAGAGATTTCTCCAATCTCAAAAAACTGTCGAAGGATTTTAAGTATTCCATACCGTATTAATCATTATGCAAAGATAACGTTCTATTATAACTACAAAGAAATAGCAATTTTGTCTTTCTTAATTGATATACAATCGTTTATAAGAATAGTTTAAAAAGCTTTTTCAATAGAATTGAAACATAGCTTGAAATGAATCAATTTCAATGTAATTTCGTGTTTTGTTTTATAGTTAATTAAGTCTCTCGATCATTTAAACTCATTTGATATGAAAAGAATTAGGCTGCTTTTGCTAGTGTTTTTGCCGATTATGGTCCTTGTTTTTTCTCAATGCAAAAACAAAAACAATGATGATTATCACTATAAGCTTCAATTCATTACAGAAGAATACAAACCTTTAAATTATACACAAGACGGGCAAGTTACCGGTTTAGCCCCTGAGTTTCTTAAAGAAATCTGTGATCGTTTAAAAGTTCCATATGAAGTGAAAGTACTGCCTTGGGAGGAAGGTATGCAACTTGTTGAAGATGATGAACATACGGTACTCTTTTCTACAATTTTGAATTCCGATCGCAAAGATACTTTCAAATGGGCCGGTCCATACGCCTTGCTTGATTGGTTGTTTTATGCTTCCTCACAGAATCCAATTTCGCTCAATTCGCTTGACGACGCCAGAAATGCAGGAAGTATTGGTGTTCTTCAGGATTATTCTATTGAGCAATATCTGGTAGGAGAGGGCTTCACCAATCTGGTTTATTGTGACAATAACATTGATGCATTTGATAAACTGTTAAAGGGCGAAATAGCACTTTTTCCTTCCGACAGGATCACAGCAGAGGCTGCGCTTGAGTCGCTGAATAAATCCATTTATGATATTAAAGGTGAACTTACCATTAAAACAGAATTGGTTTATTTTGCCTTTAACAAATCCATACCCGATGCTGTTGTCGCTGATTTTCAACGTGAGATTGACGCCTTGAAGCTCGACGGTACCCTTGATGCACTTCATCAGAAATATATGCAGACTGCGAATGGTCCGGATATACTTCAAATTTATACGGAACAGTATCCACCTTTGACTTTTCGAAATAATTTTGGAGAGATTACAGGGTTTGGGACCGATGTGGTGAACGAAATTATGAAACGTAACAGTGCTTACAACGAGATTAAACTCTCTTTATGGAGTAACGGTTATGCAATGGCATTAAATAACCCAAATTTCTGTCTGTTTACAATGGATCGTACTGCAATACGAGAAAACTTGTTTCAGTGGGTTGGACCTATCGGAACCAACACAACTTTTTTTTACACCCGGTCAGGTTCAGGAATAACCATAGCCACCATTGAGGATGCCAAACAGCTTGCTTCAGTTGGTACTGTAAGTTCATGGTTTTCTGATCAATACCTCCGGAATTTAGGATTCACCAATCTTGTTGCAGAAAATGATCCTGTTGAAATGGTTGAAAAGTTGATGACCGGACAAATAGATGCTGCAGTATGCACTGATGTCACTTTTCCAGATATCCTCCGCTCGGCCGGACACTCCTATAGCGATGTTACACCTGAGTTTTCGCTGATGGCCTCCGATTATTACATCGCCTTTTCGAAAACCACCTCAGAAACCACTGTTCAACTTTGGCAAAATGCGCTCGATGCAGCAAAAAATGACGGGACATATAATGCTATTCACCGAAAATGGTTTCCTGCTGAAAAGTAGTTTAGGGATTGCTATTCAGCTCGTTATGAAAGTATAACGGGTTATAGAACTGCCGTTAGTAGGATTTTTTTTCTGTTTATGGTTGTTTATTATTGAGAATCAGTTCAACTTTCGGAAAATTGTGCGATTGAGTTGCAAAAGCTTTTTCCTTGTCAGGTTGGAGGCTATATTTGGTAGTTGCTGAATTTGTTATCAGCACGAAACCCCAATTAAAGTTTAGGAATTATTCTCAAACTTTTTATTCATCTCCAAAGTAATCATTATCAATACGTTTTATCTCAAAAGTATTAACTGTCGAAACAGCAAGATTATGATCAATCATTAATTCTGCTAATCGCTCTCCGTCAATTAAAACGATTTTAGTTTCATTTCATGGTTGATATTCTCGTGCTTCATTTGTATATCTTGAAGTTGTAATAAAAACCCCTTTTTTTGCTCCTTGACCGGCTAAAGCACCTACAAATTTGTGAATTTCTGGTCTGCCGACAACATTCTCCCATCTTTTAGCTTGAATATATATCACATCAAGTCCGAGTTTATCTTCTTTTATAATTCCATCAATTCCTTCATCACCAGAACGACCAATTGACCGGCCAGCATCTTTGATAGAACCACCATAACCCATTTTAACCAACAATTCTACCACTAAAGTCTCAAAAAATGATGGGCTACTACTTTTGATTTTGAAAAGCAATTCTTGAACGAGGTTCTTTCGAATAATCAAATAACTATTCTCCAAAATTTCTTCAGGTGTAGCTGCTGTTTGTGAATTTTCAATTTCCGATGATGAATACTCGTCTCGTGTCCGCCCCGTTCTTTCTTGGTAAGCTGGAATTGTTTTTAAAAGCCTCAAATTTATTTCTACAGGATTCGTTTCGAGAAGTTGTCTTCCAGCCTCTGTAATCCGAAATGAACTTCTCTTTATACTTTCAAGAAGTCCAGCCATTTTGATGTGCGATTTAGCCCATGCAACTCGATTAGAAAAAGTTTTTGCAGCTCCACTTGGGAGAAACTCGTTTAATTCCTGGTCAGTCAAGTTAAAGTGTGTAGCTAACTTTTTATTTGTCTCAATAGTTGTATGTTCTTCTCCATCAGATAGAATCTTTAAGAAAGGAAGCATGATTGATTGAAAATCTGGTATCATAGTTACTATATGTCTATTTTTTTAGATTGATTAACTTCTTACTTGCCATATCTCAAAAGCATTTACGTTCACAATACTATCTTGTAGAGATTTTGCAATTTATTGCGATTACGTTTTTAATAAGACAAATCTTGTTAAAGGATTTGAATCTTAGTGTTAAGCTTTTCAAAATTATACTTTTTTGTTCTTCCTATCTATTATCACTCTTAAATAATTATCAGGTTGTCCTTATTTGAAATTACTTATAAAGTTTAAGTTCCTGGCTGCACTAAATCACTGATGTTTTTGAACTCATGAGGCCAAATCATTTCTTTTTTAGCAAAATAGGGTTCGAATTTATTCTTTCTTTCAACGAATTGCCTACCAATGCCAATATTAATCGATTACTTTGAGGATAAAAACAATGAAGCTGATTATTTCACTTGGCATCCGCTTAAGAAAGCATTACATATAGAGATTAAATTATGTAATGACATGTTATTTAATACTTTACATAGTTTTGTGAAGTTTTTGAGAAAAGCGTAAAATCACTGATTGTTACAATTGTCAGCTGTTTTTGGAAGGTTTGGCAGGCTGTAAACGGCATTTTAGGGTGCATCTTTGTCTCAACAAAAGAATGACCCATCTATGAACTTTGATGACAGACTGAAGCAGTTGCTGGAAAGCCATGAAGCGCTTCTTCAACAGCGTAATGAGAAAGAAACAAAAATTTCCAATGGAGTAGTTGACCGTTATCAGCATCCTGTGTTAACTCCTGCACATACCCCACTTATTTGGAGATATGATCTTAAAAAGGAGACAAACCCCTTTCTGATGGAACGAATTGGAGTGAATGCAGTTTTCAATGCAGGTGCAATTTATTGGAACAAAAAATACCTGCTTGTTGCCCGCGTTGAAGGTGCAGACCGTAAGTCGTTTTTTGCCATTGCAGAAAGTGAAAATGGCGTTGATCAGTTCAGGTTTAGGGACTTTCCTATCCTTTTGCCTGAGACAAACGATCCGGATATCAACGTGTATGACATGCGGCTGACAGCACATGAAGACGGATGGGTTTATGGAATTTTTTGCAGTGAGCGCAAAGACCCTACTGCCGCTCCTGGCGATTTGAGTTCTGCGACGGCTTCGGCAGGAATCGTCAGAACCAAAGATCTTGAAAACTGGGAACGCCTTCCCGATTTGCAATCCCGCAGTCAGCAGCGCAACGTAGTCCTTCATCCGGAGTTTGTTGATGGAAAATATGCACTTTACACCCGCCCGCAGGATGGATTTATTGATACAGGTTCCGGAGGTGGAATTGGCTGGGCGCTTGTGGAAGATATGTCAAAAGCTGTTGTTAACAACGAAGCAATCATCGACCAAAGGTACTATCATACCATCAAAGAAATGAAAAACGGAGAAGGCCCGGCACCCATCAAAACAAGCCGAGGCTGGCTTCATCTTGCCCATGGTGTCAGAGGTTGTGCTGCCGGGCTGAGGTATGTTTTATATATGTATATGACATCCTTAGAAAACCCATCACTTGCAATAGCTCAGCCTGCAGGGTATTTCATGGCCCCCGAAGGAGAAGAAAGGATTGGAGATGTATCTAACGTATTGTTTTCCAATGGATGGATTGCAGATAAGGATGGCACTGTTTACATCTATTATGCTTCTTCTGACACACGTTTGCACGTGGCCGTTTCAACCATTGATAAATTGGTAGATTATTGCATGAATACTCCTGCCGATGGCTTCCGTACCGGACAATCCGTTAAGTCAATTCATGATTTAGTACACAGAAATCTCAGTGGCAATTGATAGTTTGGAAATGGAAATCCAACCAGTTAAAAATCCAATGCAAAAAGCAATCAAAAAATGAAAGCAGTTCAACTTAAACTTCGTGAAAAAGTAGGGTACGGTTTTGGTGATATGGCCTCATCCATGTTCTGGAAGATTTTTGGTATGTACCTTTTGTTCTACTATACCGATATTTACGGACTTCCTGCTGCTGCTGCCGGCACTATGTTTCTAATAACTCGCATTTGGGATACCCTTTTCGATCCCGTTGTGGGAATCATCAGCGACAGAACACGTACGAAGTGGGGTAAATTCAGACCATATCTTCTCTGGTTTGCAGTCCCTTTTGGAGTAATGGGAACACTCATGTTTATCACACCAACGTTTGGAGATACCGGCAAACTTGTATATGCCTATCTGACCTATTCACTCATGATGATGATATACTCGCTGATCAATGTCCCTTATGCATCTTTATTAGGTGTGATGTCGGCTGATGTCAGGCAGCGCAATATTCTGTCCTCCTTCAGGATGGTATTTGCTTTTATCGGCAGCTTCATCGCGTTGATGTTGATTGAGCCACTCGTGAGTTATTTTACTGAGAGCACGGGCAGTGCACAAACAGGCTGGACATTTGCGGTGATGGTAATTGCATTGCTATGCGTCATCTTTTTTTTGGGTTGTTTTTTCCTGACAGAAGAACGCATCAAGCCGATCGAAGCAAAAGAAGATTCGCTCAAAGATGATTTTAAAGATTTGTACAAAAATAATCCCTGGTGGATTTTGCTTGGAGCAGGAATTGCAGCACTCATTTTCAACTCAATCCGTGATGGAGCAGCTGTTTACTATTTTAAATATTACGTACAGGAAACCGACTTGATCAAGCTTCCATTTATTAGTGGAACACTCACGTTAACAACAATTTATTTAATTATTGGACAAGCATTTAATATTGTTGGGATTATTTTTGTAACGCCTGTATCCAACCGATTCGGAAAGAAAATTGTTTATCTGGGAGCAATGGCCATAGCCTCTGTTCTTAGCGTACTTTTCTTTTTTCTTAAGAGTGAAAGTATTATTGCAATTCTCATCCTTCAAAGTTTAATCAGCATTTGTGCAGGAAGTATCTTTCCGTTGCTATGGTCGATGTATGCCGATATTGCCGATTACTCAGAATGGAAAACAGGCCGCAGGGCAACAGGACTTATTTTCTCATCCTCATCAATGTCGCAGAAATTTGGATGGACCTTGGGAGGAGCACTCACAGGCTGGCTACTTGGTTATTATGGTTTTGAAGCCAATGCTGTTCAAACCGGAGAGGTTCAAACAGGCATTCGCCTGATGCTGAGCATTTTTCCGGCAATAGGCACAGTTCTATCAGTCATTTTTATTGCCATGTATCCGTTAAATGAGGAGAAAATGCTCGTTATAACACGTGAGCTTAATGAAAAACGCAATCAATCCTGATAAAAATATAAACCACATGACAGCAACAGACATGCAGCTGCTGGTGTTTCGCACCGAACTTGAGAATGAGCTTACTTCCAACATATTACCATTTTGGATGGAGCAGATGAGAGATACAGATGGGGGAGGTTACTTTGGAAAATGCATTTCAAACGGACAAGTAGTCAAAGACGCTCCAAGAGGTGCAGTGCTAAACGCCCGGATACTTTGGACATTTTCAGCTGCTTTTCAGGCTACCGGCAAAGATGAATACCTCGATCATGCGCGGATAGCTTATGAATGGTTTACACAAAACTTTATTGACGAGGATTTTGGTGGCATCTACTGGTCAGTAGGTCGCTATGGTAACACATTGAATACCAGAAAACAGGTATATGCCCAGGCTTTTGCAATTTATGCTTTGTCGGAATATTTCAAGGCCAGTCAGGATACTGCTGCCATCATGCATGCCATTGATTTATATAACCTGATAGAAAAACATGCATTTGACCTGCAAACAAACGGATATATTGAAGCACTCGACCGGCAATGGTTGCCTTTGGAGGATTTGCGCCTGAGCGAAAAAGATGCTAACGAACCAAAAAGCATGAATACACATTTGCACCTCCTTGAGGCTTATACCAATCTGTATGAAGTTTGGAAAGACCTCGAGCTTGAATTGCAGCTAACCAACCTTATCCGGATACATTTTGATAAAATATTGAATAAAGAGACATCTCATTTTAATTTATTTTTTAATATGAGCTGGGAACCCCGTTCCACAGCTTATTCTTTCGGTCACGACATCGAAGGGGCGTGGCTTATTCGTCGCGCAGCCCAGGTTCTGGAAAATCATTTGTTGATGCAGGAATCAGGCGAAAAAGCTTTTTTAATGGCGCAGGTAACACGTAATGAAGGTGTTGCTACTGATGGCTCTTTGCTCAATGAGGGGCATTCAGGAAAAGTGACAGATACCGACCGTCATTGGTGGCCACAGGCTGAGGCGGTTATTGGTTTTCTTGATGCGTATGAATGGAGCAAGGAAACACCATTTTTTGATGCCTCGCGAAATGCCTGGCAATTTGTGGATGAAAAAATGCGTCACCCATCAGGTGAGTGGTGGTGGCTTGTGAATAATAGTTATAGCCCTGATCAGGATATGGATTTAGCCGGAGAATGGAAATGTCCTTATCATAATGCCCGTATGTGTATCGAAGTAATGAAAAGGTGCACTAGTTTGATCAAAAATAAAATTACGGCCAAAGACATGCAAAACAGTTAGTTATGAAAATAATGTCACACTATTTCAGCGTTTACAAGTTCATAACAATGGTGTTAGTACTAATGCTTACCACATTTAACGGAATTGGTCAGTCAACTGAAAAGCACTTTTTCCCCTCTGATACGTTGGCAACCGCTATGACAAAACAACTGTACAATTCCATTTGTAATTTGTCGGGAAAAGGCATTATGATTGGACATCAGGATGCACTTTCATATGGGGTTCATTGGAAGAAGGGTGAAAACAGGTCGGATATAAAAGATGTAACAGGCTCACATCCGGCAGTATACGGTTGGGACATAGGAGGTTTGGAACTTGGGTGGGAAGCAAATCTCGACAGTGTTCCTTTTGATCAGATGCGCGACAATATTATTTTGGCTTTTGAAAACGGAGGCGTGAATACCATAAGCTGGCATGTGTTTAACCCCGTTACCTCCCTTGATTCGTGGGCCGACACAAAGCTTCCAAACAAGACAGTTTCGATGATACTTCCCGGAGGAAGTCATCACAAAGCTTTCATAGCGCAGCTTGATGCTGTTGCCGCATTCTTCAAAACACTGAATACAAAGGAAGGGGAACCCATACCAATTGTATTCAGACCTTGGCATGAGCATTCGGGCAACTGGTTCTGGTGGGGAGCAAAACATTGTAGTAAAGAGGAATATATTCAGCTTTACCGCTTCACAGTAAGCTACTTACGCACAAAACATGCACTACATCAGTTGTTGATGGCGTACTCTCCTGATGTTGGTTTCACCGATGAAGACAGCTATCTTGAGCGTTATCCTGGTGATGATGTTGTTGATGTGATTGGAGTTGATGATTATAATTCGCTTAGAACAAACCAGCCCACGAAGCTTATAAATCATTTGGAGATCATCAGCGCTATTGCAACAAAGAAGAATAAAATCTCAGCATTTACTGAAACAGGAATCACCGATTTCAGTGGTAGAAACTATTTTATGGATGAACTGTTTCCATGCCTTGACCATTCTCAGCTTACCCGATCAATTTCATGGGTGCTTTTTTGGCGCAATCACAATGAGAAGCAGTTCTATGTGCCCTATCCTTCAAACCCAGCTACAGTTGATTTTATAGAGTTTTGTAATAAAGAGTATATCCTATTAAATAATGATCTACCTGATTTATACCGTGTTAAAGAAGTAAGAGAATTGAAGATTCAATAAAATATTAGTGCAAAGTAGTGATTTGTACTGGTTAATGGTTAGTGGTAAGTGAGCCTTTCCGACTTCGGGAAGGCTTTTTTTATTGATGGTTTATTC
>CAYXCZ010000035.1:0-28286 GCA_964463695.1 uncultured Lentimicrobiaceae bacterium | reverse complement strand
TTTAGTGGTAAAACAGTTCGATTCTGCTTATTTGACTTTGTTCGAGAAAAGCAATTTTAATATAACGAGCGACTGTAGATTTGGGGATTTTAGCAACATAATAAAGGGGTACCTGATAGTATGAACCATTTCCATAGAAAGCTTCGGGAGAAGCTTGAATAATCTGGTAGTTTGTGTCGTCACCGGAGCTTTGAAGCTCCAAATTTTGGCATTTTGTTGAACAAAAACTGTAAACTCTCACACTGTCAATTTGTCCGGGCACGCTGTAAACCAGCGAGCTGCCCTTATCACCCGAAACGCGAAACATATCTTCTTTGTATTTTCGGTCATCAGCTGTTTCAATGGCGATTTTACCTCCGTGATAGATAAAAAGTGAGTAGTTTTCCATGTCATCCGACATCAGTTTGTTTTCAACTTTTACTGCATTAGAAACAGCTGAAAATCCAGAGCTGCCTGAGCAGTTTTTGGCAGTCATCCGATAGTAATATGTCTTACCAGGTTGTGCTGTATTATCAGCAAACATCGGAAAATACTGTTTATTGGCATCACTCACATCGCAACCAATCTTTTCCCAGTGACCATCATCTGATTCGGAGCGATACACATCGTAGGATGAAGCAGATGTTGATCCTTTCCAGCTAATAAGGCCGGAATGTTCCACAGGCAGCATGACAGGAGCATGTGGAACAGGAATTTCAGGCACTTCCATGCCTCTGATTTCGAATGCTTTAGCACGCAGCATATGAATGAAGTTTTTGGCATCATATTCATTTCCTGAATCAAAACCGGGCCAGTGGTATGATTTAAACCGTGTATCTCCTTCGGAATGCCAGTAAAAGCCGCCTTTTGATCGGTGATTTCTCAAACCCCAAACCAAAGCTCCGGATATATCAGGATTTGCTATAAAAGCATTGAAAACCTTTTCGGTGCCCGATGTGCTGCTGAAACCAATCTCACCAACGATATATGGTCTGCGACCTTTTATAATTGACAAGTTTTTGTCGATACTTTGTAGTAATGTGGTTGGATTGCTGTCGTAATGATGTGACGAAACAATGTCGATAGAAGCCTCTTCCAATGCATAATCCTGCACATAATTTTGTTTGTCGATAGCATAAAATCCATCCATAACAAGGTGATTTGAATCGATACTCTTGATATAACGACAAATTTCCACAGTCCAACTTTCAGGGCTACGCAACTCATTTCCAGTCTCCCAGCAAAGAATGGCTTTGTCATCTTTATAAAGCTGACCAGTAATTGTATTCCTTCTGTTGAGGACATAAGCAATGGTTTTTTTTACATCGGCCATCAGTTGTTTATCTGTCCAGAAAGCATCTTTTGGCGCATTCCTGAAATATTCATACTGAGGCTTGCCTCCAAAAGCATCCCAATTGTTAACAAATGGAATTATAACCCGAACATGATATTGATTGGCATAAGCCAAAACCATATCCAGGGTTTTAAAAGCTATTTCATTGAAAACGCCTGGAGCTTCCACATAAGTTGGAACATCAGTGGGCTCCGTCTCCATCCTCACTGGTATGGTATAGATCCTTACTACCTGACCTCCAATTTGTTTGTAAGTTTCAAACGCATCGCGGATTTCAAATTCATCTGGAAGGCTGAATGGCTGAGAAGCGTTGAAGGCAAACTCATCTTCATTGTAGTTAAGCGTTGGCATATTGATAGAAAGAAACCTGAATTCCTTCTCTCCATCCATTAGCTTATTTCCACTTCGGGTGATAAAATTTTTAAGCTCGTTCTGTCCTGATGCCGGCAGGATGAGCAATGAAAGGCTACACAATAGAGCCAAAGTCAGGATTCTCATTGGGGTAGGGTATTGGTTCATTTTCAATAGTGTTCATTATTAAAGTGATGTAATTTCAATATTAACAGGATCATGGTTGTAAGGGCGGTATTCAATAATGACCTCTTCGTGAAGGTCAGAAGGATTCACTTTCAGTTGGAGAACCTTACTCTCACCAGGTAATAAATTCAAGTAATTTGCTGACCAATAAGAAGGTAATATCTCTTTGCCAGACTCTTTTCCGACAAGCCTGAATGCCACCATAAAAGCAAGCGTTGATCCATTGTTTGTAACCTCCAGCTGGTAACTGCCGTCGTTAGCTACAAGTTTCTTACATTCAACCTGCATTTGAGATTGAGGTAACTCATTTATCTGATTCAGAGGGCCTTTTTTGTAGAGCCAGTAAAAATTATCAGCAAGTGTGTCGCCGCTTTTCGTGCTTAGGGTGAGCTTCAGGTAATGCAGTTTCTTATGTTGGGGCACTTTCCAGCCCGTAGGTGTAACCGATTGTGGTGTGATCAAAAAAGCTTGTTTTTTCTCCCAAACTTTTCTAAGTCCTGAATTGTAAAGTGAGGCCGTAACGACCAGCTCATCATAGGTTTTGCTTTTTGTATTGAGTACAATGATGCTCTTATCGTTGTGATTAAATTGGATATGAAGCGGCTCATTGGCAATAGCTGCAGCGTAATAACCTGCATGTGCCTGAAGAAACCAATCGTAAAGTTGCCAAACCATGCTGGGCCAGCTCGAATTGGATTTCCATAAAGCTATTCCGGTGGAGTTACTCCACATCTGATGGTTAACAGACTCAATGGCAGCTTTATACACTTCGTAATTTACAAGCTGACACTTTTCAAGGTAGTCAAGAACGCCATTTTCTGAGACTGAATCAGGTGGCCCGTAAGTACCTCTTACAAGGTCGTCATATGAAGTAAATTTACGGGTATCTTCACCAGGCCAGTTGTTAGCATCGTGAAAAGCCCAATTTCCATCAAGCGGGAAACGACCATCAGCCCATTTTTCGGGCATAAGCGGCATGAACTTAGCAACACTTTCGGCAACAGGAATTCCGCTGGGACCAATTTCACTACTGAAGCCTTGCAACTTATGATGTGTAAAATAATCTGCAGGAGCTATGGTATGATAAGGGCCACCTCCATGAAGTCCGTCACCATCGGAGGCGTTCAGGTAATATTTTGAATCGCGGCTATCATAGAGAGGTAACAATTTTCCTGTAATGAGTTTCTCCCTTGGATTTACACCTTCGTTGCCTCCACACCAGATAATTAAAGAAGGATGATTTCGGTATTTTTTTATGATTGAAATAGTTGCCTTTTCATACAATTCAATCTCAGGCTGATAGCCGGGTGTGTTTTTAAATGTCCCCCAAAAGTCATTAAGGAAATCCTGCCAAAGAAGAATTCCATGTTTATCGGCAGCTGCATAAAAGGCTTCGGGTGGTGCACCTGTCGGACCCCACACTCTTAAGAGGTTCAGACCCGCATTTTTGCTAAGTAAAATTTCTTCTTCATAGCGTTGAGCTGTCCAGTTGAGCATCATATCTATCACCCAATTACCGGCTTTGCAAAAAATATCCTGACCGTTAACACTAAAAATACGGGATGAATTCCCCATTCTGGAGTGTACTTCTCTGATCCCAAAAGTGAGTTGTTTCTTATCAAGTTCACCAGATACCGCGTGGGATTCGATACTTATTGAATGCAGATTTTGCTGACCATAGCTGGCAGGCCACCAAAGCACAGGATTTTGTAGCCGGAGTTCAGCATACTCCTGTGGTTGTAGCACCACAGAAATGGTGTCAAAAGGTAGAATCTTAAATGGCACGTGAATATTAATGGGGTGATGATGACCGCCGATATTGATATGTGACTCACCGGTTAGAGTCACATTGGAATAGTTGATGAGATCGTAAGAAACGGTAAGTTCTGCAAAACTGGTGTCGGGAAGAGGCAGGTCAGAGCTCACATAGATGTTGTCAATCGCGATAGCATCGCTAAAGAAAACAAAAACATCTTCAGTGATACCCATATCGCGGTCGCGTACCACCGGCTGCCAGTCCCAGCCAAGAACATCCCATTTGGTGTAATCGCGGCTTATCATCCCGTCAGCCATATTTTGACCTGGATCTTCCAAAGGTTGAACAGGATCTTTTACAGGCATTCCTGGATGATCGGGAGGGTGAATAGCAACAGCAAGATAATTAGGTTGATCGAAATGCACATATTTGCTGATATCAAAACGAAATTGTTGCTCCATGCCAACAACCTCAGCCGGGCTTGCAATCTGATTACCATTGAGCCAAATTTCAGCTCTGTAATTGATCTCGTTGAAGACCAGCCAGATAATTTTTTCTTTTTGTATTGAGCCGATCTCAAAAGTGTTAATATACCAATAGGGTTTTTTCCACGGGTTTTCTCCGGGTAAATGACTGTATTTCAACAAATCATCCCGAAGGTTGGCTGAGTCATTCATGTCGGGAATCCGCATATTATTCATCCCTTTGTAAGGATTCGGATAAACGCCATTGCGCGACAGCACACTAAGAACAGTGGCAGGTAACGAAGTCGGGTACCAACGGCCTTCAGATATTTGTTGAGAGCTAAGCAGTTTTCCATCCATAGAAATTTCTGCAGAAGCGCCCATCATCCAGTTTGAGCGAAGTAGCAGCGCATTTGCCGGAAGTTGTGCCAAAGGAGTATCATCGATAGTGAACCGGGCAGATACAGTTTCCGAAACTTGCGCTGATTTTATTGCCTTGATAGTCCATTCATGTGCTCCAAAGGATAATGGAAAAGGTACAAAACTGTTTTGATCGCCGTGAATGCTGTCCATTATAATTCCATCGATCCAAATCTGATAGTAGTCGCAATCGACTGCTTTCCAGCTTAATAGTGGCATGTTGTTTTGAACAACCGAATTGTTTGAAGGGCTGATAAGACGAAGCTGAGCAAAACTGCTTAATCCTGACACAGCAAACAGAATTGTGAGTGTAATTTTTAAAATGTCTTGTTTTACAATCTTTATAATGTTTGAGATCATGGTATTAAGGTTTTTGAGTTGGTTCTTCAAAAGCTTCGAGAAGCACAAAGTCAATAAATGCCAGGTTAGCTCCTTTGTTGTATTTCAGTGTTAAAACATGCAATCCTGTCTGTGTGAGCTCAGCTTCGCCTATCGTAGCCTGATCCCAATAGTGCCAGTTTCCGGTTTCATTTGGCAAGAGCAATGTTGTCAAGGGTTCATTATCAAGCCAAAGGCTGGCTTTGTTATCCTGATTACCATAAATGGTAATGAGTTTGTACCGACCTTTCACTTTAATATTTACGGTATATTTTGTCCATTCACCATCTTCCTGCCAGCCTATATATAACTGATTAACAGCAGGATCAACTTTATTTGGATGATTAAAATCAGCCCAATCTTTAGTATAAGAAATATCGACACCTTCCGATTCTCTAAAAAAACAAATGTTAGGATCGATGCCGGGCCTGCAATGACCATCGGTACGATTGAGCATGCTTCCATTATTTTGGGGATCAGTATCATGATATGCCACACCTTCGCCTCCCAGGTCATAAAACGCAAGTTCAATACGACCGGGTATAATTTGCGGACCTTGCTGATGACAGGCATCCTGATAAGGTTTTCCTTTGTATTCAGCGGGAACTTGCCCACCGACGGCAATTGAGAACAAAACGCTCCAACTAGACAGCAGAAATTTCAACAGTTTGTGATTTGTTCTATTCATTTTTTAAGGTGCATTGAAATAGTAAAGGTTCGATATTCCATCCGGTAATCATAAGTTCAATAGGTTCATTTATAGTATTTTCGAAGGAAATTTGTACTATTTTGCGCTCACCGGGAACAAGAGAAAAGTAATTGTCGCTCCAAAAAGCCGGAAGTATGCGTGTGTCTTTTATGCTTTCACGTGGTTGTAATCTTACCATGAGAGCTACATGTGGTGTGCTGTTAGTGATTTCTGCGTAAAGAATCTGACTTTTTTCACTTTTTTCGATTTTAGCAGTTGCAGTCAGTTGAACCTGAGGTAATTGATTTAATGATCTGTAATCATTTCCAGCATTTCCCGTCCAGTTGAAATTCTCTGAAACTGTTTGTCCATTAGTATCTTCAAGAGTAAGTTTAACAAAGCACACCTCATTTTCGGGAAGTTCTGTTTTTAACAAAGAACCATCAAAACGACTGTCAGCTGAGAGTGAGAATACCTGGCTTTTTTCAGCTGTTTTTTTTCCGTTCAAAGCATATACTTCAGCAATTTGCTTGTAGTTGAGTAATGTTTTTTGGGTATTGTTAGCTACATGAACCTGTTTTGATACAGGGTTTAAGAACGTATGTACAGGTTCGCTCCCCTTTTTTACAGCATAGTATGCGGCGGTAGGTTCACGGTAATAATCATAGGTTTGGCAAATCATTGAAGGCCAGGCCGGATGTGTCATCCAAACAAGGACTCCGGGACCGCGGTTCATTTGCCATGCTTCAATCATACCTTTCGGTTGTTCCATATTGAGCATCTGAGCTTTACGGCAGAAGTCGCTTAAGTTATCAGCTTTTCCAAATTGTTTTTCCAGATCTTCTGAAAATATTCTGACCCTTGGTTGGGTCCAGTCGTGGAGTCCCCACATATCATTTATTGGCCAAAGTGATTCTTCCGGCATCATTTCTCTGATACTTTCTTCTGAAGGAAAAGCCACGATACCCTGTTCAGAATGAAAAGTATGGCCTCTGTTTTCAAAATACCATACTGGCGATTTATTTTCGTAAGGACCAAGTCCGGTAACATATCCATCGCTGGAACTTGAAATATACAACCGATGGCTATCAAACGATTCGATTATTTTCCGCAAAGCCTGATCGAGCGTGGCAGGAGGCTCACCTTCGTTTCTTCCAACCCATAATGCCACTGAGGGATGATTTCGGAATCGAAGTATTTTGTCCTTTGCATTGGTTAAAAACATGGCTTCATCAGTCGGGTGGGGGCCATCAACGGGGTTGGCTAACCAGAAATCATCCCAAATCAGAAGCCCATGTTTATCGCAGGCTTCATAAAAAGCATCATTGGATGTTTGTCCTACCCAATTTCGTATCATGTTCAAATTCATGTCTTTATGTAGCCGGACAAGCAGGTCAAAACAGTTTTCATCGCATCGAAGCAATGCTTCAGGGAGTCCCCAGTTGCCTCCTCTGACCAAAATACGATGTCCGTTGACAAACAGATTCAGCTTTCCGGAAGTGAATTGATAAGTCAACTGCCTTATACCATAAGTGACTGAAAGTTGGTCGCTGACAGCAGTCTCAGTCACGAAACTGAAATGCATTTGATCCAATGACTGATTTCCATACCCGTTAGGCCACCAAAGTTTTGGGTTTTTTACATTAAGCTGAGCAAAATCTTTTGGATAAAGGTTGACTGTTTGAAATGATCCGGCTTCCAACTCCATAGGTATTTCAAGATTAAAGTAGTTGCATGCAACCTTTAGCAATCCTTTTGCTGACTTATCCAGATTGTTTTTCAATTCAACCTTCAATTCAAAATTTGCCAGTGTGGTATCAGAAGGGCCTAAAGATGTTGTAATTTGAGGATTGTGAATGCTAATGCCCTCGTTATCAGTTAGGTAAACATCATCTGTGATGCCGGTATTTCTTCCTCTGATTGTTGGAAGCCAGTTCCATCCGATAGCAGACATATACGTAGGGCTATCAGCACCTATAACGCCCCCATTTGGATCAGGATCGCCCAGATGCTGTTCGGTAACTTCACCGGGGTGATTGTTTTTAATAATTAGAACAGCAACAGCTGCTGACTGACCTGCTGTAACTAAATGGGTGATATCCAATGAAGTTCGTTTGAAAGCACCTTCAATTTTGGTGAGATAATGCCCGTTTACAAAAACCTCAGCCTTCCAGTTGATGCCTTTTAGGTTTAGAGTAATTTTTTTTCCAGCAAAATTTTCCGGGATCATGAAGTTTCGTCTGTACCAGAAATCAGCTGTAAAATACGCCTCCGAAATTTGCAATTGATTATCACCAAACAATGGATCAGGTACAGCTCTTGCAGCTACAAACCCGCTCAATACTGTTCCGGGAACCTTCATTTGCAGCCACATACTATCATCAAAATCAACCGAAGAAATTTTTTCGCCATCGTAAGTTACCTCAGCAGCGCGCTGTATTTTCCAACCATAACCGTTCAGCGTGTAGCCGTTTTTCTCTTCAGGTTGTTGTAAAGCTGGTATTGGTTTGATTTCATGATCAGTTCCAATTATTTCGACTTCATTTAATGCAACACCTCTTTCCTGAAAGGTGCTTTCGATAAGAATTCTGAAATAGCGCGCTTGCGTTTTCATTGGAATCCGCTCCGATTTTCCTGATCCTCCAATCGTCTTAGAAAGGGTTATCCACGACGCATTTGCTGATTTATTGAGTTCATCACAAACTTGTAACTGATAAGAAATAGCGTATAGACTATCCCAATGAATGACAACTGAGTCGATGGAACAGACACTACCCAAATCGATGTAAATCCAATGATTATTACCAGGTTGACTAATCCAGGAAGTGGTTAAAAGTCCATCAGTTACAAGATGAGCTGTATGATCATAATCAACCGAAGAGGAATGCCATGCTGCTTTAAAATGCGATATTACTTCTGCGTCCCGGCCTGAAGAATGCGTCGAAAAAGCTAACAGTGCAATCAGTAAAAAACTGAAAGCATAGTGATTCACATTCCAATTTAGTTTTCGCATCGTTTTTGTGTTACCTAATGAAAAAACGAACAGTTTTAAATAGCTCACGTCCCTCCACGGAAAGAAAATAAACGCCGCTGCTTAGGCTTCCATCCAATTGGATAAAGGTATCTGTACCCGAAAAAGCAGTTTTTTGAACACATTGACCTGTCGCATTTTTTATTGTGATTATACCATCAGGAAGGTAAGCTGGAAGGCGAAGATTTAGCTTGCTATCTGCATTTGCCAGCGTTGGATATACTTCCAATCCCTCAGTATCAGTTGCTTGAATGCCCGATGAAAGGTTACCGTAAACTTCAAACTCATAAATGGAATAGCCATAGTTTGTGGTGCGCTGGCTCCCGTACATACGTATATATCTGCCTTTACCGCTAAGTCCTGAAATTATATCAATACGTGCTCCGTTTGCCATATTAGTTTTCGTAGAGAGGGTTGTCCAGCTGTTTCCATTTTCTGAAACTTCAATTTTATAGTTTCTGGCAGAGGCTACCTCCCATTTCAGAATAACTTCCTGTATGAGATATGTTTTACCGAGGTCGATGATAAACCATTGTGGGTCAGAGTAGAGGCTCGACCAGCGGGTGCTTTCATCTCCATCCACAGCATTTGAAGCGATATTTCCAAGATTGGCTTCGGTTGATGATACCTGATGAGGCATAAGTAACGAGAGACTTGGTTTTTTCACTGTGACAACAACGTTTCCTGATGCCGTTTGTCCGGTGGTTGTTTCAATAGTCAACCTTATCGAATGAATACCAAGAGTAAGATCAATGCTGGCCTGAACTCCTTCAGCAATCAGGATATCGTTTTCATACCACTTATAGGAAACAATGCTGCCCTGATCAGTACTACTTGCACTGCCATTCAACAAGGCTGTTTCAATGCCGTTTCCGTCACTATCAAACAATAGTTGGCTTCTTCCAGCTTTTGCTTTTGGTCCCGGGACTAAATCATCCAAAGTAAAAACCCTTGGATCGTTATACACCTGGTTGATCCAGTCGGGGGTGTTGTTGTCGTTGATCATATAGGCCCAGGTAAGGAAATAGAGCCACGGTTGTTCCTCAAATATTTCAGGATCAGTGAGGTGACCATCCTCGCCAATACCAAAAAGTTTATTTTTATCGCCAAAAAGCTGTTGGTATTGATTCCATGAATTATTGTTTCCGGTATATCTAGGATAGTCCCAGGCAATAATATCAACCACATCATCACCTGGATACCAATTGGGTTTATCTGTTCCGTAGCTATTCCAAACCCATATCAGGTTGTTGAGCTGGTGATAATTGACCAGACGGTTGTACATTAACCTGTAAAGCTGTATGCAAGCTTCTTTTCCTGAGAAACCCCACCAAAACCATGCTCCTTCGGCCTCATGAAGCGGACGCCAAAGCACTGGTACGAGACTGTCCTGCATCTTTTTAAGTTCTGCTGCAACAAGGTCGATATCGCGTATCATGTTTTGATAAGAGCTTCCCAACGTATCGGCTAAGGCTTCAGCAAGGTTGAAATTGGGCGACGACCAGTCACCATCCCCATTAGGTGAAATCCAATGCCACTGAAATTGTGCAATACCTTTTTGGTCTTTAACCCAGCGTGTTGCTTTGAAAGCATCGTTATTTCCGTTTTGGGTAGGGCAGATACCATTAAAATCATAACCCATGATAGCAGGTGATTTTCCTCCTGTAACTGTTTGAATATATTGCAGGTATTGGTCGTCGCACTGCCCTGCAATTATTTTGTGACCATAAATGGAATCGAGCAATTGTTTTAGTTCCAGGGTTTCGACTGTTGCATTTGGATTTACAAGCTGAGCTCTGATCGGCTGGATCAGAAATAATCCGGTTGTTATCAATATCAGGGTTCGAATAATAATTCTCATAACTTGCAAATTATTGGGTGTTTAACAACAGTTCGATCTGTGTGATTTCTTCTTCTGTGAAAGAGACTTTTTCCAAAGCAGAGATATTCTCGAGCAGCTGTGCCTTTTTGCTTGCACCAATCAGTACCGAGCATATACGCTGATCTTTTAATAGCCAGGCAATTGCCATTTGCGACAGAGTCTGGCCTCTTTCAATTGCCATTATATTAAGTTGGATGAGGATATTCAATTTGGCGGGTGAAAACTGATCTTGCCTCAGTGTGGTGTTGAACCCTGCTGCCCGCGAGTCTGCAGGAATGCCATCAAGGTATTTACCAGTTAGCAATCCTTGAGCAAGGGGAGAAAAAGCTATACAGCCCAGTCCGTTCTTTTCCAGTTCGGTGAGTAGACTGTTTTCAACCCAGCGTTCAAGCATGGAATATTTTGCCTGATGTATAATAAAAGGGGTTTTGAGGTCTTTCATCACTTTTATTGCGGCAGCGCTTTGCTCTGCGTTGTAATTGGAAATCCCTGCGTAAAGCGCTTTTCCTTGCCGGACAGCTTGATCGAGCGCAAGCATCGTTTCTTCAACAGGTGTTTGAGGATCAGGACGATGGGAGTAATAGATATCGACATAATCCAGTTTCATTCTTTTCAGACTTTGATCCAGACTGGCGATCATATATTTTCGAGAACCATGGTCGCCATAAGGACCAGCCCACATATCGTATCCGGCTTTGGTTGATATGATCAGCTCATCGCGGTAGGGTTTGAAATTCTTATTCACTATCTTGCCAAAGGTTTCTTCGGCTGAACCAGGTGGTGGACCATAGTTATTTGCCAGATCGAAATGTGTAATGCCATGATCGAATGCAGTTTTAATGAGTTCGCTGCAATTTTGAAACAGGCTGTTCTCGCCAAAATTTTGCCATAAGCCAAGAGAAATGGCCGGTAAAAGAAGCCCGCTAGCTCCGCATCGACGGTATTTCATTTCATTATAACGGGATGAAAGTGCCCTGTACTCCATATTCGTTTTATATTCAGAGGGTTGATTGAAAAAGATCAGCAGTAACAGCCACAACAAATGGACCTGGTCCGTCAAGATTAGAAACAAGCTCGAGCGACTTCACAGTTATTTCAGGTTGTGAATTCACACATACAAAGTGAAAAAGCCTGATATGATGACCCACAGATGCTGTTCGTTCGTTACTTCCTTTCCAGGCAGTTTTTTGATTCATTTCGTGCTCCATGCCCCACCAGTCATAAATATTATTACGATAAAGTAATGGAATAGAAGCGCTTGTATTATCTTCGTAATTAATCCGATATTCTCCGATTTGAACTTTTTCTGAACCAATATTCCATGCTGAGGCATGAAGGAAATGAAGGGATTTAAGTTTGAACCCCAACTCTATGGGACCTGTCTCATGGGGATAACAGAGCGAGGTAATTATTTCAGAGTCTTTACCTGCCAACTGAACCATACCGCGGATATCAAAAAAGCAGCCGTCTATCTCCATTAGTCCTGTGCCTAAATCGGATAAAGTGTTTCCTTGCTTATGATGGATGTCATCAGTCAGAGCATGAGTGTACCATGAAGTTAAATCGATGAAACGTTTGTTTGTTCCGGCTTCCCTTGGTGGAATTTGATTTTGAGGGATTACTGCTAAGGACATGTTTTTAATAGTGTAAGATATTTGACCATGAAGTTTCACCTGCCTGATTTAATGCTTTCAATCGGTAGTAATATGATTTTCCTGTATCGCGGGAAGCATCATGATAAAGTTCCAGAGCTTCTGAAGCAGTTGCAGTATGCTCAAAATTAACAACATCAGCAATTACTGAATCTTCAAGACCAACCGCAAGCACAACCCAGGGACCACCAGGGGTTTCTGCTCGTTCAATGGTGTAGTTTTCTGCTCCTGCTGATCCGCGCCAGGTGAACCCTTCTCCTTTTTGCATCAAAACTGGGGCTGGGAATGGTTTTTCAATCGCATCAGCCTGAATGCCTCTTATCAGGAAAGATTCTTTACGAAGAATATCCAACAGGCGGGTTTCGTCGTATGCAAAGCCAACGCTAAAGCCAGGAACATGAAAAGAGTTGACAGGAGTTCCGCCTTCATTATGATAATACCAGCCACCATCACGACGGTGACCTCTTATACTCCAGATAAGGCCACCGGAAATTCCTTCTTCTCTGATTGTCTGCATAAGTTCCGAAAGATTTTCAACTGATCCAAGACCAAACTCATCAATCATCAACGGTTTAATGCCTTTGCATTCTTCTCTTGAGGCTTTGGCAAAAGGTGATAGCTGCCAGTCGCGGCCACCCATTTTGTTCCAGTATTCATATAAATGGTCGCTTATAATATCAATATTCGGATCGGCGAGCAGTGCATTCCGATCTACTCCGCCAGCTTCCATAAGCAAGTGGTTAGGGTCGGTTTTTTTGATGTAAGCAGCCATTTCCAGACTCCAGGCAAGAATTCGTGGCGACCACTCATCGTAACTCAATCCTCGGTCGCCGGGATAGCTGCCAAACTCGTTTCCAAGTTGCCAGCACAAGATTGCCGGATCATCTTTATACAACAATCCGTTGACAGTATTACGCCTGTTAAGTATATAATCGAGAAAATGCCTGAAATCGGCTTTCACTTCTTCGTCAGTCCAGAATGACCCTTTTGGCTTTCCTGAAAGTGTCGAAAATTCATCGACACCTCTTATGCCACCAAACGACTGTGAAGCAATAAAAGGAATAATAAGGCGTATGTTGTAATCGTGTGCGTATGCGATAACCCGGTCGAGACATTGAAATGCATCTTCGTTGTAGGTTCGTCTGGAAGGAATGTAAACCGGCATCCCCTTATCATCAGGTGAATAGATGGAAAGAGAAAAGGTGCGTGTTGCCAATCCTCCGGTACGTTTTATTCCGCTAAAAATATCCCTGATCTCATATTCGTCAGGAAAACGATTGCTGCGATCTTCGCGTATCTGCGACTCATTTTGCTGAATGTTGGGTGCAGCAAGGCCAAAAAACCTAAATTCTTCTGACCCGTTCATGAGTTTATCTCCTTCTCGTGTAATGAAATTTCTAAATTTTGTTTCATGAAGAGGCTGTGCAAAACTGAGCGATACAGGGAACAACAGCATCAGGTTAACTGCTATATAGAGTATATTTTTGTAAGTTTTCATAATAATTATTGGTTTTATAGCTGCATGGAAAAACCGTCGATGTTGGCATCGACCTTTGATTTTCAGGTTCAATAGTGTTGAAAATAAACGATTTAAAGGAACGAGCGTCGTTAAATCAAAGGACGAGAACAAACTTGTGATAGCTCGACTCTCCTGAATCAGAAGTAAGACGTACAAGATAAATACCAGGTGAAAATTGGTTCATTTCAATTCCGTTTTTTGCGCGATCGGTTTTGAGATTTTCTAACACTATTTTCCCGGTAAAGTCGATGATGGATACACTGCCTGATTCATTTATCGATTGAATGTAGAGTTTGTCTGAAACAGGATTTGGAAAAATCAACAGTTTCTCAGGCGATGACTCATCAAGGCTCAAAGGTGCGTTGATTGTGCGTGCAGTTGAATAGATATCGGGTAAATCGTTAAGAAAAATAGTAAAAGGATCATCAAAAAACGTAAGAAAATCTGGAACAGAAGGGTGTCCCGGGAAGGGAGCATAATGGTGTGAAGTGCTAGCATTTCGCCAAACTGCTTGATAGGCAATTCGTTTAGCGACAGGGTCATTTTTTATGGGTTCCAACATAAATTGTGTAAACCATGTATGATTGGTGATACGTTCCAGACCAGTTTCGGTGAGGGCAGGAATCTTTTCGCGTTGTTCAGCCATCTCGACAAGGTGACGGAGCTGCGAAAGCAGGGTTTCAATCCCCGTAACATTACTTACATCTCCATAATCATCGAATCCAAAAATATCAATGTACTGATCACCTGGATATCTTTGAAGATACTTGGCTTTGGTGTAGAAACGGTCGGGACTGAAAGCAAAAAGGACATTCTTTACCTGTTTATCATCAGTAAGATAGTTGACAGTGAATTGCCACAGCAGTTTGTATTCATCCACGCTGCAATGAGCGGTACCCCACCAAAACCAATCACCGGTATGTTCGTGCCAAGGCCTGAAAATTACAGGTATGGATTCTCCTTTTTCTCCTTTAAGGGTCTTTAGAAATAAGGCGATGTTATCCAGCTGATTGCGCCAGCTCAGGTGATTAACACCTCCCGGCAAAATGGATCGAACGACATTGGAATCAGGATATGGGTTGTTTTCCCAATAAAAATCTCCTCCGTATGGATTGTCTATGTGCCACTCAAGGGTGTTGATTCCACCTTTATTATAAATGTAACGAATACGTTCACCAAGGTCGTTGAAACCTTGGCCCAACGCTACATCTTTTACCGACCATGAGCATAATGCAGGCAAAGAACCACACACATCTTCAACATCCGACCTGAAATTATTGCCTGTCCAGCCCACACCATATCCTGTTGCATCCTGCATACCGAAAAGAGTGTTGTAACGGGCAATCTGGCGAAGATTGTAGTACATATTCATGGTTTCAAATGAAGCATCGCCTGCAGAAAGTTCCAATCCGGTGAGTTTCTCCGATTTTACGCGGGCCGACTCAAAAATTGTGTTGGCATTCAATAAAAGTTGTAATGCTTCATCAAGTTGTAACTGTGTTGCCTGTGCATCATTCAGAATTGTATTCGCAGTGGTGATAGCCTCAGCAAAAACTGCTATACTGCCTGATTGATAGTTTCCTTCTCCACCACCTTCGACAGCAAATTCCAACAAAACGCCTGCATCACTTACCGAAGATTCAAGCAGAGCTGTGGTTGTGGTTTGCAATAAGATGTGATCGATATAAATTATACCACTTTTAATTTGTGTGCTGCCTCCATCGAAATAAATATAGATGGTTTCTATCATCCTTGGGTTTGTAGAACTTACAGTAAGGAGCTGTGTCTGAAAATTTTCCGAAACGCTGATTTCCTTTGTGATCCAATCACTTGAACCATCGGTGTAAACAGGTTTTACAGCCAATTGTGTTGCAACAGTGCTTTGTATGCTGAACACGAGTTGGTACTGATACAGATTTCCGAGTGGCTGCACAAGAAGATGAAACTGATCCCATTCCCAGCTGGTGCTAGTGCGGTTGTAGTCAACACGCATGCTCTGGTTTTCAGCTGAAAGGACAAAAGTAGTGCCTTCTACCTGCCATTCTGGTCTGATGATGTTGTCGTCGAAATTGTCGATAGTAATCGTTTCGGCAAAAAGTTGAAGCCAGGCTGCTGTAAAGATTAAAGACAGGATGAATGATCGTTTCATTGTTTTCATACACAAAATGTAAAAAAACGGGAAGGGCAACAGGCGCCCTTCCCGTTTTTTGATAATTATTTCCGAATATAAGGTCCGTCAGTTAGGATCACATTATCCACATTGACATTATATGTACCCGATTGATTGTTGGAATTGAAGCCAAGTTTGATATGTGTCATACCAGCCAAATCAGGTTTGTCAGTAGTTGCTCCCCAGTTACCCCATGCAATCGTATTTATGTTTAATGTAACGAGTTGCCAGCCATCCACGGCAGGAACACTGAAATTGGTTCCCCATTTGCCTGCATTATAATCGCCCATTTCACATTCAAAGGTCAGCTCTTTTCCTTCAGTATTAACCCAGAAGCTTAAGTGCGGGCTTGCTACCTCAGTTAAATCAATATTCAATCCAAATACTTCAAGGTCGCCAAACCAGGTCCATCCTTCGGTAAGAACAGTTGCTTTCACCTGCAGGTAGTTAGCTCCCTGTGGAGCTGTATGACCGCCACCATTGATAGCACTGGTGCTGCTTACGTTTGTTTGCCAGGACCCGTGAACGAAAGGATCGTTACCATCTTCAAAATCCCAGAAAGTAAACAAAGGAGTACTGTTGATGTTGGGTGAGTTAACTGGTCCGTCGGTTATTTGCAGGTTATCCATATTGATTTCCCACGCAGCACCTGTTCCAACATCACCTGTTCCCATGCCAATCTGTATGTAGCGAACCTGGCTGTAATCCAGCGCTCCGTCAGGGTTTTCACCTGCCCAGCCGTTGTTGCCCCAGTTTTGGAATGTAACTTCTTTACCAATTGGTATTGATACCCACATCCATTCTCCATTTGTTTGAATAGCGTCGACGTGATTTGCAAATTTTTCGCTTTCATACACTTCATACATAATACGCGCTTTGTTCGAGCCGGTGTTTACCAGCATTGAGATGTGCGGATCTTTGAAGTTGGACAGATCAAGTGCAGTAAATCCTTCATCACCTGTTTTGTCACCGTAAGCAACTTCACCAAAATAGGTCCAGTCGGATGGTATTGAAGCAACACGAACTGATTGATAATACGTTCCGCCTCCATGAGGATATGCTCCAATATTGGTAAGGTTGATTCCATGTTGTTCCTGACCGTTCATCGGACTTCCTGTCCAAGCTGTGTATTTATCAGTACCATCTTCAAAATCAAGTAATAATATCGGATCTGATCCTGGAGGTGAAACAACTACATCCTCTACCGGAATTACTGGTGAGTCAGCAATTGGAGTACTTCCTAATGCCTTTATGTTGGTTATCGCAACTTCTGCACCAAGGCTTAATCCTTTGGTGATGATTTTTAACTCTGTTGGAGTCGCTGCTGATCCGTCAATCACAAGGGTGCTATCTCCGAGTTTCAGACTGTAGATCAAATCCACGTTTTCACCTGTTATAAAGAAAGGCTGATCGCGAAGGATTTTGTCAGGCCATTCGGTGATTACGGTGGCTGGATAACTGATGGCAACAGGTCCACTGCTTTTTGCAGTTTTCTTGTAAACATTCGTTACTTCAATAATACCGGCTTTGGCAACACGAGGAAGACGTACAAGAAGTTGTGTTTCGGTATAACTTTCGATAGCGCAGGAAACACCGCCAATCGTAACACGGCTGAGTTTAATGAAATCGGTACCTGTTATCGTTACAACACTACCAATATCAGCTGTTTTGGGTTCGTAGTTTTCCACGACAGGTACAATCCAATCTATATCATATTCTTTCACTTCCTTTTTGCAGGAAGTCCAAATCATTGCAAGACCTAAAAGAATGGTCAGCAGACGTATGGTTTGATAATTATATTTTCTCATTGTAATAGACATTTTTTTTGAGTTTATTGTTGAAATCCAGATGTTTGCTTAGTACCCGGGATTTTGTTCAAGATTCCATGTTTGAGCCTCATTGAGTGGTATAGGCAGAACAGGGATTGGATTGACACCATTGATAATATGGGTCTGGCAGTTAGGTCTGATCGCATCCGGTAATGAGTTCAGGTATTGTCCTGTACGCACGAGATCCCAGAACCTAAGGCATTCCATTGCAAGTTCCCATCTTCTTTCGTTCCAGATTGCCTGTAACAAAGCAGTACCGGTAACAGATGATGAAATAGGGTCGAGGATGCCATCCAACAAATCAGGAGAAATTGGGTCATAAGTAGAACCGCCTTCGGTTGATCCTTTTGGTTTGGTGGAATTCTTGGCACGTGCTCTCACCTGATTGACTCGTTCACGGGCTTGTCCTTCGTTACCGATATGGAAAGCTGCTTCTGCATTCATAAGTAATACATCTGAAAAGCGGAATTTACGCATGTTCACCGGACTGTCTTTTGAGTCGGAAGGACGGAAAGCTGCTTCAAGATGTGCTTTGCGACTTAAGTAACCTGTTTGATTTTCGGCAAGATCAATAGTAATGATTTCACCATGAACGATATCACCATCGCCATAGATGGCACAGGCACGACGTGGGTCGTTGTCTTCGAAGCTGTCCCATAAGTGCTGTGTAGGATTGTTAAATCCCCATCCGTATGAAGTACGTGGTCCTTGAAATACGATAGAAGTGGTGCCGGTTTTACCTGGTCCCCATCCTGTATTGTTTGAAGCACACTGAATTTCGAACACTGACTCAGCATTGTTTTCACCTTCCATTTCAAAAATGGTTGCATAGTTTTCAACAAGCATGTACTCACCTGAAGCAATTATTTCGTTGGTGAGGTCAAAAACCTCCTGCCATGTGTGGGCGTTCGTGTTATCAGTACCAATCTGATACATGATAGCGCGGGCTTTGTATGAAAGTGCTGCGCCTTTGGTAGCTCGGCCAAGGTCATCGATGGTGTATTGTGATTTCTGAGGAAGTAATGTTGCAGCCAGTGTGAGGTCAGCCTCGATGAGTTTGTAAACATCTGAAATGCTGGCACGTGGTGTTGTACCAAACTGTGAGGGACTCACAGGTTTATCGAATAAAGGCACGCCACCAAATACTCTCACGAGATGGAAATAATAATAGGCACGCAAGAAGCTTGCTTCACCAATGAGACGGTTTTTGACAGTTTCATCGATGGTAGCTGCAGGTAGGTTTAAAAGTACTGCGTTGCAACGGAAGATGCCTTTATAAACATTGTTCCAAAGACCGGAAGTAACACTGTTAGTGGCTGTTGTACGCCATTCTTTCATTTCTGTCACTTCTGGAAAGTCACTAGGCATACTGCCTTTTTCTGAGTCATCGGAGAGCACATCACCCATGATAAATTCATAGTTGTGGTTTGCCCCCGGGCCTTCGTCCCATGAAAGAGGGTCGTAGCATGCATTAACTGCAAGGATGGCGTTGCTTTCAACATTATAGAAGTTTTGGTCGGTTTGCTGTCCGAGTGGCTCTCTTTCGAGGAAGTCTTTTTTACATCCGCTGAGAACGGAAAGCACTGCCAGGGCAATTGCAAGGAAATATTTAGTCGTTTTCATATAATCTTTCATTTGAATTTTTACGGTTTAGAGATTAATATTTACGCCACCCATGATGGTGCGGGCAACAGGATAGTTCCCTACATCGATACCGTAATACAACGGATTGTAGTAGTAGTCACCAATTTCAGGGTCGAAGCCTGAATATTTGGTTATTGTAAGCAAGTTGTCGGCTGAAACATAAACTCTGAGGTTTTTTACGCCAACTTTTCCGGCCCATGCTTTAGGAAGGGTGTAGCCTATTTGAATGTTTTTCACGCGTACATAGCTGCCGTCTTCAACATAAATATCAGAGAAGCGCTCAATGTTTTTGTTTAAATCTTTGTCGGTCATACGTGGTACGTTTGAATTTGGGTTTTCAAGAGTCCAGCGGTCGAGACGTGAAGCAACAGAGTTTTCCCATCCGCTCGAGGACTGCAGAAAGCGTGTCATTGCATTAACGATTTCATTGCCCTGACTTCCCTGAACAAAAAGACGAAGGTCGAAGCTTTTGTATTCGAAATTGGCACTAAAACCATAAGTGAAATCAGGAGTAGCGCTGCCAAGATAGGTGCGGTCTTTGTCAGAGATGAGGCCGTCACTGTTGAAATCGAGGTACTTAACATCACCTGGTTTTGCTGAAGGTTGAATGAGTCCTCCATCAGCATTCACATGAGCATCAACTTCTTCCTGAGTGTTGAAAATTCCATCGGTGCGTAAACCATAGAAATATGCCAGTTCAAATCCTTCTTCGGTGCGTGTGGTGTTGCCCACTTTGCTGATGCTGCCACTTTCTATAGGCTCGCCACCGGCAAGACTGGTAACTTCATTTTTAATCATTGTGAAATTGGCACCAAAATCATATTTCAAAGCATGATCGAAATTTCTGTAGCCTAAAGCAAGTTCAAGGCCGTTATTTTTCATTTCACCTGCATTTACATACGGACCTTCAGCACCTACGTAGTTTGGAATTGGCACGCGCAGCAGCATATCACTGGTATTTTTGATGAAATAATCAAGTGAGGCCGAAAGACGTCCGTCGAAAACAAGAGCATCGAAACCGAAGTTGGTGCTCGTTGTTGTTTCCCATTGGATTTCAGGGTTGCTCAATGCTGTTGGAATTGAACCTGGAACAGGCACTCCATTGAAAGTGTAGTAGTTGCCTGGTGTAACAGTGGTTACATAAGCATAGTTACCAACACTAGATTCGTTACCCACTTTACCATAGCTACCTCTTATTTTGAGTGAGGTCAGCCAATTGATATCCTGCATAAAGCTTTCTTCTTTCAAATTCCATCCGAGTGAGAAGGAAGGAAATACGCCCCATCTGAACTCTTCAGTAAATTTTGATGAACCATCACGACGAATAGTTCCTGTGAACAAATACCTGTTTTTGTAGGAATAATTGATTCTACCGAAATATGACGAGATGCTTCCTTCCGACTGGTAACTTCCAAACAAAGGGGTAAGATCCTGACTGGCAGAAAGGAAATGTTGTGTCTGGTCAAAAGGTACGTCAAAAGCGTTGACGTAAATTTCTTTCCATTCATTGTATTGCGATTCGGTACCTGCCATCGCGTTCACACTATGATCGCCAAATGTTCTGTTGTAATTGAAGAAATTGGACCAAACCCAGCTTTTGCCTTCACCACGTTTTTCATAGTAATCGCTTCTTGTACGGCTTTCATCGGTAGTGATGAAAAATTCAGGAAGATAACGGGTGTATTTCATACTTCTGAAATCGAAACCAAATTGTGATTTGAAAGAAAGGCCTTTAAAAAGATCCAACTCTGCAAAAATGGTGTTGAAAAAACGGTTATCGAACGATTTACTCAGTTTTGATTCATCGATGATGCGTTTAGGATTTTGAATATAAGAAAGATCGGCACGGCCATAATTATTTGTGACTTCGTCCCATGCTGGTGTCACAGGGTCGGCGCGCAGCGCTCCAGGAAGTACACCACTATAAAGGTCTCCGTTGTAATTGACCGATACTGAATTGGTGTAGGAGGCATTTACTCCGCCACGCAAAAAGCTGGTAAAATCATTTTCACTGTTGAAACGGAGAAATACTTTTTTCAGGTTGCTGTTTTCAACAATACCATCCTGATCGTAATATGCACCATTAACAAGGTAGCGGTTTTTCATTGTGCCACCTCTTACAGTTAAAGCATAATTTTGGATCGTTGCTGGTCTGAAAACAACATTTTGCCAATCGGTTCCAACATAGTTGCCATCTTTAACAAACTGAAGACGTTCTTTCAGGTCTTCTGAAGGTTCAACACCGTCGTTAGCATATGCTTCGAGTCGCAATGTGGCATATTCGGCTGCATTGGTAAGTTCAAGCTGTTTCCATGCTTGTTGTACCCCAACAAAGCTGCTGAATTCAATATCGGCATTGGCATTTTCGCTTTTGCCTGCCACACCTTTACGTGTGGTAATCATAATGACTCCGTTAGCACCGCGTGAACCATAAATTGCTGTAGCGGATGCATCCTTGAGGACTTCCATTTTTTCAATATCATTAGGTGTAAGGTGGCTGATGTTCCCGGTTGGAATTCCATCAACAACATAAAGAGGATCGCTGGAATTCAATGTTCCGATACCACGTACGCGCACTTTCATACCTGCTCCAGGCTCACCAGAATTGGAAATAACCTGCACACCTGCAACACGGCCTTGTAATGACTGGGCTACGTTGACAGTGGCTATTTGTTTTAGTTCACCAGCAGTTACCACCGAAACCGATCCTGTCAGGTCCGATTTGCGCTGAACACCATAACCAACAACAACAGTTTCTTTCAAATCGAATGATGATGACTTTAACACCACATCGACCTTGGTCACCTCGTTGGCTTTCACACTTAATTTGATAACTTCTGTACCGTAGCTCAACATGCTGACGACAAGGTTAACGGTACCTGCCGGCACATTATCCAGCTTGTAATTTCCGTTCACATCGCTTGTTGTTCCAATGGTACTACCCTGCAGGTACACATTTGCACCTACAATAAGCTCTCCTTCAGAGTCGCTCACTTTTCCTGCAATCGTTCCGGTTTGTGCCCAGGTCGCCGACATGAACAAACTTACCATGGCAGTCAGGAGTAGAAGACGTAACTGATTTCTCATAGTTTTTTTGTTAATTTTAAAAACATCGCTTGATTTATTTTCCACCTTTATTTATTGTTACATAAATATCGGTCTGGTTCTTTGCTCTTTTCGAAAAGCAGGGTAAAACTACTTTCAACATTTCCCAACAACAGATGATATTTATATCAAAATAGAATGTTAATTGTTACACAGCCTGTAACATGGGTGGAGATATTATCATAAATGTTTATATATCAATACGTTATATTTCTTTTACTATTTTTATTTTCTCTTAAGATGTTACACCAATCCGCCTGATTGAACTCCAATTTTGTTAGTTCGAAACCGATTGCAGAATAGTTGCGATGAAAGTCTCAAATACGTTTTCTTTTTTTATTCCTGATCGAAAGGGTCAAAGGGCTGCTCATTGCCTTTATCGTCCTTACTATTAGCCCGAACATACTGCGAAGGTGTCATCTCAAACTCTTCTTTGAAACATTTCCTGAAATATTGCAGGTCGGTAAACCCAACATCATATGTCACCTGGGCAATATTCAAGTCGGTAGTAATAAGAAGTTCGGCAGCTTTATGCAGACGTATTTTTCGAATAAGCTCATTGGCCGAATATCCAACAGTAGCTTTAAGCTTGCGATATAGCTGCATTCTGCTGGTTCCCAAATCTTTGCAAAGATCTGTTACATCGTAACCGGAGTTTGTGAGGTTTTGCTCGATCAATTTTTTTATTTTGGCAATATATGCGGCTGAAGGATTGATTTCCAGCGTTTCATTCTTCTCGGGTTTTACAAGGAAATCTTTCATGTATTTGTCTTTGAGCTTCGATCGTGAGCTAATAAGCTTCTCAACCCTCACAAGCAGATGCTCCACTTCGAATGGCTTTGGAATATATGAGTCAGCACCGTGTTTTAATCCTTTAATGCGGTCTTCTGATGTGGGTAGCGCTGTAAGTAATATTACAGGGATATGATTTGTGATGTGGGAAGATTTCAGTTTTTCACAGAGCTGGTTTCCGTCAAGGCCTGGCATCAAAACATCGCTTATGATCAAATCAGGCACAATCTCACAGGCTTTATTCCATCCTTCTGTACCATCAACTGCCTCCAGAATGGTGTATTCCGGCGAGAGTATATCTTTTAAAAGTTCCCTGACTTCTTCATTGTCATCAATTACCAGTACAATTTTTTCATCAGCCTGCTTGCCGTAACGCTCCTGTATCTCTGTTCGTGCAGGTTTATCACCTTCGACCAACTTCACAGTTCTGGCCGGCTCAGCTGTAATTACCTTTGATGAATGAGTGGTTAACTGATAAGGCAGATACACCGAAACTGTTGTTCCTTTTCGTTTTTCACTTTCAACTTCAATTATGCCTTGATGAAGCTCGACCAGAGATTTTGTGAACACCAATCCAATACCATAACTTGTTGTGTTTGATTCGCTTGATGTGTAGTGTCGCGATTTATTGTATTTATCGAATACAGTTCGTGACTGCGCCCGTGTCATGCCAATGCCATTGTCTGTGACTTTGAAAAGCAGATAATCACGGGTTTCAAATGATTTTGAGAAGATGGAATAAATATTTTCGTTACGAACGATTTTTTTAACACGGTGAAGTTCACAGCTCACCTGACCACCTTTTGGTGTGTATTTAAAAGCATTTGAAAGAAGGTTGTAAACAACCGACTCAAGTCTGTCGGGATCACCATTTACTATACAGGGCTCTGAAATTTTATCCGTATAGGTGAACTCCTGCTCTTTGGTTGGAAACAAATGTGCAAAACTTTCGCAGGTTTGGCGGAAGAAAATGCTTGGGTCGATGCGGTCTTTCCTTAGCCGTATTTCCTCTTTTTCAATTTTTCGTAGATCGATCAAATCGGTGATCAAACGCAACAGAATTCGGGCATTACGATCGATCTTTTCATGAAAATCTTTTCTTTTTTCAGGGTCATCGTTCAGACGCAAACGGCCGATCAATCCAAGTATCACTGTAAGTGGTGTCCTGAATTCGTGTGATATGCTGGTATAAAAACGTATACGCATATCATAAAGTTCTATCTCCTGTTCCTGCTCTAACTGCTTGATTCGAAGATGCTGACGATAAGTAATGAGCTTAAAAATAAAAAAGATTGCAGCAAGGATAAGCAGTGAATAAAAAACGTAAGCAGGCCACGACAGCCACCATGGCGGAAGAATAACCAGTTTCAGACTTGTGACTTCATCGTTCCAGATACCATCACCATTCGAACACTTCACCTTTAATATATAAGTCCCATGCTTCAACCGGGGGTAATGACAAGAAGGCTCTTTGGTGATGTTCCAGTTTTTCTCGAGACCTTCAAGTAAGTATGCATAACTGATTTTTTCAGGAACACTGAAATCCATGCCTGAGAAAGAAAAAGAAAGAGTATTTTGAAAATGTTTCAAATGTATTGAGGGAGAAAACCATGCAGCAACATCTAAAACGCGGTTGTTGTCGTACTTCTCACCTGCAACCAGCACCTCATTGAGTAATCTGATTTGAGTTATAAGTGGTTTAGGACTTGATTTAGAATCTTTTACAGTCGATGGATTCATATAGCAGATTCCTTCCATTCCGCCGAAATAAACAAAATTGTTGTCTAATTGTATAGCACAATTGGTATTAAAAAAGGAGACTTCGATGCCATCAAAGTTGTTGTAATTACGTATTTCGCCCGGAAGACCTTTTTCAAAAAGTACCTTATTCAATCCATCTTCAGTTACAATCCACACCTCTTGCTCCGAAACAGGTATTAATGACTGAATCACAGTACCCTGAATGTTGGCAAGTTGCAGAGGTGATGAAAAAACCTGAGTTGTTTCGTTGAAAATTGAGATGCCAAATTCAGTAGCAATCCATAAATTATCGCCGGAGAGCATCATAAAGTCGCTAATGAAATTATTGCAGATACTTAAATCATCGTCTGATCGGTGCTGATAACGGGTGAGTGATACGATAGCGTTATGCAATTCATTCATTTCCAAGCGTATCAAGCCATCTCCTCTGGTGCCCAGGTAAAAAACATGCGGGCCAGCTTCAATAATTTTTACAATGGGCGATCTTTTCAACTCTTGGGCAAGCACACCTTGAATACGTTTAAATGATTGATCCTCAACAGAGAAATAAATAAGTCCGTTACTCCAGCATCCTCCCCAAATCATTCCTTTACTGTCGCGGTAAAGTGTCATCACATGATTGTCGGGCATCCCATTTTCCTCTGTAAAATGAGTAACTTTTTTTGCATCAACGACATCACCTCGCTGTTCCGGATCCTCAACCCGAATTACACCTCTGCCTTTGGTACTGATCCATAACTCGTTTGGCAAGCTGCTTTCAATATCAAAAATGTCTTCTTTTAAATAGTTATTAAGCAGGGGTGAGGAGAGAACCAGCTTCTGCTGCCGGCCAGGGTGACCTGCTGCAGTTGCATCGAGATGGTAGATGCCATCGCCACGCGTGCCAACCCAAAATGAGTTCCTTTCATGACGCGAAAGTGACATGACTTCATAGGCAGTAGGAGTGCCAACTGTTTGAATGAAAAAAGGCTTTTTGTTACGGTCATATTTGTAAAGTCCGTCATTTGTTCCAACCCATACAATACCTTGCCGGTCCTCATAAATGGATTCAATATGTAGCGATTTATTCTTTTCATCTTCACTCTTAAAAACAACTTCAGCTGCTTTGATTCCTGTTCGTATGTCAAGTATATACAATCCAAAATGGGTACCCACCCAAAGCTGTCCGGGATTTAACCTTAAAGGAATCGCATAATTTGATTCGGCTTTTATTTCTGAAAGTGACATTCCCAGTGGGTTTTGAGAATGATGAACGAGACGTTCGTCTTCCACTGAAAACAGATCGCTGCCGCTTAAATTTGAAACAATTACAAAGCCATTGTCAAGTTCTTCAATACGATGAATGTAATTGTCAGGTAACTGACCTGTATTTTTTAATGTTGATGATGAAGGATCGTATTTCAAAATTCCCTTGTCAGAGCCAACCCAAAAATTTCCATGAGAATCTTCGAGTGTGGCTGTAAGCCGAAACTTGTTTCCACCTTCATTATAGGTAAGTACTTGCTGCTCAAATGCTTCTTTTACCGGATCGAAAATGAAGATACCTTCATACGATGAAATCAGCACCTTTTGGTCGTCACCATCAGTAATATTTACAATATTTCCAGCCTTAATTCCATTAATTTCGTTGAAAGAAGTTATTTCCTGTGTTTTCAGGTTGTAATGAAACAAACCTTCGCTGTAGGTTCCAATCCAAAGATTGCCTTTAGCATCGACAAAAAGCGTGGAAATTTTACGACCTATCTCATTTCGTGTGAGTTGTGAATAGTTTAGGACCTCTCTGCCATCGTAACGAAACAAACCTTTCCATGTTCCAATCCAAAGAAAACCTGCACTATCCTGAGTGATACAGTTAATGTCGATTCTTGGCAAATCCTCCGATTTGATAGCCGGAACAAGTTCTATCAATTCCTCCTGAGCCCGAGTGGATAGCGGGTGCGAAAGCAGAACCCCCGCGATAAGGAGATAAATAGTGTTGATAATTAAGGTTCGGACAAACTTTTGCCGGTGAAAGTGCATATGCAGATCATTGTTAATTTGACCTCAAATATAGTTTTCTGCCTGACACGATCAATTAATCAGTTATCGAAAAATATTTCCAGCTATTTGCAAACATTTTTAAACATCTATAAATGAACATCTTAATAAATTGCATTATTGAAAAGATACAAATACCATGTGTATTTGGGCATTTTATCCACCGAATTGCACAGTTGGATTTGACACTTTGCAAACACGTCAAACAGTCATCTTATAGCTCAGAAATCACCTTAAATCAGCCTGTTTATATGTCACCAGCTGCTGTAAATTTTCGTCCCAAAGGCGAAGTTTGAGGGAATAAATAGCCGCTTTGAGCGTGACAGCATGTACTTTTCGAAAAGGTTCATTTTCTTTCAAACACTTTTCAAGATTGTAATTGGGGATTTTTGAACTCAGATGGTGGATGTGATGAAATCCTATATTCCCCGAGAACCATTGAAGCACTTTTGGAAGTTTCAGATAGGAAGCGCCTTCGATTGCAACAGTGCTGTAGTCCCAGGCATCATCGCGATACCAGTGCACATCGGGAAACTGATGTTGTACATAAAACAGAAAGACACCTGCAGCTGATGCAAAATAAAGTACTAGTATCTGAACGATCAGATAGTTACTAAAGCCAATCAGGTAACTCATTCCAACAGCAATGGCTGCAATTCCTAAATTGGTCAGGTACACGCTTATACGATCCCGTTTTGTAAAACCTTTGGATGTGAAACGGTTTACTAATAAAAAAATCAATGGAGCCCCAATACCAAGTAGGATGAAAGGGTTTCGGTAAACTTTATAAAAAAGTTTTCGCCTTGGAGTGGCATTTTGAAATTCTTCAACAGTCATGGTCCAAATATCACCGATACCTCGTTTATCAAGGTTGCCTGCTGTGCGATGGTGGATAAGATGTGCATGATGCCAGCGGTAATAAGGTGTGAATGTTAAAATGCCAAATATAACACCGACAATATCACTTGCAGTTTTTGATTCGAAAAAAGCACCATGTCCACAATCGTGAAAAATTATAAAGAGGCGGACGGTAAAGCCAGCTGTTAGAATAATGAGGGGTAAAGTAAGCCAAAAGGAAACTTGTATTGTAAAACTCATCGCAACCCACAAAAGCAAAAAGGGTACAAGCGTGTTGATTATCTGTAAGATGCTCCTGCTTTTAGAGGGATTTTTATAGGGGGTAATCAATTTCAGGAGCGACTTATTTGAGCCTGAAACGACGGGAGGTTTATTCATTTTTTTCTTGCAAAGGTAATTCAGAATAGGTTTTAAAGCAAGTGAGAGCCCT
>CAYXCZ010000034.1:28198-49108 GCA_964463695.1 uncultured Lentimicrobiaceae bacterium | reverse complement strand
ACATACTTTCATTCAACCTGCAATGTTTATAGTTGTCAAGGGAGATGAGATTCCTCCGAACAAAATGCATCTACTTTCTTATGACCCCATATTGGTTGAGGGTAACCAAGGCAACCCACAATTTGAATCATTAGAGTTTGATTCCTGGCTTAATAGTAGGGATAGTCGAAAAGCCGAATAATTCTGCTTTCATCTGCATAGCGTCATTCTTTGAAGTCACGTTCCGGAGCTTTTACTCTCGAGGCAAGGCTTGCAATGAGTAAATGTCTGCCGGATACTTTCAGTATTTATTAACCTAAGTGAAAGACATGAACGACGAGAAAAACGCAGCCATCAGCCTTAAAAGACAGGCACTATTTAAATTAGCTAGCATTTGTGTTTTTATAGTCTGACAAATCGCTTTACCTATATTATAATTGGTTGTGTTTCGGATTTTCGTGAAGTTTGTGGTTTTGGCGTTTTCTCTATTTCGCTGTAACTAAAATCTATGTCACAATGAACAACAATTCCGACATGGGACGGCATCCCAATGATTCTAACAGAAATTCAATTTTATCAGTTAAGAACGTGAGATTATTCACTAACACTCAGAAAGACATAAACTTATGGCTTGCTGAAAAACTCAATAAGGATAAAATTTCTTAAGTTTAGTTCAACAATGAAAATCTTTCTTTTATGTGATATTTAATTGAAACCGCTAAGGACGCTAAGGAGACGCAGGCGGACGCAAAGGGTTGACACATGCTAATAAGTTGGTTATGTGATAGATATCTTTGCGCTCTCCGCGCCTGCTTTGCGCCCCTTGCGGTTAAAAAAAAGTGTACCCTATAGAAAATGTTATTTAGATGCAAAGCATTCGCAACTTGCTTGATAATCAATGTAGGTTTCAATTCGATATGAGCATTGAATGCGTAAAACTGATGTTGCTTTCCTGATTTTACTGAAAGCTTTTTAGATCTGTTCTATAAAAATGCTTGCACAAGTTTAGCAAATTATAGATCTTACTCTTTGATTTTCATTGCAATGAAACTTTTACAGCAGACCCTGCTTATATGTTTTTTAAGAAAATGAACTTTATTTTCGAACGAAATGAGAAATCCCAGATTACTATTGCTCATTAACTTAACCGGACACTATTGAAAGGAATTATTCTTTTAGTGATATTCAATTACTTTATCAGTGGTTAATCCCTTATGCATTACTTTGATTACCCAATGAATGAAATTTCCCTAAATTCACGAAAAAATTAGGCGTCTAGTTAGAATTCAGTGATAATCTCCTACTTTTGCTATCAACAACCCTTGCCCGCATCTAATGAAGCGATTAATCATTTTTACAGCGATTATTTTATGGCTCAGCTTGTTCCCCGAGGCATCGGCTCAGGAATACAGCTACAAGCATTATACAGTGCAGGATGGGCTGTTGCAAATGCAGGTCACTACCCTTTTTCAAGATAGCAAAGGTTATTTGTGGGCAGGGACACGTGTCGGCGTCAGTCGCTTTGATGGCATCTCTTTTGTAAATTTTACGCAAAAAGATGGCCTTCTTGAAGGTCATGTGGTTGATATTATGGAAGATCATCATGGAAACATGATCTTTATGGGTAGAAATGGATTTTCCGTTTACGATGGAGATACTATCAGGACTTATAGTTCCACTCTTTTTCAAAACAACATAGCCATCAGTAAACCTTTTTTACGTTCAGATAGTCTCATTTTTTACCTTCATAGAAAGAAAAACCATATTCAGGAAGTCATTTTTATTCATGACCAATTTGTCGAAGGTAAGCACTTCACATACGAACTTCCAAACAATCAGGAAGATATCAAAATTAGTTATTCTTATGATGCCAAATCCCAAACATATTGGTTTGGTGGAAAATATAGTCAGTTGAATCACATTACAGAAGGAAAACTTCATCAAAACATTTCAGGCCTTCAGCAAATAAGAGGTCTTCATTATGGGAAAGATGAACAACTTTACGCTATTTCAGAAAACAAACTCTACCGAATAAAAGGAAATAAGCCGCAACTGCTGTACACCATCCATTCAAATGACACTGTTTCCTGGAGACTTAATTTCGTCGCCGATTCAAGAGGAAGTATCTATTATTTTAATCAAAAAACCCAGAAACTTCAAATCTATGACAGAGGTAAGGAATTCATCGAACAGTTTGAGTTTGGTGGATTCTTATGTATGCTCGTTGATGAGGAGGATAATGTATGGATAGGAACTGAAACGGGCTTATATAAACTCTCATCGCGCGCCTTTCTCAATTTCCTACCAAGGAAAAATGGCATGAAACCCGACATCTGGAGTGTTGTGGAAGGGAAAAACAAACGCATCTATTTTGCTTCGTACCTGTACGGACCTCAACATCTTGAAAATGGGCAATTTGTTAGTGACAACAGTTACAGACGTGTGACCGGTGATAATGAAATCGCTTTTTATATGGGTAGCACACGCGACACTTCGGGAATTGTGTATTTCACGACCACCAACTACCTGGCTCTGAAATATGATGGCAAAAACTATCATAAAATACTGCCTGATAACAAAATAAGGAATGGATTCATTGCACGGATCGACCCTGACAATCAGGATTTGCTGTTAGGGGCAAATGATTATTTTTACCGTTTTTCGAATGACAAACCGCCGAAAACCTGGGAAGTAAGACCAGGAAATGGCAAGAGTACCATCGTCACCGGACTGGTTAAAGACAAGCTCAACCGCTACTGGCTGGGCGGCTTCAACGGCATCAGTTTACTTCAGGATGACTCCATAATTAATTTTCCAAACGATGCCTTTCCATTTAGTTATGGTGGCAATGCAATACAGCGCGATCAGAAAGACAATCTGTGGATTGGAAACGCTCACGGTCTTTTTTACTATGACTATAAAAGCTTTACCAATATCGAACACCCTAAACTCCAGGATATGGTGGTAGCCTTTGACACGGTTGGAGATTCGTTGCTGCTCGTTGCCACAATCAAAGGATTGTTGATGATTGACCTTCAAATGTTTTACGAAAAGGATAGCCTGCTGGTGACAAGCATCGGAAGCGACAAAGGTTTTCATGCCATCGAGCCCGGACAGAATGGGTTTTTCAGGGACACAGACGGCTATCACTGGCTTACGGCATCCGACAGAGTTGTCAGGCTCGATCCGCGTCTTCTTGTCAGAAATACCAGACCACCAAAGGTTTACATTCAACAGCTGAGCCTCCTCGATGATCAAATGCGGTGGCAACCTGTCAGTCTCGATAAGCAAACAATTCCGGAGTTTTATTACGCGAAGGGCGAAAAAAACCTGCGCTTCGATTTCGTAGGTATCAGCTTCAAACAACCCGAGGCAGTTACCTATATGCACCGTCTTGATGGTTACGACAATGGCTGGTCGGAAACAGGCCCTGACAGGTATGCGATTTACACCAACCTCCCTCCGGGCAATTATACACTCCTCGTAAAAGCTGCTAATGCTGACCATGTTTGGTCAGTTGAGCCAGCAAAACTGAGCTTCAGAATTGTACCTGCATTACACCAAAAGCTTTGGTTTCGTGTCTTTGGTATCGTTATGGGTGTCTTTGTCATTGGAGCTGCGGGCGCGTTTATCAATCATCTGCGGCGCAGGCGACAGCAGGAAATTGATACGCATGACAGGCAGCTTTCTGAACTCAGACTGCTTACCATAAAAAATCAAATCGACCCACATTTTACCTACAACGCCATCAACACCATCGCTTCTTCGGTACTTAAAGAAGATAAGCAGTTGGCATACAGCTACTTCGTAAAGCTGTCACAGTTGATGCGGAGCGTGCTTCAAACCAACGATCGTCTTGAACGTAGCCTTGAAGAAGAGTTGCTGTTTGCAAAAAACTACCTCGATATTCAATTGTTGCGCTTCAAAGACCGCTTTGAATATTCAGTTGAAGTGCAGGCTGAGGTTGATTATCAGCTGATGGTACCCAAGATGTGTATCCAAACCTTTACAGAAAATGCCATCAAACACGGACTGATGCAAAGCCCCATTAAAGGTCACATCCGGATTCATCTACGACTAGCGAATGAAATGCTTCTCATCACTATCAGCGACAATGGCATTGGCAGGGCAAAAGCCAATAGCCTGGATACTAAAGGAACAGGTATGGGACTCGAAATTTTCCGGAGGTATGTGGACCATTTCAACAAATACAACACCAAAATGATCAGCTGGAAACTCACCGACCTCTTCCATCCCGATGGCAGCGCGGCTGGCACACAGGCTGAGATTTCAATTCCTATCACCTATGCCGACACCAATAATTCACCTCAACCATGAAAGCTACGCCCATCCGATGCCTCCTCATCGACGATGAAGTAGAAGCTCGTTACATAATGAAAGAGCTTCTGAGCGAGATTCCCGCAGCACTTGTCGTTGGTGAAGCGCCGGGAGCAGAACTGGGTTTGAAAGCCATACAAATCCTCCTACCCGATTTGATTTTTCTCGATATACAAATGCCTGGCAAATCCGGACTCGATTTATGTCAGGAAATAGAAACATTGCAATTGAAAACCAAAGTGGTTTTTGTTACGGCTTACGACAGCTATACCGTTCAGGCACTGCGTCTTGCTGCACTAGATTACCTGATGAAACCTGTCGACCCACAGGAGCTGAAGGCCGTTTTCGACCGTTTTCAGGCACAACAGCAGCAGCCCGACAAACAGCAGGAGCAAATAGCTCAGATGATAAAACAAATGATTCAGACAAACAAATTGCGGCTTAACACACGCGCAGGATTCCTTTTGCTTGAGCCTGCCGAAATCATGGTCGTTCGTGCCGAAGGCAATTATACCGAAATCATTCGTAACACTGGACTCAAAGAACTTATCTCACAGCATATTGGGCAACTGGAGCAGTCGCTTCCTGAGGATAAATTCTTCAAAGCCTCCCGTTCAGCCATCATTAACCTCTCCTATGTGCGCCGTTTCGACCGAAAGAAACGCCTTGCCTTTCTCGACAACAATGATTACGCCATCGAAGTTACCATTTCCAGAGACCATGTCGCCTCGTTTGAAAAGTGCTGGATTTGAAGAGGATTGGGGGGTGTTTGTAATTGTCGAACTATCGTTACTACCATTAGCGATTTGGTGTTAATTGATCTTTACAGGACAACAGTGTTTATTAATTAGTGCTTGTCTTTTAAGTCCGATGGCTTCGTTATGTACGTCATTCATGCCTCGCCCTCAAACTTTAAAGCTCTAGCACCAGACATTATTGACAGACACTAATTAAACGTGTTTAAAAATAAATGAAATCATTATTCTAGATCATGGTTGTGCAAGGAAAGTATGAGATTCTTCGCTAACGCTCAGAATGACTTAGGTTTACATGGTTTTTGGGGAGGGGACTTGGTGGCGACTTCACCGCCACCAAGTCCCCTCCTTGTTTTTTTTAAAGCATTGTCATTCTGAATCCCGCACGTGCGGGAAAGTGGAGTGAAGAATCTCTTATACTTTTTCAAGATTTCTCCGTACAATAGTGATTCAAGTATTGAAAATCACTCCAAATGAAAATCATTTTCCATTTTACGGCATCAAATTAGAGTGAATAAATCAGCCCTTTATTTCTATTAAATTTCGTTTTGGAGCTCGTTAGCGAAGTGCCCTTAAAAAATAATTTTACCATTCGTCAAGCAGAATGAACAACTCGTCACAAAAAATGGGTGGTTCATACAATAAGTCCATTTTCAACCTCGAGTCAGTTGGCCATTCAAAAAGGAATGGATAATTTTAACAGGTTTTAAGAAAAACCAAACCATGAGGTTTATCAAAAAACATTTGTTATGAGTCGATTAACTGCCTGCTTGTCTTCAAAACGAACCATTTTGAGTATTGTTTTGAGTTTTTTGTTCTTTAGTTTTGTTTCAGGAGATGAAGTAAGTTCAACAACAGCCCAAAAAGCTGCAATCAATTGGTACCGCCACTATGCTCCCGAAAGTAAAAAGGCAGCATCTGTGACAAAAGCTATCCCTTATCAATGGAATGAAAGGACAAGTTTTTATATCTGTAGCTTCGACAAAGGGGGCTTTGTGCTGGTGTCGGCCAATGATGCTGTGACACCGATTCTGGGTTACGGATTCGATCATTCAGCGCCGGATGAGATTACAAACGAAGCTGTAAAAGGCTGGTTTGATAACTATGCCAGACAGATTGATACGGCTTTTGTGCTGAATCTGAAAAACGAGGAAATGACTGAGAAGTGGCAGGAGGTTTTGGAGAATAGGATCCCTGTAAAGGATGGAAAGAGTGTCGGGCCATTGTTGACGACTACTTGGGATCAGGGGTGTTACTATAATGAAATGTGCCCCGAGGATCTTTCAGGGATATGTGGTCACACATGGGTAGGCTGCACTGCAACTGCAATGGCTCAAATATTAAAATATTGGAATTACCCCGAAGGAGGAATTGGCTATCATAGTTATATGCCTAAATACAATATACAGTATGGTAGACAAACGGTTTTTTTTAATGAGACAAATTATGATTGGACTACGATGTTAGATTATGTAAGTTCACAAAATGAATCTGTCGCAACTTTGATGTATCATGCTGGAGTTTCAGCGGAGATGAATTATAGCACAAGTGGTTCAGGAGCGTATTTATATAAGGCTTTAATTGGATTTAAAAAGAACTTTGATTATTCTGATAGTATTTTACAAATTTATCGCTCTGAATTAACAGAAAGTGCATGGACGATGATCCTGCAAAATAATATTAATTTAGGCCGACCGACTCTAATTGATGGCTACAATGCATCACATACGCTCGGCCATGCTTTTGTATGTGATGGTTATGACAATCAAGATCTATTTCATATTAATTGGGGATGGAGTGGTTCTTATAATGGATATTGGAATTTCGACAATCTTGTAGTAGGCTGGTATAATTTTAATTATAATCAATCCGCAATTATTAATATTTTCCCAAACAATTCCCTTCTTACGCCCAGATTTTTTTCATATTATACGGATACTAGTTTTCAAGTACAATTTTATGACAATTCTTTGAAAAATCCAGACTCATTTATTTGGAATTTTGGAGATTCAACATCTTCGATATTGCAAAATCCAATTCATCTCTTTAGTGAACATGGAAATTATAATATAACTTTCACGATTATTAAGGATGACTCCATCAAACAAGTTATAGAGAATATTGAAATTAATTCATTTGCCTTTAGTAAATTAAACTCAGACATTGGTGGCAGCGATGGAGATATTAATTGGGTCAATTACGATAACGATGGTGATTTGGATGCCCTAATATCAGGTTATCCTTTAGGAACAAAATTATATCAAAACAATAATGGCGTTTTTACAGAAGTGAATTCAGGAATTATAGGCAATGGTATTAATTTTCAACCAACTGCCAAAATTGGTGATGTTGATAATGATGGAGATGTTGATGTTTTATTATGTATTGATGCGGCTGAGACTTCAAATTATTCTAAACTTTATCTTAATGAAAGTGGTGTATATGAAGAATCAAGTATAGTTATCCCTGCTAATGTTCATTATTGGAAGGATTTTGATGGTGACGGAGACCTCGATATAATGACACTAACTCATGATGGTTTTCGTATCTATTTAAAGATTTATGAATTCATAAATGGTAATTATTATCTTCAAAATCATGGTATGCAGGATGTGTTAGGAATATATACTGAAATTTTGTGGATAGATTGGAATAATGATGGAGATTTGGACATATTCTTTTATGGAAAGGACCCTAACCTAGCGCCAATAAGTAAACTCTTCATTTTTGATAATAAACAGTATGAAGCATTTACTTTGAACATTCCTGTATTTGACAACAGAAGTCTTGATTTTAAAGATTTTGACAAAGATGGTGATCTTGACTTGCTTTTATTTGCTAATTCCGTCAATACGGTTGTTGCTAAAGTTTATCGAAACGTTGGAGACCATGTTGTTGAAGCTTTTGATTTGTCGGGAAATTATGAATGGTTAGTTAATTACATGGGAATCTCTGCTCAGTGGATTGATTATAACCTTGATGGCTATTATGATGTTGCATTGACAGAACATTACTATGATAATGGAATTTCCGAAGATCCTAACATTACAGTAATATATCAAAATATCGAAGGTGAATTTTACGACATTAATGCTCAGGATGGAATAAACTACGGTAATTCAAACTGGTTTGATTATGACAACGATGGTGATCTGGATATTTTAGACCTTAGAAAGAGCAGATTATTTAAAAAAGAGAATAATTCATTTGTACCTGTATCTATTGACATTCTTGAAAATGGTTTTTATTCGTCTGCCATTGGAGATTATGACGATGATAAAGATATTGATCTACTATTGACGGGGTATGGCTACAACTTCTCTTTTACATCTAATATTTTTCGAAATAACTCAATTACAAAAAACTTACCACCATCAGTACCTTCAGGATTCAATGCAATAACACAGAATAATGATGTTGAATTCGAATGGAATCATTCTAATGACGACAAAACACCTCAAAATCATATTACTTACAACATCTATATAGGAACCTCGCCAGAAACAGTTGATATATTATCTCCACTATCTGATTTGGTTACAGGAAAAAGATTGATAGTTGATCAAGGGAATATAGGAAATAGGAACTCTTATACATTTAAGAATCTTCCAAATGGTACTTATTTTGCTGGTATTCAATCATTAGATCATTCATTTTCAAGCTCAGTCTTTTCAGATCAAATTCAATTTACCATAACCGGACAGAATCTTCCTCCTTCCCTCTTAGATTCGAGTAAAGAAATTTACTTGAATAATTTATATCAGTTCAACAAAGCTGATTTTGGCCTAAATTATTTTGACCCCGAAAACGATACATTAACGAAAATAATGATTACTTCGTTACCGCAGTATGGCGAACTGATGTACAACAATACAATGTTGACAATAGGTCAAGAAATACTTATTGATGAAATTTCTAACTTAAGTTATTTGACTAATAATCTTCATGAGGATTCCTTTAGTTGGAAAGCTTCTGACGGGACAAACTATTCCTTGAATCCTGTTAGTTATGAATTTATTATTAAACTATTTAAAAAAGTCGAGTATAATTTTAATGGGATTTTTAGGGAATTGTCTAAGAATAATTCATCAGCATGGCTTGACTTTGACAATGATGGTGATCTGGACATTATTTTACTCGTTCAGACTGAGAATTTAATTATTCCAAAGCTTTTTCTCAATGACAATGGGAACTTTTTAAAAGTAGATGGAGTCTTGCCTGAGATTAATACAGATGCATTTGCAGTTGGTGATTACGATAATGACAACTTTATTGATATTGTACTAATCGGAAGCACACCAAGTGGAGAATATACCGAAATTTATCGAAATAATAATGGCATTTTCGAAAATACTAATAGCGAATTAATTGGTGTACGAGGTGGCATGTTGGAATGGATAGATTTTGACAATGATGGAGACCTCGATTTAACATTGTGTGGTATTATTGATGAAAGCAATATTAGAGTTTCGAAAATTTACAAAAATGAAAACGGATATTTTGTTGATATCAATGCAGAATTACCTGGAGTAAATGCAGGTTCTATTTCTTGGGGTGACTATAATAATGATGGATACCCAGATCTGCTTATAACAGGATCACTGGGTTCATATTCTGAACTCATTGCTAAATTATATCGCAATGAAAATGGACAATTTGTCGAATCTGGTTCATTTAACAATTTCTTTTTCAATACTTCAGAATGGGCAGACTTTGATCAGGACGGTGACATTGATTTTCTAATTAGTGGGATGATGTGGATATATGACGTCCACGGTACTCGAATAATGAAAAACAATAACGGTGTTTTTTCCGAATACTATTCACCACCTAGTCTTACGGGAGATTGGGATTATATGGGGGGTTCGTCTAACTGGATTGATTTCGATAATGATGGAGATTTCGATGTCGTGATTGTTGGAAAAGAGCCAAATGGAACGCCAGCATCAAAGTTTTATAAGAATTATGGCAATTCATATTATGAATTTGAATTAGGTTTTATCACCCTTGATAAGGGAATTTCAAAATTTGCAGATTACGATAATGATGGCGACCTCGACGCTCTTTTATTAGGAGTGAATTTAGATGGAAGCCCCTTTTCAGGTTTACTCCAGAATTGTTTTGAATCAAATCAATTTGGGATCAACTATGCGCCAGATGTTATTTCTAGTCTTAACTCATCGATTTTAGAAAATCGACTATCTCTTTCATGGAATCTTGGTAATGATCAAACTACACCACAGAGCGCATTAACTTATAATATTTATGTCCAAAAGCAAGGAGATAGTAGTTTTATTGTTTCGCCGATGGCTGATACTACAAGTGGTTATAGAAAAGTGCTCCAGAGAGGAAACACTTCACAAAATAATTACTGGTATATTGATAATTTACCTCCAGGTACCTATTACTGGTCTGTCCAGGCCATCGACAATTCTTTTACAGGCGGGCCTTTTGCGCCTAAGCAAACATTTACGATTTGTAATCAATATCCTGAAGCTGCAGGTGAAATCAACGGATCCAATACCGTTTGTGCAAGTAGTACAAATATTGTTTATTCCATCGACCCCATCCAAAACGCAACTTCTTACCAATGGAACTTACCCCCCGGCGTAACCGGCAGCAGCAGCACTAACAGCATCACAGTCAATTTTGGCGCCCAGTCTGAATCCGGCGAGATCACCGTAAAAGGTGTTAACGAGTGCGGCGAAGGTGAGTCAGCAAGCTTGCTTATTGAAGTGAATCCATTGCCATTAGCAGCAGGCGAAATTTCTGGAAGTTCGATTGTTTGTCAGGGAAATAACTTAGTAACTTATACCGTGCCAATCATTGGCAACGCAACATCTTATTCCTGGACATTGCCAAACGGGGCATCAGGCATAAGCACCACCAACAGCATATCTGTTGATTATAGTAATTCAGCAACTTCAGGCAATATTACGGTAATAGGAATAAATTCTTGCGGAGAGGGAGCTGGTTCAACATTGCCAATTACGGTCAATCCAGCACCAATGGCGGCAGGTGTAATTTCAGGAAGTTCGATTGTTTGTCAGGGACAAAACGCTGTTGTTTACACTGTTTCAACCATAGCCAACGCAACATCATATATATGGACATTGCCAAATGGTGCATCCGGAACGAGCACTACCAACAGCATATCTGTTGATTATAGTAGTTCATCAACTTCAGGCAATATATCAGTAAAAGGAATAAATTCTTGCGGAGAGGGAACTGGTTCAGCCTTGCCAATTACAGTCAATACTGCACCAATGGCGGCGGGACCAATTTCAGGAAGTTCGATTGTTTGTCAGGGGCAAAACGCTGTTGTTTACACTGTTCCAGCCATAGCCAACGCAGCATCCTATATGTGGACATTGCCTAACGGTGCAATCGGCACAAGTATGACCAACAGCATCACTGTTGACTTTAGCGCTTCTGCAACTTCTGGCAATATCACAGTGAAAGGGATAAATTCATGCGGAGAGGGAGCAGGTTCAATATTGCCAATTTCAGTCAATCGTATACCAATGGCGGCAGGAGTAATTTCAGGAAGTTCGATTGTTTGTCAGGGACAAAACGCTGTTTCTTACACTGTTCCAGCCATAGCCAACGCAACATCCTATATATGGACATTGCCAAACGGTGCATCTGGAACGAGTGCAATAAATAGTATTTCGGTCAATTTTGGCTCAAATGCAGAATCCGGAGAGATCAGTGTGAGCGGCGTGAATGAATGCGGGGAAGGAGAAGCTGCCAGTTTGTTGGTGGAGGTGAATCCATTGCCTGATGCAGCTCATTCAATCAATGGACCGACTGAGGTTTGCGCGGGTGCGGCGAGTATTTTATATTCCACTCCTACCATTGCTCATGCGAATTCCTACAATTGGACGTTACCTCAAGGGTTTTTTGGAAATAGCACAACTAGCAGCATATCGGTTTATTATGCAAATCAGGCACAATCCGGGACCATCACTGTCAATGGAGTTAACGAATGCGGTGAAGGTGAAGAAGCTAGCTTGTTTGTTCAGGTAAATCCATTGCCGGAAGATCCACCAATTCCTATGGGACCTGATGAGGTTGATTTGAAAATTGTAACTGAAACAGTTTATAAAACGCAGCAGGTACAAAATGCATCGGAGTATTTTTGGGAGCTTGAGCCATTCACGATGGGAGAAATAAGTTCACAGGGCGATTCTGCTATCATCACCTGGAGTGGACAACTGGGTGCAGCATCTCTGAGGGTAAGTGGATGGAATTCCAATTGCGAATTTGGTCCATGGTCAGAAGTCAAAAGTATATGGGTGGATAATACGATTGGGATTGATGAATCAGGTATTAAGGGTGTGGTTATGTTTCCTAACCCATCAGATGGTGTCTTTACGGTTAAATCTGAATTTCACATAGAATCGATGCTGATGAAAGATGCTACCGGAAAAACTGTTTTACGACCAAAGCTCGTTGATAGTTATCAGATTGACATTGACGCCAACGATCTTGCCAAAGGAATCTATTTTATTGAAATAACACATCGTTATGGAAATGAACGGTTGAAGCTGATACTGATTGAGAAATAGTGAAATTATTCATCATTTGTTATACCAGGCAAATTAACAAAACACCCCATAAATTCGTATAATCACATACCTGAATATAAAAAATCATTGCTATCCGGTTAAAATATAAGATTCTTCGCTAACACTCAGAATGACTGTAATTTATGTAGGTTTTGGTGGAGGTGGCATGGTGGCAAGAATACGTCACAATAATCTACTTTTAAAAAACTCGAAAATTATCACCAACTACGTTTTTAAAAACCTTTCATCCGGAAAAACAATCCTTTCAATCAATAGAATGCACATTTCCTGAAAAGTTGATAAGCTATGGTGATTCCGTATGTATATTTGCGTGTATGAAAACCTACAACGCCCTTATCATCGACGACGAGTACCACATCCGGGAGGCAGCACGGCTATTGCTGGAACAAAACTGTCCGGAAATACATATCACAGGTTTGGCTGCTTCGGCGGCAGAAGGCAGGCGAATGATAGCTCAAAACCCCGTTGATCTGATCTTTCTGGATATAGCCATGCCCGGGGAGGACGGATTTGAATTTTTAGATACGATTGAAGCAGGAAAATTTGCGGTTATTTTTGTAACTGCCTATCAGGAGTATGCTTTAAAAGCGCTAAAGTCCAATGCTATAGATTATCTGATGAAACCCATAAATGCCCTGGAGCTGCGTGAAGCTGTTGATAAGGCAATCACATGGCTCGAAAAGCGCAAAACCAATAAAGCTTCTGCCACCATCTACAGTGAATCATTGGAAAATCTTGGTAAGATGATGAAAACCAATGGCCAATGCGTTGAAAAGATCACCGTACCCGAGCAATTTGGCTTTCAGATCGTAAAGGTGTGCGACATCATGTACCTTGAGGCCGACAGCAATTATACCATCCTGCATTTTTCGGGCCTCAACAAAATTGTGGCAACGCGTTCGCTCGGCGATTTTGAAAAAATCCTTGAAGGACCTGATTTCTTCCGTATTCACAAGTCTACCCTGATAAACCTCAAATTTTTAAAAGCTTACAGCAGCTATCAGGGTAACTTTGCAGAACTCGCCGATGGAACACGCCTGAGCATCTCAAGGCGAAAAGTACAGGAATTCAAAGATGCCGTTTCGCATATCTCTAAACTTGTTGAATAACATGCCAGTACGCCTGCTCATAATGATGCTGTTACTTGTTCAACTTGCAGGTAATACATTGCATGGGCAAAACCCTTATATCAAACACTTTACAGTCAATGACGGCTTACCTTCCAACAAGGTTTACAATGTGTTTCAGGACAGCCGAAAGTTCATTTGGTTTGCCACTGATGCCGGTGCAGTAAGGTTTGACGGAACCAATTTTAATATCTATACCACTGCCGAAGGACTTCCCAATAATGAAATCATGCGGATAGAGGAAGATTCGAAAGGGCGTTTGTGGTTATTTCACCTGGACGGAATATTCAGTTTCATACACGACGACCATTTGTACACTATCCATAATACGGCTTATCTCGACAGCCTGAGCAACAATATGTACTTTCGACGGATGTACGAAGAAACTGATGGAAGCCTGTATTTTTACAGTAACCTGAACAGGGAAATCTTTGTTCTTGATTCAACCAATAAGGTGTCAAAATACCAGCTAAAGTCGAAGCACATAACAATTCCCGGATTCTTTGGAATAAGACAGGCACACTTGATCTACAGATTAATAAAACATGAAGGCGATTTCTGGCTATATCTCAAGAGTGGTTTATTCAAAACGAAATCTTTAGGAGATTCCCTGATTCCTGCTCAGACCACATTGATTTATGAAAGGGCATTTAATCAAAAGAATGGCAGCTTTTTTCTTGATGCCTGCAACACCAACCTGAATGTATTCAAGTTGTATAAATATAATGGATTTGACCTGATTGACAGCTTATATTTTAATAAGCGTAAGCCGGATGAAGTCATTACCGATGTTTACGAAGACAAGTCGGGAAATATCTGGCTTTCATCTTATTTTACAGGTATTTATATTTACAGATACGGGCAAATCATTCAAAATTTCAACATTGAACGAGCTCAAAATATCATTGAAGACCATGAAGGAAATATCTGGATCGCATCTCTCGGCAAGGGTGTTTATCGCCTGCATCCTTCCATCCTGATGCATCAGCATATGCAGTCAAAAGAGTTTGCAGGCAGTGGAATTAAAACTTTAACCAGCGGAGAAGAAGGTAATCTTTGGCTAAGTGATGGCAGTTTTTTGTACAATCTCCACGGGAACAAACTCCAACGATCAGCCAAACCTTTGTCTGAAGGAGGAATCAATCAGATCGCCATCCTTGAAAATGGTTTGATTATCCTTAATGAACCTAATCAGGCCTTGAAAATCTATAAGCTGAAAAAACATAATAATAACAAATTTGACCTTCATCTGCACACTATAATTAACACACCAATCAAGAAATTTGCAATTGCTCATGACAACAAAAGCTTTACTGCATCAGATAACTTCCAGTTGTATTTACATGAAATGGAAAAACCAGTATCATTCATTCAAAGAATGAATTCCGATGTATTTACATTTGTGTTTTATAATGCTCAGGGGCAATTATTTGCTGCGGGAAAATCCATTTTCCTGGTGAAAAACGATTCACCTATACCTTTCCAGCCTCTTTCACAACTCTTTGGTAAAACTATCCGTCAACACCTCAACCTTGATGCTGAAACTCAGATATTCAATATCAGCGGCGATTCCCTTTGGTTGTTTCATGCTGACACCTTGCATTCGCTTACGGCCCATTTTGAGCGCAAGCTACCAACACAGGTCAAGTCGATATGCTATGACGGAAAATCAAGTCTGTTCATGGCATGCAACAGCCATATTTATTGGAGTCCAAACCCGATGGATGTGCTGCATGGCTCAACTGTTGGCCTCAACTCGCTCGATGTGCGATTTAACAACATCTACCAGATTGCTATTCAAAACGAAAACCTGCTTGTTGCAAGCGAAGACGGCCTGAGTCGCATACCTCTTGAGAGCCTGATGAATAAGGCTGCCAAAAAACCCATTGCCTATTTCAATCCTATCTATTTAAACGATGTTCCGATAGAAAATGGACAAGACACAAGCATTGTACGCGGAAGGCATAGCTTTAGTTTTACCCTAAGCAGTATTCATTATTCTACCGAAGACGCTATCTATGCCTATATGTTGGAAGGAAATGATACAAGCTGGATCTTTCAACAAAGCAGTAATATTGTTTATCAGGACCTCAGACCCGGTAATTACATTTTTAAGTTTAAAGCCAGACTCCCAAATAGTGATTGGAGCAACGAATTACAACATTTTATAATCGTAAAACCTACACTGATTCAGCACCCCTTATTTTATGTCATGCTGGTCAGCATTACTGTTGCTTTGCTCGTTGGATTCATTGTCCGTCGAAAGAATAAACTTCATCAGGAAAGCGAGACTGCCCATCAGATGCTTTTGTTGGAGCAAAAAGCCCTGCAATCAATGATGAATCCGCACTTTATCTTCAATGCCCTGGGGTCGATTCAAAGCTACATCCTGAAAAACAATTCCGCTGATGCAGGCTTGTATTTGTCGCAGTTTGCCCGCTTGATCCGTCAAAACCTGAATGCGATTAAAACTAGCATGATACCGTTGGATGAAGAAGTTGACCGACTTCGTAACTACCTGGATCTGGAAAGACTACGTATGAACAACAGTTTTAGTTTCATCATCGACATCGGTGAAGAAATTGAAGAGGATGTGATGATACCGACCATGATTTTGCAACCAATAGTTGAGAATGCTATCTGGCACGGACTTTCATCGCTCGGGGATAATGGACTTATCGCCATTTATTTCAATAAGATCACCGATAAAACAATGCGTATTGTGATCGAAGACAATGGCATTGGAATTGATCAGGCCGCGAGGCAAACCAGCAAAAAAGATTCCCATCTGAAGATTGGCATGAACCTCACCCTTAAGCGTTTGGAGCTGATAGGGAAAAAGATGAAGGTGAAAACCAGTATCATCACCAGCGACCTTCATCCCGGAAACCCCTACCCCGGAACAAAAGTAGAAATTGTTGTACCCTACATTTTCGAAGTTAAGGAGTATGATGAAAATAATTAGAATCTTCCGTTAACAGGGTTTTATTGTTCGTTTACGCGACAGATTTTACCGTTGGCTCAATTAGCATGTTTTTTACTTTTTCAGTTGATATTTTTGACAGAATAGTTAGTCTGCCAAAACAAACCGAATTATCATGAAAACGTTGAAGCCAACCCTCACTGTATTTTTTTACTTCATTTTCGTAGCTCTTATTGCCCAGCAAAATGGCGCAACTTACAGTGTAATCAGAGGCGAAAGACCTCCGGTTGATCTGAATGCATTAACAGAAGATGCGTATGAAGCCGGAGTATTACTTGTCAAGTTCAAGGAGGAGCATGGAAAGCATTTGGAAGAGAATTCCATTGGAAAAGATCACAATGGAAACATTTCTTTTGGAATTGAGCAGGTTGATGTACTTTGCAAGCAATTCTCTGTAAAAAATGCAAAGCAGCTGTTTTCTGCAATTGCTACAAAAACCGGCTTTTCGCAAAAACATAAAGCATGGGGATTCCATTTATGGTATAAGGTACACTTGGACGAAAACGCAGATATTGTTGCCTTGGCAAACGAATTCCGTAAACTCCCGGAAATTGAAACAGCTGAACCGGAATATAAGAAAATTCCTGTATGGAAAACAGAAAACCAGTCAGGTAATCCTGACAAAGATAAAACAACACCAAAGAGCAAATGGACGCCTAATGATCCCCTGTTCGATCAGCAGTGGCACTACCACAATACCGGACAAAACGGCGGGCAACCGGGGGCTGATATTGATTTGCTGAATGCATGGGATATTGAAAAGGGAAATCCTAATGTTATTGTGGCTGTTATTGATGATGGCATTGATTTCAACCATCCTGATCTGGCAGCCAATATGTGGTCGGGCACAGGCTATAATTTTGTGGATAATATGACCACAGTCATACCCGGTTTCCACGGAACCCATGTGGCTGGAACTGTTGCCGCTGTAAACAACAATGGAATCGGGGTAGCAGGAATAGCCGGAGGTTCGGGTAATGGCGATGGTGTCAGATTGATGAGTTGTCAGGTATTCAGGGAGCTTTCAGATGGACAGTACCTTGCCGGCGGGTTTGAAGACGCATTGATTTACGCGGCAGACCAGGGCGTAGCTATTGCACAAAACAGTTGGAATCACAGTACGCCCTTTGTATTTAATCAATCTATTTTGGATGCGATAGATTATTTCAATATGTATGGTGGAAGTGGAATCACTACTGGTGGGGGCTTAACAATATTTGCTGCCGGAAATGAAGCTGGTTCTGCCCACTATTATCCTGCTTACTACAGTGGAACTATCGCTGTTGCAGCTTCCGACAATAATGATGTAAAGACTGAATATTCAAATTATGGCAATTGGATTGACATATCTGCTCCCGGTGATGGAATCTTAAGCACAACGACAAACAATCAATATGGTTTTATGAGCGGAACTTCCATGGCATGCCCTGCTGTTTCAGGATTAGCTGCACTCATCATTTCAAAAGCTTTTGGTCTAGTCTCGCCAGAACAGGTTAAGGATATTATTGTTTCAACAGCTGATGATCATTATTATCAAAACCCTTTTCTTTTGGGAAAACTTGGATCAGGTCGGATAAACGCATCTAATGCCCTACTTGAAACTGCTGAATCATTACTTGGTGTGTTTAATCCGAGCGGCTTCACAGCAAAAGCAATCGGATCAAATGCGATAAACCTGAGCTGGACAAAAAATCTGCAAGAGAATGATATACTGCTTGTAATGTTTGATAATGATAACTTTGGTACACCAAATGATGGCGTAAACTATATTGCTGGCGATAGTCTTCCAGGTGGAGGAATTGTTTTAATTCAGGGAAACGAAACCCAGTTTTTACTATTAAACCTTGAGGCCTCAACAGAATATCAATTTGGTATTTGGTCTACAAACAATAACTTTGAATATTCTTCAGGCAGGTACACTAGTGAGATAAGTCAAGGGTGTGATACTTCCAACCAATGTACATATACTTTTAGGCTTTCAAGTAGGTATGGTGGGAATTGGGGAAAGCAATATGTTACCATTCTCCAAGGTGGTCGTGAGATTGCCAATCTGTACAAAGGTTGTGGAAATTCATTTTTTGATGAATATGTCAATCTTTGCGATTCTTTACCTTTTTACCTTCAGTATCATTGGGAGCTACCCGAAGGCCATAATAATACTTTTGATATTGTTGCCATGAAGATTATTGATCCAAACGGTCAGCTAATTTATAACAAACCTCATGGCATTTTAACTTCAGATACTCTTATTAACGCAGGTATAGGTAATTGTTCAGCAGCATCATGTCCAATACCAAAAATGCCTGAGGTAATGATGATTAGCACCAATGCTGTACAAATTGGGTGGACTCCGGGTGGAAACGAGACACTTTGGCAAATTGAATATGGACCTCGAGGGTTTATTCCTGGGAATGGTATTCTTTTAACCGATATCACTAACAATCCTTATTTACTTGAAGGACTGGAACAAGGCACACGTTATGACCTATACATTTATGCAATTTGTAATGAAACGGAAATCAGCTTCCAGTCACTCGTATTGGCTTTTTCTACTGATTGTGGTTTTTATACTTTACCATACTATAATGATTTTGATAATGAAAACATTATGGAATTGCCCACTTGCTGGCAATCGAATGGGAGTGGAGGTTGGCAGGTCAATATTTTGGATCAATATGCAGTCTTATCCGAACCTAACAGCATAAGATTGTTGCATCAAAAAGATAATTATGCAATACTTATATCTCCCTTGTTCGATTTTGGCATGAACGATATTCGTATTCGTTTTCATGCCATCTGGGCATGGCTTCCTTCAACCTTGAAAATTGGCTTTATGAGTGATCCTTCAGATGTCACTTCGTTTGTCGAAGCTACCTCAATAAACAATATTAATACGAACTACAGATATGAGTGGGAAGAGTTTAATATCATGATGGATAACCCAGGTGAAGGTTATAATTATGTTGCAATTAAGCTTGGTGAAAATCAACCAGATACTATTTCATGGATCATGTCATGGATTGATATTGATAATCTTTTCATAGAAATTGTCGAGGAATGTCCTGAACCGTATCATGGTATAGTTATAGATCAAATTTCCGAAACATCTGTAAGGCTTAGTTGGGAGCAAAAAGGAGAAGTGGATCAATGGGAGGTTGCATTTGGACCAATTGGGTGTCCTCTGGGAAGTGAAGGATTTATATTCCAAAATGTTCATGAAAATCCTTTCGTACTTGAAGGTTTAAATCCAGCAAGCTGGTATCAATTTTTCATCCGAAGTAAATGCTTGTCTCAAGTATCTCCATGGGTTTTTGGGGGCAGCATAAGTACTCTATCATATCCATTGCCACTTCCTCATCAAGAGGATCTTTCAACAGCAAGCATTCCATATCTTCCGGGGGGATGGCATGCAATAGGTCAGGGAGTTTTTGAAGTAGGTTTAAATATTTATAGAAAAGCACTTATTAACCTTACTTATCCAGGGCCATTTGGAATTTTAATTGCTCCAAATTTTGACACTGAAATTGCAGAAATTAGCGTTTCTTTTATGGCATTGTCATGGTCATCAACACTCGTGGTTGGTGTGATAACCGATATTTCAGACTTTCAAACTTTTCAGGCGGTTGAGCAAATTGAAATGCCACTAGAGCCTGGCCAACCAATTACTTACACTATAGATTTTGAGTCATATAATGGGCCTGAAGGACGAATCGCTTTCAAATACGGACCTAATGATGGCAAACCTATTATTATGTATGATTTCAGTTTCGAAAACAATAGCAGTTATATTATAACAGCTAATGCTGGAGAAGGAGGAAATATTGATCCGGAAGGATTGGTAAGCTTAAATTACGGCCAGAATCAGACTTTCACCATCACTCCCAACACAGGCTATGAAATCGCTGATGTTTTGGTTGATGGCGTGAGCGTGGGTGCTTTAAGCACTTATACTTTTGAGAATGTCTCTGCCAATCATACCATTGAAGCCAGTTTCAGTATGTTGACGTATACCATCAATGCCAGTGCAGACGCCAACGGAAGCATCTCTCCTTCCGGCGATGTGAATGTAAATTTCGGTCAAAATCAGACTTTCACAATTACCCCTGACACAGGCTATGAAATCGCTGATGTTTTGA
>CAYXCZ010000034.1:0-28098 GCA_964463695.1 uncultured Lentimicrobiaceae bacterium | reverse complement strand
CGGTCAGAATCAGACTTTCACAATTACCCCTGACACAGGCTATGAAATCGCTGATGTTTTGATTGATGGTGTGAGCGTTGGTGCTTTAAGTACTTACACCTTTGAGAATGTCACTGCCAATCATACGATTGCTGCCAGTTTCAGTATGTTGACGTATACGATTAATGCCAGTGCAGGTGCCAATGGAAGCATCTCTCCTTCCGGCAATGTGAATGTGAATTACGGTCAGAATCAGACTTTCACAATTACCCCTGACACAGGCTATGAAATCGCTGATGTTTTGATTGATGGTGTGAGCGTTGGTGCTTTAAGTACTTATACTTTTGAGAATGTCACTGCCAATCACACAATTGAAGCCAGTTTCAGTATATTGATGTATACGATCAATGCCTCTTCCGGAATTGGTGGCAGCATTTCGCCAGAGGGAAACATCTCTGTGCCTTATGGTGGCAGTCAACAGTTTACATTCAACCCGGATGAAAACTATGTAATTTCTTCTGTTTGGATAAATGGCGATAATCTTGGATTTATGGAAAACTACACTTTCGTTTCTGTAAACGCAAACCATAATATTCATGTTGATTTTGAATTGTCGATCGGCTTGAGTGATACTCCGGACAACAGTCTGATTGTTGAATTATATCCCAATCCGGCGCATGATCAGATTACAATTAAAGTGCAGGACAATGCTGCTATAAAACAAAACTTAAGCTATAAATTATTTAATCTTACAGGCATTATACTGACTGAAGGCTTTATTAAAGGTAACACACAAATCCTGAACGTTTCTACATTACCGGTAGGGGTTTATCCAATAATAATTTATCAAAATCAAATACCTGCTAAAGTGATGAAGGTAGTTATTCATTAAACCTGATTTGTTCTTAAGGAGTTATCTAGGGAATCCTGTTCGATTGAAATAATTCATTTTCCCAAAAAAGCCCTCCAAATCGCGTCAAAGCCACAACAAGTATTTTAATTGAATACTTAATGTGGCTTTGTACTTTAAAGCATGATGATATTTCCTTTTGAAGCTCAGGTTTAATAAACTGATGAACCTTTTTTAGGGATTTTCAACTTTCAAAGAAATTATATTTTCCGATTATGGCTTACATATTATCGTTTACGCAGTTATCAATACCACTGACAAAATAAGTCAGCATTCAGCCTCTTTGCGATCGTATTTTTATACTGATAAATATCTCTGATCAAACCAAAATAAAACCTTGTTCAGGGTCAGGGATTAAAAAATAAACAATTAGAAATGCAATAAAGCATCTTATAACTTATAAAACTATAAATCATGAAATATTTCAGGTCATTTGCGCTTTCAATACTTCTGGTTTTATCAACCTGTCTGATAGCTCAAACTCCAGGGTATAGTAACAAGACAAAAATACCGTCGGTTCAGCTGAGTGCCGACGAGGGTTCATTTATTTATTCTTTCCATGACGGTCATATTGTCAATAAGGTCAGCACCGACCCAAATGCTGAAGTTGGCATTATTATTCAGTTGGACGGTGACCCACTTGCAACCATGCTGGCAGAAGGCATCGACAAAGCCTCACCAACATATCTTGACAGGCAGATTGAAATTGAATTGGTTCAGGCAAAATTCATAGATGACCTTCAAAAACTGGAAGAAACCTTGAATAAATCGAAAGAGGCGCATTTGAGACCAGCTTCAAGCCGGATTAATAATCAGTATCAGATTGTCCTCAACGGCATGGCTTTACGCAGCAGGCAATGGATGATTCCACACATCAGACGAATGCAAGGTGTGAAAAAGATTGAAATGGATGCGAAGGTAAAAGCAACACTTGATTACAGCGTTCCGTTGATAGGCGCCGACAGCATCTGGTCCATCTACGGCATGACAGGCGATGGAATAGTTGTTGGAATTCTTGACACCGGGATCGATTACTTACACCCTGATCTGGGTGGCGGATATGGCCCGGGATACAAGGTGATTGGCGGATATGATTTCTTTAACAATGACAGCGATCCAATGGACGATCATGGTCATGGCACACATGTGGGAGGCATTGTGGCTGCTGATGGCATTTCTGTCGGGGTTGCTCCCGGAGCGCGTTTAAGAGCCTATAAGGTATTGGGTGCCGATGGATGGGGTGATGGGTCAATGATTCTTGCAGGTATTGAGCTTTCTGTTATTGACAATGTGCATATTATCAACCTGAGTCTGGGATCACAAGGTCATGCCGATGACCTCCTTTCGGTAGCGGTTGACAATGCTACAGCAGCTGGTTTAGTTTGCGTTGTTGCAGCAGGAAACAGAGGACCAGCATACAAAACCATTGATTCTCCTGGTGCGGCCAGAAGTGCCATAACAGTTGGGGCATCTGATGATTATGACAGCATTGCCTACTTTAGCTCAAGAGGCCCATCCGATATTATTTACGGCATCAAACCTGATTTGCTGGCACCTGGAGTAAGTATTACTGCTCCAACTCCGCAAAACTCCTATTCCACCTGGGATGGCACTTCCATGGCTACACCGCATGTGGCCGGGGTCGCTGCATTGCTACTTCAATATCAGCCAGCTCTGACACCCCCCGAACTAAAAAGCCGGCTCATGCAAAGTGCACTTGATCTGGGTTATAATTCTTTTGAACAGGGTGCGGGAAGGGTCAGGCCTGTAAAAGCATTTGCCAATCCCGGTCTTTTGGTTATGCCTGCCAGCCTCAGCTTTGGAGTTGTTGATATCACAGCCGATGATTGGAGTAGTTCGCAGCAAATAACAGTTTCAAATGTTTCTGATGCAGCAAAAACAGTTGTACTTTCAATGAGCCCGGGCTTGCCAAACGGCGCAAATATAGTATTCAATCCCGCTCAGATTTCGCTCAATGCCGGCGAATCAGCAAATATTGAGGTAGTTTTGAATGTGAATAATCTGCTCTTACCATTCACGCCGGCCACACAACCTGCTTTTGAGGCCAGTATTGATATTTCGTCAGTAGGGTTCAATTATCAAATGCCGATGGCTTTTGTAAAAAAACCAGGATTAAAAGTGATTTTTGATGAGGCCCCTTTCAATTTGATCGTTTTCAGGAGGACCGATGCGTTTTATTTCGTCATCAATTCCTGGCCCGGACAAGAATGCATTATCGATTTTCCGGCTCCCGGCCAATATGATCTCTTTACAAATTTTACCGATTTTACATCCGCTGTAATTCTTGAAGCTGTTGATGTACAAGGTTTTGATACAATATACATAAGCAAGCCTATGGCAAAAAATCACATTCAAATGCTTACAATGAACAGTCAGGGTGATACCATAACGCCCACTACCGGAATGGAACATATTAGCACCTGGTGGCCCGATGGAAGTGCAGGCTGGGGCACAGTGGGTATTTTTTTCGATCAGGATTATTTCTTTGTCGAGCGCAATTTCTCAGATTTCACTACCTATAACTGGGGATGGAATGGCTTTTCTGCAGGTGAAGATGCTACGGAGAATTATGTTTTTGGCGGATCATTAGATCAATGCCTTGATGATAAAAATTATTTTTATGAACCAAACGAACTAATTGATTATCAATTCAATTTCCATAGTCTGGAAGGGCATGATGAGGTATTTGTTCTTCCATCGCTCCTTGAATTCGTTTTTTTGCAGGAAGATCCCAATATTCAGCCTTTATCATTTCCCTTTTCTCAAAACTACTTGTTCTCGCCGCATTTTGGCGGACCGGCAAGTCAGGCCTTCGGGCAAAGGGTGTTTATATACGACAGCCTCAACTTCGAATTATCGGAACAGAATCTGATTTATTCGTCGCCTTCATACATTTTTCAGGAAGAAGAACCCTTAAAGCTGGCCCGAATTTATTATGACTTTGGTTACGAAGGTTTTATAACTGATTTTGTTGAACACCATGCCAAAACGATCAATCTTGGTGTCGGTCCCATGATCTGGAATGGATTGTTGTGGGAGTCAAACTATTCGATGATTTTACCTATGCTCAATGAATTGTTTTTATGGCAGATGAAGGAAGTCAAGGCGAATGATTTCCTTCAATACAGGATTTTTCATCAAAATCAACTCTTTGCACAAGGCAATCTTTTTTCCGATTTCTTTGTTTTTCAATCATATAATGGACATGTCAACATAAGTTTTCCTAATGGTAATTGCGTATTCGAACTGGAAAGTCCTGATTATTTAGTAAATGGACAGACGGGCAAAGCTATTATGCGCACTTCATTCAATTCTACATCTCCTCTTCTGCAAGGTTTCAGTCCGGGAATTCATTTCTTTCACATCACATCCGACAGCGTTCCTGTTGACAAAATTGAAACCGGAAAAATCAATGAGATACGATTTGCTTTAAAATCCAACAGCTATACAATCGGACAGCCTGCACCATCAGTAAATCTTTTTATAAAGCATGAATCTGAAACTACCTGGACGACTGCACCTTTGATTTTGCAGGGTGATCTCTATTATTCTGCGATCCCTGATTTCTTTCCAGAAGGTTATTACAACCTCAGATTAAGCATCACAGATATTAAGGAAACGCTTGAATATGAAATGATTCCCGCGTTCTTTAAATCAGGTCAGCAATTTGTTACACCCCAGATATTCAGCTTATCCGGTGGAGGAAATTATTGTGAGGGAGTCGCTCAAACAGCGGTAGATATCGTATTAAATGGCTCCGAAATGTTCATCAAATATCAATTGTACAAGGATGGCAACGTACATGGAAACCAGATAAATGGAAATGGACAACCAATTACCTGGCCTGATTTGAATGCAGGTATATATACAGTTAAAGCATTTAATGGTGATCAATGGTTTGATATGGATAATAGTGTCAGTATTATTGAATATCCTCTACCCATTATGGATTGCTCCAATATAATCACTGTCCCTGTGAATATTGAAGATGATGATATATTGCTCACGGGTGCAACGCCTTTAGGCGGATTCTATTCAGGCCCCGGCATAGGTGAGAACAATTACTTTTCACCTTCAGATGCCGGTCTCGGCAACCACCTTATTACCTACAATTTCACTGACACTATCAGCGGTTGCAGCAACTCCTGCCAATTTTACATCCTTGTGGTTTCAATATCAGAAGTATATATAAACGAACATCTTACGCTAATGGTTTATCCAAATCCTGCTAAAAACAATATAACAGTTGAAATTAAAAAATTAAAATCAGAAGAAATATATCTGAGCTATATGTTTATCGATCTTATAGGCAGACAGCTATCTGGAGGAAGCCTGACATCAGGTCTTAACAATATCGATATTTCTCAGCTTCCGGGAGGCATGTATTATTTGGGAATATATGACAAGAATCTTATTGTGAAAGTTTTAAAGGTTGTTGTGAATAAGTAACATTTTTAAGACCATCAGGAAACATAAAAGAAATTTAAAAATATGAAGTCTGAAAACCAAAAAGAAACATCTTTTTAAGCCAGGAATACCAGAAATGGCATGAATGATCGTAATCACCAAACTTTAGAGACTCTCAACAAAAAAAAGCCCGGCTTCCACCGGGCTTTTTCATTGCATGATATGTTCAATTGTTAAAAAACTCTTATAATATCTAAAAAATCATAGTTGCCCGGTTAAAATATAAGATTCTTCGCTAACGCTCAGAATGACTGTAATTTATGTAGGTTTATGAGGGAGTGGACGTGTTCGCGGCTTCGCCGCCACCAAGCCCCCTCCCCTGTTATCCTAAAGTAATTTCATTCTGAATCGCTGCAAATGCAGGAAAGTGGTGTGAAGAATCTCTTATATCTTTTCAATATTTATCCAGACAATCGTGCTAAAAAATATAAAAACACGCAATTGATACGTTGAATCATCTTACCCGAAACTTCTCGGGGGAAACCATTGAGTAGTGTTCATGATCAGGAGACCTCTTAGTGACCTTTGTAGCCATTAAAAGTGCCTCCGGGTGAGTCAAAGGTTGTTGTATCATGAAAATGGTCTCCGTTCTGTCCAAAGTATTACTTTCAAATTCCCTAAACCACAAAACCCGTAAGTTTTCAGGTCAAATCCTCAATTTACAGAAATGTTGATTTGTTGATTCGTTGATTTGTTGATGGCTGGTTTAGATGGTTGAGAGGTTGATAGGTTTAAGGTTGGCACGTAAAATCCTAACTTTTGGATTTGCTATCCAACCACCGACCTCCGACCACCGACCTCTGACCTCTGACCTCCGACCACCGACCACCGGCCTCCGACCTCTGACCTTGAAAAAAAAACCACCCCATCCGTTTCCGGACGAGGCGGTCTTAGCGTTATGATAACGGCTGATGTTATGCCACTGCCGAAGCCTGGGCTTGTAGTGTGAAGTCAACTGTGAGTTCCTCCTGAGCTTCGATGCTCACAGGGATGGTGGCCGGCACTTCGTAGCCACTTGCCGAGCAAGCTACAACGAACGCACCCGGAAGAAGTCCTTCGATAAGGTAAGTGCCGTCGGCATCGGTAGTTGCCACTGCTTGCTGAGCCGCCACCGTCACCACAGCACCTGCTACAGGCAAGGCCGTGTTGAGGTCGGTCACCATCCCGAGGACAGTCCCAAGCTGTTCGTCACCTTTTTTGACCGTTCGTCTTCCTTTGCGCTTGCCAAGCAGGTTACGCCATTGGATGTAAAAATCACCTTCCTTGTTAGTCAGGATCTTCACCGCAGGATCAAGATGCTGATATACAAGAACATGCATTTCATGCAGGAGAGTTGCAAGTTTCTCACGGTTTACTTTGCGCATTGAATAAAGCGTCACCGTTTCGTCCTGCCTTCCCGAAAATTCTGTGGCAAAGGCCCTTATTTGCGCAAGGTACACAGCTGTGATGCCAAGACTGTCAGCACTTGTCTGATGCTGTTCAAGACTTTGACAAACCAACTCATTGATTTGCAACAGACGAAAGGTGTTGGCCCTTTGAGCCTGACTACTATACATCCTGTAGGTTTCTGCCAGCATTTTGTTCTGCTGACTTTCAGCAACAGCAACAGCTCTGGCACTCAGTTTAAAGGTCTCATCCCGTAGTTTATCACGTTTTTCGACAACCTGGTTGCGATAAACACTTGCAGGAGTAATAAGCTGGGCATAGATTGCCGTTGCTTGTTGCAGTTTTTCCTCAAACTCTGCCAGCCTTGCAGCATCAGAAGGGTATTGAGAAAACAATTCATTTGCTGATTTTCCCAGGTTCAGCATCACCTGGTATCTCTCGATACGAGATTGGGTTTTTTTCATAAATCTAATGTTTCTTTTATATGATGAGTACAATTCGTTTCATTTTTATGCGTCAGCCTTCCTTTCCCGGCATCTGCAAAAGGCTTGAAACGAGCCTTTTCTTCTTTAGTATTTTTATCCTTTTTCATGATAAACTGGATATTACTTTTTAACAACTTTCTTTCTGTTTGGTGGCCTGCAAGCCGGGGTCTGGCTGCGAACCACACGACATGGGTGTAGCTTTTCATCTGTATGGTTGTTGTGTCCATACCAATGATACATTACTTATGTCGTTGAAATACAATGATTTTTCTCAACAAAGCCAATCTATGACCTTACACCACAACGATCCCCTTTTGCAGTGTTATGTTGAGGCTTTGAATCAGGGGGGCGACAGCCCGGGGGAGGTTTTACCTATTTTAACGAAGGTCTCGCGGCTACGGTCGGGCATAGTCCGCGTATGGTGTTTTGCCCTTCCGATGCTCTTGTTAGTATGAGGTTGATTATAAGTTTTAAGTACCTTTAGTTGTTTGTTGTTTTCATACAAAAGGTTTTTAAGCAACTTTCTGTACATCTTATCACCCATTATCGCTTTCAGATCCGCTGCAAAACTTACAAGAATCCTGTTAAAGCGTTGTTCTGCTGTTTGTTTTCTTATCAGTCTGTCGTGTTCCTGACTTGTTTTGTTTCGCTTGAAGATGAGCACCTTTCTCAATAAAAGGTAGATCACCATTAAAGCCAGGAAAATCAATCGCTTTGCAAGAGGAAGATAACTGGTCACTTGTGTGTTGTTTTTGTCCTTCATCTTAGCCGGCTTTGTTGTTTAAGTGTTTGCGCCGCCGCCTGATCTCCCGTACACTATGACTCTTCACCATCAGCATAATGGGATAAGGCAGCCGCATCATGTTGGGAGGAGGCATCTCCACATCGTTGAAGGCGACATCCTTCTGATGCCAGTAGCTGTCGTTCAAAATCAGCAGGGCTTTTTCGCGCTTTGCCAGCACCGCAGCACAGGCATCGTCGAAGCTTCGACCTTTCGGACATAGTGTTCCGGCTTTCATCTGCTCTTTTGTACTGATCTTCAATAGCCTGAGTTGCTGACGTGCCTCAGCATCCGAAAGCAGCTGCTGCACTTCGGGTTTCAGCTGAGGAATCAACTTCGCCGGGACCAGAAACGCATACGGCATAGCAAATACTCTTGCCAGAAGCTCCGGCCCGTAATCCTGTAAACTGGCCACATCGCCCAGCAAGACCTTTTGTTTTTTAGTTCGTTTAGTACTCATATTATTTTGTTTTAAAAAAGTTTTCTTTTTACCACTTAATTTCTAGTTTTTGTGAAAATCCCCTGCCGGAATTCTGCTGCAACTCATGTGCCTTGCTCTTGGTGATGAGGTGTTGTGCCAATGCTTTCAGCGTCATCTGTTCAAAACGCCGGCTCTCTTCATTGCCCTGATACCCCCCTAGCCCAATCTCAAGCTTGTTTTCCGAGAGGCCTTCCCTGATTCTGTAATAGGTGTTTTGACTGATGATGCCCAGCTCCAGCGCGCGGTGTGCCAGTGCCTGTATGCTGATGCCATAGCTGTTACGGATGATGATCAGCTCTTCCTGATAGAGGCTGTCTCTTTTCGATCCCAATAATGCTTTCAATTCGCCGGCAGGCATCAATGCAGCACCTGCAAAGCGGTTACTAAGTTTCTCTTTAAAGGCGGGCAAGGCATCATCGGCAAAAGTTAACATCAGGTGAGCCAGTTCATGAAGGGCAGTAAAACGTCGCCGCTCGACATTGATCTTGCTGTTGATCACTATCACCGGTATGGACTCATTCACTTTTGCTGTGAAGCCATCAAATTCAATATCCGATTCCATCTCAAATATAATGATGCCATGCCTTTCGAGCAATTGGTACAAACCTCCCAGCACATGTCGCCCTGCTCCCCATTCCAGCCGCCAGAACTCTGCCGCCAGCTCAGCATCATCTATATCGCTGAGCGGAAGCATGTCCAGCTGCTTAAAAGCTTTCTTTTTACCATCATCCAAAAGCTGTTCCAGCTCGAGGTAACCTTCCACAACCATCAGCATCTGCTCGGCCAGCATTTGCTGATCACGTTCCGACAGGCCGTCCTTACTGCGGGTGGAGGTCACCACGGCATCGTAATTGATGGTCTTGTAGAAATAATCCTCAGCAACACCTAAGGTTTCCAACAAAATTTTCTTCTTGTCCTCCCTTGGCAGGTACTCCCCTGCTTCGTACTTGGCAATAGCACCTTTTGTCAGCTGCTTACCGAGTGCCGCAACCATTTGGTCCATCGACCAGCCTTTCATCATCCTGGCTTTTTTGAGCCTCATCCCAAATGTTTCATTCTCTAATTTCACGACTTTTTTTATTTAAAAAGTTATTGATAAACATCTGATGCAAAATTACGGCGATGTATACGTATGTCAATAGCTATTTACCCACTTAAGCCCTCTATTTTTGAACATTATTATGTTGATAACTCGTCAATCACGCTTTGGACAACAGTTTAAAGTATGTTGGGGTGCATAATAATAATTTTTGGCACGCTCTTTTTTCGATAAAAAAAGTGCCTCTCTCAATGAAATATTAATTCATTATTACAGCGTTTTACACTGAAAATGTAAAATGAAGGATCATTAAACTCCCAATTTCTTCAAATAGCCATTTGATTTTTTCTCCAAACCGGAAAAATATAACGTCAAAGCCCGCTCAAAAGGATTACAAACTATACAAATCAAATTTTGTTACACATTTTGTAAACATAAACAACAAAATATGAACAAATTGTTTATAAGTTGTAGCCTTTTCCTTAAATGCTAAGAGGACTAAGTTACTATCCGGGAGATAACACATAAAAATGTTCTGATTTTCTTCATGCCTTTAAAAAGGATTACACCATAATTTACATCCAAAGCTGAAGTAGCCACTGAATCTTCAGCCGGCAAACCAGATAACTGCCTGGCATATTCCTCCAGCACAAAAAAATTCATGCATAACTACGCCACTGTCTTTTTCAAAAAATTCGTATTGAATTGGTATTGCAATGGAGTTGCAATAGGGTTTAAATGGCGCTTCGGGACTTACTTTGGCAAACCAAAATAAAATATGAATTGTTTTTAGAAGCATTGCAGATTCAACTCATACAACACCTAAGGGCAAAAAAGCACTATTACTACTTTATAAATCAGGTACTTTCTTCTTTGCCTATTGTTACTAGCATTTTTGATTAAAATAATTTTTTCTTCTTTAACATAGTGCTTTATAAAAAAGAGTTTACTGGCATTTATACCTTTAACTCGTATCTTTACTTTTGGTTCTTCTTGAAATTCTCCGCCTGTTCAAAGATCTCAACATACACTTCATCCCGTTCAACAGGAGGATAACCAAACTCATCCAGAATTAAAATCAATTCCACCTTCAAAGCTGATTTTATATCGTCCCGTTTATTCCAGTCAGGGTATTTTGCCTGGCTGTCAACAATAATTTTGACTGCCTTTGACAAGTCAATCAATTTATCATCCGGATAAGTGAAATCATATTTTTTGCAAAGCTCTTTCAGGATATCGTAAAAAGCTTTCTCCTCGAAATCAATACCCAATTCTTCACCTGCCTTAAATTCCTTGCGGACATCCCAAATAAGGTTTGTCAAGGCTTCTGCCATTTCTTCATATACCTCACTTACAAGAATATCATTTACCGATCTGTTGTTGTATCGTTCCACGATAGCCTGCATCTTTCGCGTGAAGTCAATACCCTTTATTCGGTTAACCTTCTTGATTTCACCAATCACCTTGGCTAAGAGCTGTTGCAATAATTTGATTTTCGTGTTAGGCAGTTTGATTTTCTCGATTTTCGCAAGATAATCCTCATCAAAAATATCCTGTTCAGTCACACCCTCTTCGCCAAGTTTGAATATCTCTTCAATACCATCACTTTGCAAAGCTTCTTTGATCATTTCCCGAACTTTTGCGTTCATCTGAGCTGTATCAGGCGCATCGCCTTTGGTTAATTTGAAAACAATGGAGCGAACAGCCAAATAGAAATGGGTGTAATCTCTTTCTATCTGTAATAATTGTTCGCTACCTGCACAAATATCATAAGCGGCCTTCAGACGCTTAACAATACCCATAAACCGGGTTTCAATATCTTTGGTCTGCTGCACATACTCGGCAGCTAAATTCAATGTATTTAGTTGTTGGAGGGTTGTGCCTTTGAAATAGTTTGTGTTGTCGAATGTGTGGAAAAGTTTTGCCAACAAGTCAAGATGATTTCTTACGATAATGATTGATTCTTCAATATCTTCGAAATTGTCTTTATCGCCTTCGCTGTATTGCTTCAATGCCAAATTCATCTGGTTCTTGATTCCGATATAATCTACCACCAAACCTTTGTTTTTACCTTCAAACTTTCGGTTTACGCGCGAAATGGTCTGAATTAAATTGTGACGTTGGATTGGTTTATCAATGTAAATACTATCTAAGGAAGGAATGTCAAATCCCGTTAGCCACATATCGACAACGATAGCAATTTTGAAATTCGATTTTTCATTCTTGAATTGCCTGTCAAGCTCTTTCCGGTATTCTTTAGTGCTTAATAAATCGTACATATCTTGCGGATCGTCCTGACCTCGGGTGGCGATGAGTTTTACCCGCTCTATGGGTTTCAGCTCCCGTTTGTCTCTGTCGGAAAGCATTACACCTTCTTCGGCTGCCCGTATTTCGTTCCATTCAGGACGGAGTTCAATAATGTTCTTATAGAGTTCATAGGCAATCTCTCGCGTGCTGCACACAAACATCGCTTTGCCCTTTACGGTTGAACCTTCCGAAACCCTTTTCTCATAGTGGTTTACAAAATCTTGTGCAACCTCTTTCAACCTGTCAGGGTCGCCAATAATGGCATACATCTGTGCCATTTCTTTCTTACTCTGTTCTATCTGATTTTCATTGCTGCCTACTTCTGCACAACGGGCATAATAATCTTCGATCTCCCTGAGCTTTGAGTTATTCAACAGCACTTTGGCGGCTCGGCCTTCATACACAATCCGAACTGTGATCTCATCTATGACCGACTCTGTCATCGTATATGCATCTACCACTTTTCCGAACACATCAAGTGTTGCGTCAACAGGCGTTCCGGTAAATCCCACAAAAGTGGCATTTGGAAGTGAATCATGCAAATATTTGGCAAACCCAAAAGTCTTTGTAACACCCTTTTCAGTTATCCTCACTTTTTGATCAAGGTTTACCTGACTTCGGTGTGCTTCGTCTGAAATACAAATCACATTGGCTCTGTCGGTAAGCAATTGGGTATCTTCGGTAAACTTATGAATGGTAGTTAGAAAAACTCCTCCGCTTTGCCGGCCTTGAAGCTTGGATCGCAGGTCAGCTCTGCTTTCCACACTCTCAACAGTGTTGTCGCCAATAAAATTTTTGGCATTCGTAAACTGTCCTGAAAGCTGATCATCCAGGTCGGTGCGGTCTGTTATCAGCACTATTGTCGGGCTTTCAAAGTATTCGCTTTTCATCAATAAACGTGTGAGATAGAGCATCGTGAAGCTCTTTCCGCTGCCTGTAGCTCCAAAATAAGTCCCTCCTTTTCCGTTACCTTTGGGTTTTTGTGCTTTTTTTATGTTGTCGTACAAGGCTCTTGCAGCATAGTATTGGGGATAGCGACAAACGATCTTTTCATTTTTCTTTGAGCTGTCGGGTATGTAGATGAAATTGCGAATAATATCACGTAAACGGTTTTTATGAAACATCCCCTGAATGAGTGTAAACATACTGTCAATACCGTCCACTTCTTTGGCAAGACCTTCAATCCGACGCCAGGCGTAATAAAACTCATAAGGCGCAAAGAACGAGCCTGCCTTGTTGTTTACACCGTCACTGATCACACAAAAGGCATTGTATTTAAATAACTCGGGAATGTCGCGCCGGTATCGTATCGTTAGTTGTTTGAAAGCGTCAAAAATAGTGGCCTCCTCGCGGATGGCACTTTTAAATTCCAATACCACCAAAGGCAAACCGTTGATATAAACGATGCCATCAGGAATTCGTTTTTCTGTACCAACAATTTCCAACTGATTTACAAACCTGTAAATATTAGTATCGGCTGAATAAGGCACTTCTGGTTCGGCTGCTATCGAAATCAGCTGATCTGCTTCCGGCTGCCGGTGTTTGTTTAACCCTGCGTAGTTAATGAGTTGAATGTAGATGTCTTTCTGATTACGGTCTTCTCTTTTCAAAATAAAACCATCCGAAAGCATTCTTAAAAAGGTCTTGTTGCTTTCGAACAGATCGGAAGCCGGTAGTGATTTCAATTGTAGGACAATAGATTTGACCTCGTTCACCGTAATTCTATGATGGGCATATTGGGTCAACAAGAAGGTTTGCAAATCTTCCTCTATCATTACCTCGTCGGGTTTACGTTTAGCCACCAGGCTTGCACCTACATAATGAGGAAATCCTTCCTGCGCCAGCAGTTCGGTGAATGCCCGTTCTAATTTTTCTTCGGTGAATTTCATTTGCTGTAAAATTTATCGTCTGCCCATTTCGCTGGATTGCTGATGATATAATCCAAAATCCTGTAATAGGATAATTCATTGCGGATGATGTGGTCGTAATAATTTGGTTGAAAAAAATGATTATTCCGATTGTATTTGGGGATATTCAAATTCTGTTGGTCGATATAATCATCAATTTTCGAATTCACCGCCGATTTAAACCCCGCCAAAAACGATGAAATGGATTTGGGTAATCGTTGAAATTGGGGCAAAATGCGTTGAAACGTGTGATCGTGTTGCGGTGGCCGTAATGGTTGTAGAGACGCACGGCCGTGCGTCTCTACAACCATCGCCACCATCCCGCCATCTGCACCATTTTCATCCACCGTGGTTCGGTTACGATTGTTTATCATCACAATGGCGTGCAAATGATTGGGCATAATGATATATTCATCCAACAACAATTCATCCCTGATTTCGAATGATTTATGCCATTCGGCATCCACAATTTTACCAAATTCGGATAATTGACAATACGCCCGGCCTTGACTGTCACCTATCTTTTGTTCAACAGAAATTTCACCCAAATTGCAAACCCTGTGTTCCGTCACCAGCGTAATGAAATACATGCCATCCGACGAATAATCCCAGCCGGGTTTGCGATGAGAAGCAATGCGGTATGTATTTCTGAATTTTTCGGGCATCATGCTCTAATTTTCTATTGTTGCTAATTTGGAAAGAAGCAATTCTTTCAGTTCCGTTAGCTTTTGGTTTTGTCTTGTGTATATTTCCTTATTGTCAATAATTGTTTTTAGAATTGATGAATTTAGTTTATCATCACTTGGTAATGGAATTTCTATCTTTTCAATAAAATCTTTACTTAAATTTTCTTGTGCTCCTCCAATAGCCTGTGTTGCTATGAATTTTTGATTATGCAATAAATGATAATACAGATATGCTGCTTGCATTGCGTTTTTACAAATCATACCACAACAAGCTTGATTTGTAGCTGCATCAAATTTTAAAATTCCAATATCACCTGCATTAACGCCATACATAGACATTAATACTGTGTCTTTTGGTAATAACTTTGCAGAACTATTTTTCAAACCTTCATTTGAAATGTATTCCTCTGCATGAATCAAAATATTGTTCTTGATTTCGCCTGTTTTTAACCAAGGAATATCGTTACTATTCCAATAGCTGTTTTCAGTTCTCGAAGGTGTTCCGCCAGACTTCATATCAACACAAAAGTCTTTTACACTAGACCAAGTCCAACTTTCAGCTCCCTCCACAAACCACTCCCTATAAATCGCCTGTGCTGTTTCTTCGAGTTTTTGAATGAGTTGTTGGTTAAGGGCTATGCGGTTTTGGATTACGTTGTATTCTTTTACGATTTCACGTTGCTTATTGATGGATGGAATGGGTAAAAGCGTGTTGCACATTTCGTCCCAATCAAATATTTCGCGTGCGCTTCCATGGCTTTTGAACCTTGAATAGCGATCAAACTCAGGTCGGCGAAACCACATCATCAAATATTCGGGGTCAAGTTCGTTGGTATCTTTAACCTCAAAAGGAATGTAAGCCTGTGAAATCAATGCTTTGTCAAAATCGTTAAACAGTGCAATGGTAATCTTGTCCCCGTTTCTTGATGTTACAGGTCCGTAAGCAAATTGATTTCTTTCGATGATTCTGTAGGTTGACATATCCGTCCCAATGGTGTTGGCAATGGAAGGAATAAACTTTTTTTGAATGCTCAAACCCACTAAAGGTAAATTGCCCAAATCATTGTTACGACCAATTACCGGCTGAATGTATTTGCCCAGGGGCTTATAATTTGATGGCATAACCCAACTCTTTAAATAGTGTCTGAACAAGATTTCTTGATTACCGGATTGACAAGATTTTTGTTGTAAACCCTTTTAAAATCTAAACTTTTACCACCAAAGTTGATTAACAAACCGTCTGCAATTCCATATGCTTCGCAATAGTTAATAGCTTGTGCTTTGTGTACGTCTTCCAGTTTTTCAATAGCTTTTAATTCTACCATTACTTTACCTTCAACAAAAAAATCTACCCGTCTTGTTCCTACATGTTCTTCTCTGTAATATATGGGCATTTCTTTTTCCCGCTCAAATTCCAAACCCGCATAACGCATTTCAATGGCGAGTGAACGCTGATATATAACTTCCTGGAATCCATTTCCTAAAATCCGATGCACCTGCATGGCACAACCTATTATCTTGTGCGTCAACTCATTTATATTTTCTTCCTTAATCTTGTCCATCTTGTAATCTTTTCAATCGTGTTCAGACATTGATTTTATACCCCAATTCCTCAAACACTTTCAGCAAATCAGCTTTTGATTGCGCTTCAGCTTTTAACAGTTCAGCAAATTCGCTTTGCAAGGATTGCATTTTCTCGTCAAAGTCGATGTTTTCATCACGGTTTACAAATTCAATGTATTTGCTCGGCACAAGCGAAAAATCTTTTTTGGCAACTTCATCAATTGAAGCGGAGTAGCAGAACTCAGGAATGTTTTCTATTTCTTTGGTTTGCCATTCATGATAAGTGCTAGTTACTTTTTGAATGTCATCATCAGAAAATTGTGTAAATTTCTTTTCAAAAGGTTCGCCCATTTGTCGCAAATCCATAAAAAGGATTTCTTTTTCGCGATCACGGTATTCGCGGGTTCTGTCACCGATTATTCTTGTTTGAGCTTTTTTGTTTTTATTCACTACCCAAATCGTCACACTGATGTCGGTGGTATAAAACAGGTTGCGCGGCAAAACCAAAATAGCCTCGACCAAATGATTCTCAATCAGCTTACGGCGTATCTTGTATTCTTCGCCGCCACCACTCAGAGCACCGTTGGCCAAAATAAAACCTGCAACTCCATTTTCGGAGAGTTTGGAAACCATATTCAAAATCCAACCATAATTGGCGTTGCTTTTGGGTGGCACATCATAACCTCTCCAGCGTGGGTCGTCAATCAGTTCGTTTTCGGCCCGCCAGTCTTTCTGGTTAAAAGGCGGATTAGCCATGATGAAATCGGCTTTCAAGTCTTTGTGCTGATCGTCCAGAAAGGTGTTGGCAGCCTTTTCGCCAAGATTTGCAGAAATTCCTCTTATGGCAAGATTCATCTTTGCCAGTTTGTAAGTGGTTTTGGTATATTCCTGTCCGTAGATGCTCACTTCCTTCTTGTTGCCGTGGTGGGCTTCGATGAACTTCACTGATTGCACAAACATGCCTCCCGATCCGCAGGCTGGGTCATAAATGATGCCTTTATATGGTTCGATCATCTCAGCAATCAGGTTGACGATGGACTTGGGCGTGTAGAATTCGCCTTTGCCTTTACCTTCGGCCAGGGCAAATTTCGAAAGGAAATATTCGTACACCTTACCCACCACATCGTGTTTGGGGTCTTTGGTGGTGTCGATATCGTTGATGGTATCGAGCAGCGACGCCAGCTTGGTCACATCCAGTCCCAGGCGCGAGAAGTAGTTGTCGGGCAAAGCGCCTTTCAGAGCTTTGTTGTTCTTCTCGATGGTATGTAAGGCAGTGTCAATGAGCAGAGCAATGTCGTTTTGTTTTGATTTTTTTATCAGGAAGCTCCAGCGGCTGTTCTCTTCCAAAAAAAATACATTGTGCATCTGGTAAAAATCGGGCATCTCCACATATTTTTCCTTGCCTTCGGCGATGAGTTTTTTCCGGTGTACCTCAAATTTGTCGCTGGCAAACTTCAGGAAAATCAGTCCCAAAACAACATGCTTGTATTCGGCCGGTTCAACGCTCCCCCGCAGCTTGTTCGCTGCATCCCAAAGGATTACTTCGATGGGTTTATCGTTTGCTTCTTTTTTTGCCATATCAATCTATCTGTTTATCTTTAAAAACCCAAAGATACGGAAGTAAGTGAGTTGGTCATACACCACAAACGCAAGCAGCGCGCATCTTTCGGGCTTCGATTCATATCACCCATTTGTCTGTTCAAGTCATATATGTTTCTTACGCCTCTACCTCAACGATGTGCACTGTTTTCCTGACCAAAACAACAATCAAAACGCCGATAAGCATCGTAATTCCTGTTGATATATAGTGCTTTACGTCAGCTTGGGCAAAATTGTAAGCAGCATCTTTGATAAGCCTTCCAACAAATTGAAGCCCTGATGCAAGAACCATAAAAACGATGGTCCAAACGATTATTCCTATTTTGGCATATTGATTTTTCGTCAGAATAAGTCCGAGAAGTACCACCTGAATGCCCACTGTCAGCAATCCAATCAATCGTCCACTGACGAAGATGGCGTAAATATTCCAAAGCATAATCAAACTCAGAAAGAGGATTACTAACCAGTAAACGATTGGATTTGAGAAATGTGATTTTTTCATGGTGTGTTGTTATTTCGATTGAATGCTTCGCCAAATAGGCATCCGGTGTTTATTTGCAAAATGGCTGTTGATCTGTATGTTGTTGTTTCTTTCATGGCTTTACCTTGATTAATGGGTTGCGCCAATCGGCCTTCATCGTATGCAAGCATATGCTTATTATTTCAATTTCATTACTTCTTCTAACAAGGGAGCCAATCCGCTTGCACGAATCAGATCATTGTTCCAAAAACTCATTACACAACTTATGTAATTACCCCTAACAGGTGCTGAAATAAAATAGATTGTTAATGTTTTGCCACCAGTCATACCAACGAGTGCTGATGTTACACCGGTAAAATCGTATATGATTTTTCTTGCCTTGGTATCTACTTCTTCAAAGATAACATCCACAATTTCGTCTGAAACCACCTTGCCATGCCCTTGCGTCATACTTAGTTGTCGTTGTGTTTCCAAAACTATTTCTGACGTCTCTTTATCTTTACACACACTCCAATTCATTTGCCCATAGCCTGAACACTGTATGTTATTAATGTTCATCCACCTGCACTTGCCACCCAAATGCAAGATGCGACCACCAAAATTTACGCTGTCTGTCATGCCTGATGAATAGATGTCATTCGGAATTTTGTCGTCTAAAACAAGTTGGATAAATTGCTTTTCGAATTCAACATCTTCTGCATTAAATGAGCTAAAAGTAATTGCCGAAATTTCGTCCTCTTTCGTTCTGAAAAAATAATAGGATGTAGCATAAACAATGGTGTCTTGAACGGTGTCCGATTTATGAACATAATAGTTCTGCAAATCTATTGTACTGTCGGAATGTATCAGTTCATCCTCCTTGATTTTTAATTTTTTATATTTTTTTTGAATATTCTTTTTTGTGAATTCTCCTTTCATTTTCAAACTACTGATTTCGTAGCCATCAATATTATAAAAAGTAAACCCATTGTTTTTTAAACCATTCAATCGTTTAAAATAATCTTCATTTGTTTGTTGTCCTGAAGCTCCAAAATTTATACCGGCAAGAACAAAAAAGAGGATAACAATTTTTAGTTTTGGTCTCATATGGTTTTTTTTAGGATGTAAACTTTTTTTAATTGCCGCTCACAGGAATCTATCACTCAGCTTTCAAAGCACCAATGAAGGGCAGTCTGATTCATTTCCGAAATATCAATCAATACCATAACTGAGTTCAATATTGTTAAAAGGCTGATCAACAATCCAAAGCGGGAACGATTGAATAAATTCGTGAATCCTTTCTTTTTGTTTTTCAGTCAATGCAATGGGCGATTCGAGTTTAACAAGTTCGAATTCAGCCCGAAGATTGATTTTAAGCAATAATTGAATAGTCTTGCCGCTCAGTTGCAACCTCATTCCTTGAAAATTTGAGACATACGCCAAATACCCGTCAAAGTTATTCGGAACAATAAAGCTCGGGGCCGGACTGTCATTCCATTTGATCGATGATGAGTAATTCGACCTGTATTCCTCTGTAATTGCATTGGAGGTTAACCCAATGAGGCTAATACGGTCGTTAATCAGAATGTCAGCAAGGGTAAGACAATATGCGCGTTCAGTATCAATTTGTGCTGGAAGTCGTTCGGCTAACATAGATGCAATTTTAAGGGTCGCCACTTTGCGATCAACATATAACTTGATTTTTTCCTTATCGAAAAAATGAATACCACTGGATGTTCTTATCGATAAGGCTATCGTTGGATAATCGGCAGGGAACTGATACACAAATAAATCCACATAAAATATAGCTTCGTCTGGTACAACTTCGCTTATTACCTGAAACCCTCTTTGCGCAAGCGCCTGACCTATAATATCCTCTATGTCTTTTGGAGGTATATTTACTGTTACGAAACCTTCACCCCTCAAAACACTTGCTTTGATAATGGCTTTGTTGGCAAACACGGATTTACCAAAAGTGATTAATAGAATAAGAATAAGAATTGTTCGTTTCATAGTTTGAAAAATCAAAAGTTTAAGTGAAATACATTTCGGTTATTCCTTAAACATGTTTCATTTAATTGCCAGACAAATCCCAATAGCAAGATCATTTTGCAGCTTAAGCGCTCAACCTCATTACTCGTCCCTTAAGCCACTTATCATCACAATCAATCTGTTTTTTCATATCACTTCAATTTAAAACCACATTCCCTAAAACCACAAAAGAGCCTTCCGAACACCTCATCAGCATCCATCATAGCCCTTTATTTCTTTTGCCGGGTTTGCAGCCTCCCGGTTTCCTTTTAGTAAAATGTGCAGGCAGCCCTTAAAAATCGTTCATGCCCCAAAAGGGCTGCGCAAGGGAGCATGAAGCTGGTGTGCCTTTCTGAATATTGCTGCTGTGTGTGGCCCATCAATCCACAAAAGCCTCCTGCAACAATCCGTTCCGGAATTTGCTGTAAAAGTAGAAAAGGGCTCTCGAATATCCAACAGTTTTCTTAAGAATTTTGTAAAAATAGCTATCAAACAACCGGGAGTTCATGCCGGGACGTTCCGACCACGTGAACTCCTGATTATTATGTGGCGTATTTATTCTATTGTTTTACTAATTAATTGGATTATATCTGTCAATCCAGATTCATTATAAGTATTTATCATGACAACAATTCCAGTATTTCTTTGAGGGAAGAATCCAGCAAAACTATAAAAAGTACCATTACTTCCTCTATGTGCATATTCTGTTACGCCATTGATATTATCAACCCACCATCCATGAGAATATGTTGAATATGTTGTCAATATATGTTTATAAGTCTCTGATTTTAAATAATTATCTTCGCCTTTTATCCCCTTAAGATGTAACCTTAAATATTCTAAAAAATTTTCTGTTTTGATGCTTAAATTACCAGAAGGTGTTGTCAATAAATTGCTTTGGTTAAAACTATGGTACATTCTTAATTGGTCAGAAATTGGAACTAAATCACTTTCAATATCCAAATTCCAATATTTGGGATTTATATGCCCTTTTGGTTGACTTGGTTCAAAATCATCAGGCCAGCCAATATGCAAGTCGAGGTTTAACTCATCAGATAGGTTCATCATCATTTCTTCCCATTTTAAGCCCGAAGCTTTTTCTAACATTAATCCAGCGGCTATAAATCCAGCATTTGAATATGAATCAGCACACTTATCATAAACAGGTAATGGTTCTTTTTGCAAAATATGTTTAATCAGAAAGTATCTTTTTTCACTTATGCTTAATCCATTTAGTAATCCACTTTCATATTCTGCAATAATTGTTGGAATCTCAGATTCATTTTTAAAATTAATCAGCCTTGCTCTATGAGATAACAATTCTTGTAAAGTCATATTATAGTATGCAGGATTAGCAATTTCTTTTAATTCAGGATATAAATCAAAGAACTTTGTTCCCCAATTTATTTTCCCAACATCTACCAACCTACCCGAAAGAAAAGCTGTAAAAGATTTTGTGTTTGAACCGATATGAAAATAATCTGTTAGTTGGGCTTCTTCCTTGGTTTCAATATCTCGGTAACCTAATACATTTAAAACAATAATTGAATCATTTCTGATAACTCCGTAAGCCACAGCAGGAATGTTAAATGCTATCCTCATACTATCAATTTTATTGTCAAGCAGAGTGAATTTATTATTTTGAATTTCCTGAGATTGACATGAAATGAACAATCCAAAATAAATAAGTACTACGAGTATTGTTTGTTTTTTAGTCATGATAATTAGTTTAATGTCAGGTAGTTTTCTTTATATGCCACATAATGTTTAGTACATGCGTAGTGCGACCGATAGGGAGCATTATTGCATATACATTTTTGTGGTGCGTTTTTACTCGCTTTGAAGCTTGTTAATTGCATTTAAAATATTCTTTTTATCTTTTTCTAAATCGTTAGCAACACTTCTAAAAAATGCCTGTCTATCATTTGGATAATTCAATTCATAATTAACTGGTACTCCAATGTTTTCATAACATTTATCATTGTTATCTGTGTAAACTTCATTAGAAAGTGAAAAAAACCAACCGTTTGGTAATGTCTTTTGCAAAGCATCTGAAATTGCTCCATTTGTGTGTGAGCCAATACGTTTCAAATTATTTAATTCCATTGAACTTAATGCCATCATATCAGTTGCACTTGCAGACTGTTGGGAAGTCAATAAATAAACTGGCTTTGTATACGGGCTTTTGGCTGACTCTAAATAAATCGGTGTTTTTATAGTGTAGCCATTATTGTGTCTTGCTTTTTTAAGAGCGATTTGTTTTCTCTCAGCGTTAAATCGTCTCAAAATTTCCAATGCTACTACATCTTGTCCACCACCATTAAAACGAACATCAATAATAATATGCCTTGTTTCTTTAAGGTCTTGCATTATTACATCCATTAATTTACTAATTCCAGCAACTTCTTCTGAAATTTGCTGTTCGTAATTTAAACGATCAAATGCGTCCATATATGTCGGAACAAATCCATTTTCTTTGACAAGGCTATCGTTTAAATTCAAATCTGCATACAAAAACATCGTTTTGATTTGGATATAACCAACATTGTTTTCCATCTTTCCCCATTTCATTAGCCAGGTATCTTTTGTTAAATCCTCCTTAAGATAATAATCTGCAACGATTCCGGCAATCTCAAAATCGCCATATTCTTTTAATTCTTCTCTTTCTTGTTCTGCCAATTTTGGTTGAATTCGATTTTCTGCTGATTCATAAACTTCATCTGTTGGTTCTATCGAACCGTGATTGTCTTTCAATTTTTCAATCATATCTTGCATGACTAAATATAAATCAACCTCTGTGCTTTTTGAATTGATTTTGTTCTTTGAGTTTATGTAAAGACTGTCCCAATTCACTTTATTTAGGTCGAAATAGGCATAGTGATTTTTGTAGGTATTTGCAAAAACTTCAAAATTATATGAGATGTCATTTTTGTCTTTTATGTTTTGTTGGCATAGTTCCGCAAGCTTTTTTATCCTTACGTAGCGATATTTGTTAAATCCACGTTTTATGATAAGTGTATCATTTGAAACTTGCATTGTATTTATGACTTCTGAAATATTGCCTTCTTTTGCAGGTAAACAAGAAAAATCAGTTATGTCAAAATATTCATAAGAATTGGCATCTATTTTAAGAATTTCTCCATAACCGATAGATTCCCAAATTCCTTCGATTGAGCTATTCTTCGCTTTATTTGTTTTGCAACCAATTAATAAAATTAAAAATAGTAGTAGATGGAATAGAATAATTTTAGTTCGCATATTGTTGATTGATTTCTAATCTAAAGATTCCAATTTTTAATGAATGTTACAGTTTTTCTTAAATGCACCACAACGTTAAGTATATGCTACGTAGGGGATTTCGTGGACGCTTCATTATCCACCGATAAGAACCTTGCCAGCGAGTGATGCGCTTGGCATACCTCTTAAACCCCTATGGACCATATACTGTGTTGGCGATTCGTGCTTTTTTATCTGTCATTATTTTTCATCCTTTATCCGGTTAATGGTAATCTTTTTAATCACTTTATCATTTTGTATAGCAGTTTGCACAATCAAATCAGGGTTTTTGAATTCAAATTTGAATCTAAAAGGAGCATTTTCAGGATTAGTTACAACAAGTTCTCCAGCATTTGCCGATGTGAACCAACTGTTGCAAATCTCAATCACAGGAGAAGATTCAATAAGTTCAGCGACAATAAATTTATCAATTTTTTTGTCATATCCATAAAGCTGTTTCACTGAATTAAGAATCTTACCGTTTGCTATAATCTGAGTACTACATACTAATCCAGTTCCAAAGGCAATATTCTCGCCAATTAATACGGTGTCTTTACCCAATTCACATTTCCAACGACCAACAAACTTTTTCATCAAGTCAACTTGGTTAAGTTTATTATCAGTCGTTTGTGCTTGTAATTCAAATGTGCCGATTAAAACAAATCCAGCAATCAGTAAGGTTTTATAAATTGTTTTCATTTAATCAAATGTTATAATTGTTTACGAAGCTGTCTTTTTTAGCATGACCGCCAACTCCATGCTAATAGCCACCCCATAGCATTTAGCTTTCCACTTTCGGGTGTATATCCACAAGCGGACCAATCCATCCACTCCATATTCCTTTTATTCATCCAGTTCTTCATATCAATATCAATTAAAAACCACAACCACAAAAACACCAAAAGAGCCACACAGACACCCTAACAGCATCCATCATAGCCCTTTATTTCTTTTGCCGGGTTCGCAGCCTCCCGGTTTCCTCTTAGTAAAATGTGCATGCAGCCCTAAAAATCACTTCATACCCACTATAACGGCTGGGATTCAAGGGCATGAATGGCATCAATCCTTCAGGATGAAGCTGCTGTGAAGCAAAACAACCATCATTAGCCTCTCAAAATCATCCCTTCCAGTATTTGCTGTAAAATTACAGAACAGCATTTTATTAACCAACACTTTTGGTTTATTTTTTTCAGAAATCTTCAAACCTTTGGGAGATCTGTCTTTTAAGTAATGTGATTCCATCGTGATCGGTGATGGGTAATGGGTGATGGGTTGCGTCATGCACTCATTACTCATCACTCATTACGTGATGGGTTGCTTGCGTCAGCACTCATTACTCATTACTCATTACGTTATGGGTGATGGGTTTAGGTTTGGCATCAGACAACTCATCACTCATCACTCATCACGCATCACTCATTACGTTATGGTTAATGGGTTTTGACCATTCCGGTAACTCCCCGACCAACCTTTAAACCACAAATAGTGATTTACATCCGGTCTGGGTATTGGAGAACGAATCAACAACCTGGTCCTTAAATTTGACATACACAAGAGCACTGTCAATGGGTTCATTAGTCATGTCATCATTTACAATGACACCTATTATTATTAGAATTATCGCATGAATTCAGTAACAGTATCATGCAAAGAATGATACCAAACTTATAATGTGAAAGTTTTATAGTGTTGTTCGAAGGTTTCATTTAATCATATCATTAGTAATGCTAATCCTGCATTCACAAATTCCTCCCTCTTTAAACGTTTTGTCAAGGACTGAAAAAATCCAATTCGATTTATCATGCAAATTGATGACATAATCTAATGTGTCAATTCCTATCACTCTCGCGAAAATTGAGTCAGCATATGTGTTGCAGTTTTCATACTCAAAAGTTTGTCCTAAGCCACTTACTTCATAGACTGATGCTTCGGTGTGGTTTTTAATTTGAATGGTGTCAAATTTATAAAATGATCCGTCTCCAACTTTTGATTCTGGATAAATATAAACGGTAAGATCAAAATCAGAATCATTTCGAACCACTTTAGTGTATTTTACACCAGGATCACAAGCCGTAAGAATGATTGTGAATAGAGCAAAATATAAAATTAGTAGTATGTTTGTTCTCATGTTTCTTGTTGTTTTGAGGTATATTAAAATTCAGACTAACGATTTCCTAACCAACTGTAATCGTATACTTTACAATTTGCCGATTTGTAGATCATCAGTAGTCAGGGCAAATTTATCGATTTGTTTTTGAATACGATTTATAAGTCTGAGTTTTCTTTTTTGAACTAAAAACAGATAGGCTGCGGAATAGTTAAAGGGCTTGCCTTTTGCTACCGTATACATGTCAATGGATTTCAGCAAGCGGCGAACTGGGAGCTGCGCGCCGATCAGAGTCATATTTATTATGTGTTTGATTTTTTACCAAGGTCCATTTTGTGTAATATTGATAAATCTGTCATTTTCATAACGATATGCTCCTTCAAACCCCACAAACCAAAGTCGTTTTTGCTGGTCTTCGTAAATTTGAAAAGTCAGCGGACCATAATTTCCTTCTTCTATTCGATATTCAGTGAGTTTCTCACCACTTAATCTATATATACTACGACCGCAATTAAACCAAACATCACCCTTAAAATCCACAATTATACTGCCTGTTCCTTTGCTTTCTTCAAAATGATTTTCTGAAATATTGGTAAGGATATTCTCTTTGAGATGAAAAAGTCCTTTTGAAGTCGAAACCCAGAATCCGCCTTTTTTGTCTTCAACTATTTTGCTAACAAAATTTGTTGGAACACCTACTTCGTCAGAAATATTCTTTAACTTTTTGTCAGTATATGAAAATAGACCTGCATTAGTACTGAGCCAGATTGTCCCCTTACTATCTTCAAGGATACTATGAATCATTTTTGTACTTGATACGCCAACAGTTGTATCTATCTTCCCTTCAGGCAAGTCGAAACTGGTGAACCCTTGTCCATCAAATATACAAGTACCTTCTATTGTCCCAACCCAGACATTACCATTGATATCCGTCTCAATACACCACACATCATTGCTTATTAAGCCATCTGATTCGTAATAATTGGTCACTAATGTACCATCAATACTGCTAATACCATCAGTATGTCCAACCCAAATTCTCCCATCTTTATCTTCTGCAATGTCTTTAATTGTTACTCTTCCGCCTGATTCGCTTCTAATGCCATCAATATGAATTAACGAATCGCCAGCTAGTCTGAACGCTCCTCCCTCTGTTCCAAACCAAAAAATACCCTTGCTATCCTGATACATCATTCTCACAACTGGACTTATCTGTTTTTTTGAATTTGGAGATTGAATTGTTTCTCTTATTACATTTTGCTTATCTCCATTATTCGCTTGCCCATTAAACGAAGTCAGAATAAAACAGAGCGCAATTCCTGTTAATAATTTTATTAAGTGAAATGGTGTTTTCTCTTTTTTCATTGGGTTCTTATTTTATATTCTGACTAAATATTTACTAACCAACTGTATTCGTGTAATTTACAATTTTCTAATTTGTATATGATCGGTATTCAGGGCAAATTTATCAATTTGTTTTTGAATACGCTTAACTAGTCCTGGTTTTCATTACTGATCCAAAAACAGAAAGCCTGTGGGCTTGTTGTGAGGTGATCTGGTTTGCACGCTCCCCAACAAAAAAAACCCAAAACCGCTCTCTTTAATACTAGACCAACCTTGCAAAAGACGATAGAAAGCACAAAATCCTGCAATTCTTATAAGAACTTCTCTTCAAATATCTTGTAAAAAACACCAAAAACCGTCTATAAGTGCATAATGCCTTCTTTCTTTGGGTGGATGCTATGCATTGAACTTGTCGAAATACGATGCATTGAGCTTGTCGAAATGTAGTTCAATACCGAAGCTTCGGGAACTCATCGCTGGGCGCTGCGAACCGCTCAGAGTCGTATTTATTGACGGCTGGCTATTTTTATTTAGAATCTAAAAGGTCATTCAAATTAATTATTCTACTGCCATTTTTTTCGTAATAATTCAGCATTTCGTCAATTTTCCTTTTATCATAACTCGTAATACAATCTGATAAGACTGTAACTTTGTAGTTTTCCTTGCACATATTAAATACGGTTGATTTCACGCAGGCAATGGCGTCTGCTCCTGTAATGTAAAATTCGCTTATTTCATTTTTCTTGATAAAGTCAGCAAAATCTTCGCTGGTCAATGCGTTGCCTTTGGATTTTTCAAAAATGTTTTTGGAAACCAATTTCATGTCCGAAACTAATTCAGACCCACGAGTATTAGGTTTGAAAGTCCTTGTGCCGTCAGATAAGTTATAATGCCTTATGTAAACGACATGAATTTCATTTTCCACTGCCCAATCTATTGACCGATTAACATTGTCAATGATTTCTTTGTAGTTTTTGGTAATGTCATTTTGAATGTCAATTACTACTAAAGACTTTTTCTGCATAGGATTTCCTTCTTTTATTTTTACGTTTTAATTCAATTTTCTATTTCATTGTCCATCACACTGTCGCTTGTTCGCTTCCGACTAACGGCTGAGACTTTATGCAGTAAGGGATTGCGTGCTACTTTCATGTCCAGCGACACGGAAGTTTGAGCGGGGCAGAATGCATGAATTACCAATAAAAACCCTTATTGCATATAGGCTTTGAGAAACCCTTCGTTTCACTTCGGGTAGCTTACCGGCTCAAA
>CAYXCZ010000033.1:0-49613 GCA_964463695.1 uncultured Lentimicrobiaceae bacterium | reverse complement strand
TAGATCGTTTCCGGAGCATTATTTTATCATACATCGACATAAATTGATTTTTCATATTATTTCTAATGCCTGTGATAAGATGTATTCCATCAATGAAAAGATTCTCGAATAGCTTTTGTGAAATGTATCCTTTATCAGCAAACAGTTTTCCTGCAATTTTTTTCAAGAAATTAGAGTCTTGCAATGGCTGTCTATCGTCCACATTTCCAGGTGTAATTACAAAATCGATAACTTCACCTTTATCATTAATTACGATATGTAGTTTAAAACCAAAGAAATAGCCCATTGTTGACTTGCCTCGTTGAGCAATATCTTTGAATACTTTGTGGTTAAAAATTCGTTTATTCTTACAAACGCTCACGGCAGTTGAATCAACAAAAGAAATACCCGTGCTTTTGCCAAGGCGCATTGTCTTCAAGAATATGGTCATAGGCAATAACGCCTTTTGCTGAAGTTCAACAAATCTATTGTAGGATACAGTTTCAGGAAAATAATCTATCAGATGTTTTTGTACATAATTGATATAGAAATGCTTAAGGTTTCGATATCCTCCTAAATGAAAGGCTATTAATATGGTAATTACTTCAGCGTCGTTGAGCTTTGAGGGTTTATTTCGGTGCTTTTTGCCATCAGCTTCAGGTAACTGGTGTCCCGCCATTACTTTATAAAATTCCTTGCAGAATTCATCTGCTAAATAGAAAATTTCAACTAAATTTGAGCTCTTAAACATAAGGATTGATTTTGTAATGCTTTGTATTTCAACACTATAAAGATACAAAACAATCCTTTATGTTTTACATTTCTAATAATTTTCTTATGTCGAACTCAGGTTAATAAGTTTTTGAATATCAGATAATTGATTTTGTGAATAAAGACTCTTCGTTTGTTTAAATTTATCCAATGCATCTCTAAGTTCTTCCTTCTGAATAGGTTTGAGCAGATAGTCGACCCCGTTCAACTTAAAGGCTTTTAGAGCATATTCATCAAACGCAGTTGTAAAAATTACCGGTAATTTCAGATGAACAGTTTCAAAAATTTCGAAGGATAATCCGTCGGACAACTGTATATCCGAAAACAATAAATCAATCTCTGATAACGCATGTGATTGAAACCATTTCTTTGCTTCATAAACCGATTCCAATTCGGCAACAATATCAATTTCAGCATCAATTTCATGAATTAGTTTTTTCAATTTCCTGAGTGCAATACGCTCATCTTCAATAATTATTACGCGCATAACTTTATTTTTTTATGAGAGGCACTCTCACACAAAATGAGTCCCCCTCCTGTTCAGCAATGATTGATTTCCCCGAAAGAAGTTCGCATCGCTTATTCAAATTTTTCAGTCCGAAGCCTGTGCTATTTGTGTTTTTTTGAGGATAAAACGTATTGCAAACTTTAAGATAATCATTCTCAATTTCAATATCTATTGTTACCGGAAATTGGCGGTTCATCCGGTTGTGTTTTATAACATTTTCGATCAATAATTGCGTGCAAAGAGGCGCAACATATTCATTACCTGATTGTTGAATATTAACTTCCAAAAATATCTTGTCCTCAAACCGCATCTTCAATAAGTAAAAGTAATCCTCAGCAAATTTCAGTTCTTCGCTTAAAAGCACCTTATTATTTTCCTGCATCTTTAAAACATACCTGAAAACCTGTGAAAGTTTATCAATAAAAACTTCACTTTTTTCAGGGCTTTCCTGAACCAATCCACTCAAAGTGTTCAAGGTATTGAAAAAGAAATGTGGATTAATTTGCTGCATCAGCCCTCGCACCTGATTGGTCAGATTCTCGTTTTGCAGCTCACTAAAAGCAGTTTTTATTTCTTGATTTTCAATGCTTTTGATATAGAATTTTGCTGCCAGATAACTAACGATAAAGATGGTAATATTGCGAACGATCTCATCCCTTATATAAAAAATCAGCGGTATATGTGTTGTTATTTTCCAAATGGGTAAATGTATTAAAATACTTAAACCACTTAACCCAATCAAAATGGTAATATTGAGCAGAATAAGTTTGACAATCTGTGTGTTATACCATTTTATATTTAACCAAAAGCTAATGTAAAAGATGGCTGTTACCAAACAAAATAAGGCACTTATATCGACCATACGGAGTAGAAACTGACCCTCGCGTAAATGGTCAATAGCCACCATAATGGGAATAATTGTTGTGAGTAAACTACCTGTCAGTGAATAAAACAGAATATGCTTTTTTTTCGGAATCCGGAGATTGATGTTCATTTGATACGAGTAAAAGTCCTGAATAATTTCTTGTTATAAAATGCTAATTTAGACAAACAAACAGCAAATGTTGCAATTTATATTCAACATTTGCTGTTTAATAAAGGATTACCGGGGCTTTTCTGATGTTATTGTTTTACAAAATTTGCATAAACACTTTCAGTCATTGAATCAGCTTTTATCAAGTAGATTCCGGCTGGTAAATTTCCTGCTGAAATACGCATTGCATTTGTAACATCACTCATTTTAAAAACAATCTGGCCCTGAAAGTTAATCACAGTAATATCATAGAACTTATTTTCCTGCAGATTCAACGTAAACGATTCATTTACAGGATTAGGATAAACAATTACTTTTGATTTGATGGTACTTTCTGATTTTATTCCGGTTGCATTACAACCGGTAAGGGCTGCATTAAAAAACGATAGGTATTTGGCATCTTGTGTTGTGTTGTGCCACACAGAGCCGCCATGACCTGCACCTGCAATCAATTCAAAGCTTGCATTTTGGCTTCCAACAACAGGAATCAGTGCACTACAAAAATTTTGACCTTGTGTGTAAGGAATATTCTGATCGGCGCTGCCTGCCGAGATAAAAAATGCCGCATCATCAAGTGTAATATAAGTGGTCGGGTTGGCCAGAGTAACTAATTCAGGAATTGTCTGAACTGCTGCGCCCATTAATCTGGATTCAGGAGATGTTGGAGAATTGGTGTTGATAGTAAAACCAAGCGCAGCAGCTTCGGCATCCATTGTAAGAAAGTTGATCGGGCCAAATAAATCAACCACTGCATGAACGCGGCTGGTGACATGTGTATTGCCTAAATGCAAACCTTCCAACTGTAGAACCTGCGCCGAAGTGCCCAACATCGAAACCAGATATCCTCCGGCAGATTCACCAATGACGCCAATTTTGCAGGTATCGATATGGTATAACTCAGCATTTGCCTTCAGATATCTGATGGCTGCTTTACAGTCGTACACTTGCGATGGCCAAATGGAATCGGAGCTTAAACGATAGTTGATATCCACACAAACATAGCCGTTATTGTACAGATTCTGAAAAGAAGGCTGTTCCGAAACGCCTTTACTGCCCATCATAAAAGCACCTCCATGAATATGAACAACAGTTTTGGAAGCCGTTGTTGTGCCGGCAGGGATATAAATATCAAGCATTTGCTTCGTGTTTCCGTTTCCAACATAATCCACATTTGAATAGGTTGGCACCCATTTTTGTGCGTTAACTCCAGAAAAAGCAATAAACAGTAGTATTGAAAGCCAAACGATTTTTTTCATTCTAATAAAGTTATTATTGAGGTTAGTTATTTCATGTACTTATCCAAAAAGGCAACTACTTTATCCATGTTTGAGGTAGATGTGAATTGTGTACCACCATGGCCAGCGCCTGCAATCAATTCATATTGAACATCTGATGATCCTAAAACAGGGACCAGTGCGTCATAAAAATTTTTGCTTTGTGTGTAGGGAATATTCCTGTCGGCATCGCCAACCTGAATAAAAAAAGCTGCATCATCAGCACTGATCCAGGTGGTAGGATTTGCTTTTGCTACCAATGCAGGAATCGTAGGTATTGCCGCTCCCATCAGGCGTGATTCGGGCGAAGATGCTGCATTGGTTGTAATAGTAAAACCGAGTGCAGCCGCTTCGGCATCCATTGTTGAAAAATTGATCGGCCCAAACCAATCCACCGAAACCAAAACTTTCGATGAAAAACTTCCATTTCCAAGTTCAGTCCCTTCCAATTCCGCCACATCACCAGATGTACCTAATAGTGCCGATAAATTTCCGCCCGCAGAAGCCCCCCATGAAGCAATTTTATCAGGGTTGAGTTTGTATTTAGCAGCATTTGCACGTAAAAACCTGATTGCAGCCTTACAATCGTGTATTTGAGCCGGAAACAAAGCCTCACCACTCAAACGGTAATTGATACTTACGGCTGCATACCCTTTCGAAACTAAAACGGCAGCGTTACTTGACTCCATTTCCTTGTTACCCATCAAAAATGCCCCACCATGAATAAATACAACAACTGGAAAAGGACCTTCGCCAGCCGGTAAATAAAGATCCAATTTTTGAGCTGCTGAAGTAGATGCATAAACTACATCTGTGTAAGTAGTTGCTGTTGAGGGAAGTTCTGTTGTTGAGGCTGCATTATCTTTGGTACATGCACCCATTAGAACCAGACAACTAAGAATTAAATTTAATGACAACATTTTCACTTTTTCTTATTTTATAGTTAAACAATGCTGCAAAAGTAGACACCCACTTCTGTATTCATTTTTTAATCAAGGCGAAGCGTGAAAATGGGCTGTTGAAACGAAAAAAAATCAAAATGAACTGTTTTTGTTAAAGCTGTTTTTTTGGTTTGTAAATGGTTTAATTGTTTTTGGTTTAGTACATAAGGCAAAACTTGAAGATTAGAATATTTCAGATTTGATCAAAAAGCTTTCGATTTGAATTGTTGAATCAATGAATACTATTAATTTCAATTGACAAAAGAAACAAATTTGTTTACTTTTGTGACATGATCTACCAACTCACTGATATAAAAGGAATACACCCCGGCCTTCTTTTGGAGCGAGAGTTAAATAAACGAAAACTCAAAAAAAATGCTTTTGCCCTCTTATTGGATGAGCATCCTCAAACAATCGTTGCCATTACCAAAGCAAGAAGGGGAATGAATACTGCGTTAGCCTTAAAAATTGAAAAATTGCTGAATATGGAAGAAGGTTTGTTGATGGTATTGCAGGTTTATTACGATATTGACCAGGAAAAGAAGAAAAATGCAGTAAACAGTCCTGATCTATCCAAATTACGGCCAGTGTTATTTTGGGATACCGATATTGCAACCATCCAATGGGAAAAACAAAAAAATGCAGTAATCAGAAGAGTATATGAAAGAGGCAACGAAATTGAAAAAAATGAAATCTGCCTGTTTTATGGTCTGAATTCGGTCAATGAAGCTTTAAGCAGCTATGGAAAATGAATTATATTTTGAAACCAGTTCCACTTTATTGGTGAGTGTGCTGCGAAAGCTAATGGAAAGTCAGGAGTTTGATGCATTCCGTCTGGTTGGTGGCACAGCATTAAGTTTACAAAGAGGCCACAGGCTATCCATTGATATTGATTTGTTTACAGATGCTCCCTATGACAGCATCGATTTTAATTCATTGGAAAACTTTCTTCGAGCTAACTGGCTTTATGTTGACACCAATAATATTCTCCCTATAGGTATGGGAAAGTCTTTCTTCGTAGGCTTAAACAGGAACGACTGTATAAAACTTGATCTTTATTACACAGATGATTTTATAACTGATATTCAGCATATTGATGGAATCAGACTGGCAAGCATGGATGATATCATTGCTATGAAAGTTGATGTAATTGGTCGTGGTGGCCGAAAGAAGGATTTCTGGGATATTCATGAATTAAGCGATAATTACACCCTTGATCAAATGTTGGAAATGCATAAAAAAAGATATCCTTACAGTCATGACAGAGAAAATTTGTTGGTGAATTTTACTCATTTTGCATCAGCAGATAACGATTTTGAGCCCATATGTTTACGTCAGAAGCACTGGGAAATCATTAAGCTTGATCTTATTGATTTTGTAAAATCAGCCACATCAAATCAGGAATCCTCGAATAAATAAAAAGGTTGATTTGTTGAGGGCAGACGCAGCTTTTATCAAACCAATAATTTTCAAACCAGAAATTTTCAAATAGTTGAAAATTGCAGCTCCGAAGAAAATCTTTGAGTCTTCAAATCCTTAAATTTGGAATCTTTTAAAGCATTTTATGGCATAATTCTTGGCTGTAAATCGACAATTCACTTTATAAATCTTCAAAAACCAAAACCATGAGACAAAATCAATTCAAGCCTTTTGCAGCAATCATTTTTGTCAGTTTGATACTCCTTTCTACTGGATTAGTTGCTCAAACTTTTGAGCTTAAGGATTACAAAAACCCTGATTTTCATTTGAAAATGCTGGAGACCGACTTTTCATTCATAAGTAACAGCAACGGTAGCAGGCAATCGTATTCAGGCAGTCAAACCTATCCTGAAAGACGATTCGATGATTTTCAAATCGGCGGCATGCTGAGGCCAACCTACTACTCCCGAACTAATCTGCGCAATTACCAGGGTAGTCAATCAATTGAAATTGGTTTACAGTCTGAATTCAGGAAACAATCCAGCGAATTTAACGACCTCAGCGGTTCTCAATCACAAGACTCGAAAAGAAGCACCTATCTGGGAGACTTATACTATAGAACATCAAACAGGTTCTATAACAACAAAAAACAATTCTTTGAAGTAGATGCCACCTTCTTTTATACATTTTATACGGCTGCTTCTTCCTATAATCAGGAACCAAAACCGGAAACATATACCGTACACAATGCAAACAGTCAGCACCAGGGCCAGATAAGCGTTCCTTTGCTGATTGGGAAAGGAAGGATGGAAGAGGTGCAGGATGCCCGGCTGGCACTTTACATTTTTGAAGACCTGAAAAAATCGGGTAACCTGAAACACGAACCACAGAAAGAAGAAATAATAGCTTTTGCTGAATTCATTACCAAACTGAAAAACGAGCGTCATTTCGATGCGCGACTGCGCAAAATAAGCGACATCACTGCCGTTGACTCCATGCTTCGTGCCATGGACCTAAAACAAGGGGCTGAAGCATCATGGTTTACGCTGATCAACGACAACTGGGATTTTGCCGAAGGGCCAATCCGGGAAGCAGGAAGCAGGTTTTCGATTGGTGTTGTTCCTGTTTTTTTCTTCAACCAGGAAAATAATAAGTCCAAAATATCTGATAATTCAGGTAACGATAACACATTTACAGAAAAAATACGGGCCAATAATATGGGGGCAGACATCATGGTTGATTACAGACTATCAGTGCCCACAAGTTATAATTGGCAACACGACACCTATGCACAGGCAGTATTTTCACCTCTGAACACCTATTTATCAAATTCAAATTATCAGGGCGATAGCTTAATTTCTGAGCAAGAAAACTACTATAGAGAGCCCTCTTTCGGAGTAGAAGTTGGCCACACCATTGGTTATTATCCCAACAGCCGCACAAGTGTGTTTTTGCATGGCGAACTCGACTATCGGTATCTATATAAATCAAAAAGAAAAGTCGATACACTTGAAGAAGAAGAATCCAACAACTATCTCAGTGCGCAGCTAAGGTTGCAGGGGATCTATTATTTTTCGCCACAGCTTACCTTTAATGCAACTTTGGCCGGACAATTGGCTAACGCGAGTAATAGTATGCGCGCCATACAAACATCAGCTGAGCTGACAAGCCACAATCTTAATTTTTACAGTCAGATAAGTTTAGGGTTCACCTATAAATTGTTCTAATCACAGGAATTAGAACTGCCCTTGTCCTGACAAATGCAGTCGCAAGACATGAGATTTTTCGCTTCATCGCCTTATGTTATTTACGACAACTTTGGCAGGCTTAGCGGGGAGTCTCATTTTTTTGCGCCAGAATTCATAATCCCTTTACTGTTATAGATCCCCAAAAAAAAGTGTAGAAAAACCTTGTACAGCTCAGAGGTGTTTTCTAATTTTACTGCATCCGTTCAGGATGATCTGTCAATAGTCGCAAATATATACCAGGCGCGGCTTTGAGGCTGAGCATCACTGACGAAGGCAAACAAAATTCCTGACCCCAACCCCATTCTATTACCTCCCGGGGCTCGAAACTGTTGCAGGGCTGCTTAACACAATGATACATATCCGGTGCAGTTGCATTTGGTATGTAAATTTATTTTCAATCAAATGCTGATTGAATTAAGTAGTAAATAAACAAACTGTTTTGAATAGTAGCAATGATAAATTCTCCTCTAAAATATAAACAAGTGAAGATTGGAAGATCGACGCATCTGGTAAATTTCTTCCATTACAACAGCAAAAGCGAGATACATTCAGGAGGAAAATCAGGAAGCAGCAGAACAATAAAGCAGAAATGAAAATGAGAAAAGTGTTTTTTTTGGTCATGCTTACTCTTTGTGTTTTCGGGACTGCAAATGCTCAAATACAGAATCACCTTTATGCCCCTGTCTCACTTATTTCAATGAGATTTGATAAAGATGACAACTTCATGTTTGGAGTTGGTATCAATAATTACGGTTTCCATTATCAATATGCTGCTTTGTTTGATAACAAGGTGATTATTCTCGGAATACAGAATAACTCAGGAAAGGTTGAATTTGATCCGTTAAACTTCAACCATTACTTCGAACAGGGTGAGGAAACACACCTGATTCAGTCGAGGCCGACAAAGATGTTTTACACAGAATTAGGTTTTGGTTTATGCTACCAGAACAATTTTAAGCGGTATGGTTTTTCTGCCGGTATTGGCCATCAATTCACCAATTCGAACACGAGGCTGTATTTTCAGGCCGATATGGGAGCTGAAAGTAAGATGGTCAATGCAGGGATATCAGTAAGAGGAAATTATACTGTTGTTTTGGACCAGCAACTGTTGACACTGGAGCCTGTTGTTGAAACGAAGGTGAAAATCTGGAAAATCAGGCTTGTTAACCAATTTGGTTACTCCATCGCCATTATAGGTAAAGGATATATGAAACCGGTTCTAACCTTTGGTATTGAATATGTGATGAATAACTTTCCAAAAAAAGTCATATATCTGCCTCATTAATAATCAAGACACGAAACATCGATAAATACAATTGAAATTGAACATAGAGTTGAATCCAAAATAAAAGTACTTAACAAAAAATTATCATGAAAAAAGTAACATTACTCGTTTTTCTTTTTGCAAATCTCATTGCTGTGATGGCACAAACACCAACCACGAGTGTTGACGACAACGCCCGCAGACATAAGGGATTTTACCTTTCGATGAGCCTGGGGCCTAATTTCCTGGCCATCACCGATGAAGTTGTCAACGACTTCAACTTCAAATACACCGGCACAGGTGCCTTACTTGATTTTAAAATTGGTGGAGCGTTGAAAGAAAACCTCATCCTTCATGCGACTATTACTTCCACTTCGATGAGTGGTCCAAAGATCAGTTCAGGTGGCAACAGTCTGAATCTGGACAATGAAATGGCTTTGGGCGAAGCCATGATCGGAGCTGGCCTCACTTACTATGTCATGCCGGTGAATATCCTGTTCTCGGGTTCGGTAGGCATAGGCAACTTCACTTTGGTTGACGGAGAGAACGACACCTCAATTTCAACCGACCGTGGGGTGTCCTTTCAGTTGAAAGCCGGTAAGGAATGGTGGGTGTCGAAACGCTGGGGACTCGGATTTGCATTTACTTACAGCAGGACAAGCCTAACCAACGAACCTGGTGGCAGCATAAGTGAGGTGATGGGAAGCAACAATTTCGGCATTGTTTTTAATGCAAGTCTCAATTAATATTTAATGGAAATGAAAAGAAAACTATTACTGATTGTCATTGCAATGATTGTAACAATGACGTGTTTTGCCCAGGAACAGCCAAGCCGTATCGACTTCAAAGCCGGAGCAGGCGTAGGTTTTATGGGAAGCGGCGATGTATTGACCCTCAGCTTCGATAACGAACTCGACTACAAACTGAACGCCTATATCACCGCTGCTGCTGCAGTGGGAATTGGCAGAAGCTTCGAGACAAAAGATGATAAAAATGATTACCTCCAAGGTAGTTTAACGATGTTTGTTTCACCTTTCAGAAACGACCGGAAAAACAATTTCAGGATTGGACTTGGTTACACATTCATCAATGAGACCCGTTTGTATCAAACATATGCTTATAATCCCCAAGACCCAAAACCAATTGTTTACGACTATTTTACCGCGAATGAACATGCTTTTAATTTCATTATAGGCTATGATTATAAATATTCAGACAGATATTCGATAGGTGCAAAGGCTTTTACAATTGGCTCTTCCGGTTCGGGAGGCATCCTCACCGGAGCAATGCTTGTTTTTGGCATTGTTTTGTAACCCCAAAAGGAGTGCATTTCTAAGCGAAAAGTTGTATTTTCCTATAATGACAATTCCAGAGTCCGGAAACCGGTAAAAAAAACAGGGCAATGCCGCGAGGCCTTCAGAGCGGTTAATTTTTAAAAACAAACATATGAATTGGTATGCACAAGTAATGAAAAAGTATACTGACTTCGAAGGAAGGGCAAGGCGAACTGAGTTTTGGATGTTTTATCTGATCAATTTAGGCATTCAACTATTGGCTGCGCTGATGGATTATCTCCTCGGAACTACACTAGGCGAAATGCCTTATGGTGTTATATACATGCTCTACGGTCTGGCTGTTTTTGTCCCATCATTTGCAGTAAGTGTCAGACGAATGCATGATACGGGCAGATCAGGATTTATGTTGCTCATTATCTTCATCCCCCTAATTGGTGCGATATGGCTACTTTTTTTGAATTTAAAAGATAGTCAGCCAGGCGTGAATAAGTGGGGTCCCAACCCAAAGGAAGTGCAGATTTGAAAAACCATGATTTCTTTGTCTTAACACCTTGGAAAGCTGTATTATCAAAACATTATTTTCCTTTTTCTATTTGAATAGCGATTAATGAATTTCTTTGAATTTTGACAAAACAAAGTATGTATTAGTAAATAAACATGATGTATCTGAAATGTAACCAATGCGGACACCTTAATGAGGTGAAATCGCCCTATCTTGTTTTTTGTACCGGGTGTAACAAAAAGCTTGAAAACAACTTCAGCAGCTGGCAGGCTAAACATCCTGAAAAATCGTATGAAGATTTTCAGCAGTTAATGTGTGTATCTGATGCCGACCTCCAGATTAAGAACACAGAAAAGAAAACAAAACATAAAAGTATGAAATACTGGATTGGTTTCGTGATCTCATTTGCTGTGTTTTATGCTATAGGACAGTTTGGAGGTCAGTCAATTGTCAGATTTTTCAACTTTGACAAAACTCCGGAAAACATAATGCAGAAGGATTGGGTGTACAAATCCTACGGTGACCTTGGACTATCTCTTGAAACCCCAACCGTATTAAAAAAAGGTACATTGGCCCTCCCCGAAGAAATTCAACAACTCATCGAGCATATGGATGTTTATGATAATATGTCACAGAAAGGGTTTAAAGTGACAGCCAACAGTATAAAATACAGTGACAAAATAGGTCAGGCTAATCTTGAAGGTGCTGCCGAAGGATCAGTAAATGAAATGAAAATACAGAAAGGGGTGACAGACTTTAACTATGAACAGTTTCGTGTGAATTTAGACATCATTCCGGGTATTATACAATCAGGCACTTACAAACACAAGGGCGAAGCTGTGGAGTTCACAAATGCCATTTTCTCGAAGGGCACTACAACATGGCAGGTGCTCGTACTCTGGAAAGAGGACGATATCTTCGGCCGTCAGGCAGGTAAAAGAATTATTGACTCTATAAAAATCAATGCAAAATAGCATGGAATAACATACATGATAATCTCGTAAACCACTGGTTTAAAACAACAACAAGTTATTATGAACAGAGACAAACAATTGGTGTATTGTGAGAAATGCACAAAACAAAAATTCGATTTTGAACAGGGTATTATCTGTGGCCTAACCAATGAAAAGGCTGAGTTTGAAGATGAATGCGCTCATTTTGAACTCGACAGAGAAAAAGCGGCAAAAGTTAGCGAATCTCTGCTGAAAAAGGAAACCGGTGGCAAATCGGTGGCTGTAAGTCCTTACAGGGAGGACATAATCGCTGTTATTGACCTCACGCGCAAACAGGCCTGGGTGTTGGCTTTCGAAACGCTGAAATATCTCGGTTGGAATATAGGCACACTCACCGAATCGGAACTGTTGGCCTACACAGAGTTTTCAGCCCTGTCATGGGGTGAAGAGATACGAATTAATGTAGAGTTTGGCATCATTCGCATTCATAGTGAATGCACAGGAAGTCAATGGTTCGACTGGGGGAAAAATCGAAAAAATATCGAGAGTTTTAAACAAACTTTTCGCCTTTTGAATGATAAGGCTGAATTGGACACACTCGCTGAACACTACCTCGAAATTTCAAAAGAATTCTCCACTGAGGTCGAAGAAAGGTCGCATTCACCTCTGGCAGGAAAAAGCAGGATGGCCGGACTAACAGCTATTATAACTCCGACAAAGGGATATTTTATTACACCTATACTCATCATTATGAATGTGTTGGTATTTCTGGCAATGGCTATCACTGGTGTGCACCTGATTCTTCCTTCGCATGAAAGCCTGCTCCTTTGGGGTGCCAATTTTCGGCCAATGACCATCGACGGGCAATCGTGGCGACTGATATCAAACACTTTTCTGCACATAGGCATATTCCATTTACTGATGAATATGTATGCCCTCTTCTACATTGGAGTGTTGCTTGAGCCATTTCTTGGCAAGGCCCGCTTTCTCACCGCATACCTGCTGTCTGGGCTGGCAGGCAGCCTGGCAAGTCTTTATTGGAACGAACTGACAATCAGTGCCGGGGCTTCAGGTGCTATATTTGGCATGTATGGATTGTTCCTTGCACTGCTGTCAACAAAACTCATTGAAAAATCTGCACGTAAATCGCTGCTTATCAGCATTGGCGTCTTTGTTGTGTATAATCTTGCCAACGGAGTTAAGCCAGGAATTGACAATGCAGCGCATATCGGTGGTTTGCTCAGCGGGCTTACGATCGGATATGCCTATATGCCAACACTGTTGCGAAAACGACCTTTAATGGAGTATGCAACATATGCCCTGCTTGTGTTGGGTTTTGTGCTGCTTTCAGCAGTCGTGCTCAGAAATACACACAGTGATATCCTTAATTACGAAAAAGATATGCAAGAGTTTGCACTCCTCGAAGAACAGGCGCTACGTCTTTACAACATGGAATTTGCTTCTGATGTGCAACTCATTGGTGAGATCGAACGCAATGGACTGCCAAATTGGGACAAAGTTCAAAAGCTGATCAGAAGGATGGAAACCTACAATTTGCCGGAAGATATCCATGCCCAAAATAAACTGCTCGGTGAATACTGCGACTTACGAATCAAATCATACAAGGCCATATTAAGGGCTATTGTGGAAAACACCAATGCCTATGAGAACGAAATTAATAGTTACAACATCCAGATTGAAAGTATACTTTACAAGATAAACAAAGCACAGTAAAATAGTAAAACCAATGAATCAATTCCGTTGATTACCTGCAAAGGTTTGACGAATTGAAAATGAAAACAATCATTCATCAATTGCCATACAAAACAGGTTTTGTTTACAATCTATTGATTAGCGCTTGTCTTAAACACTTTGTAACCATGCGGTTCCAATGTCAGGCTGGAAAACGTGCCGGCATCTGCGCCAGTAAAAGCGTCTTTCCAAACAAAGCCACTAAGCGAAGCATCGATTGTGATCACAGCTTCGGAATTCTTTAGGTTGCTAACCACCAGCATTGTTTCCATACCTAATTTCTTTGTGAAAACAATTGCTTTGTCATGCGACCAGGTGGTGAGTGTTCCTTTCCGAAGGGCTTCATGCTGATTGCGCAACCTGATGATCTTTTTGTGTTCGGCCACCAGGTCGGGGTTGAGCGTCCAGTTGATGTTTTGGCCGGTAAACGGAAAAGTGATTCTGAAAGGCGTTCCAACCTCCTGTCCGGAATAAATCATCGGTACTCCTTTCATGTAAGCCACTACCACAAAAGCAGCCATTGAGCCCTTCTTTCCTCCGTAGAGGTCGAGGGGCGTGCCATCCGAGCTGTTCACATCGTGGTTGGTGAGGTAGCGCACCACCCATTGGTCGGCACCGGCAAGACTGTATTCCGAATTGTTAAAAGCATAGAGCGAAGAAGCCGGCTGGTTTTGCTGGTACACTTTTTTCATCTGATCGTAGAACCTGAAGCCAAAGTTGAAATCAAAACCCACCGAAAAATGCTGGGAACGGGTACCTTCGGCCAGTAACAAAAGTTTTCTGGTGCTCATATTGCGCAGCGTGTCGACGGCTTGTTTCCAGAAATCGATGGGGGGACCATCGGCATAGTCGCACCTGAAACCATCGGCATTGGCTGTTAACACCCAATATTTCATGGCTTTGATCATCTCTTTGCGCATATCGCTGTTGGAGAAATTCAGCTGCGCCACGTCGTTCCAGCCGTTCGGACTGACGATATTCCCTGAGTTGTCGCGTGAATACCATGTGGGGTTTTTCATCCACACATGATCCCATGAGGTGTGGTTGGCAACCCAGTCGAGCAGCACGGCCATATCACGGTTGTGGGCTTGTTCGATGAGGTTACGCAGGTCGGTAAGGCTTCCAAACTCCGTGTTCACCGCTTTGTAATCGCTGATGCAATAAGGGGAGTTGATGCCTCTTTCCACTCCGATGGGATAAGTGGGCATCAGGTAAAGGGTATTGACTCCCAGACTTTTGATCGAATCGAGGCGGGCTGTGACCCCGGCGAAGTTGCCCTGCGAACTGAAAGCTCTGATATTCACCTGATAAAGAACCACATCAGCAGGATCGGAAACACCTGCAAAAGGCACACCGTATTGGGCCGGATCGTCGTTTGGAACTATAACAGGAGGTTCAGGATCTTTTTCTTTGCTGCAAGCCAGCATGGTAAGAAGTAGCACAGCCACTATCATGTAAGAACGCGTCAGCATTTTTCTGACGAGGGAGAAGTTTTCAAATCGCATTATTTCTTTCTTTAGGGTTCAAAGGTACGAACAAGTGGCATGCTGACTGAATGAAAGTGATCACGTATAAGAAACTTGCCTGTGAGGACGCTTTTATTATCAGAAAGATTGAGAGCTCATTTGCACCCAAATAGCTCATGAAGCATATTCCTGCAAAGAACTTGCCTCAATTTAAAAGTTACTAAAAATCTAATCATGCAATTTGCATACCCTTCCGATAAGTTGACTCCAATTTAATCAATACTGAAATTACTGCTTTTCGAAGAGGGCTCATTAATAAAACTTAACAAAAATTCCTAAATTTATTTAAATGCAAAAAGTTATAAAACAATTACTTATAACTTAACGTTAAGAAATTGTGATCAAAAATACTTAGAATTCGACTGATGAAAAAGTATAAACCCATAATCATTTTAAGCACGCTGGTTTTTTTGTGTACAAACGTTTCTGCGCAGGAAAGTAAAACTGGTAACTGGTTTATATACTTTGGAAATCAAGCTTTAAGCAAAAAAGTGAACTGGCACAACGAAATACAATACCGTAATTACGATTTTGCAGGCGATCTTCAGCAGCTTCTTCTGCGCACAGGTATCGGCTTTAACCTGAGCGAAAATAATAACAATCTTCTGTTGGGCTATGGATTTATCCGAAGTGCAAATTATATACCGACGACAGATGATAAAATTATCGTTGATGAGCATCGAATTTATCAGCAATTCATCACCCGTCAGTCATTTGGCCGGGTAAATCTGCAACACCGTTATCGTCTTGAAGAAAGATTTTTGCCAAATGATTTTAAACTTAGATTCCGATATTTTCTTTCGATAAACATTCCGCTCAATAAGTTACGGATGGATAAAGGTGCAGTTTACGCTTCGGCTTATAATGAAATCTTCTTGAATAGCGAATCGCCCTTTTTCGACCGAAACCGGATTTATGGGGCCATTGGATATGTGGTGTCAAAACATCTGAGAGCTGAAATAGGTATTATGTCTCAAACACTCGAAAAGAATCATCGAAATCAATTCCAAATTGTAATCTTTAATAATTTACCATTTATAAACAATTAAATCATTCACACTATGAAAACTTCTCTCTTTCGTTCAGCTCTTTTTGTAATTGCAGCCGCAACAATGATGGCATGCAGCAGCGGGCATCAGCACAGTCATGCAACCGCCGAAGCGACCACCCAGACTATTACCGTCGAAGAAGTAAACACAGCCCTGAAAGGTTGGACTGATGCCTTGGTGGAAATAGGCAAGGTTTATGAAAATGGAGGCGATTATGTAACGCTTGCCCAGCAGGTACTCGATCAGGCGTATGGTTACACTACAGGAAAAGTGTTTTTTAAACCTACTTTAGCCAATGGCGAGCAAACTTTCCGTCCAACAAATGAAGGCGCACTTGCATACTTTGTCGGCGGAAACACTAATTTCCCGAATGACAAAGGTTTTGCCATTACCCCATGGGTTGCAGCCCGTTACGATGCACTGGGTGTGGGCAATGAAGGAATACAGATTCATGGCGATGTAGCCATTTTTATGGGTAATGTATGGGTAAAAGGTAAAGATGGCAACGAAGTTATGGTCGACAAAACATTCGCATTCAAAAAAGGTGAGGATGGGAAACTAAGAATCATTCTGCACCACTCTTCCCTGCCCTATCAACCTGTCATGTAATATATTTAACTATTAACCAAAACCCTGCTTGACCAATCATGCAGGGTTTTGTTTTTTTAACCAGTTTGTAAACAGAAACTTTAACAATTCAATAATTACATGAATAACATCAACCGTTTTGAGTCAAATTGAAGGTTTACAGTTGCTTTTGAAAAATCAGGTTCAAAAGAAACCCCGCTTTTTTAGGGCAGGGCTTCAGTTATGATGTGTAAGAATAGCGGTAATCCATCGCAACGAATGGTTAATTTAACCGAAAGTGAAGCGCTGAAACATTTTTTTTGGATAATTCAAAATCGCAATTTTGGGATTTAATCCATTGGTAAAAACTCTCTTTCCAATGAGTTACAACTTTCGTTTTCACTCATTCGACCAGCTCTGGCCCGCAACAAGACCAGACAGGACAAATAAAATCGCTTTGCAATGGGGGTTGAAAGGGGATTGAAAGGAAGCGGAATAGCCTGCAACAACGTCGACCATCATCTGCAATGCGTATGATGAAATACACTAATTTTGACTGGAATGAAAAGACACTTTCTGCCATGACCGATGTGCATGATCCAACTTATCCTACCTGCCTCAACCAACAACGTTTTAAACCTTGACAAATGAAAAACCTCAAGCTACTCGAAACCCTTGCCGATATTGCCTATATCGCCGGCTACCACCAATACTATTCCGGCGATTCACGTATGGATATGAGTGAAATCATAGCATGGACTATGGAGTTTGAGGCCATTCATCAAGATACAGATTGGGATGAGGAGAATTATATGCTTGCTGTGGAAGCGTTTGCAAATGGGAAATTGAGCAGGGATCAAATCTTCTTTCATCAAGTTTTATATTAACTATCACAATCTACTAATTTGCAATTGCATCCAAATCAATGAGTGTTTTTTGGAGAAAATCATGGTTAAAGACAATTTGTCAAGCAAATACAAAACAAAATGGGAACTTTTATGGTTTAGTATAGAACAATAAAAATGTTAATATTTCAATTATAGAATTTCAAGGTTACGAAAATGCAACCATTTGTTTGCTATTATTTTTAACAAGGAAGTATTAACCAACTTAATATGAACAAATTAATATTTATTAATATTTTTATTTCTATTTAATAAAATGGAATCAAAAATCTTCATAATTTTGTAACCATTGTATAAGGTTAAATAATATGGTTATGAAGAAATATTTAACATTGGCAGAAACATCAGAACTCATCGGTAAAAGTAAAGAAACTTTAAGAAGATGGGATAGAGAAGGCAAACTTTCTGCAGTTCGTGAGCCAATAAGCAACTATAGAGTATATAAAAGAGACCAAGTTGAATCTCTTTTTAGTCAGTTTGTAGATTTTAAGTTTAACGAAACGGTACAAAATTTTATAGAACCAGATAATTTTTATACAGTATTAGAACTTTTTGCAGGTGCTGGAGGTCTAGCTGTTGGTTTAGAAAAAGCAGGATTAAAATGTGTTGCTTTAAATGAAATTGACAAATGGGCATGCGAGACTTTAAGAAAAAATAGACCAAATTGGAAGATTTTCGAAGGAGATATTAAATCATTTGACTTTATTGATTACAATAATAAAATTGATGTTGTAACAGGAGGTTTTCCATGTCAAGCATTTAGTTATGCAGGTAAGAAACTTGGGTTAAATGATGCAAGAGGGACATTATTTTATGAATTTGCTCGAGTTGTAAAGGAAGTCAACCCACCGATTTGCATTGGTGAAAATGTGAGGGGCTTATTAAGCCATGAAAATGGAAAAACATTACAAGGAATGATTTCAATTTTAAATGAAATAGGTTATAATGTTGTACCCTATCAAGTTCTCAAAGCTATACATTACAAAGTTCCTCAAAAAAGAGAAAGACTAATTTTAGTTGGAATAAGAAAAGATATTAATGTTAAATACGAATACCCTAAGCCATATAATAAAATTTATAATCTATCCGATGCATTAAAAAAGGGTGAACTGTATAATTGTGACGTTCCTAAGTCTACTGGAGTCAATTATCCAAAAGGCAAGAAAGATGTTTTAGAATTAGTCCCTCAAAAAGGCTATTGGCGCGATTTACCTTTAGATGTTCAAAAACAATTTATGGGTCAAAGCTTTTATTTAGGAGGTGGTAAAACTGGTATGGCTCGAAGAATTGGATGGGATGAGCCATGTCTAACATTAACCTGTAGCCCTGCTCAAAAACAAACTGAAAGATGTCATCCCGAAGAAACTCGACCGTTTACTGTTAGAGAATATGCCCGTATTCAAACGTTTCCTGATGATTGGGAATTTGCTGGATCAATCGCCCAACAATATAAGCAAATTGGTAATGCTGTACCTGTTAATTTAGGAAAAGAAGTTGGATATTCAATTATTAAGTTTTTAAATGCTTATTACAAAAGTTTAAAAATGAAATAGAGGTGACTTTCTTATCTCAATTGATAATTCATCACATCCTTTTTGAAAAAAATCTTTCGTGTCAAGATTTGATATACATTCATGTAAAGCAACAACCAAATGATCATAAAAATTTGGAAAACCAGTAATTCTATGCCAAAAATTACGTCCAACAAGCACCGGATGTGTTTTGTCAATCTTTTTATAATGCATGCTCAATTCTGAAGTTTCGCCATAAAGCACTCCAACAATAAAATCAGTGTTGTTAATTCCTGAAAAAGCTTTATTGGTTCGTGCTAAATTAATTGTATCTGTAAACTTTTTGATTAAAGGTTTAACGTCTTCAGAATTAATTGTATTCGGTCCTGCTTTCAATTGACACCATTTCTTTCTGTTATCAATCTTGTCTGTAAATTCAATATCCATTCCCTTTATCATTGACCCTTGAGCAATTTCAAGTTCTACAAACATATTTTGAATTCTCGTTCCAAATGAAGTATTGATAGAGGTTCCTAATACTCGTGGATAATAAAGAGCCTTAGCAATACCCTCAGGACTATATTTGTCATCCAATACTTTTGATAAATACTTGACGACAATTGGATTAATCTTATATGATTTTAGTCTTGAATGATTTTTAAGAGATGAATTTATATGTTGTTGAAAAATATTTTTTTCAAAATAGTCAACAATTTCTTGGGTAAGCTCTTGTTCAGTCATTTTGTCAATTTTGAGTCCAAATATACAAAATATATCAAAAAACCATATTTGTATCCTATCCTTGTTGAATGTAATCCAATTTTAAGCTCGATAATCCCAGAATGAACTAATAAATTTGTTTAAATTAATTTATGTCTAACGAATTTTTTAGAAGTTATTGTTTACAAAAAATTAATCAGTTGCAATCATTTTTGATAATTCGTTTCATTGAACAAGTTTTTCAAGGTCAATTGGATGGATAATTTGAGATTTCATTTGATTTCTCTATAGCTTAATTAAAGTTTTCTTACTTCCCGATATAAAAACCTGTTTCTATTCATGTCTTTTTCTGCCAATGTCACTTTAGTATAGCAGGAGCTGATACCTTATAAATCCAGCGCTTTCATCATCCAATTGTAAGAAAGAAACTTAATAATCAGCTCACAATATTGGTTCAAAAATCCCCATTTAAAGGATTTGATTTATCAGAAGGATTATTGCCATTATGAAATGTTCAACTACTTGATTATTGCATAAATTAAATTGAAACAATCCAGTCTCTCCCAACCAAAACCTTTGTTCTGAGAACCACCAGCCAATTAAACTTCTGATTGTTTGCGTTCGCTGTTACTTCCGGAAATTCCGGGTGCATCTTATGGTTACTTCATTTTTAGCTCCGCCTCTTGGAATTTAGTCCAATTCAGGTGTGAGTAGAATTCTGCACACAAGGTGAATCTTTAATTGTTATACTGGAATCGGTGAATTTATCATCAGGAATCAGAACCATCTTTCTTAGGCACAGCCCCTGCTTCATAGCCAAAGAGTTGTAACACCTGATTTACTTTGTCCAATCGCAGGCTTTGCTTGCCTTGCTCAAGTTCGCGCATGAAACGCAAGCCCACCCCGGCCTTTTCAGCGAGTTCAGGCTGTGTGAGTTTTACTAATTTTCGTTTTGCTTTTACAAAGTCTGCAATGTTCATATTTGTACCCTATAGGGTGTAAATATAATTAGTTTTTGCATTTTTGTACCCTATATGGTGTAATATTTTGAAATGACAAGAAATTATACCCTTTAGGGTGTATTTTTATCTATATTACAAAATTTCCTGCATAAAAATGTGCGTTTTTACATAAAGTCGTGGGAATTTATGTAATTTTTTTCAATCCAGCCATTTCGGTACGCACCTCACTTTCGGACTACCGTCAGGATGATTGGTTAACGAATATCCCCCTGTATGCCTTTGAGAATCTGCCGTTTTGATGAAATTGTGGATTATATTTATTCATTTTGTAGCTCAAAAAATAGATGACTACTAATCAAGTGATTAGATCTATCTGGTCATGCCTGAGCTAGTAGCTTCTGATGACAATTTAAAAAACGCATTGCCTTTGTGCAACTTGACAAGAAGAAACCAGGGTAGTTAGAAAAGTTTTTGAATGTTGCTGGTGGATGAAAATGGAAATTCTGTTCATGAATCAAGGTGTCTTTTGCATTTGCTTTGCTATCTTTGTTGTTCTTGTTTTACAGTAGGCTTTTTTTATGAAAACGATCTTATTCACCTTGATGACGACACTTATGGCAGCTTCAGGCTTCACGCAGGATAATGAAATCCGGCTTTTGGTACGTGCCGACGACATCGGCTCTTTTCATGCAGCCAACGAAGCTTGCATCGAATCTTATCAGAACGGCATTGTGCGTTCGGTCGAACTGATGGTGCCCTGTGCCTGGTATCCCGAAGCAGTTATAATGCTGAACGAAAATCCGGGCCTCGATGTAGGAGTCCATCTAGTGCTTACCAGCGAGTGGAGCAATGTGAAGTGGAGGCCACTCACGCATTGTCCGGGCCTTGTTGACGAGAATGGTTATTTTTTTCCTATGGTGTGGAAGAACGACAATTTCCCGCCAGGAAGTTCGCTTTCGGAGGCCAGCTGGACGATGGAGGAAGTGGAAACTGAACTGCGTGCACAGATTGAACAGGCACTGCGGCATGTGCCGCAAATCACACATCTGAGTTGCCATATGGGTTTTACATATCTCGATCCCAGGCTTCAGGCATTATATGTCAGTCTGGCGAATGAATACAAGCTCAGCACCGAAGCCACCGGACTGGAGTGGTTCACCGGATGGGGAAAAGATGTAAGGCCCCAAGAACGTATTGATGCTTTTTGCCAAAATCTCGAAAAACTGGAACCTGGCAGCTACTTTTTCCTCGATCACCCCGGCAAAGCCACAAGCGAGATGAAAACAGTGGGCCACAAAGGCTATGAAAACGTTGACATCGACCGCGAATGGGTTACACGTGTTTTTGCAAGTGAGAAAGTGATGGAAACCATCCGGAAGAGAGGAATCAAACTCATTAGCTACGCCGATCTGATGCAGGATCAAAACAAATAAAACGCTTGAGCGTAATGAAATACAGCTGAATCTGGCACTTATTATAACTTCCCTGTGTGACTCTATTTATTGAGTTGCAAAAGTGACTCGTTGCAGCTTCAAGCAGATGCCAGCGTAGGCAAAAATGGTTCGCGTACCCCCAACTAAAACATGCGTTTCAAGGAAAAGTATGTCTTTCAATTATTTTTCTCGGATAAAAAGTCGGCGCATGTTTCTTTATAGTCAAAATCCAGAGGAATTTTAACGCCGGTTTTAAGGCTTCTGACAAAGAGAGAATTGCTTCTTAAAAGGCGTTATATTTTTCCTTCGTATAAATTCCAGATAGGGAAACACATGTCGTAATCGTTCCAAACGATCTCACCATAAACAATCGAGAAATTCTTAAATAATTCTTTATCAATATATTTCCTTGTCATTAGGTTTTTTGCATTCTACAAAAAATCAGAGAAATCAATCACACGTTCAACACTGTCGGAGAACAAAAGTTTAATTTTGTATTCACCAACATAGCTGCTTTATGAATAGAGATTACCATATCCTTAAATTCTTTTTGTTATTTTCTCGGGTGAAATCTCAATGTTATATACGAAGAAATCAATCCATTTTCTTACGATATCGTCACGATATAGTTCAACAATCTTTTTAAATTTTTTCAAGTTTATTTATTTCTCAAACTATTAAGGTATTCATCCGGGGACAAAACTGGCAATGCTGATTCCTTAAAATCTTTTCCGTTTCGGGTAATGATAACATGACACTCGTTTTCCAAGGCACAAAAGTATTGCAAGGCATCCTCAAAATCCCGAATCTTAGATGATAGTCCTTTGTCTAACACTTTATCTGTCAAGTCGGAAGTCTCTAAAATCACTTTGAATTTTCTGATTTTTTCTTTGACTAGCTCTTTATCTTCAAATCTTGAAAGAATGTAAAATGCTGTTGCATAAGTAAGTGCAGAAACTGATAATTGAATTCTGCCTTTATCAGCAAGGCTAACAATTTTTGCCACTGCTTCATAAAATGGTTCGCGTTCACCCAATAAGTCGATTACCACATTTGTGTCAAGAAAAAGTTTGTCTTTCATTTATTTTTCTCAGCTAAATAGTCAGCGTATGATTCTTTATAGTCAAAATCTGCAGGAATCTTAACGCCTGTTTTAAGGCTTTTAACAAAAGGAGAAATTTCAATGTCATGGACTGATTGGGATTCCTCTTTATTAATAAGCGTTTTAAGATAAGACTCAATCATACCCGATAAGCTTCTTTTTTGAGATGAAGCATATTCCTTGGCTTTTTCAATCACATCCTTGTCAAGTTTCAATGTTAATTTCGTGTCCATCTTTTCAAATTATTTGTACGTGCAAATATACTATTTTTATCCGTACGTGTCAAATTTTTCAACTATTGGCGACTGATTCGATTCAATCATAGTCCACTTCCTGACATTTCCTCATTGGTCAACCAAAACTTCCTGAAAGTGCCTTGCAGTCCTGTTCACTGCTTGATTTGAACGATTTCTGCCAGCAACACTCACAATCTTCGTTTGTGTTGCCCAATCTTTCACTTATTCAGTTTCATGTCTTTTTTATAGTTCTTCATGATTTTCCCGAATTCTTTGTCTTTTTTTCGCTTCTCAGCAATTGACGTCTCAAAATGTGCCTTCTCGCGTTCCATCTTCAGGTAATTATGGTAGGAAGCTTTGTCGATTTGTCCATTTTCAACGGCTTCAAGTACAGCACAGCCTGTCTCATTCGTGTGTGTGCAGTCTTTGAACCTGCACTGAGCCGATAGCTCTACGATGGTGTCGAAGGTGATCTCCAGTCCGCTGGCTGAGTCTGCTATACCCACCTCTCTCATGCCGGGATTATCAATCAATATTCCGCCGTTTTCAAGAACAACCAATTCTCTGTGGCTTGTAACATGTCTTCCTTTTTGTGTGCTGAGGCTTATCGTATCTGTCCGCATCATGTCCTTACCGCTGAGGTTGTTGGTGAGTGTGGATTTCCCAGCTCCTGAAGAACCAAGCATGCAATAGGTTTTTCCTTTTTCGATAAGCGCATGCATGGCGTCATATCCATCCTGCGACGCGTTACTCAGAGCAATCACCGGAACATTTTTGATACGCGTTTTGATGTGTTCCACGATCGCAGAAGTTTGATCTTCATCAATCAGATCAATCTTGGTAAGAATAATTATGGGGCTTACGCGCGACGCATTACAAATGGTCAGGTACCGCTCAAGCCGGTTGATGTTGAAATCCCTGTCGGCAGCCTGCACCAATAAGGCATAATCAATATTTGTTGCAATGATTTGTATCTCACCAAACTGACCCACAGCCTGCCGTGATATAACAGAAACCCGCGGTATTATTTTATGAATAACAGAAAAACCATCGTCATAAACCGTAAGAGAAACCCAGTCGCCAACAGCAGGAAAATCTTCACGCCTTTGTGCCGAAAAGCGCAAATTACCAGTAATCTCCGCTTCAAACTCCCCCTTTTCGGTTTTTACAACATACCTCTCTTTGTGCTCTGAAACGATCCTTCCAATCTCAAAACCGCTGAGGCCACTTTCAATCCGGGCCTTTTCAAGTAAGTCGTTATAACCAAGATCTTCTAGTTTCATTTTTCTATTTGATATTTTATAAAGGAATGATCAACCCCATCCCCTCACACAATCCTCTAAACAGGTAAACTCCTCAACATATTTTTATTTTTCCAAAATTCGTCGATTGATAACTGAAGCTGCATATCCTTATTTCCTGCGGAATAACCTGAGAATATTCTTACCGATCTCATCCAGTTTTTCAATGGGTTCGATCATTGATGGGTTGTTGAGGTCGGCCATCTCAGCATCATCCACACCCTGCTGCATTGGAAAGACGAGGATAAAGCTGTTCGACCGGAAATATTTATCCAGGTAAACCGGAATATGATGCATGCTGTCGTGGTACGAAAGTTTGTTGAGCCTGCTTAGAATGATGAGGAGATTATCGTCGCTTTTGATGTCTTTGGCGATACTAAGGAAATCATTCCAATCCTCAAACACTTTCAGTTCAGCCGCAATGGGATGTTTTTGCAGGATATTACGGATATAAACCAGCGTACTTTCGGCTGCGTAGAAAACAAGTTTCGCACCCGTATTTTTAGGGATGTTCCATATTTTCGACAGCCAGAAGGGAAAGCCAATCTCTTTTTCGGCATTCGGCGGAACGATAACCACATGTCTTTTAATGGTCGAAATGGGCTGGAACGACTTGTAAACAAAGGTTGTGGTGTTGCAACGAAGCAAAACGCCTTCGGTTAGATGACCCAGAAAAGAGGGCGAAATACCTTTTTTAACATGCAGTCCCAACACCAGGTCGGTGATTTGCTGTTCTTTGATGGCACCAACAATCCCATTGGTTGAATTTAAATCATACCGAAGAATATTGTTGAGCGGAATATCGTAAGCAGCAGCTGTATGACTTGCTTTTTCAAGTAATTTCCTGGCTTTGCTGCCGGCATCCACCGAGTCGTTGTCGATGATGTGCATGGCATACAAATTCTTTTTGTTCTCTTTCGATTTTAGGATAGCACTCAGCCCGATCAGTTCTTCGATGGTATCGGGGTTGCTCAGCGGGATGAGTATCTTTTCCTCGATTGCATCTTGTTCGTTTTCGGGAGCGATTGATTCGAGCAGGGAGATATTCTTACCCCCTTTTTGTGCCACAAAAGAGGCAATCGTACAGGTGATCAGAATCATGATGATCGTTCCGTTGAGTACGGCATCATTAAGAAGCCGGATGGACTGTCCGTCGGCCGTTTCACCAAGAATGACATTGTAACCCACCAGCACCGCTGCCAGGGTTGCCGCAGCCTGTGCATTGCTTAAACCAAAAATAATACGACGTTCGTCAACCGAAAATCTGAAGGATTTCTGAGTAAGCCAGGCAGCCAGAAATTTTGCCAGTGTAGCCACGATTGTCATCACAGCCGCCACTTTTATCGTTTCAATATCCTTTAAAAATGCACGATAATCCACGAGCATCCCAACGCCAATGAGGAAGAAAGGAATAAAAACGGCATTCCCGACAAACTCAATCCTGTTCATCAAAGGGGAAGTGGCGGGAATGAGCCTGTTGAGCGCCAGTCCCGATAAAAAGGCTCCTATGATAGCTTCGATACCGGCAGCCTCGGCAAGCACCGCGCCGAGAAAAACCATAACGAGCACAAAAATATACTGCGACACTTTGTCATCATAGCGCTTCAGAAACCATCGTCCGATGATGGGGAAAAGGAACATCACTATCAATCCAAAGAGGACAATAGAAACGCTGAGCTTTGTCCAGAATGCGGCATTTACTTCGCCACGTGCCATGCCTACGATCACCGCCAGAACAAGGAGGGCGAGGGTATCGGTGATCAGCGTGCCTCCGATCGAGACATTAACTGCCCTGTTTTTTGTCACTCCGAGCTTACTCAGTATCGGATAAGCAATGAGGGTGTGCGATGCAAACATACTTGCCAACAAAACCGAGGTAAGCATTGAGAAATCAAGTATATACAATCCTGCCACCAGACCAAGGATCATGGGAATCATGAATGTATATAACCCAAAGACAAGGCTTTTGGTGCTGTTTTTTCGGAACTCCGTCAGGTCGATCTCCAGTCCGGCAAGAAACATAATGTAAAGCAATCCAGCCGTTCCTGACAAAATAATGCCGCTGTCGCGCAACAGCAGGTTAAAACCGTGAGGACCAATTACCGCCCCTGCAATAATCAAACCCAGAATATGAGGGATTTTGAGTTTGTTGAGCAAAATGGGCGCAAACAATATGATGATCAGGATCACCAGGAATTTCAATACCGGGTTGACCAAAGGCAAGGTTAATTCAAAAGTATTCAGCAGCAGCATAGGAATTCCGGTTTTAAAAGTCTGAACAAAATTAATGCGTTTTGGTTTGCCTCCTGCAATCAAAACGTTAAATATACAAGACCGTGCAGTGAACTATAAATCTTGCCTTGATTGGTAAATTTCCAATCCATGATAAAGCAATTTTTGGTGTTGATTTTCTTGCGGTCGGATTTGGCTCATTGTAAATATCATCATCAAAACGCTGATACCGGTTGAAGAAAGCCAGTAGCTGCCAACTTTTTTCATCAGGTTTGTCGAGGAAATAAGCATCGAGATAGAGCAGGTTACCATTAAGGCATGGAATAGGGAAATGGTTGTGTGCATTGAGAAAATTCGCAATGAAGGCGCAGAGGGCAGAGAGAAATCTTGCTTAAAGAAGAAAATTTATATTATAGCTTTTTGAAAATACCTGCAACTATTCATGATGATCTCGAGGTTAAATGTCTATAACATGTGTCAGCCATCTGCGTCCTCAGCGCCTTCTCTGCGTTGTTAAAAAAATCATCAGGCTTTAACTTTGAACCCTTTTGAACCTTAACATTCTTGAGACACGATTTCAAATCACCTAACACCTTACACTCAATCTGGCTTATCCAAACAATCCTGCAAAAAGCCGGTTTACTGATGTAACAGGTACTATCTCAATCTGGAATTTATGCTGATCGAGACCTTTGGAATTGAATTTGGAGATAAAAATACGTTCAAAACCCAGTTTATCTGCTTCTGAGATACGGGCTTCGATGCGATTGACCGCGCGTATCTCGCCCGAAAGGCCTACCTCGGCAGCAAAGGCTGTTTTGCTGCTGATTGGGATGTCTTCAGCTGACGAAAGTATAGCTGCAATCACCGCCATGTCGATTGCCGGGTCGTCGACACGCAAACCCCCGGCGATATTCAGAAAAACATCTTTTGAGCTTAACCTGAATCCTGCCCTTTTTTCGAGTACCGCCAACAACATATTGAGTCGGCGCAGGTCGAAACCGGTTCCCGACCGCTGTGGTGTCCCATAAGCAGCTGTGCTCACCAAGGCCTGCGTCTCGATTAGCATCGGACGAAGCCCTTCTACCATAGCTGAAATAGCAACTCCGCTTACATTTTCTTCGCGTTGCGACAACAGTATCTCGCTGGGATTCGTCACCTCGCGCAGCCCGTTGGCATGCATCTCGAAAATTCCCAGCTCAGAGGCAGAGCCAAAACGGTTTTTAACAGCACGCAGAATTCGAAAGCCGTAATGACGGTCACCTTCAAACTGAATGACAGCATCCACCATATGCTCAAGAATCTTTGGTCCGGCGATGCTGCCATCTTTGGTTATATGACCGATAAGAACCACCGGGATATTGGTTGTTTTAGCCAGTTTGTTCATCTCGGCAGCACTTTCCCTTATCTGCGAGATGCTTCCAGCTGTGGCCTCAACCTGTTCGGTATGAAGTGTCTGTATCGAATCGATGATGATAATCTCAGGCTGCAGCTGCCCCACATGATGTATAATTTGCTGCGTATCGGTTTCGGTGAGGATGTAACAATTTTCGTTTTTTATTCCAATGCGATCGGCCCGCATCTTAATCTGCTGCTGACTCTCTTCTCCCGAAACATACAGTATCTTTCTGTTTTCGAGTGCCAATGCAACCTGAAGCATCAAGGTTGATTTTCCAATTCCTGGTTCCCCGCCTATAAGTACCAACGACCCCGGAACCAAGCCACCACCCAAAACCCTGTTGAGTTCGGTACTTTGAAGGTTGATACGTGATTCCTTTTCCGAGACAATGTCTTTCACCAAAAGTGGCTGTGGCCGCTCTCCATAACGACTTTGACCTGCTGCTTTTCCTGCCTTGCCTGTAACAAGTGTTTCCTCGGCATAAGAGTTCCATTCACCACAGGACGGACATTTACCAACCCATTTGGGTGACTCGTTGCCACAACTGCGACAGAAAAAGATGGTTTTTGTTTTCATGTTAAAATTCGTTCAGATAATCGGAAAAGGCACTTTCTTCAAACAAAATGGAAAAGCCAATTCGTGCTAATTTTAGCGTATAAGTGTCATCTCTTCCACCAGATGTCCTGCTCCGGCAAACTTATCAATAATGAACAACACATAACGAATGTCGGCTGAAATGTTGCGGCTCACTGCAGGATCATACATAAGATCGCTCATTGTTCCTTCCCAGCAACGATCGAAATTAATACCCACCATTTGTCCGTCAGCATTAAGAACAGGACTTCCTGAATTTCCACCTGTGGTATGGTTGGATGCTGCAAAAGCAACTCTCATTTCACCAAAAGCATCTGCATAATCACCATAATCACCTGCCAGATAAAGCTCCTTCAACTTGCCTTCTACCACATAATCGTAAATGGCAGGATCTTCCTTTTCCATGATGCCCGAAAGGGTGGTGTAATGGTTGTAATAAACAGCATCGGCCGGCTGATAGCCTTCTACTTTTCCATAGGTGACACGCAGGGTAAAGTTGGCATCAGGATAAAAACGTTTGTTTGCCTGCATATCCATCAAACCTCGCATGTAAATCCTTTGAAGGCTGTCGTTGGAAGCATTGAGTCGCTGAAGTGGTTGCTGCAGGTTTTTTTCAAAAAAAGACCTCATACTCATGAAACTCATATAGGCAGGGTCTTTTTCAATGGCTTTTGCCTTTTTTACTGAAAAATCTGTCATGAGTTCGTTCAGTTTAACCTGGGAAGTAAACAAGCTTTTGTTGTAAAGGAAGTCAACAAATGCATCCACATTTCCTTTATACTTTGTAGTTATCAGCTTCAGGAAATCGGGTCTGAAATTTTCCGGTTGATTGCTGAGATACATTCGGAATAAGGCTCGTGCAACTTCTTCATCAAGAGGTTGGTGATAATCTTTGAAAAAGTCATCAGCTTGTGTTTTCATTTTCGAAGATAATTCCTTCAGTTTTTCTTTATCGGGATTGGCCTTGGAAGCTTCTTCCATAAGAGGCCTAAACTGAGCTGCAAAACGGATCAACTCAACTCCCAATCCGCATTCTGCGATATAGTCATTGGCTAATGTTAACGGCTTCAACTCTTTATAATTAGCCTCAAATGCCGGCAGTAATCCTGTGTAAGCTTTACTGAATGCTGCATCGGCTTTGGCCCACTGCATAAATTCTTTTTCCAGTTCCTGTTTGCGCTCAATGCCATCGAGGCGGCGGATGCCTTTACTTTCGCCAATCATTTTTTTCCAAGCGTTGGCGACACCAGCATCTTTGGCAGCATATTGAATGCGTACGTTGGGATCGCTGTTGGAATATTTCTTAAAAATGTCGAGACGCGTACCACGCAGATTTACTTTTTGAGGGTTGGAAAACTCTGTAATGAGCTCAACGGCATGGGATGTCAGGTACTGATTGGTGCGGGCAGGATATCCAAAAACAAAGGTAAAATCACCTTCTTCCACTCCTTTAAGCGAAATAGGAAGATGGTAAGCTGGTTTATAAGGAACATTATCTGGATGATATTCAGCAGGTTTGCCATCTTTTCCAACATAAATGCGAAATACGGAAAAATCGCCTGTATGACGGGGCCACATCCAGTTGTCGGTATCACCACCAAATTTTCCAATGTTGGAAGGTGGTGCTCCCACAAGCCTGATATCTTTAAAAACCTGATTGTATAGCAAATAGTACTGGTTGCCATGATAAAAGCTCCTCACAGAAACATCGAGTCCACTTTCCTTACCGGCTTTTTCGACCAGTGAACGTATCGCTTCATTGATTTTGGCTGTCCGTTGTTGCTCGGTCATATCGTTCAAAACATCTTTCATTACTGCCATCGAAACGTCTTCCATTTTCATGAGCATCGTGACAGTGAGCCCTGGATTTGGCAGTTCCTCTGATTTGTCCATCGCCCAAAATCCGTCGGTGAGGTAGTCATGTTCGAGGCTGCTGTGTTTCTGAATCTGCCCAAAACCACAGTGGTGGTTGGTAAGCAACAAGCCCTGATCCGAAACAATCTCAGCTGTACATCCCCGTCCAAAAAGCACAATGGCGTCTTTCAGACTCGACTTGTTGATCGAGTAAATATCTTCAGCTGTGATGCGCATACCCATAGCCTGCATCTCTTTCTCATTCAACTGCTGCAATAACATGGGAATCCACATCCCTTCGCCGGCAACGCTCACTTTTAGTGTCAGCAATGCAAGACTGAAAACAATCATTAGCTTTCTCATCTGTTTAAATTTTTTGTAAAAATAAGCAATTAGCCCAAAAATATGACCTCCCGAACACACAATTTCAAACTGTTATTGCAGAAAAATGTGTTTATCAATATATTGGAAACCGAATCCCTGAGATGGCTCTTTCTATGGCTGAATCCCAGGGAATCATCGCGTTGATAAGTTTAAAACTCTGGAACTGTGCAACATCTTTGTGTGATATCTGAACAGGACGAATGATTCCCAATTGAATCAAAAATGACCTTTGTACTCCTTCAAGTAAAGGAAATGCAGGGGTAAGCCATTCTTTACCATTAAAAAAAACGATATTGCAATAGGAAGTGTCAGTCACAAAACCATTGAGAATGATTAAGATATCATCGCAGGTGTCACGCTGTTGAAAAAGAAAGTCGATCTTGCTACGGTCATCATATTTTAAGCTGTAATCGAGCTCATCAGCAATAACCATTTTCAAGCTGCTGACAGATTTTGGGTGGTAAGAACTAAATTCCGGACGGTCGAAAGCAGTGCCATACCTTAACCTGCATTTAAAAAGTCCGGTTGCAGGGGGTTCGAAAGTCGAGAGGTAGTGTTTAAGATTTGTTGCTAAGCTCTGACCGAACGCCTGTTGCTGAGTGCGGCGGATGCGTTGCTCGTGCAGATCAAGCAGATGAAAGCAGCCATTTTCGAACCGTATACTTTCAAAAAAAGGAAACTCTTGATTGTTCATTCTGCTGCTATTCAAATTATGTCTGACTTCCAACGAGGATAACTGTTTGTTCTAAAAACTCTCTTGTGATAAAGTCATGATTTATCTCAAACTTGCTCATGTGTCATGCTATTTTCCTATGTAGAGGAAGATACACTTTCTGTAACATCTCATGGAACTCATCTTCAATGCGACTGTTTACAGTGATGCCTCCTCCAGCCTTGAATACCAATCCGCTGGCTGTTTGTTCAATAAAGCGTATCATCACAGCACTATCCAGCGTACTGCCGTCAAAAACACCAAAAACACCCGTATAAAAACCGCGTTCGTAGTTTTCAGCCGAATGGATAATTTCGACTGTTCTCTTCTTTGGTGCGCCCGAAACAGAACCTGCCGGAAGAAGGCGTGCCATAATATCCCCTAAATGCTGCTGATAGTCGTTCGGAAGAATGCCACTGATATCGGAGCTTGTTTGCAAAAGTTGCCCACGGTGGGTGTGGATTTCTTCTACATACCTAAAGCGGTTCACCCTAACTTTTTGTGACACCATATTCAAATCGTTGCGCAACAAGTCAACGATGGTGTAATGTTCTGCCAGCTCTTTTGGATCGTCCAAAAGGCGTTGTTCGGCATCAGGCAGCATTGCATCAATGGTCCCTTTCATCGGGTGACTTCTGATAATACCTTCAGAGATATGTACGAAAGGTTCAGGAGAAAAAACAACAAAATGTTCAGGAAGACATAATTTATATCTGGCACTGCTGTGCATAAATATGTCAGTAAGTGTAAGATTGGTCGAAATATTGATGGATTGTGTGAGGTTCAGCAGGTAGGAATCGCCCCTTTTTAGATGCCACATGACCTCATTAAAGGCCTTTTCGTATTTTTCGAAGGAAGGGTTGTAAAGTTCAAACTGAACATCATCACGAAGTGTAAAATCTGAAGCTGGAACATTGCCTGATCCTCCGATTTCGTACATGATCTGCTGACTGTCAACATCTTTCAAAGGAATAATGAATGGATTATTCTGATCAAAATCGATCACAAAAAGAAAGGGGATCCCTTCGCTTCCCAGGTGATTCATTTGTTGAATAAAGCTCTTCATCTGCTCCATGCAACAAAGATACACCTTCCTTGCAAACCTGTTTGAGTTGTTACTTCTGAGGAACAAAATTGGGTTATCTTTGCCTCCCAATTTTCATTCGATGAAGTTTTTTATATCAGCACTATTTGCTCTTACGTTCAGTTTAGGAATTTTCGCCCAGGACACAATCACTGTCATGCAATACAACCTGTTGTATTATGGTGAGATTACAGGTTTTTGTAACAACAATAACAACAGTCTCGAAATGAAAGATCCTCACCTGCGCACCATCCTCGATTATGTGAAACCTGATATCTTTACCGTAAATGAGCTTTCTTCCGACGAAAATGTACATGAACATCTTTTAGATAACAATCTCAATATCAATTTTATAACTCATTATAAAAGAGCTGAGTCACGAAATACCGCAGGCTCAAATATTGTGAATATGCTTTATTACGACTCGCGCAAACTACGATTAAAAACCCAGTTTACAGCCCAAAACTATGTGCGCGATGTGGATGTTTACGAGCTTTATTATTATTCAAACGACCTTCAGCAGGGCGATACTGCCTTTGTGGTTTGTGTGGTAGGTCACCTTAAAGCCGGTAACTCCAGCGGTGATGCCAATGCCCGGAAAATTATGGCAGAAAACACACTTCGTTTTCTTGAAACACGGTATGAAAATGATAACGTGCTCTTTATGGGCGATTTTAATTTTTATACAGGAGCTGAAAGTGCTTTTCAGCTGATGCTTAATTACAGCAACACGGCCATGCGTTTTCTCGACCCGATAGGACAGATTGGCGACTGGAACAACAATTCGTTTTACGCAGGAATCCATACCCAATCAACTAATACGAACTCCGATTGCAAAGCCGGAGGTGGTCTAGATGATCGGTTTGATTTTATCCTTATTTCAGATGAGATACGGTTTGGGACGAATCATGTAAGATACGTACAAGAGTCATTCAAAGCTGTGGGTCAAGATGGGCAGCATTTCAATGGAACCGTTAATGGAGCTCCGCAAAACACCTCTGTTCCTTCTGCAGTTGCTACCGCACTTTTTAATTTCTCCGACCATCTGCCAATAACAATGAAACTTGCAGTGGATAAGACACTTGATATTGCCGAAACCAGCAGCCGACCCTTTTTGGCTGAAATAATTCCAAATCCGGTTAAAAGCAATGCCAGAATCGACCTTTATATGCCTCAATATGGCAATTTAAAACTTCAGCTGACCGACCTGAATGGCAAGGTGATAATTTCACAAAGTTATTCGTTGATGGCCGGGAAACAGACGCTGGATGTCAACCTGGAAAACCTTCCTTCAGGCATTTATTTCGTTTCACTTCAAGATGGAAACCGAAGAAACGAACATATGAAGCTCATTAAACAAAGCACCGGTTTTTAGTTATTTCCAGGTTACTAACTCTCCCCTTTCTTTGTTAAGCATCTCTTCGGGTACTGAGCCTTTGATCTCTTCCGCTAACCGCTGAATCAAATTGTACTTGACATAGTTTCGCGAGTAGCAAAGACTCACCTCTCTCAATGGTTTCTGTCCGGAAAAACGTGCAATATGCGCTGCTTCGTTTCCCCATAACTCATTGGCTGTCAACTCAGGAATAATGGTAAATCCACCTTCTCGCCTAATGATCCTCATGAGCGTTTCGAGTGAACCACCCTCAAGGTCAAACGGAAGCTCCTGCCTGCTATCTGGTCTTATCGCGCACAAATTTATCACCTGACTTCTGAAACAATGGCCATCATTAAGCAACCAAATATCGGGAGAGTTCATATCCATCACTTCAACCTGCTGCTTTTGCAAGAGCGGGTGTTTCAGATGTGCATAAATAAGCATTTCTTCATAAAACAAGGGTTGTTCAATGATGCCCTGATCGTCAAAAGGTGTCACAAAAATACCGGCATCCAGTTGATCTGTACGAAGTTTTTCAGCAATCTGTTCTGTCACCAACTCCTCGATGTGTAAGTTGGCTTTGGGATATTTCTTTTTGAAATTTCCGGCAAACAAAGGAAGAAGATATGGCCCTAATGTTGGGATAATTCCTATACGCAGGTCGCCACTCAGATTACCCAGATGCAGCTTCACCATCTCGCTCATGCGCCCCGACTCAGCCAGCACACGCCTGGCCTGATCGATTACCTTTTTGCCAATGTCAGTTGGCACAACAGGTTGCTTGGTACGATCGAAAATGCGGATATCCAGGTCATCTTCAAGTTTTTTTATCTGCATACTTAGTGTTGGTTGCGTCACAAAACAATGCGCAGCTGCCTGAGCAAAATGTCTGTGAGTATCCACTGCAACGATATATTCGAGTTGTACAAGGGTGATCATCTGCAATTTTTTTACAAATATAAAGATTATTGATGAGCGTTTAAATATTATTGATTTGACAAATAATAAATGAGGATGTACATTTGCACCACTGAATTAACACTTATTTAACAAATCAAATTTTAACAGTAATGGATCAAGAAATTTTCACAATGCCACGCATAGGCGATATGGCACCCGATTTTAAAGCAATGACCACACAAGGTATGATGCAGTTTTCGGAACACATCAAAGGAAGCTGGACCATCCTCTTTTCGCACCCTGCCGACTTCACCCCTGTTTGTACAACAGAAATGACAGGCTTTGCACTTCTTGAAGATGATTTCAAGGCAATGAACACCAAACTTGTTGGCCTAAGCATTGATAGTATTCACTCACACATTGCATGGGTACACAATGTGAAGGAGAAAATGGGAATTCTCATGAAATTTCCAATCATCGCCGACATTGACATGAAAGTGGCAAAATTGTATGGCATGCTTCAACCAGGTGAAAGCGAAACAGCAGCTGTCAGAGCCGTATTCTTTATTGATCCAAGCGGAAAAATCCGTTTGATCATGTACTATCCGCTCAATGTTGGCCGCAATATGGATGAAATTATTCGCTCATTGCAAGCTCTTCAAGCTGCCGATCTGCATAAAGTGGCATTACCACTTAACTGGAGACCTGGTGAAATGGTGATTGTTCCTCCGCCAAAAACAGTTGATGAAATGGAAGAACGTATCAAGTCGAACTATGAGATGGTTGACTTCTATCTCGCTAAAAAGAATATCTAATTTGAGAAAAAACAGGCAGACATACGTTTTGTCTGCCTGTTTTTTGTATTTTTACAGAACTACGAACATAAACATTAAATCATATTTATGGCAAAATTAAATGCGATCGGTCTCGATCAGGAAAAGGCAGCAAAACTGGCTGTTAAGTTAAATGATCTTTTGGCAAATTTCTCTATCTTCTATATGAATGTCAGAGGGTTTCACTGGAATATCAGAGGGGAAAAGTTTTTTGAGCTTCACCTCAAATTTGAAGAAATTTATGATGATACAATCCTCAAAATTGATGAGATAGCTGAACGCATCCTCACTCTCGGTCACACTCCGGCACATGCGTACAGCATTTACAATTCGGTTGCACAAATCAAGGAAGTGAAAGATGTGAGCAATGGCCGCGATGCCGTTGAACAGTTGCTGGATGGTTTTCAGAAATTGATTATCCTCGAAAGAGAATTGCTGGAGCTTTCGGCTGATGCCAACGATGAAGGCACAAATGCATTGATGAGTGATTACATCCGTGCTCAGGAAAAAACAGTTTGGATGTTGTCGGCTTGGTTAGGCTAAACAACAAGTGAATGTACAAAAAGACCACAGCCATTGTGGTCTTTTTTTTTGTTCATACCCGACAAAATCCACTTTTGATTGTTGTTTAAAAAAAATAATTGCATGAAAAAATCCAATAGGCTGCTCAGCGAAACAAGCCCTTACCTGCTCCAACATGCCTACAACCCTGTTGACTGGAGGCCATGGAACGCAGAATCGCTGCAACTTGCAAAAGATTCGAATAAAATGTTGCTTGTGAGTATCGGCTACAGTGCCTGCCACTGGTGTCATGTGATGGAACACGAATCATTTGAAGATGAGTCGGTTGCAGAGCTTATGAACACCCATTTTGTTTGTATCAAAGTGGATCGGGAAGAACGGCCCGATGTGGATCATGTTTTTATGGATGCTGTTCAACTGATGGGTGGACGAGGTGGGTGGCCGCTCAACTGCTTTGCTTTACCTGATGGTAGACCCGTTTGGGGAGGTACTTATTTTCGGAAAGAACAATGGAAAAGCATACTTCAGCAAATTGCTGCCATGTGGGAAGGTCAGCCTTCCGACTTTATCGAACAAGCCGAACAGCTAACAAACGGACTTCAGAAAACAACGCATCAGGCTGAACTGACCAATTCGAATGAAGACGAAAAACGTCTGCAAACAATGGCCGATTCAGCCAAACGCAGCTTCGATGCTACACATGGAGGCAGCAAAGGCGCACCCAAATTTCCTATGCCCGACAATCTTCTTTTCTACCTCCATGCCGGACAGACCTTACAGGATTCGGCCCTGCTCAGCCATGTGGAAAAAACCCTTACGGAGATGGCTAAGGGAGGTATTTACGATCAGATTGGAGGTGGCTTTGCACGATATTCAGTGGATGACCACTGGCATGTTCCCCATTTTGAAAAAATGCTTTACGACAATGCCCAGCTCATTCGCTTGTTTGCAGCAGCTTTTCATTATTTCAAGAACCCTCTCTTTGAACAAGTGGTAAATGAAACAATTACATTCTTAGATCGTGAACTGAAAGGCAGCGAAGGAGCTTTTCTCTCTGCTCTTGATGCTGATAGCGAAGGCGTTGAAGGAAAGTTTTATGTTTGGACTTCCGAAGAATTTCAACAACTTCCTGTTGAAGATGCCCCATTGATTAGCAAATGGTTTGGTATAGGTAAGGAAGCCTATTGGGAAAATGGCTGGAATGTTCTTGTAAGACCATACTCATTGCAGCAATTTTGTGCCGAAAATAATATTAGTGAAGCCCTTTTTAAAGAAAAACTGGTGCAAGCAACTGAGGTTTTATTCCAGTTTCGGTCAAAACGTATTAGACCGGGTCTGGATGATAAGCGGTTGCTTTCATGGAATGCATTGATGATTCATGGCTTAACAACAGCATATACTGTTTTTGGAAAAGAAGAATGGCTTACAACTGCAGAAAAAACCACCACTTTTATCTTTGAAAACATGCGACAAGAGGATGGTGGACTTCTTCGTTCATGGAAAAACGGACAAGCAAAAATACCTGCATTTCTCGATGACTACAGCTTGCTTATTCAATCACTGATAGCTGTTTACCAGGCAAATCATGACGAAAAACTTTTGCTTCAGGCTAAAAATCTGACGACTTATGTTATCGAACATTTTTATCATCCTGCTGCTTCTCTGTTTCATTACACTTCCAGCTTTAACAATGATCTGGCTGTTAAATCTGTTGAGACTTATGATAATGTCATTCCTTCTTCCAATGCAGCTATGTGTATGTCGTTGATACAGTTAGGAATATACTTTGAACATTCTGAATATCTTGTAATGGCTGAAAAAATGCTGCAAAGTCACTACGGACTGATGGAACAATATCCGGGTAATTTCAGTCATTGGGGACAGGCCTGGCAGCTTTTTCAGCAGCAACCACTCTTGATTGTAAGCGGAAAAGGTGCTTCAGCAGCTCTGATAGCAGTTCGCAAACGACTTCCTGTTTACGTACTTAGTGCTTGCGCAGAAGCTGAAAGCATCATACCTGTTGTTACACATAAACCCTTTACCGGAAAACTCACTTTTTGGTTTTGCGATCACAACGGATGCCGCGCTCCACTTGGCACAATTGAGGAACTCTATGCCGAATTGGGGTTTAACGCCCTAAAATAGCTTAGTTTTGCAAAAAAGATGATCATGGATACAGGCCTCTCAAGTTTTGTTAAAAAACTTCCTCTTATTACCTTACCTATTCACAATATTCAGGAAATCAGCAGAGATACCTTTATCATCAGTTTCGAGCGTACCAAAGATTTTCTTCCCGGTCAGGTGGTGGCCCTCACCCTGAATGAGTCAATTCCACCGCGGCTTTACAGTATCTGTAGCTCTCCTGATGAATTCAGCATTACTCTTTTGTTTTCTGTGAAAGAAGGCGGAATTCTTACACCTCAGCTTGCCAGTCTTCAGAAGGGTGACACGGTGCGTGTTTCAGGACCTTTCGGCGCTTTTCTTGGCGATGAAAATCCGGCCTGGTGGATTGCTTCCGGAACAGGAGTAGCGCCTTATCGTTCCATGATGCGCAGCGGACTGGGTGTCAACAAAATGCTGATTCATGGTGGTCGAACCGTAGATAGTTTTTATTTTCATAACGAATTTCTAACCACATTCGGAGACAACTACGTACGTTGCTGCTCACAGGAAAAAGGAGAAGGTTTGTACGATGGCCGGCTTACACAATGGCTGCGTAACCAATCCTCGCTGCCGGCTGGAAATATGTATTACCTCTGTGGAAGTGCAGAAATGGTTGTTGAAGTACGCGATATCCTTATAAGCAAAGGTGTTGGAATTGAAATGATTATGTCAGAAATATATTTTTAGATTGGTGCAAAATCAATGAATTGATACTTCATTTACTGCTGACAATATATCACAAAAGAAAAATAAAAGTGCACGAATCACTTTAAACGAAAGAAAATGGAAAAAACACCTCTTTTTGGCAAATCGGCCGACGAGCTTAAAGAAATCGTTTTGCAGATGGGACTTCCGGCATTTAATGGCCGACAGCTCACCGAATGGCTGTATAAGAAACATGCCCGCACTTTTGAAGAGATGACAAACCTCTCAAAGAAAACCCGCAGTCTTCTTGAAGAGCGTTTTAGTGTTGGTCTTACCAATTTTTCAAACGTACAGACTTCCTCCGACGGAACAAAAAAATACCTCTATCCTACCAGTAATCAGCGATTTATTGAGGCAGCCTATATACCTGACGACGACCGGGCCACTTTATGCGTTTCTTCACAAGTGGGATGCAAAATGGGTTGTTTGTTTTGTATGACAGGAAAGCAGGGATTTCAGTCGCAGCTAAGTGCTGGTGAAATTGTTAATCAAATCAGCAGTCTGCCAGAGCGTGATCAGCTCTCAAACATCGTTTATATGGGAATGGGAGAACCTTTTGATAATCTTGAAGAGGTGATGAAAAGTCTTCAGATTCTTACCTCCGAATGGGGTTATGCGATGAGTCCGCGACGCATCACTGTTTCAACTATTGGCATGATTCCGGCAATGAAACACTTTATCGAACATTCAGAATGCCATCTTGCGGTGAGCATGCATACCCCTTTCCACGAAGAACGTAAAAAACTGATGCCCGTCGAAAATGTATATCCTATCGCCGAAGTGGTTGATGTGCTGCGTAAGTTCGACTGGGGCAAACAAAGACGTATCTCATTCGAATATATCATGTTCAAAGGTATTAACGATAGTCCGCGCCATGCTAAAGAAATCGCCCGGCTGCTGGGAGGTATGCGTTGCCGCATCAACCTTATCCGATTCCATCCCATCCCCGATACACCACTTGAAAGTTCATCGGAGGCAACAATTCAGGAATTTCGTGAAGCACTTCTTTTGAAGGACCTGCGTACAACTGTCAGAGCCTCACGTGGTCAGGATATTTTTGCCGCATGTGGCCTGCTCTCCACCAAGGAGTTAGTAAAAATGCAGACCTCGGATTTTTAATTCATAAGGTTATTTGTTAAATTAGATTTAATTATTAAAAATATTCGGACAATTCTATCCGAAATAAAAAATTTCTATATTTGCAGCATTGTAGTACTTAATTTCTTAGAATAATTATATGAACGATTATTTTCTAATTGAATTCAAATTGTTATTTTTAAGATATTAAGATTTTATTATCTTTTATAAATCTAAAACCAAAACATTATGCTGTCCAAATCACAAGCAAGAACGTTTTTCCTGGGAGGCACAATCGTAACATTTGCCATCTTTCTGGGATTATCGTGGAACTCTCTGAGCAATGATGTTCCGAAACAGACACATCCTGAAAACCTTACTGAACAGGTTGTCCGCGGGAAACGTTTATGGGAATCAAACAATTGTATGGGTTGTCACACCATTTTTGGTGAAGGCGCTTATTATGCACCTGAACTTACCAAGGTATATGAACGCCGTGGTGAAGGTTATATCAAAGCTGCCTTGATGTCTAAAGTACCATGGGCACCAAGGGGTAGAAAAATGGTAGCTTATGGGTTTACTGATGAGCAAGCTACTGATCTGGTTGAGTTTTTCAAGTGGGTTGGTGAAGTTGATCTCAACGGATTCCCTCCTAAACCCGAATTAAAGCGCTAATAACCACATTTAAAACATTACTATCATGAAATACGCATCACAAAAAGTTGCCTACTGGTTTTTTGCAGCAGCCATATTGCTGCTTAGTCTTCAAATTGTTTATGGTCTGATCATGGGATTTGCCCACATGGGTTATGATGGGCTTCATTCGGTTATACCATTCAATACAGCACGTGCTGTTCACACCAATCTTTTGGTTGTCTGGATCTTGTTAGGCTTTATGGGATCTGCCTATTACATCATCCCAGAGGAAGCGCAACAAGAACTTGTTAGCGTAAAACTTGCATATATTCAGCTTATCTCATTCCTGTTGGTTGGAGTTGCTGCCATCGTTGGATACCATCTTAACTATTGGGAAGGCCGAAAGTTTCTTGAAATTCCACGACCATTAGACTGGCTAGTCGTTATAAACGTGCTCACATTTCTTGGTATTATACTTGCAACACTATATAAAGGGAAAAAGCGAACAACAACTTCGCTCGTTCTAACGATGGGATTGGTTTTTGCTGCTCTACTCTACTTACCCGGAATGATCTGGTTTGATAATCAGACCATGGATTCGTTTTTTAGATGGTGGGTAGTTCATCTTTGGGTTGAAGGTGTTTGGGAACTCATTATGGGTGGTATTCTGGCTTTCCTTTTGATAAAACTTACAGGAGTTGACCGCGAAGTAATTGAAAAATGGCTGTATGTCATTGTAGGTCTAACATTCCTTTCGGGTATATTGGGCACAGGCCATCACTACTACTACATTGGTGTTGGCAAAATTTGGCTAATAGTAGGAGGTATATTCTCCATGTTAGAGCCTTTAGCATTTTTAGCAATGGCCTTATTTGCAGTCGGTATGTATCGCAAAGGGGAAAAGAAACATCCAAACAAGCTGGCTTTGTATTGGACACTTGGAACTGCTATACTCGCGTTTGTTGGGGCTGGCCTACTTGGAATGGCGCATACACTTCCACAGGTAAATATGTACACACACGGCACGCTTGTTACAGCCATGCATGGTCATCTTGCGTTCTGGGGCGCCTATGGTATGATCGTTTTCTCTTTCATCACATTTGCAATGCCTAACCTTACTGGCCGCAGATTGTACGATACAACATACGGACAGCTGGCTTATTGGTTGTCAAATATTGGAATGCTTGGAATGACAGTTGCTTTTGGAGTTGCTGGTGTTGCTCAGGTTTATCTTGAAAGGAAATTCGGAATGGAGTTTGGCGCTGTACAGCAAGAAATAGAAGTACACTTTCTTGTTCTTGTTCTAACCGCCACAATGTTTGCAGCAGGCATCACCTTCTATATTATCGAATTCTTCCGTTTTGGCAAGCCAACAAATGAGGCGATTGGCTTTGAAGAAACATTGAAAAAATAAAATTAAACCATTAAAGGAACAAAAGCATCGGATGAGATATTCATCCATGCTTTTGTTGACCTTTCAAGAATATAATTCCAAAGTAATGAACGATCAAAAACAACCTTTCTATCTTTCAACAGGCAATGAAAAGGAAGTGTTTGAACATGCCTATCTGAACAAGTTGCCTGTCTTGCTAAAAGGGCCAACCGGAACAGGCAAGACGCGTTTTGTTGAGTATATGGCTTTTCAACTTGAAAAAAAGCACATCACAATTAGCTGTCACGAAGAAACCTCAGCCACCGATCTCATAGGTAGGTTTATCATCAAAGGAGCTGAAACCATTTGGCTCGATGGTCCGCTTACCACTGCTGTAAAAACAGGTGCTATCATTTACCTTGATGAAGTTGCTGAGGCACGTCCGGATGTGATTGTTGCAATACATTCCCTCACCGATTTCCGACGTACTTTATATGTTGATAAACTGAGTGAGAGCTTCGTTGCACATGAAGATTTCATGCTTGTAGCGTCATTCAACCCGGGTTACCAAAGGGGTTTCAAAGAACTAAAACCCTCTACCCGTCAACGTTTTGTTGCACTACCCTTTTCCTATCCAAAAAAAGAAACTGAGATTCAGATATTGGTTAATGAAACGGGCATCAGTGAAGAGGTAGCTGAAAAATTGGTAAAAATTGGTCATAAAATTCGCAATCTTCAAGAAGTAGGACTCGCCGAAACGGTGTCGACACGTTTGCTGGTTGATGCTGCAAAACTTATAGGTTCAGGTTTGCCGAAGCGTCTTGCAATCAGAGTTGCTGTAATTGAGCCACTTACCGACGATCAGCATGTGCTGGAAGCGCTGTCTGACTTGAGCAATCTGCTCATTTAATCTAAATCTTGATCAATTGATTTCCTGATATAACACCTACTTTCTATGTCATTCGACGAATTCATTTACGGTAAACTTGTTAAGTACTTTAACAACAAAAAGGTTAATCAGGATGAACTGAGCCGTCGTGTACTCTTGGAAGAAATTAAGCCAAGGATAACTGTTTTAGCCAAGGCCCTTACCGGAGAAGCTATTGAGATTTATCCTGCCGAACGGGAAGGCGGGTACAAAAATATTCACTTTTTCTTACCTGTTTCATTTGAACTTTTCCCTTCTAAAGAAGAGAACTTTGACTTATTTATCTTTCGGGTGGTATACCTATCTGTACAAAAAAAGCTGGGAATTAACTGGAAATCTAATAGTGAACCATCTTTGATCATGTCACGCCTAAAAGCAGTTGAAAGCTCCGAAGAAATACTCTCAAAACTAAAAGACGAATTTCCAAACAGCTGGACAATGCATCAGCGTTTAAAAGAACTTCTGCACCAAGCGTTTCATCTTCAAAATGAAACCGATTTAAGTTGGCTTTATGGAAAATGGCTGGTTGATAAGGATGCACCAACAGATACTGCTCTTTTACAAAATGCCGAAAATACACGCCCCGGTGATCAATCAAATCCGACAACCACACTCAAAGCAAAAGCTGTTGAAGAAGTTGTTCTTTTAAATGTAGATAAAAAAAGCCAGGAAGATTATGTGATGACTCACAATTTCGAAAAAGTTGAAACCGCAGAAGAATACGATGGCGTTTGGCGCGATTTTGATGGCTCTGATCAGCTTGAAGATCATCAAGACGCATTGGATGAACTTCAAATGAAATACATGGTAAGAGCCGATGATACAGCTCATTCAGTGTATCATGCCGACTTTTCGGAAAACACTACAATTGCTGAAAGTGGAGAGCTTCAAAGTGCTGAGACTTACGTCAGCTATCATGAATGGGACTTCCGAAAGGCTGTTTTTAAACCCGATTATTGCAAGGTATTTCCTGTTTACCCAAAAGTGACAGATGCCGGATATTACCAGCGTGTTATTTCAAGTAATTATTCCCTACTTGAATCACTGCGCAAAATGTTGGCCAATGTCAATAACAAAAGGCAGCAAATAAGGTATCAGACACAAGGTGAAAATTTTGATCTTGATATGATTACAGATATGTATGTTGACATTCAAAACCAGCGAACACCAACAGAAAAAATATATTTCTCCTCAAAAAAAGCTGAGAAAGATCTTTCTATTCTCCTCTTGCTCGACAACTCCCTCTCAACCGACAGTTTCGCTGCCGGCAACCGTGTTATTGATGTAGAGAAAGAAGTCTCTATTCTCTTTGGTGAAATTCTGAATGAATATGGGATCGACTTTTCTATCTGCAGTTTTTCTTCACATACCCGAAATCACTCAACATTCACTCAACTCAAGACGTTTGAGCAAAGCTGGTTAGAATCGAAAAATCATATAGGTGCCATTGAACCCAGCGGTTACACCCGGATTGGAGCATCAATTCGTCATGCCGGCTCCCTTTTAAAGAAACGCCCCACAAAAAACAAGTGGTTACTTTTTATTTCCGATGGGAAACCCAATGACTACGACACCTATGAAGGCCAATATGGAATACAGGATGTGAAACAATCGCTACGTGAATTGAAACAGCTTAACATCCAAACATTTGCACTTGCCATCGAAGCACAGGCACGCTATTACCTTCCACAGATGTTTGGTTCGAATCATTATCAGATTTTAACTACTTCACACGAGTTGCTTCTGGCTTTGGTAAAGCTATATTCCAAAATTAAAACCTCATAACTCTTTTTTTATGAATGGGTTATCCCAAAACTACAAAAGATTCTTTTATCCACCAGGAGGCATCTTAATATGGATGATCATTTTCATCGAGATCCTCTCATTCGGCTTTGGGCTCTTTGCATTTTCATATTATAATAGTCTGGAAAAAGCTCTTTTTAGCTCATCCAGAAGCTTGTTATTCACCTACCTGGCAACCCTAAATACGATCATTCTTCTTGTAAGCGGATATTTTATGGCTGTGGCAGTTAAGCATATCAAAAGTAATAACCTGATTCAGACACGACTCAACATGCGTTTAGCTATGCTGGGTGGTGGGTTATTTATTGCTTTTAAGTTTTTTGAATATTACAGTAAAATGGAATCAGGAATCACCCTATCTACCAATATGTTTTTCACGTTTTACTATTTACTTACTGGATTCCATTTGATACATGTTTTTGTTGGACTTGTTATTCTCGGTGTTATTGATCGAAATTTCTCATCTAAACGTACCCAGACATCCCTTGAGGATTTTGAATCGGCTGCTGCTTTTTGGCATATGTGCGACATCATTTGGTTGTTTATTTTTCCTGTACTCTACCTTTTTTAAATCTGGTCACATATGTTTAAACATCTATTCACAACGCTAATAATTTTATTAATGCTTACTATTTCAGCGGCATTGGCGTCTTCCTTTTCTGAAAGGTTCACTAATTCAATGATCCTGTTTGTAATGCTTCTATCTGTTTCTAAGGTGTTAATTGTTGTTTTTTTCTTTATGGAGCTTCGTCATGCCCATGCTTTTTGGAAATTTGCCATCATTATCACTTCGTTTGGGATCATGGCCGGAATTCTGCTACTCTATTGATCAAAACAATTCATAACAAAAATACCTTTCATTGATTATGGTAATACGATGCATTAAATGAATAAATTTGCCGTTTAATCCATCATAAAAGCTACGTTTCGTGCCCATGAACTATCATCTATCAAACCGAAAAGGCTTCGCCAGTGACAACTGGTCAGGAGTATCTCCAGAGGTAATTGAGGCATTGCAACACGTCAATGTGTCGCATCATCCTGCTTATGGCGAAAATGATCCGCTCATGATGCAAGCTGAGGAGGCCTTTCAAACACTTTTTGAAACCAACTGTAAAGTCTTTTTTGTTTACAACGGTACAGGCGCCAATGTATTGGCTGTAAAGCACTTGTTGCATTCGTGGCAAGCTGTGGTAGCACCACATTCAGCACATTTGAATGAAGATGAAGGAGGGGCTCCCGAGAAATTTACCGGTGGGAAAATTCTCACAGTGGATTGTCCCGACGGGAAGATTAAACCGGATCAAATTAAACCTTTTTTAAATAGTATAGGCTTTCAGCACCATGTGCAGCCCAAGCTAATCAGCATTTCGCAAGCAACAGAAATGGGAACACTCTATTCTTTGCATGAGATACGTGAGCTGGCTTCTTTTGCTCATGAAAACCATATGTACCTGCATATGGATGGAGCCCGGATTGCAAACGCTGCGGTTGCATTAGATTGTAGCTTTAGTGAGATGGTTACCCAAACAGGTGTTGACGTGCTTTCTTTTGGTGGAACAAAAAACGGGCTGATGTTTGGCGAGGCTGTTGTGTTTCTACGCCCCGAATTAGCCGATGGTTTTGAATACAACCGCAAACAGGGAATGCAATTGGCAAGCAAACAACGTTTTATCACAGCACAATTTCTTGCTTACCTCACCAACGACCTTTGGAAACACAATGCGTTGCAGGCCAATGCGATGGCACGTGTTTTGGCAGAAAAACTTTCAAGTATCGAAGGGATACGGTTGAGCCGTCTGGTGGAAGCAAACGGCGTTTTTGCCATCTTGCCTAAAGCCATTATCGCAGAACTTCAGAAAGAGTACTTCTTTCATGTGTGGAATGAGTCACTAAGCGAAGTGAGGCTTATGTGCTCCTTCGATACTACGATTGAAGATGTTGAAGGAATTGCAGCAGCAGCAAAGCGTATCCTTAAAGAGAAAAAATAAGGTTGGGTTAAAGGCTGGTGTTGAGGGGTTTTATTTGCTTTTGATATGTTTTAAGCTCCATTTACGATTGATGATTTTTAACCTTCGTCAATCAATGATTGAGGTAACATAAGTAGAAAAGGAATTGATTTTTCGTATTCGAGTCTTTCATAAAACATTCCAAGTCTGGCTAAGTTTTTATAATATGTGTTAACTTGTTTATAATAGTATTTCTCCGATTGTATATACCATGCCCGATCTCCAAGTTTTTCAGCCAAAAACCATTTTTCAAGTAAGCGGGAAATACGTCCGTTCCCATCTCCAAAGGGGTGGATATTGACAAATGCCAAATGAATAAAAGCCGCATTGTAAAACACTTCGTCAATCGATAAATCTTTTTTTAATAACGCTTGTATTTCTTTCCAGAGTTTGTCATAGTGTTCTTGTAGTATAGTATGTTGCGCTGCTTCATATTGTATTCGCCCAGTTTTGTGATCCAATACAAGCATTTCGGTTTGTCTTAATGCACCTTGCTGGTTTTTAGGCAACAAATTTGTTGCCGCCAATTTGTGTGCTTCCAGAAAATTCTTTGGAGTCAGCCTGTTTTCGTTGGCAAAAAGGTATGCCCTGAACAAATCGTTGGGTTTCTCGGTGAGCTCCGGAAGGTATTCGATATTTAGTAGTTTGTGTTTTACGTAACTGTCGAGTTCTAGTTGTTCGCCTTCAATTTTCGATGACGACATTACCGAAACAGAGGTGTAAAATGTAAAACTATGCGGATCCAGAACACGTTGCTGAATTTCTGAAAATGCTTCACCGAGATCAACATCCAGCATCGATTTCCATGTTGTAAAATATTCCGGTTTAATTAATTTATCCATTGTCCTAATCAGAATTTAATTGATTTGAGATTTTTCAGAATTGTGTTTATGCTGGAATTTGAGATTGAAAATCAATTTGTGTAGCTTAGGTTTGTGTGCGCAAGCTTGACTATGAGCAGTGTTGCTTGTTGGCTTTTCATATTATCATCCTTTCTTATTCTTTAATATCGTAGTCTGCTTCCTTTATAAACTTTTTGAATCAAATAGTTAGAATATTCTTCAGCACGCTGTTACTTCCATGCATGGCTTGAGCTAACCCAATGATCGTGTTGTTTTCGAGCATGGCCCTATAATGCTGCCTCACATGACTATATTCCTGATGAATAGGACAAGGGTGGGCATCGGAACAGGTCTTTAATCCTAACCCACAGCCGTCGAGAACCTGTGTGCCGTCGATAGCTTTCACTATTTCCAGAAGTGTTGTTTCTACTTGTTTTGTCTCCAGATAAAACCCGCCAGTAGGTCCTTTAAGCGAAGACACGAATCCCTGCTTACTCAGCGCTTGCATGATCTTAGCCGTAAATGGCTCAGGGGAATCCACTTCAGCAGAAATATCCCTGATGTTAACTTTTACATCTTCACTCTGACGCGACGCAAGATAAATCATGGCTCTGATAGCATATTTGCAGGCATTTGAAAGCATCGTAACGGTTTAATTAATTGACAAATTTAAGATAAAATTATCTTTTTCTATAAAAATATCTGCAACATAATTTGATGCGATTTTCATGTGCCTTACAAGCGATTTATCTTTAAACCAATAGCTTCTTTTTCAACTTGATGAAAGGTTAAATCAGAACATTGATGCCCCTTTACATTTTCCGAGTTTTACATTTCTGTGGGTTACCGAAAGAAAGTTGCTGGCAAGTCCGGAAACAAGGACTTCCCGTTCAAGTGTATATTTTTCCTGTTCGGTAAACATAATTTTGAAAGGGCTATCATGTAGCCGTTACTTTGCTTCATCATTTAATTCAAACCGTCATGAAAAAATACCTGAAAATAATTGCAGCTCTTGGCTCACTTGGACTCATCGCCGGCATATTCGTTTTTGTGTTTGTTGTGAATAAATCACATCCTGATTACGAACACAAAAAACCCGATTTTACCTTAACAGTATCTGAACTTTACAGCACTTATCAAAACGATAACGTAAAAGGATCAGCCACTTACGATGGAAAAGTTGTACAGGTTTCAGGGGCTTTATCAGCTGTTGAAATATCCGGCAATGATACCTATGTGTGTTTTGTGCTGAACGAAGGTATGTTTGGTGCTGAAGGTGTTAGGGTACGCATGCTGGAAAACCAGAAAAAACCATCACAAAAACTTGAACCGGGACAGGTTGTTGCTATCAAGGGCTTTGTGACTGGATACAACGAAACGGATGTGGTGCTTGAACACGGATCGATCGTTCAATAACCATTGAAGGCAAGCATCA
>CAYXCZ010000032.1:0-52730 GCA_964463695.1 uncultured Lentimicrobiaceae bacterium | reverse complement strand
CCTTCATCTTATCTCTCGTTCACCGCGATTGGGAGTGCAAAAGTAATACCTTTTTTATTATCTCCAAATGTTTTTTAGAGAAAAAGTTGAGAAAAATTTTGTTCGTCTGTAAATCAATTTATTACACACGAAAATATTTTTAAAAATTGTTGTTATGATGAATAGGATGTGGTTAAAACAAGTAAAACTAACCCTTAAATGTAAACAATCTGTTTTCTATTCCCGAACTTTTCAACTTTCTCAATGAACATTCCTTAAAAAAAGGACTACAAATGTACACTGTAATTGCTTTGTTGCAACATAAAATGCATTTTTTTTCTAAAATATTTGATTGTAATTAGCTTTATTGATCACGACCTGGTAAAAACAGGTTTATCATCTAAAGATAGTTGTGGATTAAACATATATCCATCCTGATTAAAACCAATGATGTCCTCTGCATTTGTTATTTTATTTTCACAAATATATGAAGCCATCATTCCTCTTGCCTTTTTGGCAAAAAAGCTTATCATTTTGTATGTCCCATTTTTTGAATCAAGAAATTGAGGACTAACCACTTTTAATTTCAATTTCTTAAAATCAATAACGCTTGAGTATTCCATTGAAGCTAAATTTATAACAAGTTTACTGTTAGTGTTTTCACTATCCTCAATAACAGCTTTTGTAATCCTATTTCTCCAAAAATGATATAAATCGGGTTGTGTTTTGATTTTAACTTTGGCTCCCATCTCGAGTCGGTATGGTTTGATGAGATCCAATGGTTTAAGATAACCATATAATCCGGAGAGAATGCGAAGATTCTGCTGAGCAAAATCGATTTTGTCTTTTTCCCAATTATATGCGTTAAGACCCAAATAAACATCCCCCTTGTAAGCGTAAATTGCTTGCTTGAGAGGTGTCAGCGTTTCATCCTTGTTCCAGTTTTGATATCTTTCAAAGTTTAACTGAGCAAGATCCATGCTTATTTCCATTAGTTCGGAAATTTGCTTTGCACTATACTTTTTCATTTCGGATGCAATGCTCTCAGCTTGTTTTTGAAAAATAGGCAAAGAACTTTCATTCACTGATGGCTTGGTTTTGTAATCAAGAGTTTTTGCCGGAGATAATAATATTATCATAAAATTCAGCTTAATTTTTAAAAATACACCTTATAATATATATTTATCGAAAATTCGTTTTTACAACATGTGAAACCACTTCAGATTGGGTTAATAGAAATCTTGTTTCCCTCTCAGAAAGCTGAATTTTTAAGATACCCATTAACATGAAATCGAGTAACAATCGCTCTGCTGTTTTTTTATTGATTCCAGCAAGGTGAATAAACTCGGTTAAAGAGATGGATCTATGTTCATCAAGATGCTGCAATAATAGCCTTTCAGGATCGGTAAAATTGATTCGAACGGGCAGATCGCTTTTTTCTCTTTTCCAAAATTGCAAAAGTATTGGATCAGCCAGCAGGTTTTTATCACCAACACGTACATACACTTTATAGTCTTCTAATTTAAATGGAGCCTTGTGTTTTATTTCTTTCGACCTGGGTACAATAACTTCCAGAACAAGCTTATTATCAATTTCCCATTCCTTTGTCTGAAATTTGACTTCAGGTTTGCAAAAAAGATGAGCTGCAGCTTCAACCATATAGTATTCTTCCTCGGAGCGAACCCCTGCAATTGCACCATTATCTTTCACTCCAATAAGAAGTCGCCCACCATCAGTGTTAGCAAAGGCAACCAATGAACGGGCGATTTTTTTACTATCTGAAATTTCAAACTTAAAATCAAGTTGTTGATTTTCGCCTTGAGCTATAAGTTTTCGAATATAATCTGACATTTAATACTGTATGAAGAAATAAAATTCAAAAATAACTGTAATCTTTCATTATCGGCCTTACTAAAACAAAAAAGCTGAACCAGAAGTTCAGCTTTTATTGAGTTAAAATGTATGAATTCTCAGATGAAAACTATATTCTCCTTCGAAGTGTTTTTTTCGCAGTAGTGGCACGATAATTTAAGGCTTCCATTCTCGTCATAAAACACATCAAATTTTGTGTCAACATCTTCCTTGTTGGTGATACAATTTGGATTAAAGCACTTTACAATTTTGTTTACATTTTGGGGAATTCGAACAGAAGATTTTTTAAATACCTCATAATCATGAATCTCAATTAGTGTTGCTGAAGGTGCAACCAAAGCGATTTTATTTATTTCTTCTGTCTCAAAAAACTTATCACTTATTTTAATAATACCTTTTGAGCCGTATTTTTTACTCTCGAGGTTAATTCCAAAATAAACCTGATTCTTCGTTTTGTTTAGACCAAGTATCTTAATTACCTGAAAAACGGTTTCTGTAGGAATGTGGTCAATAACAGTGCCATTGCTTATTGCTGACACGATTAACTCTTTTCTTTTGTCGCTCATTTTTACTGATTTTTATATTGTTAATCTGTTATTTATTGTCCAAGATAGATGCCATTAGCGCCTGACGCACATAAATTCCATTTAATGCCTGCTGAAAATAGTAAGCCATCGGGTTGCTGTCAACATCGGTGCTGATCTCATTCACTCGTGGCAGCGGGTGTAAAATGCGTAAATTAGATTTAGCATCGGCCAACATGCTATTGACAAGGTTATAAGAATTTTTAACACGTTCATATTCAAGTTGATCAGGGAAACGTTCTCGTTGAATACGCGTCATATAAAGAATGTCTGTTTTGTTTATGACCTCAGTCATATCGGTGTATTGCTCATATTGAAGCTGGGCATCTTTAATATGACGTTTCACTGCACTTGGGAGTTTTAATTCAACAGGTGAAACCAAATGGAATCGCGTGTTAAAGTGACAAAGAGCCATGGTTAAACTATGAACTGTTCGTCCATATTTTAAGTCGCCAATAAAAGTAATGTCGAGATTATCTAACGTACCTTGTGTTTTTCTGATTGAATATAAATCAAGGAGGCATTGTGTGGGATGCTGATTTGCACCATCGCCAGCGTTAATAATAGGCACAGGAGCTACCTCGCTTGCATATCTTGCTGACCCATCGACCGGATGACGCATAACAATCAGGTCGGAATAATTACTAACAGTAAGAATTGTATCTTTTAGTGTCTCCCCCTTTTGAACACTTGTGGTTGCGGCACTGCTAAAACCAATGACACTTGCCCCAAGCTGTTGTGCAGCACTTTCGAAACTTAAGCGGGTGCGGGTTGAAGGTTCAAAGAAAAGGGATGCAATTACTTTTCCTTTTAAGATTTGCTGGCGTGGCTGTTTCTCAAATTCTTCGGCCAGATCAAGAATTCGAATAATCTCTTCTTTCGAATAGTCGTTAATTGAAACTAAACTTCGATTTTTCATTTAATTGGATAAATTTATGGTGAATAAAACATGATGAGTAGCAACAGCAAAAAAGAAGGCAAAAAAAAGACGGCTAATGCCGTCAATATTAAATAGATTATGAAGATTGACCAAAAAGGCCTTCCTACTTCTAACTAAAAAAATGGTTTGTGTAATCATTTCCGACTATGTAATCGGAGAGCAAAAATAAAGTAATTATACCGTTAGTGAAAATATTTCACTAAAAGATATGAATATTTTTTTAACATTTTGCCAATGACTTTATGTTTGACTTGCCTTGCATCTTAAAATACTCAATTCAAAATCTGCAAATTCCAGCAGTAAGTTAATAAAATCGTAAGCCTTAAGGACCAAGAAATTAATTCATTCCTAAAATTAGGTTGACATGTTCTTAATGTTGGGAGCTTATTTTCGCATCCAAACGAAAATCACAAAATGTTGAAAGGAATGATCATAGAGCTGTCTTATCAAAAAGGGTACGGCTTTGTTAAAGAGGCTGAATCTGGCAAAATACTTCGGTTTGACCTTCAGGATTTACAGGAGAATCTACAAATTTTACAGTGGATTGAGTTCTCCGTTATTGACTTAGATCCAGGGAAACAAGCTACAAATATCCGCTTATTTCCCTGGCAAAACACAATTTCTCCATATCTGGAAAAGGCTAAAACTCAACCATAACACCTATAGATGGTAATACTGTACCCGAAGTATTTGGAATACCACGCAAAACATAGCGGGTGTTATTATCGGTTGTAAGGAAGTTACCATTGCTATCTTTCTCACGTACAAAGTTGTCCTGCCCTTTAGCCTGAAAGTTGTAAAGGTTCTGAATATCAAGGTAAAACATCAAGCTCCACTCTTCGAAGAAATATTTTTTATCGACGCGAATATCCAGTTGATGAAAAGGATCAAAACGAAGTTGATTTAAATTATCGTAATCAAGATAAGGTGTGCCTTGTGCATCCCATGCATTGATAATGGATGATTTTTCGAGATCGTATGGAGTATAAGGCAACCCTCCGTTAAATCTCCACTTCGCACCGACAATCCAATTACGTTTCAAATTTTGCGAGAGTGTTATGACTCCAATATGCAGAAAGTCCCAGCTTGAGGGTATTAGTTCCTGATTTTTATCTTCAAATTCGCTCCTTACAAAAGTATAAGAAAGGATGAGATTCAATCCGGATTTGAGCTTAGTACGATTCACCACTTCAAAACCAAATGCCCTACCTGTCCCTGTTGAGATAACGGCTTCATTTCCCAACACTCCAAAATCAGCACCTTTATTTGCCAGGCTGATGGAATCTTTTACAGAAAAAGGATATCTGTCATAGTTCTTCATAAAACCTTCAATTGAAAAGAAAATCTCATTCTGTGGAATATATTGAATCCCTGCAATGTAATGATCTGCACCGATGTACTTAATATCCCTATCTTTGTTTACGAGGTTACCAACATTATCGCGGTAACCAAGAGTTGTATATCCGGGAAGTTGAAAGTACCTGCCAATATTTCCTGTTATTGCCCATTTATCAGTGAGCACATATGAGGCTGATACCCTGGGCGAAAGTTGATCAATAGGATTCATCATCGAACTGCTGTAATTATTGATATCAGTCCTTAAACCTGCAGAAAGTGTAAGGCGTTCGTTGAGGAAATTTTTGCTTAACTGGGCTGAAGCACTGTATTTGAACATGGTAAGATCTGAATTATAATCCAGATTAGTCAATTCATTTCCGATGAAAATCTTTTGAAATGTTGATGTGTTGTATTTTGAATATTCTGCTCCGAGAGAATACACAAATTTAAAATCACTGTAACGGATGTTGTTCTCAAAGCGAAGTTTGTTTTCGATTTCCTGTGAAGAATAATCTAAAATCCTGGGCATATCTTCATTGTTTTCAGGGTATTTGTAGCTTATGTTGTTTAACATATTTCTACTTAAAACAAGGGTTTGAAAACTATGAGGTTTGAAATGTTTATACACAGCACCAATTGCATAACTCCATTGTTCGTTAACAGGGAGATATGAAAGTATATACTCTTGATCCTCAGTAGGATTCTCGATACCCGTATTTAATTTAAACTGATCCAAAGACCCAATACTTACTATTGTCAACTCATTATTCTTATCAAAACGGGTTTTCCATTTCAACTGATAGTCGTTGAATGTGGGCAAAAAAGGCAATCCGATAACATCGAATAAAAACTGAAGATATGACCTGCGAACTGACACTATGAAGCTCGATTTTTCTCCAGCAGGACCATCAGCAGTTAAACTAATCTCAGATGCTCCAATACTTCCTCTAAACTTGACTTTCTCTTTATTCCCCTCTTTTTGAGTAAATTCAAATATCCCGCTGAGGGCATTTCCACGATTTGCAGGAAAGGCGCCTGAATAATAATCAACCGAGCTAATAAAATCTGCATTTAATATACCTACTGCACCACCAGAAGAACCCTGAGTTGCAAAGTGGTTTATATTAGGAATCTGCACACCATCAAGAAAAAAAGTGGCTTCACTTGGTCCGCCTCCTCTTATAATGATGTCGTTACGGAAAGAAACTCCAGAACCAACACCAGGTAATGACTGGATTACCCGCGAAATATCTCTGTTGCTGCCCGGACTTGTTTCAATTTCTGAAACGCCTAGCTTTTGTAATGATAATGGACTTTCTTCGGTGCGAACAAAAGGATTTGCTTTCACTTCAACTTCCTGAAGAGCCACACCTGCATTTTGCATGCGTATTTCAATGTACTCTGTCTTGGAATTTGTTACCTGTATCTCAGGGGAGGAAGTATTTCTGTATCCAACATAGGTTGCCTCGAGTGTAACAAAACCAGGTTTTAAACCTGTGATTAAGAACCGTCCATCAAAATCAGTTGTTGCACCAACTGTCGTTCCTTTAACAACAACATTGGCAAATGGGAGAGGTTCGTTGTTTGTTTCATCAATAACACGACCTTGAACCTGACCGTTTTGAGCGTTTGCAGTATATGAAAAGGAAACCGCAGCGATTATAGTAAATAGTATTAAAAGGTTCTTCATGAAATTATTTCTTGATAGTAAGTGATATCTGATTGAAAATTTTAAAGGCTGTTGTATAACCACTTAAGTCGGTGTACAATTTACCATCTGATCCATTGTAAGACCCATGTCCTACAGGATTCAGGAAGTAAAAATCCATAGATTCGCTGAGATTAACATCGACAGCATAAATTAATGATGGCTGAGCAGAGGTTCTGTAGTCCAAATCACCGGGATGTTTATTGTTGTTCCAGTAATTATTCCAATCCCAAGGTTGATTCACTTCTACCAAAAGTTTAAATCTCTGTGGTAGTTTTTGTTCTGTCAGTGCAGCCAATTTGAAACTGCCAGCCGGAGTCGCTCCGGTGTAGGCATCAGGCACAGCCGATTCAGGCGATGGCATTATAGCTTGTCCGGGAGAGATCGTTTCACGTTTATGCAACCAATAAGGTAATGCTGCCGGACGGATAGATTTACCAGGAACTTTAAGCCAGGTCCCGTCACCGGCATCACCGTATTGATAATAACCTTTTGCTATTGATCGCGTTACATAAATTGTTTGAATTAAATCTCCTTCAGTGTTTTCAATCCAGACTGCAAAAGTAGGGTGATTATGAGCTTCTCCTTTTTGAAAACTTAGCTCGAGGGCAATATCATTGGCACCATATTTTTTTTCAATAATTGAATACTCTTCTGCACCAACTTTTTTCACTTTAGCTGTATTGCAGGATGAAATCAGAGCAGCAATAATGAAAACAGGTACAAATGACTTAAGTAAATGAATTTTTCTCATACGTTTTGTTATTTCCTAATAAACAAAAAACGTTGAGTCATGTTCATTAATGACAAAAAAAAAGCCCTGAAGAACAGGGCTTATATTATTTCAAAAATATTTTACTGATTAAGCATAACAGGCATTACCAGCATTAAAATATCTTCATTCTCATTGTCGTTATCTACAGGGAAAAGAATTCCAGCGCGATTTGGAGCTGACATTTCGAGGCGGATTTCAAATTGATCGAGGTTGTTTAGCATTTCCTGAAAAAACCTTGAGTTGAATCCGATTTCCATATCATCACCTTCGTAGCTGCAGCTTAATCTTTCTTTGGCTTCATTGGCATAATCCAGATCTTCGGCAGAAAGAAACAGTTCCTGACCACTAATTTTGAAACGCACCTGATGCGTGCTTTGGTTTGCAAAAATAGCAACACGTCGCAGTGAATTCAATAAAGCAGCCCGGTCAATTGTAAGCTTATTGGGGTTTTGTGCAGGAATGACAGCTTCATAATTAGGATAGCGTCCTTCAATCAACCGGCACACCATTTTCACATTGCTAAATGTAAAAAATGCATTTGTTTGATTAAATTCAATTGTTACGATCTCTTCTTGCCTTGAAGCCAATATATTCTTTAACTGATTGATTGGTTTTTTAGGCAGAATAAATGAAGCGATAAATTCACTCTTTGCATCAAGACGACGATACCTTACTAACTTATGCGCATCGGTAGCAACAAAGGTGATATTATCTTCACGAAGTTCGCATAAAACGCCAGACATTGCCGGACGAAGCTCATCATTACCTGTTGCAAAAACAGTTTTCTCAAAAGCATTAACAAGGACTTCGCCTTTCAATTCAACTTTGTTAGTATCGGAGATAATTGGAAGTTGAGGAAACTCATCGCTGCGATGGCCGGCAAGTTTAAATTTTCCTTCGCCAGCTAATAACTCAACAGTGAGATTATCAGGGTGAATATCAAAAGTAACCGGTATGTCTGGAAAGGTTTTCATTGTTTCCAATAAAATGCGTGCTGGAATTGCCACTTCACCTTTTCCTTCAACCAAATCCGGAATCAACGAGATAATCATTGTTGTTTCAAGATCTGAAGCAGTAATTCTTACTTCGTTATCTTGAATACGGAAAAGAAAATCATCCAGGATTGGCAGGGTATTATTTGAATTCAGTACGCCACTCAGCGCCTGTAGGCTGCGTAAAAGCTTTAAGCTGGTGATAATAAATTTCATAGTGTGTATTTTTTTCGCCGCGTAAAATTACAGAAAAAAGAGCTTCATACTTGCAAATAAATTCAGTCAATGTTTTATTTCCGATCAACTTTCTTTTTGAATTGTAATTTTGGTTCTGTTCCGTTTAAAAGACGCTTAATATTCTTACGATGTGTGTAGGGCAGAAACAAAGCAACAAAAACTGAAAGTACATCATATGACCAATGTGGTGATGGGAAAACAAATAAAACAAAAAACGGAAAAGTTACACCAGCTGTAATACTAGCCAACGAAACATATTTTGTAAGTATCAAAAGAATTGCAAATATGAGAACTGCAACCCAGGCTGCAATTGGAAATAAACCTATTCCTACCCCTAAAAGAGTTGCTACGCCTTTACCACCGCGAAAGCCTGCAAATAATGGTAAAGTATGCCCAATGACGGCTGCTGCGGCAACTCCAATTTCAAGAACAGGTGGTGTTGCTCCCGATTGCGTTAACTCCATAAAATATGGCACCATCCAAACAGCCAAAAATCCTTTAAAAACATCCATCAATAAAACCGGGATTCCAGCTTTCAAGCCCAAGACACGAATTGTATTTGTTGCTCCGGCATTACCTGAGCCTTCATTTCTTACGTCGACGCCGTAAAACCACTTCCCTACCCAGACAGCTGTTGGGATAGAACCAACGAGGTAACCAAAAATCAATGAAATAATCATTCCTTCCATAACAGTAAATTAAAATTCAAGACTTTGCATTTTTCTTAAAAAATCGACCATTTTTCTTCTTGTCGAGATGGTGTATTCATACCTTCCCCCTTTTTCAGGATCATTAACTACCCTTTTTTCTTCTTTTAAACTCATTAAATCTGTGTTAAAAACATCCGAAGAAGAAAGGCTTTGCATGATCCCACTCTTGTAAGTAAAATAAAACCACTGTTTACTATTTAGCATCAAATAGATTGAGAACGCATCACCTGATCTGGTTTTTTCAATTTCAATAAAGCCATTTACAGCTTTGTTTACCTGAGTTTTACCAATATTAGTCAGATTTAATGGCCCAATTGAGACAAAAGAACGTGTTGCAGGATTCCATTTCAATTTCAAATGACTAAATACGAGTGACTTAATAAATTGTTCCGGAACTTTTCGGGGAGCTCCGTACAAAGCAACTTCATTGGCTATTCGCTCAAAATCACTGGCATTCATCTGATCTTTAGCAGCAGTCAGATAAAAATCTTCCAATCCTCCACCCCCAGGCAATCCACTGGCATTAATGCTATCAGCCATTAATGAAAGAAGTTTATCGTCAAACAGAAAGTTAAAAGAAGCAAAAATATCGAGGTAAAGTGAATCGGGTATCATTTTATAGGTATATGAACCTACAGTCTGTAAATCGATATTGGTTAGCCGTAAATCCATGTCAAGAGGAGATTTTCCGGTAACAATACAACGCTCTGTTTCAAGCTTTAAGAATGTTCTGTTGTTTTGTTCAGGAGCAGGCTCAATTCGATAGGATGAACTGCTGACATCATACCAAACCAATCCTTTCTGAGAAGCCAAAAGGTTGTCGGAAGTTGCGCGTTGATTTTGGAGGAAAGCTCCAAAATAGCTATCGGTTACCGAAGCGTAATAAAACCCATTTCGAACAGGCAACCCAGCAATATCAGTATTCTGAGCTTTTACAGGCAACCTAACATTTTGAGGATCGACCAACGTATCGAAAGCCACATAGGGTAATTCTTCATTCAGGCATGAATGAAAAAGCTGATATCCTCCATTGAATTGCAAATACCTCTGACTGGAATTTAAGAGCACTTTTCCTGAAAACCCAAAATATGGATTGAGCTTAAAATTAACCTCTTTCGAAATCACCCCTGAGGCAACAGTCACACCATTTTCGTTTGATTCAATTTGATCAAATAGTATTTTTGTCGACTCCCCTTTACTATTAATATAGGAGTAATACCCTTGAGCTTTCAGCAAATTCTTACTTAAAATAGTAACTTTCGCATCAGTAAACATGTGATGCATAGTGCTTGTATCTGCAATAATAACTGCACTTTCCACTGGTTTCAGCTCAGCATCCTTGCCAATGGCAACGATGCTATCAGAGGGGAAAACTGCAGCATCACCAACCCTGATAATTTTAACATCCTTGGCCAGAATGAGGTATTTATTGAGGTCGTAATCAGCTTTGAGACAGAAAAATGATAATGAATCCTGAGCTGGATGAACCGACATAAATTCTGACCCACTCAAATTAAGTCCTATTAAATCCTTGAAACTGAGTTCAGAAAAATCGTAAAGGCTATTGATCCGGTTATTGTTCAATGCAATACTTTTTTTATCCATGTCCCAAAAAGCTTCATCAAGTGTACATATATATTGGTTGAAAGGAAAAGATAACTGACTGTTCTGGTGAATGTAATTAAATGTTGCTGAGCGTGATCTGAAATCGACACTTGTTAAGTAATCATTAGCCATAAAGGCCTCCCTGTTCGACACATCGGCCATTAATCGGAAATCGGCAGTATCAGCCACAAAATCCTGACTCTTTAACTGAAAATAATGTGATGTGATGACAGCGTTATCAAAGGTTAAGCGTCCGTCGCCGTCCATACCTGAAAGTGCAACTGTAAACTTACCTTTAAAAGATGCAGTTTCATATATCTTATATGAAGCCGTGTCAGTTTCCATCACCATCTGATTGCTGTCAATGAGCCAGTTAAGTCTTAAAACTGTTCCACTCCCTTTTGGATATTCAACCATGGTGGTCTTTTCACGCATTTCGTAACTTTCAGTTGTGGCTTTTACCCGTACCGGAGAAAAAACAAATCCTTTGGAATAAGCTGTAGATGTTAGGTAATCCAGACGTCCCAGACCCTCAAATCCCCGGTTCGATAATTGAATCGAAGTGAAAAAAGTGGCCAAATTCTCAAACATCGGATAACCTTTTTCAGGTACCGAATGTTCAAATCCAAGTGAATAGTCCTTCATCACTGTAAGAGGCTCTCTAAAAACAGGAAAAATTCCGGCAGAGGTTAGATAGCCGTCAAAACGAAGATTGTCAGTTGAGAAGTTATCGAGGCTGTCAATTTCAAAAGCATCAACGACATAAAAAAACTTATCACGTTTCAGCTCACCATTTTGAATACCATACTTATCAAAATAAACATAACTTTCGTTCTTACTTGTAAAAACAGGGAACTTTGGCAAATTCTTCATTCCAGATTTGTTGAACGACTCGTCAATGGTTAACGTACCAGAAAGGTCAGCCAAAACATTTTTTACACGAATATATTTTACCTCAGTTTCGTTTGGCAACTGCTCTCTGCTTGGCACATCGAATGCCAGTGAATCAACAAATGAAAAATTAAGTTTGAAAGGTTCATATTCAAAGCTGGCTTTACGTGCAAAAAAATCAAACAAACCTGCTTTTACAAGGCCTGAAAATACAAAATCCCGATTCTTTTTTAAGACAATTTCGTTTTTCTCAGGGAAAAGCTGAACACCTTGATTTTCACTTAACAACACCTCTTTTATTCCTTTCATCTGGAGGTCAAAGTTCTTAATGTTCAAAATCAGGTTAGGTACAGAAGATGAAGTTACAGAATTAAATCGTATAACATCAAAATCCTTTTTCCCTGATCTCGCACCCATAACTGCATCAAAACGTTCGCTAAGATAGGCTATTTCCAGTTCAGAATTATATATGAGATATCCTTTTGAAGCTAATATAAGTAATTGAGCAGCAACCTGTTCTGGTGGTTTTTTTAAATATTCCGACAAGAATCCCAATTGAATTTCAGTTGTTATTCCCATTTCTTCCTTATATCTGTAAACTGCTGCCAACGGGTTCTCGGCATCGATACCCTGTAGTTTTTCATATTCATTCATTGAAAAATAATCAGCAGACTCTGCACTTACCATACTGGTGGTTTGTAGTCCCTGCGATTGCTGAAAACGAACCTCATCCGAGTCCATTTGCCAGTAAGCTGCTTCTGCATACATATTGATCGAATGATACGTGTTTATAAAAGGACCATCTGGAATACCTTTATCTGATCTCAAAAAAGTAAGGCTCTTTTTTGGCTGATCGAATCTAAACCAAACTCCCGGGTGAAAAATCGAATCGTTATCCAAATGGATGATCATAGCTGCTTTCTCAGCTTGTATTCTATCGTGGGTAATCGCAAAAATATTAGATCGAAGTGTAACGACATCAATTTTATCTTTTTTAAAAGTTACTGAGGCACTGTTGTTTTGATCACCTTTTCCAATAAATGAAGCTCCTTCAATAATAATTCCACCAAAATATTCAACGTCATTAAAAAGGTCGTTAATTTCATAATCTGAACGGTAAGATGAGAATTTCGGGAAGTTTGTTTTAAGACCTGGAGGACTATTAAAAACCTGATCCTGAAAACTTCCCAACACTGGGAAAGGAAAGTAAGCCTGATGAAGTAACACAACTGAGTCGGCAGAATAGGTAGCAACAGTCAAGTCGATTTCATAATCAGAAAAAGTCACTGTGGCTTGTTTTTCAGAATCTCCGAACCTCCACCACGAGAGAGTCCCTCCGGATCCTTCCCATTTATTTTCAGCAAAAAGCAATTTCCCCTCTGTTTGGTGAATGATTGAACTATCTTTTTTTGTTGCCGCCACCAAATTTCCATTTGCCAGCAAGAACAAGCTGTCATTCCCCATCTCAAATTGCCATTTAGCGTCCCTTAAGTACCATGTTATCGTGCCTTTTCCTCCAATACGTTGCAATTCCATCCATTGAGACGAACTTGTCAGTAATTTCTCAAACTCATTTAATTGCTTATTCCTGAGCTTTGTAAGACCATGAGTAAGCCACATTCTCATGTTGTTTCCTGTCGCATCACTTTTTCTAAAAAATGAGACGACACGAATTAGCGTAAGATAACTATGATGCGATTTTAGTTTGAGGGAGTAAGATTCTTTAGCCATTTCGCTGATAGCAAGTTGATCAGCTTCAAGTAATTCATTTGTCCAAATACTTTCGAATGATTGTATTTGCCGGCTCGCAGTTTGCTGATCATCCTTGTTGCTAAGTTTTTGGAAATAAGCTGTTAACTCATCAATAAAAACATCAGGTTTTCCTGTAAAAATATCATTTTGTCCAAACAAAGTTCCATTGAACAACAATAACAGCAGAACTGTTAGGATGCGAAATGTTAATGAATTCGGTTTTGGATATATTGAACCAGAAGACAGGCTTTCAGGATGGATCTTCTGTTTCATGGGAGCTTTTGATATTTCTGCTTCAAATGAGCTGACTAATTTGAAAACATAGCTGCAACCCATTGATTTGACGACGTATGTTTTACGTATTTAAGGCCTAATGACTCAGCCTTCTCTTGTATGAGTGGCAAGTCCGTTTCATAAAAGCCACTCAAAAGTAATGTGCCATTTTCATTAAGCAAATGGGTATAATAATGCATATCAGCCAATAAAATATTCCGGTTAATATTTGCGATTATTACATCAAAATTAGTTTTAGGAATTGATAAAGCATCGCCTAGCACGACAATTATGTCAGGAGTGTCGTTCAGCTTCACATTATCCAAAGCATTATTAAAGGCCCACTCATCATTATCAATAGCCCAAACAGGCTGAGCGCCCAGTTTTCGGGCAAGAATCGCCAGAATAGCTGTTCCGGAACCCATATCAAGAGTTTGCTTTCCAACAAAATCCATTTCAAGAATTAGGGCAAGCATCTGAGCAGTCGTTTCGTGGTGGGCCGTTCCAAACGACATGCGGGGCTCAATCAGCAAATCAAATCTGAATGCAGGATCAGGGGCATGAAAAGGTGCTCTGATCCTGCAATCATTATTAATAACTACTGCTTGATAATTTGACTCCCATAAGGCATTCCAATTTTGATCTGCCAGTGGCTCATTACTAATGAGTTGTACTGCAGAAAAATAAGGATCAGCCAATAACTCTTCCAAAGCCTGTGCTGCAAACTGTTCATGAGGAATGTATGCCTTTAGCAGGTTTTCCTCCTGAAGAAAGCTATCACATCCAAGTTCGGATAATTGAGCTGAAAGGATGTCAGATAACTCTTCGTCAGCTGGCAAAGAAAATGAGAGTTCAAGATAAGGCATTGATTTATGCTAATTTACAAATTTCAACAAATTCTTCGGCTTTCAGTGAAGCTCCTCCAACTAGTCCGCCATCAACACCTGGTTGAGCAAATAACTCAGCTGCATTTTTAGATGTACAACTTCCGCCATAAAGAATCATCGTTGCTTTGGATACCTCTTCACCGTAACGTTCGGAGATGAGTGACCGGATATATGCATGCATTTCAGCTGCCTGATCAGGTGTTGCTGTGATACCTGTACCAATAGCCCAAACAGGCTCATAAGCAAGGATAACTTTTGCAAATTCATCTGTATCAAGGTGAAACAGACCATGACGCACTTGTCTTCTTACTACTTCAAAATGTTTCTCCGATTCCCTTTCCGGTAGTGATTCGCCAACGCAAAAAATAGGAATGATATTATGCTCCAGGGCTTGGTTTACTTTTGCAGTGAGCATTTTATCATCTTCATTGAAATATTTTCTGCGTTCACTATGTCCAATAATACAATGTGAAACTTCCATTGAATCAAGCATAGAAGCAGAAACTTCGCCAGTGTATGCACCAGCTTCAAAAGGACTGATATTTTGTGCGCCAATTTTGAAAAGTCCCTCCTGGGCGTAGTCACTTGCCATTTCCAGATAAGGAAATGGTGGGCAAATAATCACTTCAGATTTGAGCTCGACATCTTCCAGGAGGTCAATGAGCTCTTCAACCAGTTCCTCAGCCTCCTCGAAGCACAGGTTCATTTTCCAGTTTCCTGCAACAATTTTTTTACGCATAACGTTCGTTTTTAGAGAGTTTATATTTATTTAAGCAATTCGTATTCTAGGATCTAAAAACCCATAAACAATGTCAACAAATATATTAATTATTATCAACATAAAAGCAATCATTAAAACCGACCCCATTAAAACAGGCAAATCGAATTTTTCAAGTGCATCAACAATAACTACACCTATACCTTTCCAATCAAAAACATATTCTACAAAAACAGCCCCGGCCAATAACGAAGCAAACCATCCCGATACAGCTGTCACAACAGGGTTTAAGGCGTTGCGTAATGCATGATACAGAATGATTCTTGTCTTTTTTAAGCCCTTAGCATAAGCTGTCCGGATATAATCCTGCGAAAGGACCTCAGATAATGAAGTCCGTGTTAACTCCGTTACAATTGCTAAAGGTCTGATTCCCAAAGTAAACGCCGGCAGTATTAAATTTTTAAGATCCAAATATGATCCATTGCCTAAATGATCCACACTGTAAAGACTTCCAAACATACTCAAGCCTGTGTAATCGGCAAGAAGAAAGGCAAAAACCCAGGCTATTAAAATCGCCGCAAAAAATGAAGGAAGCGACATTCCGAAAACTGTAATAATAATTACGAGTCTGTTTACGATTTTGTTATCTGTCATTGCCACAAAAGCGCCAATAGCTACGCCGGCAACCATAGCAAAAAGTATTGAAACAACCGCGAGCAAAATAGTTTTCGGGAAAGCCTCAGCCAAAATATCCATTACTTTACGCTTGCTTTGCCAGGATTGACGCAGGTATGGTTTTTTTACCACCATTTGCATCTCACTTGTTTTTATAAGTGGAAGGGTTTTTCCGTATTTTTTATTAAAAAAAGTCCATGAGTTATCGAAATCGGTTGCAAAATGAATGGAGACAGGTGAAACATCATTAATGTAGAATAAATACTGTTTAAAAATGGGTTTATCAAGCCCAAGTTCCTTTCGAATATTTTTTATTGTTTCCTGATCAGCATGTTGTCCGGTTATCATCCTTGCAGGGTCACCCGGCAAGATTGCAAAAAGCATGAAAACGACTGTTAGTACTCCAAAAAGTACTAATACTCCATAAAAGAATCGTTTCATGATAAATTGTATCATTAAGTACCCGTTTGATTGAGTTTTTCGAGTTTAACTTTGAGTTCACTTATTTCTCTTTCACCAGGAAAATCGTTGTAATGCCATTTCGCGATTACCACTCCTTTATTAAAGAGGACAAGGCCCGGATTGGACCGAATCATTGTTTTCAAAACTACTTCATCAGCAAAAAATGCTTCCAGCTGACTGTTGTATTTTGATTGAAAACTTGCCATTTCTTCGGGAAGACTTGCCGTAAGTATTACCTGACTAAGTGAATAGGAATTTATGACATCTGACAGAGCCATAAACTTTGAGACAGCTTTACCAGATACTTTTTCGATATCATACGAAACAAATACAAACATAATATCGCTGTCAAGCACAAGGGAGGTATTATCTGCCCCATTGATGTCTTCAGCTCGTAAATTATGTGCTATTCCAGGATTATCAGATTCAAAACGTTGGTCAACAAACTCCCAGGCTTCTAACCAGCTTTTGTCGTTCCACGGATAATTAGGAGAAAGATATTCTTTTGTTTCGCCGGTGGTTTTGTTGCGGTAAATCAAATAAACATTTGTTTCCGCATTAGGGTCTCCATTCATTGAATTACCAATCTTCCACGGACGAAAATCGATCATTGGTTCGTGCTGGTAATTATACCACGAAAAACTTCCAAATAGTATCATTACCAATACTATAAGAGTAGATTGAAACAGCTGAGGAAGTCGCTTTTTCTCTTTATTTCTATTTCTAAAAACAATCACTGTGAAAACTAACAAGACGACATTTTTATAAAAAGTTTGCCAATTGGTAAGCTTGATGGCATCACCAAAACATCCGCAGTCAGCAACAGGAGCATAAATGGCATCGTAGAGTGTTAATCCGGTAAAAAACACCATGACCAACATCAATCCCCATGCTGCCAGTTTTGGCTTCAAATTCAGAAGAAGCGCCACTCCTATTGTAAACTCAACTACACAAAGAAGGATTGACAATGAAAGTGAAAGTTCGTTAGCCCATTCAGTTCCATAGGCTGCAAAATAATCTTCCAGTTTGTATGCAGTGCCAAGAGGATCGACACCTTTTACTAAGCCTGAGAAAACAAAGACCGCTCCGGTTAAGAGGCGACTAAAATTTAAAAGCAACTTTTTCATGGTGGTTAAACAGGTTTATAATCGAGTAAAATCAAAGCAAATACAGCATAATTGATGATATCGAAAAAGTTTGCATCGATACCTTCAGAAACAAGTGTTGCTCCTTTATTATTTTCTATTTGCTTGATTCTGAGCAATTTCATCAAAATAATATCAGTGAGCGAACTGACACGCATATTGCGCCAGGCTTCATCATAGTCATGATTTTTTTTGTTCATTAGTTGGAAAGCTTCCTGCAAAACGCCTTCAAAAATTTGAGGCGCTTCATTTTCTGATAAGTCAGGGCGGTCCGAAACACCTTTTCGCAACTGAATGATCGCCATTGCAGCATAATTTATAATTCCTACAAATTCATTTTCAATATCTTCATCCACCATCTTTGTGGACTTAATTTGAATACTGCGGATTCTGTTTGCTTTGATATAAATCTGATCGGTAAGTGAGCTCACACGAAGGATTCTCCATGCAGTGCCATAATCCGACATTTTGAGTTCAAAAATATTTTTACAAATACTTATAACGGCTTGAAATTGTGCCGTGGTAATACTGTTTGACATATTATCTTAAATGTATTCCTACTTTTGTTGAAGTTTATCAGGTATCTGAAGCCTTTTTGGCATCCAGAATTGAACCGCTAAAATTACATCTATTTTGTGAAACAGTATGTTTGAATTTCAAGGAAAAGTCATTAAACACGACAAGCCGCTGGTGATGGGCATTCTAAATATTACACCCGATTCGTTTTATGCAGCCAGTCGGGTAAATAGTATTTCTGAACTCTTAAATAAGGCAGGCCTGATGCTGGAGCAAGGTGCTGACATTTTAGATATAGGCGCAGTATCAACACGTCCAGGAGCACAGGAAATAACCGCAGAAGAAGAATTAAACCGCCTACTGCCTTCTGTTAAAGCTGTTTGTACTCATTTTCCTGATGCGCTGATTTCGGTTGACACCTACAGAAGCAGTATTGCAAAGCGAATGGTTGAAGAAGGGGCAACCCTCATCAATGATATTTCAGGCGGAACTTACGACCCGGGCATGGCCGAAATGATTGGCAGAGAAAACATACCTTATATAATGATGCATGTGCACACAACACCCGACATCATGCAGAACGAACCACTTGATGCAGATGCTTTCGAATCCGTAAGGAAATTCTTCATCAGGCAAACAGCCATTTTTGAATCAAAAGGTGCCAATAAGCTCATTCTTGATCCTGGTTTTGGTTTTGGAAAAACAATAAATGCCAATTATGATATCCTCAACAGGCTAAAAGAGCTTCGGATAAACAATTATCCACTACTTGCAGGACTCTCGCGTAAATCAATGATATATAAGTATTTAAATTTAGACCCATCGGAAGCACTAAATGGCACTACTGCATTAAACGCTTTTGCACTTCAGAATGGCGCCTCTATTCTGAGGGTTCACGACGTTAAAGAAGCCATCGAAACAGTAAAATTATTCAAAATGTTACGAAATCAATATTAGAATAAATTCCTAAACAATTGATTGGAAGTAACTTATAATTATAAAAATGATGATCTTCTTCAACACTTGTTTTTTTATCTTTGCTTTTTGATTGAATTACACCTAATCATACTGTTTTGATCACACTTTTTATCACTTCTTTCATCGAGATTCGGGTTGTAGATATCATCGACATTTTTTTGGTTGCAAGTCTGCTTTACACCTTATATTATTTGCTGCGTGGAACTGCGGCTATCAATATTTTTTTAGGTATAGTATCAATTTTCCTGATCTGGAAGCTTGTAACGGCACTTCAGATGGAGCTCTTGAGCGAAATATTGGGAGCATTTGTAAGTGTTGGTTTTATAGCTCTTATCATCATTTTTCAACCAGAGATAAGGCAATTTTTACTTGCTCTTGGTACACCTAATTTTATTCAAAAACACAAAAAGCGTCTTCGCTTACTTGGAATTCGTTTTCTTGAAGAATCGGAAAAGGATTATGGTGTTTTAAAAGAAACTGCTCAATCTCTCAGCAATAAAAAAACAGGAGCACTGATCATTATCCGTCGTCAAAATAAATTATTTGAATTTGTTCAAACAGGCGTGAAGGTTGATGCAGTAATAAGTAAAAATCTGATTGAAAATATTTTCTTTAAAAACAGCCCTTTGCACGACGGAGCAATGATTCTTGGAGACGATCGTATTGTTGCTGCAGGTTGTATTCTGCCTGTAAGTCAGAAGCTTGATTTACCCGGAAGGCCGGGACTAAGACATCGCGCTGGTTTGGGCATAAGTGAGCAAAGTGATGCTTTAGCTATCATTATCTCTGAAGAAAACGGAAGTATCAGCATTGCTAAAAGCGGTGAGTTAATCAAGATGAAGGATGCAGAAGAAATGATACAAGTCATCCATCAAGAATTGGGGATTGAGGCATTACCAACTCAGGTAAACTAAGTTTACAAAAATCGTTTTTTATCTACGTGTGGTAAAAAAGCACAATCCTGTGATTTTCCGAAAATAGCATACCTGTTTTTAGCAATCCAGTCATAAATTGTGTCTCTTATTATTAAAGGTATCCATCTAAAAAATCGTGTGTATCTCCAAAATCCTCCCATTAATATAGCTGTCCGGATTGCTGCTTCCGATTTTTGATATGAACGTTGATTTTCGATGAGAACTAAACTTTGCTGAATAGTAGCATCAAGACCAAACTGTTCCATAACTACCTCACCCAAAGGAGATTGTTGAGAAGTAAACTTCAAAACTGATACCCGTTCATGTTTAAGGATGAACAAAACGGTTCCGTTGCATAAGCCACAAGTTCCATCATATAATAAGATTGGACTCTCGAAATTCTTCATTTCCTTACCACATTCAAAATTTATAAGTGATTCAATATGATACAAATATAAGGTTATAACACGTTAAAATGATTTCTGTTTGATTTCGTCCAAAAGATCATATCCACTGAATAGACTTTGAAGTTTTTATACCAATCATGAGCAATAGTTTCAATAAAAAAACTAATTGCACCAGTAAAAAGGTTTCTCATAAAATTTTTAGCGAACTTTACAGCCTTGTAAACGCATTTTAATTTAATAAAGCCTGTTTAATCTGGAAATGTATCTCAATTAAAATCAATCCATTGCAAGTCAATAATATTATTTAATACCTCAATGAATAGCTTAATGAATGTCTCAATAAACAAATTCAAAAACAGGCTTCTAGTGATGTTGCTGGCAGGCTTTACTGCTTTCAATATGTCGTGTGAAAAATCCGAACCCATTGTACCTCCGGTTATTGTTGAACCTCCATCTTATCTTAAAGCCTGTGATCTTTCTTTTCTCCCGGAAATGAGGATTGATGGAGTTGCTTTTAAAAACGCTGAAGGACAAGCAGAAGACCCGCTCACAACACTCAAGAAACAAGGAATGAATGCTGTTCGGCTCAAGTTATGGAATGGTGAAACAGGGCTAAACACACTTGAAAGTGTTTCAACATTTTCGGACGAAATTAAAAGTCATGACATTTTAACCTGGTTTACTGTTCATTACTCAGACACATGGGCTGATCCGGGTTCACAAACCAAACCTTCATCCTGGGCCAACGCTTCATTTGAGGTTCTTAAAGACAGTATTTATCAATTTACTTACAAAGCAGCCTTAAAACTAAAACCAGACTACATTCAAATTGGCAATGAAATCAATCAAGGTTTGTTATGGCCAGAGGGTCATATTAGTAACAGTTTCCAAATGAGAGCCTTGTTGGCTGAAGGAATAAGAGCTTGCAGAAACGCCTCACCCGATACCAAGATAATGATCCATTATGCAGGTTTTCAGTACGCAAGTGTGTTTTATGCAGCCTTGCAAAATCTGGATTATGACATCATAGCACTTTCGTATTATCCCGTCTGGCATGGGAAAAATATGCAGGATCTTGAAAACAAAATGACAGAGCTTAAAGAAACTTACAATAAAGAGGTCATCATTGCTGAAACAAGTTACCCTTTCACATTTGAATGGGCTGATTGGACCAATAATGTTATTGGCGGGAACAATCAAATTATACCAGAATTTCCAGCAACTCCTGAAGGACAAAAAGAATTTCTTACAAGTTTAAATGACCACATAAAACAAGCAGATGGGTTTGGCTGGTGTTACTGGGGAGCCGAATGGGTTGCTTCAAAAGGTGATCAAGCATCCAATGCTTCAAGTTGGGAAAATCAGGCACTATGGGATTTTGATTTTAAAGCTCTGCCAGCAATAACTGCTTTCAAGGCCGATTAAGAAGCTCTCTTTTACAAAAACCCAAATGAACAGATTGTTTTTGCTTTTTTAATACGATTTCATATCTTATTCATAATGTGTTATTTAAAGATAAAAAGAAAAACGAAACAAAAGCTAAAGTTGACCAAAACACACATTGATTTCAGAAAAAATAAACCTGATGAATGCAATATCAAATAAAGTTGTATATTTGCACTCATTTTTGAGTTTAGCACTTCATAAAATATTTATCTTAAAATGAGCAAGAACGCCTTTATTCAGTACGTAGAAGATCAAGTTACAGTTAAAGAATTTCCTTCTTTCAAAGCAGGAGATACGATAACAGTTACCTATAAAATCATTGAAGGAAACAAAGAACGCTTACAAAAGTTTCAGGGTGTAGTTATCCAACGCGTTGGCGGTGGACCTACAGCAACCTTCACAGTAAGAAAAATTTCAAACAACGTAGGTGTTGAGCGCATTTTCCCTGTCTCCTCTCCATTTATTGACGAGATTGAAGTAAACAAAAGGGGTCAGGTTAGAAGAGCCAGAATCTTCTATCTCCGCAATTTACGTGGTAAGAAAGCTCGTATCAAAGAAGCTCGTCGCTAAGAAATTAAACCAAAGTAATAAGTCCTGGTTAGAACAATCAGGACTTTTTTTGTTGCCCTATTCCTGCATTTGCCTTTGCCTGACAATCTCATAGCAACTAATTCCTGCAGCAACTGAAACATTAAGCGATTCAATACTTCCAAGCATTGGGATCTTAATTCTAATGTCGGCCAGTTTCAGGTATTCTTCCGAGATTCCAATATCTTCTGATCCCATTATAAGAGCAATCGGGCCTGTTAAATTTGATTTCCATACATCGACACTGGCTTTTTCAGTAACAGCAGCTACTTTCAGCCCACTTTCCTTCAAAAACTGAATGGTTGTTTTAAGGTTGTCTTCCCGACAAAGATTTATCCGATGCAGTGCGCCGGCAGAAGTTTTAACCGCGTCAGCATTGATCATTGCAGAGCCGCGAGTTGGCATCACCAATGCATGAACTCCGGCTGATTCTGCGGTACGCGCAATAGCACCAAGATTTCTCACATCAGTAATTTTATCAAGTATCAGCAGAAATGGCTCCATACCTGCTTCAAAAATCATTGGAACAAGCGCATTTAGTTTTTGGTAACTCACCTGAGCAACAAAAGCCACGACACCTTGATGGTTCTTACGGGTTAACCGGTTGAGTTTTTCAACAGGAACCATTTGAACAGGAACTTCATGCTCCTTCGCAAGTTGCACTATTTCATTTGTTTGTGGCGAGCGTGTAGAACTCTGTATCAATATTTTTTCCACATCAGCCCCTGACCTCAAAGCTTCAATTACAGGTCTGGTCCCAAAGATCATTTCGTTGCCGGTTACTTCCTTTTGCATAGTTTCGATATAAAGTTCAAAAATACAGCGATTCCCTCAATTTTTAGCAGAAAGTTGTCATTATCTAATCCAAAACCATCTTTAAAACCTGTTTAATTATTCTATTCGAACTTTAAGCTGAAAAAAATGCTTTTTTATATTCAAAAGTGTAATTTTACAATAAAAAAATGAAAGGATTGTTGGCAGTAGGTGCATTGTCGCTGATTTTAAGCTTCTCATCAAAATCTCAGATATCTCAGCCGGCTGAGACACTTTCGACAAAGAAGCTTATCCGTGATTTCTTCGAAACAGCCATGAATTATCCGGAGAAATCAATTGAAGCAAAAGAGGAAGGGAAAGTCCTTGTTGGATTAACAGTTTCTAAAACTGGTATTTGCAACAGCTTTTACATTATTAAAGGAGTAAGTTCAGCTTTGGATGCTGAGGCTTTGAGGCTTTCGAAAAAAATCCTTTGGAAGCCGGCATTAGAAAACGGACAAACTGTTGACGCCCAGGTGACACTTGAAGTGCCTTTTAACATCAAGCACTTCAAGCGTAGAAAAGGCCTTAGCAGCCCTTCAAAATTAATTTTCAATCCCAATCTCAAGGATACTTCAGGAGTAATTTATATTTTTGCACAAATTGAATCACGGCCAAAGCCATTGTTAAATGATAAATATCGAAATCTAACTAATTATATTAGTGAGATTTTAGTATATCCTGAGACTGCGAAAACGGCTGGGATTCAAGGAACTGTGAAGCTGGATTTTGTTATTGAGGAAGATGGAAATACTTCAAATATTAGGGTAGTGAATAGTGTTGGAGGAGGTTGCGATCAGGAAGCTATTCGAATTTTACAGACAATTCGTTGGATGCCTGCGATTAAAGATGAGAAGCAAGTAAGGTGCTCCTCCACTTTTGAAGTAACATTTTTATTATCAGACAAAAAACAGCAGAACATACCGAACCGGCAGTCGGGAGGTCTTTAAAATGAATCACTTAAATATTAATAATAATGAAAAAACAATTCTTTACTTTGCTACTTCTTGGTTTTATCTCGCTCAATGTTTTTGCTCAAAGCGATACCAGTTATTGGAAAACTTCTGCAAAAACAAGTCTTAACTTTTCTCAGAGTCATCTTTCCAATTGGTCGGCTGGCGGACAAAGCGCATTGAATCTTTTAGGCTTAATAAATGTTTCTGCCAATTATAAAAAAGAGAATCATATTTGGGATAATGGTTTGGATATGACATTAGGATACAGCCATTTAGGAGATGAAAAAATCATGAAAACGGATGACAGGATAGAGTTCAACTCATTATATGGGAAGAAAGCTACCGAAAAACTGTTTTACAGTATCGCCTTTTCTTTCAAATCACAATTTGCTGATGGTTTTGATTACAAGGTAGATTCGACCACTCCTATTTCCGGATTATTTGCTCCTGCTTATATCACCCTTGGAATTGGTATGGAATGGAAACCAAACCCCTATTTTTCAATCAACTTTTCCCCTTTGACAGGCAGGGTTACATTGGTTACGATTAAAGAGCTTTCAGATGCAGGTTCTTTTGGAGTTGAACCCGGAAAACAAAGCCGCTTTGAACTTGGTATGAAGACAACCTTTAAGTTTGAAAAAGAAATTGTGAAAAATGTCACCTTAGGTACAAAATTAGAAGTATTTACCGACTACCTAAAGAATCCTCAAAATATCGATGTGGACTGGCAAACATTAGTTACAATGAAAGTTAACAGCTGGCTCAATGCTAATATAGCTACACATCTAATTTATGATGACGATATCAAAATCACTGATAAAGAAGGTAAAACCGGTCCAAGGACACAGTTTAAGGAAGTGCTGAGCGTTGGCGTAAGTTACATTTTCTAATATAATGATGCGAATAGGCGTTTTGTCGGACACCCATGGGTTTCTACATCCACGGGTGTTTGATTTTTTTATTGACTGCAACGAAATCTGGCATGCCGGGGATATTGGATCATCAACTGTAACTGACAAACTTGCTTCGCTTAAACCCCTGAGGGCAGTTTTTGGCAATATAGACGGGCATGAATTGAGATTAAGCTATCCTGAAACTGCTCTGTTTCAATGTGAGAACGTGAAGGTAATGATCACTCATATAGCAGGTTACCCGGGCAAATATGCCAGAGGCATAAGCAATACCATCAAAAGTGAAAAGCCTGACATATTAGTTGCAGGTCATTCACATCTATTAAAGGTGATGCACGATTCGAAAAACAAATTATTATTTATCAATCCGGGAGCTGCCGGAAATCAGGGATTTCATCAAAAAATTACGTTTCTAAGGTTCTGTATTACCCTTGACAGAATTCACGACTTGGAAATCATGGAGATTGATCGGAATCAACGCCTATCTCAGCCTGTCGGCTGACCTGAGCAAACGAATATCATTCCTGATTCCACGCATGGAAAGGAAAGAAAAAATCAGGACAATCAAAGGTATAAATACCCCAAATTCGTAAGAAGCTGTTGCTCCGGTGACCTTTGTAAGGCTAGAAATGTAAAAAAGCAAAATACCTCCAACAGCAAGCAACGACAACAGCCCATTAATTCTCATTAATTTGTACTGTTTTTGTAAATGCTTGTAATTGAAGAGTGACACGAGAGGAATTCCAATTAAAGCGATCGTTACAAATATAAGAGGTAACAAATAACTTATACTAAAAACCGCAGGCGTATTCGGTAAATGTTCATGGAGTTTATATACATAGAACTCAAGGGTATTATTCGCTCCATAATACCATGCAATTGGAAAGAAAAACATTAGAATCGCCGAAACAGAAGCCAGCGCCATAAAAATTGACTGAATGCGTTGTATCATTTTAGATAACTATTGATGCAGCAAAGATACCGAAGTTCGCTTGATTGCAAAGACCGCAGTAAAAAAATCACATTATTATAAGGATTAAGTAGTTTGAGAAGATATATAAAATGAATACCGTTAACTGTATTTAATTAATTAGCAATATGTTGCAAAACACTTTTGTGGTCTGAAAATGAATTTTGTAATAAAGTAAGAATAAAAAGAAATTAATAAATTCTTAAGCGAAATAGATTTTTATTTAAAAAACTTGCTTACTTTTGCCAAGCATAATTACTAAGATTACTTTATTACGTATTTTCCTTTGCAGAGACTTTCAACACTCTGTTTCAATTCGTAAGACTTTCATATTGAATCATTAAATAATCCATCACATGTACGATATTGTTGAGCTTAATAATAAGCTTGTTGGTGAGTTGAGAGAAATCGCCAAAGATTTGAATATCCAAAAAGTTGAAAAACTCCTTAAACAAGACCTCATTTACCAAATTTTGGATCAACAAGCTTTGATTCCACAGGTGGAAGAAAGCGTTCCAAAAGGAGCTCCCAAATTTGATAAAAAACCAAAACCAAAAAAGCCTGAAAGCAAAACTCCTCCTGTAAAACAAGCGATTGTTGAGAAGAAGGATGTTACTCCTCCAACTAAGGCTCAAACAGAAAAAGAACCTGTACGCGAAATAGCAGCACCGCCCCAAAAGATTGTTCCTGAAGAAAAGAAAGAAGCTGTTCCTGTTGCTCAACAGCCTCAAAGAGCTGAGTTTGATCCAGCCAGAAAAGACAATCGCGAACCCAGAAAACGAGTTCGTCCGCAAGCAGCTGCTTCAAGTAACAAGGGCTTAACAGCTTTACCAGATGAAGATATTTCAGCTGTTAATGAGGCTACGAGCGAAAATGGTGAGTCAAAAACAGCAGAACCAAGACAAGACCGTCCTCTTTTCAAACCAGCTTCGGAGCAGCAGCGTGTTGCAAATCCGGATCAATACCGGAATCAAAATCGTGGTGACCAGAAATTTCAGAGAAGAGAACAAGAAGGATTTGAGCGTCGTGATTTTAGAAAAAATGATGGCCCTGAGAGATCTCCGGAGCGATTCTCCAGAGAAGAACGCCCTCCGTTTGAAAAACCAGCATTTCAGGAAAGAACAAATCAGGATCGCCCTGCTTTTCAGGAAAGACCACAGCAAGATCGACCTATTCAGGAAAGATCTCAACAAGATCGGCCTATTCAGGAAAGATCGCAGCAAGACAGACCTCAGCAAGACAGACCTATTCAGCAAGAAAGACCCATACAGCAAGATCGCTCTAACCAGCAAGATCGTCAAAATCAGCAAGACAGGCCCCCACGTGAGCAACAAAATGATCAGCCACAGCGCCGTGAGCAACAGCAAAAACCACGAAAAGAAGAATTTGCTTTTGAGTTTGACGGAATTGTAGCAGCTGAGGGTGTTCTTGAAATAATGCCTGATGGTTATGGTTTTCTAAGATCATCTGATTATAATTACCTTAACTCACCGGATGACATTTATGTATCACAGTCACAAATAAAATTATTTGGCCTGAAAACCGGTGATACGGTGAAAGGAACAATTCGTCCACCACGCGAAATCGAAAAGTATTTTCCACTTATCAAGGTTGATTTTATTAATGGAAGACTTCCCGAAGAGGTTCGTGATCGTATTCCCTTTGATTTTCTCACCCCACTCTTTCCAGAGGAGAAGTTCAATCTTACGGGACATGCTGAAAACACGATGTCAACACGTATTATGGACCTTTTTGCACCAATTGGAAAAGGACAGCGTGGTTTGATTGTTGCTCAGCCAAAAACAGGTAAAACAGTCCTTTTAAAAGAAGTTGCCAATGCTATAGCAAAAAATCATCCTGAGGCCTACCTTATCATCCTATTAATTGATGAACGTCCTGAGGAAGTAACTGATATGGCAAGAAGCGTGCGTGCTGAAGTAATCTCATCCACCTTTGATGAGCCAGCCGAAAAGCATGTGAAAATTGCTAATATTGTCCTTGAAAAAGCCAAGAGATTAACAGAATGCGGCCATGATGTGGTTATTCTGCTCGATTCTATAACACGTTTAGCCAGAGCGTACAACACTGTCTCACCTGCTTCAGGGAAGGTACTCTCGGGTGGTGTGGAAGCAAATGCTTTACAAAAACCAAAACGCTTTTTTGGCGCTGCCCGTAAAATTGAAAACGGAGGCTCGCTTACCATTATTGCTACTGCCCTTATTGACACAGGATCGAAGATGGATGAAGTTATTTTCGAGGAATTTAAAGGCACAGGTAATATGGAGCTCCAGCTTGACAGACGTTTATCGAACAAACGTATCTGGCCTGCAATTGATATTGTATCCTCAAGCACACGTCGTGAAGACCTTCTTTTGGACAAAGAAACGATGCAGCGTGTCTGGATTTTAAGGAATCACCTTGCTGATATGACACCCATCGAAGCCATGGAATTTTTGAAAGACAAAATGAGATACACTCAAACAAATGAGGAGTTTCTCGTGACAATGAATAGCTAGAGTCACCAGACATAAAAAAAACTCCGGTTCTTTTGAACCGGAGTTTTTTTATGCCCTTTAAGTTACAAGGAAATTATTCTTTTTAACCTATTGAAATCCAAACCCCGAAAACTGCCTGAACTCATGCAAGCAACTGCCAAAGGAAAAGTCTTCACGTTATCAATGAAAGCCAGCAATTCTTCAGGATCATTAACCACAACAATATCCTTTTTCCTGAATGCGGTTTTGATCAGCTCAGCATCCATCAAAGCAAGTTTTTTTAACTCCACCGAATGATGATCATAAAAAACAACTGCTGAGTCAGCTTCATCCAAACAATTAGCATACTGATCAATAAATGAAGCACTTAAACTACTAAAGGTATGCAACTCAAGGCATACAATAAGTTGGCGGTCGCTGTATTTTAGCTTCAAAGCTGCCGTACTGGCTTTTACTTTTGAAGGAGCGTGAGCAAAATCGCGGTATAAAGCGGCGTGATCATTTGAACCAAGACACTCAAGGCGTTTCGAAGCTCCCTGAAATGTTTTAATTGCATCATAAGCAATTTCTTTCGCAACACCCATTTGTTCACAAACGGCAATAGCTGCACTTAAATTCGAAAGGTTATGTCTCCCAAAGATATCCAGCTTCATAGTTCTGCCTGAACCTACCGGAATAACAGTGCCATTATTCACCATTTCAAATTGATGTGTTTGATAGGGTTTAATTTCACAACGAGCTCCCTCAACCAATTTTTTAACTTCCTCATCTTCCTGATTGTAAATCAAACAACCACCTGGCTCAATTACTTTGATGAAATCCCTAAATTGCTGAAGGTAATTATCGAAAGTTGGAAAAACATTGATGTGATCCCAGCCTATTCCACTTATCAGGGCAATGTTGGGTTTGTAATGCAAAAACTTCGGACGTCTGTCGATGGGTGAAGTCAAATACTCATCACCTTCCATGATCATCCATTGCGCCTCATGGCTCAACCTGACCATCACGTCAAATCCTTCCAACTGAGCACCAACCATATAATCTGCATCAACTCCTGCAAATTTCAGGATATGTAAAATCATAGCCGTAATGGTGGTTTTACCATGACTGCCACCAATCACAACACGTTTTTTGTCTTTGGATTGTTCATAAAGATACTCTGGATAGGAGTATATTTTAAGTCCCAGCTTTTGAGCTTCAAGCAGTTCCGGATTGTCGATACGGGCGTGCATTCCCAAAATGACAGCGTCTAATTCTGCTGAGATATTATCAGCCGACCAACCCATTTCGACAGGTAGGAGGCCATGGTTTTTCAATCGGGTGTAAGATGGCTCAAAGATTTCATCATCAGAACCAGATATTTCGTAACCTTTTAAATGCAGTGCAATAGCAAGATTATGCATTGCACTCCCTCCTATTGCAATAAAATGAACTCTCATTGTTAGCTTTTTTGCAAAGATAAACGGATGCATCGAATCATGCAATGAATTATGATCGGCTCAGGCTCGCGGCACTTTTATTATCTTTGCCTACTGAAATAATTTCAAACGACACCACACTATGAAAGAATTAGTTGACATCCTCAACGAAGAATTAAAGAATGCAAGTCCTCAGGAAGTGCTTGGATTGGTTTATGAACGTTTTACAGATAAAATTGCCTTCGCCAGCAGTCTTGGATATGAAGATCAGGTTTTAACGCAAATGATTGCCACCTCCTGTCCCGAAATGAAGATTTTTACCCTTGATACAGGACGCTTATTCCCTGAAACTTACGATCTGATTGAAAAGACTGTTGCTCGCTACAAGCCCAATTTTCAAATATATTTCCCTAATTATCAAGCTGTAGAAACAATGACTAATTCAAAAGGAGTTAATTTGTTTTATGACAGCGTTGACAACCGAAAACTATGCTGTTCAGTAAGAAAAACTATGCCTTTGAAGCGTGCCTTACATGGATTGGAAGCATGGATAACAGGATTAAGACGCTCACAATCCATCACACGGACGAATCTGCAGATTGTTGAATGGGATGAAGCCAATCAACTTATTAAAATCAATCCTTTGATCAACTGGAATGAAGATGACGTTATCATATATATCAACAACCATAGCATCCCATATAACCTCCTGCATGACAAGGGTTTTCCTAGTATTGGATGTCAGCCATGTACGCGTAGCATCGAAGCAGGAGAAGATGTTAGAGCAGGACGTTGGTGGTGGGAATTGCCTGAACACAAAGAATGCGGTCTTCATAAAGCAAAATAATTTTACAAGAATTGATATCCGAAAAGCTTCATTATTTTATTAACTTTGCGATCATCCATCACTTCAATACGATTACGGAGCATGAAAAAAAATGATCTTACGACACTTGATAAATTACAGATAACAAAGGAAGAAGTTCTTAACGACTATCGTATCGCCCAAGAAAGCAGGCATGTTAGCCTTATCGGCCGACGTGAAGTGCTCACTGGCAAAGCCAAATTTGGGATTTTTGGTGATGGAAAAGAAATTCCACAACTTGCTATGGCCAAGGTATTTCGTGAAGGTGATTGGAGATCAGGATATTACCGTGATCAAACTTTTATGCTTGCAGCAGGTATGGTTCGTTTGGATGAGTTGTTTTCTCAATTGTACGGCGACACGAACCTGGAGGTCAATCCTGCCAATGGAGGAAGGTTGATGAATAATCATTTCGCTTCCAGATCGCTTGACGCAGAAGGCGAATGGAAAAACCTCAGCGCACAAAAAAATTCTTCTGCTGACACTTCTCCTACCGCCAGTCAGATGTTACGGTTGTTGGGATTAGCTCAGGCTTCAAAGCACTTTCGGGAGAATAAACAACTTCAGCAATTTGAACATTTTTCAAAAAACGGAAATGAAGTTGCCTTTGGGACTATAGGTGATGCATCAACTTCGGAAGGACATTTTTTTGAGGCATTCAATGCAGCGGGGGTTTTACAGGTTCCCATGGCAATATCCGTTTGGGATGATGGTTGGGGTATTTCGGTTCCCAACTCAGCGCAAACAACAAAATCAAATATCTCAGAAATCCTGAAAGGTTTCGAAAAAGAAGCAGGTACAAACGGATATTATATCTACAGGGCCAATGCATGGGATTATCCGGCATTGATTTCTATTTATCGGGAAGGTATTGAAAAATGCAGAGTTGAACATGTTCCTGTGCTTTTTCATATAAGAGGATGTACACAGCCGCAGGGACATTCCACTTCCGGATCGCACGAACGATATAAGACAAAGGAAGAACTCGATAAAGAACTGGAAATGGATGGGATTCTCCAGTTTAAGAAATGGATAATAAATGAGGGAATTTCAACTGAAACAGTGCTTCAGGAGATTGAACAGGCTGCAGAGAAAAATGCCAGAGAAGCACGCCGGCATGCATGGATGCATTTTCAACAACCATTGATCCAGAAAAGAGATGAATTCTTGAAATTAGTTGATATAACTACCTGTAGCTGTGCGAAGACAGCAAAAATAGAGGCAATTAAAACAGATTTGGCACGATTAGGAGAGCCTATCCGCAAAGATATTATCTCATCAGCAAGAAAAATTCTCCGGCTCATCTGCAATTCCTGTTCAAACCCGGACAACTCATTAAAAACCAATGTATCCCTTTGGTTAGAGAAAGAAATGAAAGAAGGTGCTGAACGTTACAGCTCACATTTATACAGTGAATCAGCCTATTCAGCCATGCAGGTGAAGCCTGTTGCACCTGTTTATGACAATTCAAATACAACCATCCCGGGGAGAGAGATTCTTCGTGATAATTTTGATAAGATTTTTGAAAATAACCCACTTGTTGTAGCCTTTGGAGAAGATGTTGGAAAGATTGGTGGTGTGAATCAGACTTACGAAGGCTTGCAAGAAAAATACGGGTCGTTACGTATTTCTGATACCGGGATCAGAGAGGCTACTATAATGGGACAAGCTATTGGTCTTGCATTAAGAGGCTTACGCCCAATTGCTGAGATTCAGTATTTTGATTACCTGTTGTATGCTTTACAGGCAGTAAGCGATGATCTGGCAACCATGCAGTATCGCACGAAAGGCGGACAAAAAGCTCCTGTGATAATCAGCACCCGTGGGCATCGTTTGGAAGGTATCTGGCATGCAGGTTCTCCTTTAAGCATGGTCATAAACTCCATAAGAGGTGTTTATGTAGCTGTTCCGCGAAACATGACACAAGCAGCAGGATTTTACAATACCTTTCTTGCATCCGACGAACCTGCCCTTATCATAGAGCCTTTGAACGGATATCGGCTTCGGGAGAAGAAACCGTTGAATTTGGGAATGTTTAAAGTTGCACCCGGCGTGCCTGAAGTTCTGAAAACAGGGAAAGATGTTACACTTGTCACCTACGGATCGTGCGTGAGAATAGCTCAGGAATCAATCACACAACTTCAGGAATTTGGAATTGATGTTGAATTGATTGATGTTCAAACACTTCTCCCATTCGATGTAAATCATACCATTGTTGAGTCGTTGAAAAAAACTAACAAAATTCTGTTTTTTGACGAGGATGTACCTGGTGGCGCGACAAGTTTTATGATGCAACAAGTGCTTGAAGTACAAAAAGGTTATTCTTATCTGGATGCTGAACCACGAACACTGACAGCCAAGGAACACAGAGCAGCTTATGCTACCGATGGAGATTATTTTTCGAATCCCAATGCAGAGGATGTTTTTGACCTGGTTTATAATATGATGCACGAATATGCACCATCCAAATTCCCCAAGATATTTTAGTTCAACCGGCCCGTTTTCAGCTTAAATATTCGCATAGCATATTTGGCTATTTTTGCCGCCTGGAATTTATGCCATGAATCGGGTTTTGTATCTGTTACTGTTTTTAGGTTTTCTACAATCTTGTTCCGACGATGGACAGCATCAACCTGTGGAACCATCGTCTTCTGAAAGCAAAATACATGATTCATCAGCAGAAGTAGCAGGAGAAAAAGCCGGAAGTAAGACAACTTACAAACCCGAAGTTAAAAATACAGCACCTGATCAAATATCTGAAAAAACCTTTTTCCAAAGGAGACCATCACTAGCTGCATTTGGAAAAATTACACCATTAACCGCATCAAAAATTCCTGTTAATAGATTTAATGACAACCAATTAACTAATACACACACCCATGTTTGGTCTGATCCCACTGCTAAAACAGCAGTAACAAGCATGAACCGCTACTATATGCTTGATTTCGAAAATGATATCTTCACAAATACAGACTATTATTTCACAAACGGAGCTCAGATAAGCTACATTCATCCAGGGTTACAGCACATCCCACTTTCGCGTTTTTTTCCAGATGTTGGTGTAGCTGCACTCAATCATTATGGAATCCGGTTAAGACAAAACATGTACACCCCTATAAATCCTGAAGACAGCCTTATTGCCACAGAGGATCGTCCGTTTGCAGGCGTTTTGTATGTTGAATATTTCAAGATGAGCACCTCACATTTACAACAAATCAGGGTTACTTCTTCGATTCAGGTTGGTGTGGTTGGGAAGCCATCTTTAGCTTCGCTTTTTCAGCAAAGCATGCATGAGCTTTTTCCGGTTGGGTGGGAATACCAAATTAAAGATGATCTTTTGATCAACGTTAATTTTCAGATAGAGAAACGCATCTTTAGAAAGAAATTTCAGGATTTTAGGGTAGGGGCTACTGCCAGATTAGGAACTTACCAAACTGAATTTGAGGCTTCAGCGATGTATGAAGCAGGGTTTTTACCAATTACTTTTAATCCCTTTCCTATTACAAAACCGGGCACGAGCGAGCACTCTGAAAAACAAAAGAAACTGCTTGCCTGGTTTTTTATCGATATAAATGGCAAATACAATCTTCACGAAGCAACACTTGACGGAGGGCTCTTTAATCATGAAAGTCCTCACACGATAGGCAGGAATAACAGAAACAGGGCCTTACTTCAGCTTAACACAGGCCTTGCAATTGCTTATAAGAAAAGTGCTGTCACACTAAAAATAGTATATTTGTCGCCCGAATTAAAGTCCGGATACGACCATCGCTGGGGGGCGATTAACTTCATACAAAATTTCTGATACTTACTTTATGAGCAACGCTATTGAACCAAACGACTCCATTTTTGAAGGACAAGAAATCATTTTCCCTGTTAGTTACGTTCTCAAAGTAGTCGTGACACAAAACATGAGCCCAGAAAGGCATGGAACATTAATCGAAGAATTACTGAACAAAAAAAATATCCCATACAGGTTTGAGGAAGTTAAAGAGAGTGCAAAGAAAACATATCTGAGTTTCAGCATAAGCATTACACTGACTGACAAAAACCAAATGAATGAACTATACAACGATCTAAAAACAATGCCCTGGATAAAAATGGCATTGTAAAAGCACCTACATGACAGGCATTAAAACACTCCACCAAATTTTGATTCTGGCTCTGGGAGGAGCAACAGGAACCATTTTGCGATACTATATTTATGTGTTCGCTGATAAACACTTAAACCATATCCTACCATGGGGTACACTCATCGTTAATTTATCAGGTTCGTTTGTCATAGGTTTTATTTGGGGGCTGTTAGAGCGTTCGGGCATTCCACCTGCTTTCAGACTTTTTGTGTTTATTGGTATTCTGGGCAGTTTCACTACTTTTTCGACTTTTGCTTTTGACAGCTTCAACCTTTTAAATCAGGGAGCACCAAAGATGATGTTGCTTAACATCCTGCTTAATAATGCCGGAGGAATACTGTTGTGCTATGCAGGAATACAAATTGCCAGGTTTTTCCATTAATTTTCAGTCCGTATGCACGAGATAGAACCTCACTTCAACTGGCGACATTTATACAGAGCTGAAGATGACCCGTATTCACCGTTCTACAGGAGAACTTACAGCGAAATTTATTTTACCAATACGGTTTACAACTACTACATTCACCCCCAATGGGATGAATTTGGATCGCAGACACTTTATGCGAAAATCCTTTTTTGTGATTATGACAAATTCTTCTGTGTGATAGAATTGATAGGCGAATGGAATGATTTACTTTACAACGACATCATGTTTTTGTATCGGAACGTAATAGAAGTGCTGCTGGATGAGGGTATCCGACATTTTATTCTTATCGGTGAAAACATCTTGAATTTTCACGCAGATGGTGATGATTATTATCAGGAATGGTTTGAAAACAGCGATGATGGCTGGATCGTTTGTCTGAATTTCAGAGATCATGTAATCCATGATTTTGTTAAAGCACGGCTCGACTATTACCTTGCTTTTGGTGGCAAGTTCGATTCTTTTAACTGGAGAGGTTATCGTCCGTTGGAATTATTCAACACAATTAACGCAATGATAATGAAACGCCTGAACCCATAAACACATGAGAAAAGCAGTAATTATTCAAGTTTATGGCCGTGTTCAGGGAGTTGGTTTCCGGTACTACACCGAAAAGAAAGCCCTTGAACTCGACATTTCAGGTTTCGTTCAAAACAAGGGAGATGGAAGTGTGTACATTGAAGCCGAAGGTGATGAAATACAGCTGGAACAGTTTGCAGATTGGTGTAAAACAGGTCCACGCTGGGCTAACGTCAGAGAATGCCGTATAAGTGAGATGCCACCTTTGGAAATCAAAGGATTTAACGTCAGATAAAAACGTTAATCCCTTACTGCCAGGCCAATGAGCTGGTAGAGAACCCGGGCACCAACATTACCATCCCATTCGTCGTCACCAGGAGCCACTTCACATAAGTCAAACCCAACAATCTCTTTTCCTGAGGCTTTGAGTCGGTTCAGCAAATACATCAATTCTTCAAACTGCAAGCCACCCGGAACAGGAGTACCTGTATTTGGGCACAACTTAGGGTCTAATCCATCAATATCAACAGATACATAAACCCTGTCGGGGAGTTCTGCAATTATTTCATCGGAAATATCCTTCCATGTTGAACCTTCGAATAGTTTTTTGCGGGTGTCACGATCATAAAACACTTTGATTCGTCCAGGGTTAGCCTTTACCATTTTGGCTTCTTCTTCGCAATAATCGCGTATACCTATTTGCACAAGCTTCTCAATTGCGTCAAATTCAAGGGCATTATAAAAAATCGAAGCATGTGAATACTTAAACCCTTCATACGCATTGCGTAAATCGAGATGAGCATCCACCTGCAAGACACCGTACTTTTCTTTATCTGACAAGTACAAGTGGTATCCTAAGGGAATACTATGATCTCCGCCCAGCAATCCAACAATTTTTCCCTGTTCACGCCAGTAAGCTATCCGGTTTGAAAGCCAAAAACGAAGATCTTCATTTGCCTTGCGAATACGGTCGTAAATTTCTTTGTATTTCGGACGATTTTCGTCGAGGATTCCTTTTTCGATGGCTTCAATAATGATTCGGGCATCTTTACGAAGTCCGGCATGAAGCACTTTAAAATGCCGAGGAAATTCATCCATCCAGATTCCTTTTTTCCACAGAAGAGGAAAGTCATGGTGATGAAGGTCCATTTGCAAGGAAGCCTCTTTAACGGCTTCGGGACCCGAAAAAGTTCCTGATCCATAGCTCACTGTCAATTCCCAATTCACGGGAATAATAACAACCAAAGCATTATCTTCGTTGGAAGGGAGACCAAAGATTCCTGCATCTTTGGTGGCAGCAGCACTGGGATTGAATGATTCAAACATTTAGATTCATTTAGGATTGCAAAAATCCGAAAAAATCAGGTAGAATGGTTACTTTTGCAAAAAATAACTCAGTTGGATTTATTCTCTCATCTTTCTCATTTTGAGCTTTGTAGTTTTGGTAGTGGAAGTTCGGGAAACTGTTACTACGTTGGTAATACCGAAAGTGCGATACTTGTCGACGCAGGCATTAACAGCAGGAGTATTGTTAAAGGACTTGAAGAGGCCGGAAAAAACATCCGCAATATACAAGGGATTTTAATTACCCACGATCATATTGATCATATTAAGGGATTACCTGATATCACCCAAAAGTTTAACACAAAGGTGTTTGCGACAGCGAAAACCTGGGAAGCAATACAGCAAAACCGATTTACAAGAAACGTCAGGCCGGGCTGTTTTCAGGAAATTGAGAGTGAAAAGACGTTCACGATAGGAAGTTTCAGCATCACTCCTTTTCCGGTTTCGCACGATGCCGCTGATGCAAATGGCTATTCGATCTCTAATTCTCAAAGGGTGTTGAGTATTGCAACAGATCTTGGTTATATCAGCTCAGTTGCAGCTGCATATATGAAACGTTCAAATATTCTGGTTCTTGAGTCAAACTATGATGAAGAAATGCTCGAAAACGGCCCCTACCCTGCTTATTTAAAAGACAGGATTCGTGGAAACAACGGACATCTGAGTAACGAACAAACCGCTCATTTTCTGGCAGAAAACATACATCCGGAGCTGACTCATGTTTTTTTGGCACATCTTAGTGATCATAATAACAAGCCGGAGAAAGCCATAAATACAGTATTAGACAAAATGCATTCGAGATATGGCCATCGCTCTGTCTCTTATAATCTCACCGCTCTTGATCGTAAAAAAAGGTCGAGAATCTATCGTCTAACTGATTCAGCAAGGCTCGAGATATGAAAAAAAAATCAAGCATTCTTATCTTTGACGCAGGAGATGTGAATATTTGGGTAATGGCATACGCTTTCTTAAAATCTTTTGACCCTTATTCAGATTTTTTTCCGGCAGCAAATTACCCTCAGGAAAAAATCGCAGCCGAAGTGCTTGAGGTCTTAAAGGAATCAATGCTTGAACCAGCGAACGATTCATTGATTAGCTTAAATGATTTTTCTGATAACTCGTTTGAGTTTATTTTCATCACTGGCGCAGCCAATCCCTCAACTATTACTTCGCTTTCGCGTTTCACCGCAAAGATTATTGAACTTACTCCTATTAATATAGTAAATACGAAAGAGCATGAAACAAATTGTCTGGATAGCTATCGTGAAATGCGAGACGAGATAAAAAACGAGACCTTTAAGTTTTACAGAGACTATCTGAGGAAGAGCAATCGGAACAACAAATAAACGAAAGCCTTTGTTACCTTGTGGATTTGAAAAAGCGACTAGCCTTTTTGGCTGATAAGGTTCAGTTTATCATAATCCAGAATCTCAACAAATTCCGAGTTTATTTCTATCAGCCCATCACTTTTGAACTTCGTAAGAATTCGGGCGATACTTTCAACAGACATTCCTGAAAGTTCAGCAAAATCTCTACGTGAGAGGTGCAGGGGAAACTTCTGGGTTTTGTATATTCTGTTGGCTAAACATATGATTACATCGGCTAAACGTCCATACGTTTGCTTCTTCGTCAGGCAATAAAACCTGCCGTTGATTATTGCTCCCTGTTCAGCGAGCAGGCTTACCATACGTGAAGAAAACTGAGCGTTGTTGTTCATTATCTGTTTGAAAGCACTGATTTCAATCAGACTTACTTTGCTATCCATATATGCCTGCACCGAATGTTGGAAAACGGTATTGCCTTCAAAAAGGGTAGAAAGTCCAATAACATTGACAGGAGCAAAAATTTGGAGGATAAGATTCTCGTTATTCCAATTCAAAAAACTTTTCACAAGGCCTTCCTGAATAATCATTACATGAGAAGCGAAAGTTCCCTGTTTGCAAATCATTTCACCTTTTTGATAATAAACATCAACCATCTTTTCATTCAGAAACTGAAGTTCACTCTCGTTGAGCAGTTTAAGGCATTCCATGGTGTTACTTCCGATAGAACAACTGTTTCTAAGAGAGTCAGGGCTTTTTAGCATGTTTAAATTCAGGTTATGAGGGCAAATATACGGATAAATCAAAGAAGTACTTGATATAGATCAAAAAAAAACACGTTGAGCTTCACTAAATACATTGATGAGGTTGGTGCTGCTATTTTAACTAATTGTTAAAAGTTCAAGTAGTTTTGCTGTGAACAAATTAACAAAGTAATAGTATGAAAAGTACGCTTGAAAAAATCGCTTCCTTCATTGTGGTGATTATACTGCCTGCGTTGGTTATTTATTTAACAGTACATTTTGGATTAAAGCGAAACGAGCCGGAAGAAATTAAGATTGCTTTAAAATCAGAAACTACTGCACAAGTAGATCACAGCGAGTTTGAGATCCTCAAACAAAAGTTTGTCAACCCAAAAGACGTTACCGCCGCTTGTTTATCTTGTCACAATAAACGTGATGACGAATTAATGAAGAGCACACACTGGTTATGGGAGCGTGAAGCCGAAATTCCTGGCCGCGGCAAGGTGAAAATCGGCAAGATGAACATCCATAATAATTTCTGTACCGGAGCACAAGGCAACAACGGATCGTGCATGCGTTGCCACATTGGATACGGCTGGGAAGACAAATCATTTGATTTTAACGACCCTACCAATATCGACTGCCTTGTTTGCCATGACAAGACAGACACCTATTTTAAACAAAAAGGCATGGCAGGATGGCCTGCAACTGAAGCCACAGCCACTAAAGAATTTCCTGTCCCAGATTACAATTATGTAGCAGCCAATGTTGGATATCCCGACAGAGACAACTGCGGTGTGTGCCATTTCTACGGCGGCGGCGGAAACAATGTTAAGCATGGAGATCTTGAAGAAGCACTGTTTCACACCAACAGAAAAGTGGATGTACACATGGGTGAAGACGGTCCAAATATGGTGTGTGTTGATTGTCATGAAGCGCCAAACCATAATATTAAAGGGAGGTCCTATACTGTAGGTGCGGATAACACGAACAGGTTACATTGCTACGAATGCCATACAGAAACACCACATAACGACTACATTCTTGATTACCATAATAATAAGATAGCCTGCCAAACTTGCCACATTCCTGTTTATGCGAAAGTAAATGCCACCACACTCTATTGGGACTGGTCAGCTGCGGGAAAACGTGACCCAAGCGGCAATCCAATTAAGGAATATGATGCTGACCATAATTACAGTTATTTAAGCATTAAAGGACATTTTGTTTTCGATAATATGGTTCAACCCGAGTATTATTGGTTCAATGGCACTGTTAATCATTTCCTTCACGATGATACCATAAAGCAAACACCTGTTCAGATCAACAGTTTGTTTGGAGACTATGCCGACCCTAATGCAAAGATATGGCCGGTAAAAGTACACCGTGGTCGCCAGGCTTATGATCCTGTTTACAACCAGTTACTTTCGGTTAAGTTGTTTGCACACAACAAAGGTGAAGGTGCTTTTTGGGAAGATCTGGAATGGGAAGAAGCAATCCGTCAGGGCATGGAATACAATGAGCGGCCATGGAGCGGAGAGTTTGATTTTATTGACACAGAGGCATATTGGCCTCTTAACCATATGGTTTCAGTCAAAGAAGAAACACTGTCCTGCAAAGATTGCCACATCAGAGAAAAGGGCAGACTCGAAAACCTCAATGACTTTTATCTACCCGGGAGAGATTATAATAAATTATTGGATTACAGTGGTTTCGCTATTATCTTCTTTTCACTTTTGGGAGTTATTGTTCATGCAATTCTCCGTATTCTCTAATCAATAAATCAGACGTATCATGAAATACAAGAAACAATATTTATATAGCAAGTTTGAAAGATTCTGGCACTGGACCCAAATGCTGCTCGTGCTGCTTCTAACGCTGACGGGATTTGAAATCCATGGAAACTATGAAATTTTCGGTTTTGAAACCTCTGTCAGGTTGCACTCAGCTTCAGCGTGGTCGTTTATGGGATTGGCTTTGTTGTCTATTTTCTGGATGTTCACATCCAAACAGTACCTCAATTTTATTCCCACTAAAAACAAATTAAAAGAACAAGTTCAGTACTACACCTCCGGCATTTTTAAAGGCATGCCACATCCTACACACAAAACTCTTTTTAACAAGCTGAATCCGCTGCAGCGCATCACTTATGCAGGTTTATTGATCCTGATTTTTCCGGTACAGATAATCACAGGCATTGCCTATATGTATTATCATTATCCTCAAAATCCTATCGATGCAGAAGGACTGACCCTCGCTGTTTACGCACACACTCTGGGAGCATTTATGGTTGTTGCGTTCGTTATTGTTCACATGTACATGACAACCACAGGATACAGCGTATCGGCAAATGTTAAGGCTATGATCTCAGGTTACGAGAAAGAACCTGAAGAAGTACCAGCTAAAGAAGAAACAAAAACCCAAACAGATAAACATTAATCCCCATGAAAAACATTATTCTCGCAATTTTCTGTGCCATATTGTTGGTTTCCTGTGGCAAGAAACACGAATACAACACTGTAGATGAGATGGTGAATAACGCCATGAAAACAGTGAAAATGATCACAGCCGAAGAACTCGATGCACTTATGAATGGCGGCGGCGACGAAGTTTATACATTAATTGACGTTCGTCAGGAGATTGAGCATTATTATGGATTTATTCCAGGCTCGGTAAATATTGCCAGAGGTAGTCTCGAGTTTAATATCGGTGACGAAACTTATTGGGAACATGTAGGTCTTTATATGCCACAAAAAGAAGAAAAGATCATCCTTTATTGCAAAAAAGGACAACGTGGCATTCTTGCAGCTGAAAGTCTCAGCAAACTGGGTTATACCAATGTATATGCCCTTGAAGGCGGATGGAAAAAATGGGAGCTTACCTATCCTGACGTTTTCGAAAAAGATTTAAGCAAATTAGGTGGAAGTTCAAGTGCCCCTGCATCAAGCGGTGGCTGTTAATAATCAGAAATTTAAATCACTATTTACAAACAATTATTAAATTATTTTATCATGAAAAAATTAGCTTTTTATTTTATCGCTTTATTCCTTATTCCAAGTTTGGTATTTACAGGATGTAAAAAAGACACTGAAGAAACTTTTGACGCACAAAAAGAACTCACAACTTATCTTGTTGCCCAAAACCTCGATCTGAACACAATCATTGGTGGTTTTGTTATGACAGCTCCTGACAATGGTGATGTTAGTGCAAAATATGTTATCGACATCCGTACTGCTGATGAATTTGCTCAAGGCCATATTGAAGGTGCTCACCGTGTGAATGTTGCTGACATTTTAACCGAAGCAGCAAAAGCAACCAAACCTATTCTTGTTGTATGCAAAACCGGCCAAACTGCCACACATGCTACTACCCTTCTCCGTTTGTCAGGCTATGCTGATGCTCAGGCTTTGAAATGGGGTATGAGTGGATGGAACTCAACATTAGATGTTTGGACACCTGCAATTGGAAGTATTGCTGCCGGTCATGCTAACTGGACATCAGACGCTGCTCCAACCAACTTAACCTATTCAAGTCCAAAGTTCACTGTTTCCACTACTGTTCCTGCCGACATTTTAAAAGAACGTGTTGCTGCCATCTTAACAGAAGGTTTCAAAACAGTAACAGCTTCAGACGTACTTGAAAACCCAGGTAATTTCTTCATCAACAACTATTTCAGCGAAGCTGATTACACTGCCTTTGGTCATATCAAAGGAGCTTACCGCATCAATCCTTTATTGATCAGTGATGGCACAATGAACTACCTCGATCCAGCTAAAGCCGTTGTTCCTTATTGCTATACAGGACAAACTTCAGCTGCTATCAGCGCTTACCTCCGCGTGATTGGTTATGATGCAAAAAGCATGATGTTTGGAATGAATAAACTCTATAATTCTTCATCAGCCTGGACATCAAACAAATGGTCAGCTGCTGTTCCAAAGAATTTGCCAATTGTAACAGGAAATTAATTTTTTCTGACGCACTAAATTATAAAAAATGAAAAAGATTGCAATTATACTCATGATCCTTGCAACTGCCAGCACACTGAGGCTGGCAGCGCAAGGCTGTGGTGGGCCTGTTTCGGACGAAGGACTAAAGATGTTTGGTTTCGTTCAAGGGCAATATGAATATCACATGACCGATCCGGCTAAAAATTCTTTTACGTTTGAGCGTGCAAGAATTGGAGCTCAGGGAGTTATCCCTTACGATTTCTCCTACTATGTTGTGCTTGAGCTGAGTCCTTTTATCTCACCTAACCCTTATCTGCTTGATGCTTTTATCAGTTACAACAGATTCGATTGGGCGCGCGTAAGTGTGGGATCATTTAAAACACCTTTTGGTTTGGAAACAAACACAGCATGCAACGGACTTATCACTGTTTACAGATCGACAGCTACACTTCAAATGGTAGCCCCTTTCCGCGATTTGGGGATGGTGTTAATGGGAGGCAGCGAAAAAACCTTCCTGAGCTACCAGTTTGCGATTTTGAATGGCAGCGGATTAGGTCGTTTTGATAACAATACCAAAAAAGACATTGTTGGCCGTTTAGTAGTTAAACCGCTGGAATTCTTAAAAATAGGTGCCAGTTTCCGTTATGGATACCCATCACTTAACAACACTAAAGATGCACGAACAACCTTCGGCGCAGAGCTTCAGGCTAAGTATGCCAATTTCACACTTCTGGGTGAATATGTTATGGATGAAGGCGATTATAACCGTGACCTCGGGGGGGGCTGCAGTGGTAACCTCATCGAGTTAGGCGAAAAAAGAAGTGGTGGATATATCACAGCTGCCTATAATTTCGAAAACATCAAACTTGAGCCTGTTTTCAAATTTGATTTCTTTGATTCAGGGAATTCTGCACTTTACAAAGAGTCGAATATGACTTTTGGTGTTAACTACCATTTCAATGACTGGACACGTCTGCAGGCCAATTACATTTACCGTTCAGAACAGCCGGCTGAAATTGCTAACGACGAATTCGTTCTTCAACTACAAGTAAAATTCTAATATTTTAAAGATGAAAAGATTAAATTTAACATTAGGGTTAATCCTTGCTTTCGTTTTGGGAAGCTTTGCTCAGGACCTTATCTCTGTTGCTGACCTTGCCAAAGAATTAAAAAACCCCGATTATATCGTTGTTTCAGGTGAAATTGAAACAGAATATGCCAAAGTACATATCACCGGCGCAGTAAACGTTTCGTATAAAGCGTTTTTTAAACCTGGCGATATCGAAGGATTGTTGGTTTCAAATGAAGAGATCGCCAAGATATTGGGCGACAATGGTGTTTCGGAGAAAAAAACCATCATTGTTTACGACGAAGGCTCAATGAAATATTCCGGAAGGCTCTATTTTATATTGAAATATATGGGAGCAGCCAAGGTCAAAGTATTGGACGGAGGCCTTGAAGCATGGAAAGCAGGAAGAAAACCTGTTACAAAAAACCCTTCAAATGTTGCCAAGACTACTTTTGTTCCAAAAGTAAACGCCGGACTTCTTGTTTCAATGGCTGATGTTAAAGCAGCAAAAGGCAAAGCTGATGTTGTATTGGTTGATAGCCGTGAAGTTGGTGAATTTAAAGGACTTGAAAACAAAAGTACAGGTCATTTACCAGGTGCGATTAACTGGGATCACACAACTTTAATTGATGCAAAACATATGTTGAAGCCAAAGGCTGAGATCGAAAAAATGTTAGCCGAAAAAGGCATCACAAAAGACAAAAACATCATCTTGTATTGTTCGACAGGTGTGCGTGCCAGTAAGGAGTATCTCGTTTTAACTTCTGTGTTAGGTTATACTAAGGTAAAAATCTATGACAACGGATACAACGAATGGAAAGCTGCCGGTAACGAAATCGTAAAGTAATTCTCATTTTGTTTTGGTTAGAATAAAAGATCCCGGAAGGCAAGATGCTCTTTCGGGATCTTTACTTTTTTACATAAGGTAAATATGGTTATTTTTGCAAAAAAGCTCACTGATGTCAGAACCTAAAAAGAAAAAGAAATTTCTTAACCTTCCACAATATACAGGAGGCAAAAAAGCTTTCAATGAATTTCTCAGGTCTCAGATTGTATATCCTGATCAGGCATTGAAAGCAGGTGTTGAAGGCAGTGTGTATGTTGAATACGAGATAGATGATAACGGTATCGTTCATAACCCAAAAGTATTAAAAGGAATTGGATATGGTTGTGATGAAGAGGCGTTGCGAATGGTAAGTTTATTGCGCTATGAAAAGGTGAAAAATTTTGGGGTACGTGTTAAAACTACGACCAAAACATCCATCCATTTTAAGCTCCCTGCTCAGACTACACTTCAATATACAATCAAAACCACAACAGCTTCTTCAGCCAAAAAACCAGAAATACCCACCGATGTACCCCAGCCTGTAGTTTATAACTACACGATCCAGTTTTAACCAAAACCTTATCAACCAATCATCTTCGTTCACTTTCGAAATTAAGGAACATTAATTCTATATTCTATAAAAGTTTTCAGCTTTAGTAGACCAAAGGAGATTATTTTTGTCTTTGATTAATGTGAACAGAGAAAAATGAATCCTTTAAAAATGTGCTGTACTTTTCGGAAAATTCTGATGCTGGGTGTAATCCTTTTGCTTACATCAAACAGCCGGGCACAGTTCATCGGTTACAGGATTGATGAGCCGGAAAAGAAGTCTGTTTTCAATTTTCAATTCATCAACAACCTGATCATTGTCCCTATCGTACTGAATGACAGTGTTGAAATGCAGTTTATCCTGGATACCGGAGTAAGGACGACACTCTTAACCGAAGGAAATGACAATCATTTAGACGTTTCGTATAACCGTCCTGTTAAAATCAGTGGCTTGGGAACCTTAGGCGACATCCAGGCTTATGTAGCCAGCAATGTTAAACTTCAGTTGCCGGGGATTACGGGTAAGGGTCAGACTTTAATTGTTTTAGGTGAAGATTATCTCAACCTGCAAAGTCATATCGGACAGGAGGTACATGGTATATTGGGCTATGATTTTTTTAGTCATTTTGTTGTACGAATAGATTACATCTCCAAAAAAATCACTGTCTATGAAAGCAATACTTTTGTTCTTCCTTCGGATAAATTTACCAGATTTCCTATCTCAATCGCAGGAGGCAGGCCATTTTTGCAGGCAGAAATTATTCAAATGGACGGAACAAAAGCTCATGGAAGTTTTTTATTAGATACGGGAGCCAGCCACAGTTTGCTGCTCGAGCCGTCGACAGAAAAAGGCATCTTTTTGCCATCAAAAACATTGCCTACAATTGTGGGTTGGGGCCTGTCAGGTCCTATTCCAGGCAGGATGGGCAGGATCAAATTATTTACACTTGGGAAGTTTTCATTCAAAAACACCCTGGCTTCTTTTGGAGATTGTATGCAGCCTGCTTCACAATCACTTCCCGACCGCATTGGTTCAATTGGAGGCGAACTTTTAAGCAGGTTTACTGTCATTTTCGACTACAAATCGGAACAGATGTTTCTTAAAAAGAACTACCATTACAAACGTGGTTTTGAACACAATAAAAGTGGCATCGATCTTGTTGCGGACGGCGAATCGTTTAAAACCTTCAAAGTAGCACATGTTATGGAGAACTCTCCGGCTTCCACTGCGGGTATCATGGAAGGCGATATTATTGTTGCAATCAATGGGAAAGGCGCAGCGCAGTTGGATCTTGAAGAGATTCACGGCCTATTCCGATCAGATATTTCACAGCCTGTTCAACTTATCATATTGCGTGGCAGTAAATATCAAAGTTTCAGTCTGCGGCTTAAAAAAATGATTTAAATTTTCTATAGGACAGGGATTAGAGGCGGGGATTTGGTCTATGGCTTTTGGTCTTTGATCTTTTTGGGCTAGAGGTATTTGAGACATTAACCACTAACCATTTATCATTAACCATTAACCTCTAAAAAAATCCCATATAATTTCACAACAACTTAATGATTAATTAAAAAAAAAGTTTTTATTTTGCTAACCGAAAACCTGAAAGGTCAGCACTAATTTATTTCATTTTTCAATTGCCGCATTTTGCCTGCGGTTCACAATTGATTGATGCCCTGCCAACGAGGGGATTTAAGCGAGAAGAAAGGATTTCACACCATCATTTACGCGCTAATAAAGCATGTTTTGTATTTCATTCAAAGGATATTAATACAACCAAAAAAACGAAATTTATGAGACAACGATTACTATTTTTGAGCCTGTTGATGGTGATGATGGGAGTGAGATTTGAAGGATTTGGGCAGATTCTGACATTTGAGTTTTCTGCACTTGCAGGTAATGAGGTTAGTGCAAATTCTAACTCCAACGATGCAAATATTAATTCATCCATTATAACACGTGGTGCTGGACTAACTGCATCTTCTAATGTAGGAAGATTCAATGCGACTTCTTGGGCGACAACTTCAATTGCAAATGCTGTGTCTGGAAACGATTATATGGAGTTTACAATAAGTCCAAATTTAGGATATCAATTCAATGTTTCATCTATTGTTGTGCAATGGCAAAGGTCAGAGACTGGCAATACGGCTATATCCCTAAGAAGCTCATTAGACAATTATGCAACTGATTTAGATGATGTAAAGATTGTAACAGATAATACAAATACACAAACCTTTACTTGGACTTTTGCACAAGCATTAAGCTCCATATCTGTAACATACAGGTTATATTCTTATGCGGAAGCAACTGGAGGTTCAGGTGGTCCTGGAGACGGGACTGGAAATGATATCATCGTAAATGGAGGTGTTTATTCAACCTTATCAGGTCCATTTATCGAATTAATTCCAATTGAATTAAATGGTTTCAATTATTTAATAAGTGAAGGTCCATCCTTAGATCAAACATTTTCTGTGATCGGAATAAACCTCACTAATAACATAAGCATTACATCTCCAACCAATTACGAGATATCTAAAAATTCGGGTAGTGGATACACCTCACTTCTGACTTATACACCTACTGAAGTTTTAACACCCCAAACTGTTTATGTACGTTTAAAAGCAGGTCTGAACGGAGGAAGCTATAATGGTGAGCTAGTTACTGCTACTTCTACTGGTGCAGTAACAAAAAACGTAACCCTGAATGGTAGGGTCAAATCTATTTATACCTGGAATAATAATTCAGGAGGAATTTGGACGACTCCATCTAATTGGAATCCGGCACGAAGTACACCGGCAGTAGATGACCGACTGGTTTTTAATGATGGAAACACATATACCATAACGGGTTTAATAACTGACGCCATTGAGGGAGTTCACATCTCAAACACAACAAAAATAACTTTAAACAGCTCATCTGGTGGAACTCTTTCTATTGGAAATGGTTCAAGTGGAAATGACTTAATTATCGAAGCAGGAAGTGAGTTGAATATATCCCAAACATCAAGTGCAGCAATTATTATTTCAGTCGGAACAGAAGCATCCGGAAGCATAAGTGGTTCAATGAACTTCACAAGTAATACTGCATCAATAAACCAATTAACAGGCACTAGCGCTTCGGCAATAACCTTTAATTCAGGAGCGGTTTTTACTCAAAATACAAACAGTACAGGCAACGTATTTGGAAATACTGCTACAGGATCGGTAGTTTTTACAAATGGTTCAACTTTTATTCAAGCAGACGGGAATAATCCTTTTGCAACAAATAATGTAGTAGTTTTTCAAAATGGTAGTTTTTTTAAAATAATCTCATCTAGCGTGAGCACCTCATTTTCTGGTCGATCATATTCAAATTTTGAAATGGATTATGCTGGAACCATTTCTGCCTCAAGTACAACCGCACTCTCATTTGACGATTTAAAGATAACACAAGGTACATTTAATCTGAACGCAACTGGAACCTCTGGCCACTCAATAAAAGGTAATATCACCGTGCAATCAGGAGCAAGTTTAAACTTCAATCCTTCAAGCTCCGGTACAGTCAATTTTAATGGATCTTCCCAACAAACCATCTCCGGAGGTGGAACAATTACATCAAATGGTAATTCAACTCTTGTAGTAGCAAATGTTACTGGGGTAATCGTTGATAATAATACAAGCCTGTCAGGGAACCTCACAGTTTCAACAGGTTCTTTATCAATAAATGCAGGACGTCAACTAACCATTGGAGGTATATTGACAAATACCCCCGGAACAAGTGGTTTATTTATTAAAAGCGGTGCCACTGGTACCGGTTCTCTTATCCATAATTCGGATAACGTTGCAGCTACAGCACAGCGCTATATTCCCGGAGTTTCCTATTCATGGCATCTCACTGGCTCTCCTGTAGTAGCTCAAAGTATTTCAGGTGATTGGATTCCAGATGGATCCGGTTATGACTTTTATGCTTATGATGAGCCATCAGCTACCTGGCTCAACCAAAAGGTCGGAGGCAATAATATCACATCATTTACTCCTGGAAAAGGCTATCTTACTGCCTATGAATCTATATTGCCAACAAAAATATTCAGTGGCAATCTCAACAATGGTACCGTGACAGTCCCTGTTACAAAGACAGGATCAGGACCGTACACCGGAGCTAATCTTTTGGCAAATCCATATGCTTCAGGCATTGACTGGAGCTCAGCGACACGTACTTTATTTGCTGACAACTTTGCTTATGTTTATGACCAAACTGCAGGTGGTGGTGCCGGAGGTTATACTACAATCAACGGCAGTGCCGGGAATGCATGGATTGCTCCTCATCAGGGATTTTTTGTTATAGCGCAAACTGCAGGTGATTTTTCTTTCATACATGCTATGCGGGAACATGGCGGAACTTTTACCAAAAATGTGGCTGCTGATCAGGATTTACTCTCAATCCGTCTGAGTGGAGAAACTTATTTTGATGTTACAAGTATTCGTCAGAAAGAAAACACTTCATCAAACAGAGACCGTGATGATGCATTGAAGTTTTACAGTTTCAACGCTGCTGCACCTCAACTTTATACTTTAAGCCAGGATGGCGAGAAACTTATGCTGAACTCTTATCCTGAACTCGACAACGAAACTGCTGTTAATGTTGGTATCTTAATCCCGGTTGATGGTTCTTACAACATTTCAATTGAATCAGTCGGTGGACTGTTAACAAGTGAGGACATTTACCTGAAAGATAAATTGCTTGGAACAAATCATAACTTAACAACAAGTGGTGCATATATTTTTATTGCCAGTCCAAAAGACAACCCCAACCGCTTCCTCCTTCATTTCGGTGCTGTGGATATTGACGAACAAACACCATCCAACAGACTCAAAGCCTATGCAATAAATGGCCGATTGTATTTCCACCATAACGGAGAAGCAGTTATGGAAGTTATTGACCTGCAAGGTCGTTTACTCGAAAGTGCTGTTGTAAACGGACAAGGGTTGGTGACTCGTCAGATGAATCAGCCTGCAGGCGTTTATGTGGTCCGGCTCACAGGCAGCGAAGGCGTTCAGACAGCCAAAGTAGTCGTAAAATAATCCAACCAAAAAGCCAATAAAACACAAACAGAGATATGAAATCGATCATGAGAAAAAGCATAGCAGTTGTTGCATTTAGTCTATTAGCTAGTGGAACTTTTGCACAAGGTCCACCCCCACCTCCTTCGGAACATGGTTCAGGAGGCAACCAGTCTACAGGGGGAACAGCTAGTCTAACCAGCGGAATTGGATTGCTTTTAACTCTTGGCGCGGCTTATGGTGGCAAGAAAGTTTACCGGAACTGGAAAAATATGAAAGAAACGTTGGAAGATTAATCATTTGAAAATGTTCTAATCTTTGGCTATTGGCAGGTTATAATATTGCCTTGCAATTTTTTTTATTTGGAAAGTTAGTTTTGGATGTGACAAAGAAGGATATTCCTTTATACCTTGTTAAGAAATTCATAATTCCTTCTTAAGTAATTCTACGAAAAAAGTTAAACAACAAGTAATTGAAAGCTTTAGATAATGGCTTTCAGGTATAGATGCAGCTTGTAAACAGGGTTTAAAACAATTGTGGATGAGTAATCATTAGATAAGTTTACCTAATATAACTTACCTCTTTTGATCAGATACTGTGTAAGCACCTGATGGTAGCCTTTCTTAATATCTGCTTCTACATAGTCGATTTTGTATTGTCCGCAGCGTAGTTTGAGTTCATTCTTACGCGCAGCGACGGCTTTTCGGTAGGCCTCCTGAATCTGGACAGGGTTGAGCTTCAGTACTTCTTTTGTTTCCATATCTACAAAACGATAAGGGCGGTTTTCGAGCATCAGCTCCTCCTCCACATCATGATCCACCACATGAAATAAAATAACTTCATGCTTATTGTAGCGCAGGTGCCTGAGGGCCGGAAACATTTCTTCAGCTTTGGCCGGATCGTCCATCATATCGCTGAAAATGATCACTAGCGATCGTTTGTGGGTGCGTTCGGCTATCTGATGTAAGGCTTCTGAGGCAGAAGTTTTTCGGTTCTCACGTCCTTTGACCGGGTCGATGAGCTGTTCCAAAAGGCTTAGTAAAAACCGGTGATGGGTTTTATTTGATTTTACAACAGTATGTGTATCAAGCTGATCTGCAAAAAGACTTAATCCAACAGCATCGCGCTGATGCTGCATGAGATCCATGATACTTGCAGCAGCATAAACCGAAAAGAGGAGTTTGTCTGGATTATCCAAACCAGGTTTTTCCTGTAGAGGAAAATACATGGAAGAAGAATGATCTACTACGATCTGACAACGCAGATTGGTTTCTTCATCGAAGCGCTTGAGGAACATTTTTTCCGAACGGGCAAAAAGTTTCCAGTCGATATGACGGGTTGACTCACCACTGTTATAAATCCTGTGCTCGGCAAATTCCACTGAAAAACCATGAAAAGGGCTTTTATGCAGGCCTGTTATAAAACCCTCGACCACCTGATGTGCCAGAAACTCAAGGCTGCCAAAGCGGCTTAACTGGTTATGATCAATAGAATACGGCATCTTTCAGAGTTTGTTGGTGGTTGTCTTCACATGTGTTAAATACAGAAGCTTGAAGGCTGTCAAAAGTCTCAAAAAATTAAAAAACTACCATAACCGGCAACCTAAAAAAAGGAAATTCCGGCAATGGTAGTAACGAAGCAAACGTCGGAAAGACTATAAAATTGCTTCCAATTTCTTAACAAGTACAGCTTTTGGAACAGCTCCTACTTGCTTATCTACCACTTCACCGCCTTTAAAGAACAGAATTGTTGGAATGTTACGAATACCAAATTGCTGTGCAGCTCCCTGATTGTTGTCAACGTCGAGTTTCACAACAACAGCTTTGCCTTCGTATTCTTTGCCAATTTCTTCAACAATTGGGCCAACCATGCGGCAAGGACCACACCAAACTGCCCAAAAATCAACAATCACAGGAATTTGTGAATCAAGAACTACTTCTTTAAACGTAGCGTCGGTTACATTGAGTGCCATATTTTAACTTTTTTATGGATTT
>CAYXCZ010000031.1:0-53440 GCA_964463695.1 uncultured Lentimicrobiaceae bacterium | reverse complement strand
GTGATGCTCTTCGCCCCATCCGTTTCCTGCGGCCCTGATCCACCGGCGAAATAGTATACAATAAACTCATCAACAACGAATAATATAAAATTCTTATGAAAAAAGTCATCTATTTACTTTTTGCAGTTGTACTTTTTACAGCCTGCAATACAAATCAACCAGTTCGCTATTTCTCAGCTTCCCCTGAAATCGAAGCTGCCAAATCTATTCTTAAAGCATACGTTGATGCGGATTGGGTTGCCATGAAGTCGCACTATGCCGACACAGCAAAAATCCTGAACAATGTAACAAAGGCAAAAGGGATTTCGACCAGCGCTGCAATTGAAGATTACAGGCAGGAACATGAACTTTTCTCCTCCATAAGCTATGTTGCTGAAGAAGATTTCTTCGAGATGGTGCTCACCGACGAAGGCGAAACCTGGGTTAATTTCTGGGGACTATGGGTTGGTACTCTGCGTTCAACAGGTGAAAAATTCGAGATCCCCATTCACATTACTTTTAGGTTTATGGATCAAAAAGTAGTGCTTGAACATGGTTATTGGAACAACGCCGCTGTTGAAATGGCATTAAGTAAACTTGAAACCCAAACGCCATAAACTTGAAGCTCATCAACAAAATAGGGATATTCAATCCGGATGGAGAAATAATTCTTCATCCGGGTATCTCTATTTCATGGAAGTCGTTGAGCAATAAAAACATCCCTGACCTGCCCATGGGAACACCACTCGATATTTATATCCTTTTCGATGAAAAAGTATTGATTTCCGGCAATCACGGAATAGTTTGGGCCACATATCATCAGCATCAGGCCGAAGTTTTACACAATGCCCTCCTTGCTCAAAACATAACATCCGCTATCGGAAAGGTGGATTTGGATGATCAGGTTCTTTTACTCATAAAAATTCACAACATGAATAATGTTGCTGATGCCATGGATTTCATTTGGAGAAAAGAAAGTGGAATGAGGTTAAAACCAGATTGGGTCTACCCTGAAGGCGAACCCAACAAGAGCTTTGAAAAGTGGATAGTCGGTTGATTATTAATCTTATGCTGAAAGCTATAGAGACTTTTACTGTTTAGCAAATTAATTCAAAATGAAAAACATAAAAATCCCTCACGTATTCATTTTTCTCTCAGCCATCATACTCTTTTTAGGAGTGATGACGTATATTATACCCTCAGGATCATTTGATCGGGTCGTAAAGAAAACAGGAAATGTAGAGCAAACCCTTGTTGTTACAGGAACCTACAAAGAAATTCCTAAAAACTTTTCTGTTCAGGGAGCACTTTTGGGTGAGGATGTGGATGGTTTTGCCTCACCAACTAGTTTGCTTGGGCTTTTTACAGCCATTCCTAAAGGCATGAACGAAGCTGCCGCATTGATTTTTTTTATTCTCATAATCGGTGCTGTGGTGAACATTATCAAACATACGGGAACGATAGATGTGTTTATCTCAATGCTGCTGAAAAGATTTATTCATTCACCGGTGTTGCTGGTGTTTATCCTGTATTTTTCTTTTGCATTTGCAGCAACTTTTTTAGGAATGGGGACTGAATTTATACCGCTCATTCCTGTTTTACTCCTCATTTCGAAACAGTTGGGGTATGACCGGATCTTTGGTATCGGTATTTTTGTTCTTGGAGGAGATATTGGATGGGCCACAGCGATAACTAATCCTTTTAATCTACAAATAGCCCAATCTATTGCAGAACTGCCTCTTGGTAGCGGGATGGGAATGCGAATTCTTTCCTTTGCTGTTTGCACTATGGCTGGGTTTTTCTTTCTCATGGCCTACGGAAGAAAGGTAAAAAAAGATCCAATGAAGTCAATTATGGCTGACGATCCTTTTATCCTTAATGGATCAATTTCTTTAAGCGGTGCTACTCTTTCTAAAAAACACGTATTTATTGCCATTACTGCCTTTGTTCTGTTTGCAGCAATTTTATTTGCTGTGCAAACTATGGGCTGGGGTTTGGTAGAAATGACAGGAGGGTTTTTCACGGTTGGATTATGCACTATTTTGATCAGCAGGATGTCGGGAGACGAATCGATGAAAGCTTTTATAACCGGACTTGAAGGCATGCTTGTACCCGCTCTCATCGTTGGTTTTGCGAGAGGTATCCAGGTAGTAATGGTTGAGGGTCAGATCATTGACACCATTCTTTTTCAAACAGCAGAGTTGTTGGGTGACATGAGTCAATCAATGGCTGTGACAGGAATATTTACTTTCCAAAGCCTGTTTAACTTTTTTATTCCTTCGGCATCAGGTCAGGCACTTGTTTCGATGCCACTGGTAATACCGTTATCTGATATACTTGGTATATCGCGCCAAACGGCCGTTTTGGCTTTTGTTTTTGGCGATGGATTTTCAAACAGCATCATACCAACAAATGGCGTTTTAATGGCGTCAATTGCTATCGCTGGCGTTCCATATGAGAAGTGGTTCAAATTTATCTGGCCGCTGTTTCTTATCTTATCTATCCTAGGCGGTCTTATACTATTATTAGCTCATCATACTAATTATTAATTACATAGCATATATTATTAAAATCCATGAATCAAGTCAAACCCAAATTTTCTCCGCTTAATGCATCTGAACGTATTAATTCACTCGATGTAATCAGGGGAATTGCCCTACTCGGAATCCTTTTGATGAATATCAATGGCATGGGTCTACCGTTTGCCTACTCAGATCCAACGATCGCAGGTGGCGCTGATGGTCTCAACCTGAAAGTTTGGATTGTAAATAATATGCTTTTTGAAGGAACCATGCGGGGATTATTTACACTCCTTTTTGGTGCCGGAGTGATTTTGCTTACGAGCAGACTTGAAAAAAGCGGTGCCGGCATAGCCACAGCTGATATTTACTATCGCAGAACCTTATGGCTTTTGCTTTTTGGTATAGTCAATGTTTACATATTTCTTTGGCATGGTGATATTCTTTATCCGTATGCCATTTTTGGTTTGATGCTTTTTCCTTTCAGAAATGCAAGTGTGAAAAAACTTTTTCTTGTAGCTGGAATCCTCATTGTTTTAGGCATAATCTGGGACGTAGCCGATTATCACAGCAAGTTGAATCTGCAAAAAGAAGTTACTGAGATACAAGCAATAAAGGGTCTTGAAAATGAAATCACCAAAGCACAAGAAGACAAAATCAAGGAGTGGGATAAGTTTACGAAAAAGCATACAAAAGAAGAGGTAGATGAGCTGATCGAAAAGATGCATCAGAGTTATTTCACTGTATTATTTGATAAAGTGAAAGGAAATCAGTTTATGCAAACCTGGCTTCCATACAGGCTCTGGGTATGGGATATCCTGAGTTTTATGCTGATCGGAATGGCATTTTTTAAACTCCGGGTTTTTCATGGAGAGCGCTCCAATCGTTTCTATTTAATAATGCTTTCAGTGGGTTATCTCATCGGTTTGTCCATAAATTATTTTGAAACAAAAATGTTGCTTGGAGATAATTTTCATGCTTTAACAATCCTCAAAGCAGATCAAACTTATCAGATTGGTCGCTTATTTACCACCATGGGACATATCGGCCTTTTTATGCTTTTCATTAAATCAGGTTCCCTGAGATTTCTTCAAAAGTCGTTGGCTGCAGTGGGTAAATTGGCCTTAACCAACTACTTAATGCATAGCATTGTTACATCTGTAATTTTCTATGGCGATGGCTTTTCAATGTTCGGAATGTTGCAACGCTATGAACTCTATTATATCGTTGCCGGGCTGTGGATTTTCCAGTTGATTTACAGCCCAGTCTACCTTAAATATTTTCTTTACGGCCCGGCAGAGTGGATTTGGCGAAGCCTGACCTACGGAAAAAGACAACGATTTCTTGTACGTTCGGCTGCATTGAGCAATTAAACAAATTTTTATTTTAGATAGAAACCCAGGAAAATTTAGGAAGTAGTTGATAAAGCTATGTAATTCAAATTTATAAATACTAAATAATACTCACCACACTCATGAAAAAACCTGTTACATACAACCCCTTTAAACGAACTGCAGTAGGAAAGTTTCCTTCACTCTCGCAAAATGCGCCTTTGCGCTATTTATCATTTTCATTTTTGTATTTTGCTCAAGGCTTACCCGAAGGCTTATTGAGGTTTGGAATACCTGCATGGCTTGCTATGAATGGGAAAAGCGCCGTCGAAATAGGCGCTTTTGTTGCTATTGGTATCTTACCCTGGAGCTTTAAAATTCTGGCAGCGCCATTAATGGACAGATTTACTTTCCTTGCAATGGGCCGCAGACGACCCTGGATATTGTTTGGACAGCTGGGGTTGGCTATCAGTTTTCTGTCAATGGCTTTCATCGCCGATCCGCTGAATAATATGTTTATGCTCAAACTTTTCAGCTTCTTTGTGGGCTTGTTTGCAGTTTTTCAGGATATTGCTGTTGACGGACTTGCTATCGACATACTTCCGGAGGATCAGCAAGCAAGGGCCAATGGGCTGATGTGGGGCTCAAAAACCATAGGAATTTCAGCCTCAGTTGCAATAGGTATCTCTATTATCAACGCTTACAGTTTTTTTCATGCCATTGTCTTTTTTTCTTTGTTCGTGTTTCTGATACTGTTATTCCCTCTCTTTTTTAGAGAAAGAGCAGGTGAAAAAAGGTTGCCATGGACTAAAGGCAAGGTGTCAGAAGTTGCTGCAAGCATACAGGTTCAAAGCTTCAAAGAACTGTTTACAAGCCTTGCAAGGGTGTTTATATTACCAGTCAGCCTCATTATGGGGGTTGCTGCATTTAGTTTTTCAATTGGCAGGGGTTTGATTGATGCCATGCTGCCTGTTTTTACTGTACAGGAATTGGGGTGGACCGATGGAGATTATTCTCAGACTTTTTCTTTGATACAGCTGGTTTCAGGCATTCTGGGCATGTTTGTGGCCGGTGCCCTCATCGATTTTTTTGGTAAAGTAAAGATGATGAGCATTTACCTGATTTTGCTAATTTCATTGGTAGTGTCTGCATTCTTTCTCAGAGATTATTGGGACAACCAGTATATATTTATTGGCTTTATTGGCTTGCTTTATACTTTGATCGTGTTTACAACCATCGCTGTGTTTGCCTCGGCCATGCAACTTTGCTGGAAAAGAATATCGGCAACGCAGTTCACCTTGTATATGGCCATTTCCAATCTTGGTCTCGCATCTGGCGCGGCTTTACTTGGGCCTTTAAAATCATTTTTGGCTTGGGAATATGTAGTGCTGGCATTTGCTGTTTTTGCAGCCTTCATGCTTATTGCCATACAGTTTCTCCGGTTTAACAAGCATTCAAACCGTGTGGCGGTGCTTGAACTGAATCAGACAAGGTTCGATGAAACAACAGCGAAACTTAAAACGGTAGAAGAAGTAGCCACTTCAGAGTAAAGCCTTTATAACGATCAAATTCTTAAGTAAATTTTATAGGCATTTGAACATTTATCAATACAAAGAAGCATTTACGTATTATTGTACGAAATTACTACTTTAAAAAATGAAAGCAAAATCTATCAAAGGGATTTCAACCGAAGAAATAAAAACTGCACTTGCTGAAAGTATGGCCGACGGATTCATACCGACACTGGCTATTGTGTTTTTATCGGTAAATCAGGACAGAAAAGTGATCGCTGAATTACTTGATGCCCATAGCATTGCCATATTTGGTGCCACTACATGTGGAGAGTTTATAGACGAAGTAACAGAAAAAGATTCAGTTGTGATGCTGCTTCTGGATATGAAAAGGGATCATTTTCATATCTATCTGGAGGAATTTCCGGAGAAAAATTACAGGGAGACTGCGTCAGGGATCGCTGAAAAAGCGAAGATGAGATTCTCAAAACCTGCCTTCCTTATTTCAGGTTCTCACATGGAAACTGATGCGGAGCAATTGCTTTTCGGGTTTGAAGACATTGCCGGCAAGGAGGTGAATGTTTATGGCGGAATGGCTTCAGATGACTATACATTCACTGAACAATTCGTTTTTACAAACGGGTTGGAAAGCAAGCGGGGAATTGTTGCCCTTGCACTGGATGAAAACAAAATCCTCATCAAGGGAAGGGCAACCTGCGGATGGAAAGCTATTGGCACTGAAAAAACAGTGACAAAAAGCGAAGGAAATCATGTGTTTACAGTTGATGATATTCCTGTTTTGGATCTTACTGCAAAATATGGAGGAATTGAAAATATATCACCCGACAATACCGGATTAGTGTTTGAGATTGCTGCAAATTTGCCTTTACAACTGCAACGTGAAAAAGGTGACCCGGTCATGCGTCCAGGTCTCGTTATAGACTGGAGCGACCGGTCATTCTATTGCAGTGGATCAGTGCCTCAGGGTTCCAAAATACGATTCTCGATACCTCCTGATTTCGATGTGATGGAAAAAGTGATCAAAAGTGCCACGGAGATGCAGGAAAACGAAATGCCCGATGCCGATGCGCTGATCTTATTCAGTTGTGCAGGGAGAATCCTTGCTTTCGGTCCCATGATGAACATGGAAATTGAAGGATTAAAAAACGTCTGGAACGTGCCTATGGCTGGTATGTTCAGTAATGCAGAACTGGCAAGGGCCACCGGCGGAAATCTGGAAATGCACAACCTCACCACATGCTGCGTAGCATTGAAAGAAAAATAGATTTATTAAAAACAAGAAACCCATGAAAGCAAAATCAATAAAAGGAAATTCCACCGAGGAAATTAAATCAGCTCTTGAACAAAGTATGGCTGATGGCTACATGCCAACCCTCGCCGTTGTATTTATCTCAATCAAGCAAGATATTGAAACGGTAAGCAATCTCCTCGACCAGCATGGCATCAGGATTTTTGGAGCAACTACGGGCGGGGAGTTTATTGATGGCAACATTGGATCTGGAACCATCGCCATTCTGTTGCTGGATATGAATCCAACCAATTTTATTGTAATGCTCGAAGATTACAGGGACAAAGGCCCTGAGATACTGACCAAAACGATGGCGCTGAAAGCAAAAGAACGTTTTAAAAATCCAACTTTTATCCTCTCAGTCAGTATAGAAATGGCTATTAGTGTGGGTATGGGAGAACCTATTTTAAGGGCGATTGAATCGGTAGCAGGATCAGACACGGAAATTTGGGGAGGCCGAGCAGGCGATGATTTTTTATTTGACGAAACAGTTGTCTTCACTAATAATATCTCATTGAAAAGGGGTATCTTACTGCTGGTGCTGGATGGCGATAAAATCCTTGTGAAGGGTCATGCAGCATCGGGACAGAAACCAATAGGAACTGAAAAAACCATTACAAAAATGGCGGATAACTGGATTTATGAGTTGGACAATCAACCCGCCACCGATATGGTGATGAAATATTTGGGACTCAAACTAACAGAAGAAGAAACGATTGCCTTTAATCCAATCAACTACAACATCATGTTCAGTGTTGCCAGGGAAAAAGGTGATCCTATTATTCGGGGCGTAGGTGCATTCAATTGGAAGGAGAAGGCCGTTTTTATTCTTGCAAGTATTAAAGAAGGGGATAAAGTACGCTTCACCCTTCAACCTGATTTTGAAATTGTGGAAGAAGTAATCAGCAATGCTGAAAAAATGAAACGGGACGAAATGCCTTTAGCAGATGCTTTACTTATGTTTTCCTGTATTGGCAGGCTGGGTCAGTTTGGTCCAATGGCAGGAGATGAATTAGAGGGCATCAGAAATGTATTCAAGGTTCCCATGGCAGGCTTTTTTACCTACGGCGAATATGGCAGGGTAAAGAACGGGAATAATGAGTTTCACAATAGCACTTGCTGCTGGGTGGCTTTAAAAGAGAAGTAAATGAATCAACATCTTCAAAATATCCTTGACATTCTTCAGCAGATTGAAAGCATCTCTGATGATCAGAAAGCTTTGATCAATAAATCTTTGAAGGATGCTGATAAAGAACTGGTCATCTTAGCGTTCAAGCTCGACCGCACCGAAAAGGTAAAACGAACCACTGCCATATTACTCGAAGAAACCATTGAAGAGCTGGAACATAAACGAAAAGCCATTGAAGAAACCAATGCAGCATTAAAAAAATCATTGGAGGAGTTAAAAGCAGCGCAGGCTCAACTCATTCAATCCGAAAAAATGGCCTCCCTCGGCGAACTCACTGCCGGAATTGCCCATGAAATTCAGAATCCGCTCAACTTCGTAAACAATTTTTCAGAAGTAAATGTGGAATTGGTCGCAGAACTTAAACTTGAACTCGAAAAGGGCGATATTGCTGAAGCCATCGCCATTGCTGAAGATATCGCTATCAACGAGGAAAAAATTCTTGAGCATGGTAAACGTGCTGATGCCATTGTAAAAGGAATGCTCCAGCATAGTCGCAGCAGCAGTGGTGTTAAAGAACCAACTGATATCAATGCTTTGGCCGATGAATATTTACGGCTGGCTTATCATGGATTGCGGGCAAAAGATAAATCTTTCAATGCCGAACTGAAAACTGATTTCGATACTAGCATTGGGAGTATCAATATTATTCCGCAGGATATTGGAAGAGTGATTTTGAATTTAATTACCAATGCTTTCTATGTTGTGGATGAAAAGAAAAATTCGGGAATAGAGAATTACGAACCAACGGTTTCACTAAGCACAAAAAAAGAAGGCAACAAAGTCATGATCTCTGTCAAAGACAACGGCAACGGCATTCCTCAAAATATCCTTGATAAAATCTTCCAACCCTTTTTTACTACTAAACCTACCGGGCAGGGAACAGGGTTAGGTTTGAGTCTGGCTTATGATATTGTAAAAGCGCATGGTGGGGAGTTGAAGGTGGAAACGAAAGTAGATCTTGGCTCAGTTTTTATGTTTCATTTACCCATTCAACAAAATTCAAAATGATAAGCAGATTACTAATTATTATTTTCCTATTAACCAGCCTGATAGGGTTCGCCCAAAGACAGAAAACAATTGATAGCATAACCAATCAGTTGGCTACTGCAAAATCGGATACTTCCAGAATTTCACTTATGCTCTCACTGGCTGCTCAGTATACTTATGCAAAGCCTGACTCTGCACTTTTATATGTTGAAAAAGTAATTAATCTGATCCAGGATAAAAAAGCTGATAAATGGAAACCTATTGCACTAAGGTTGCAAGGTTCAATCAATCGGGAAATCGGAAATTTACCTTTGGCTATTGAACTTACCCTAAATTCATTGCGCATTGGCCAGAAATACAATAATAACAGTGAAATCCGCAGGAGCTACAATGGCCTGGGCAATATTTACCTCGACCTGATGGATTACCAAAAATCAATCAGTTTTTTTCAGCTTAGCAGACAAGTTCCTGATATCACTAAAACAGAGTTTAGTGAAATGAATTTGCTTTTGAATATTGGAAATGTATATACTGAAAGTAACCAGTTGGATTCAGCCTCCTATTATTTGAATAAGGCTTTTCACCTTTTCATTCGATCGGGATCCGGAAATTCAGGCATATTTATGTACAGAAATCTCGGAAAACTGCAGGTTAAGCTTGGGAATCAGAAACAGGCACTTAACTATTATTTAAAGAGTATTGAGGCCTGCGGCCAGGAAGATTACAGGAATCTGGCGGCCACTAATAATAAGATTGCTGTGTTGTTTCTTACAGACAGGCAAGCAGACTCTTGCATTTATTACGCCGAAAAGGCCTTAAAGTATGGGATAAAAGGACCTTTCCGGGTCATGATTCTGGAATCGAGTAAACTATTGGCGGAGGCATATAAATCTAAAGATGATTTCCGAAAAGCACTTGAATACCAGGAACTAATGGTTGATACCAAAGAAAAACTATATGGTGCCGGCAACATTGAAGCTATTCAGGCAATGGTTTACCAGGAGCAAAAACGCAACGATGAAATCGAAGCCAGTAAACTTGCCTACCAAAACAGATTGAAACAATATGGATATCTTGCCGGTGTTGGGATTCTCATCATCATAGCCTTGTTTCTATACAGAAACAACAAGCAAAAGAATAAGGCCAACACCCTCTTGCAGGAGCAAAAGGAAAAAGCGGAGGATGCTTTATCTAAATTAAAATCAACTCAATCCCAGCTTATCCAATCCGAGAAAATGGCCTCTCTGGGCGAACTCACCGCTGGCATTGCCCATGAAATTCAAAACCCGCTCAACTTTGTGAACAATTTCTCTGAAGTCAATATGGAGCTGATTGCAGAACTGAAGGAAGAGCTTGAAGCCAGAAATTTGGAAGAAATTAAGTCCATTGCTGATGATATTGCCATCAATGAGGAAAAAATTCTACAACATGGAAAGCGGGCTGATTCCATTGTAAAAGGAATGCTCCAACATAGCCGCAGCAGCAGTGGACAGAAAGAATTAACCGACATAAACACCTTATGCGATGAATATTTGAGGCTAAGTTATCATGGCCTTCGGGCAAAAGACAAAACATTCAATGCTGATTTCAAAACTGAATTTGACCCCAATCTACCAAAAGTTGAAATAATCCCTCAGGATATCGGAAGGGTTTTACTTAATTTGATAAACAATGCTTTTTATGCGGTTGCGGAACGGCAGAGAAATTCGTCAGATTTAGACAACCATTACGAACCGACCGTCACCGTCTCCACTAAAAACCTCGGTGAAAGTATTGAAATATCAGTGAAAGATAATGGAAACGGTATTCCGGAGGAAATTAAGAAAAAGATATTTCAGCCCTTTTTTACAACCAAACCAACTGGTCAAGGCACTGGATTAGGTTTGAGTTTAAGCTATGATATTGTGAAAGCGCATGGAGGGGAACTTATAGTAGAGACTGAGCAAGGGAAAGGAAGTGTGTTTATTTTTCAAATTCCAATCAAATACTATTAACGGATGAAAGTAACTCCAGCATTAAAACAAGAGTTGGCTACTTGGCTCGATACCTATTGGAGCACTTATCTCAAAGGGGATATTGAAACCTGGGCAACTTTTATTCGGCACGACTATCGAAATATAGGTGGCACAAAGGAAGAAATCTGGAACAGCAAGCAGGAAATTATTGATTACACCATTAGCATCATGGACCAGATGGTTGGTTCAGTGGAGATTCGCAATCGCGAGATTGAGGTGATACCTTATGGCGAATACCTGATGGTGAATGAATTCACTGATCTCTATATAAAAATAGAGGGCGAATGGACATTGTATGGCCCTTTTCGAATGTCATCTCTGTTGGAGAGGGCTGATACCGGTTGGATTGCTTTGCATCAACATGGTTCATATCCCGACATGAAAGCAACAGAGGGCGAGGCTTTTTCAATGGATGCAGTAAAGGCAGAAAATGTGAGACTGCTGGAAGCGGTAAAAAACAGAACTATTGACCTTGAAAATAAAAACCGAGAACTTGAAATTGAAACTTCCCTTGAAAAAGTACGTTCATCAGCATTGGCCATGAATGAGCCTGCCGATATGGTTCAAGTATGCAAGGTTATTTCTGACCAACTTCAACTGCTGGGCGTAACTGATATCAGAAACGTGCAAACAGCAATCATCAATGAACAAAAAAGCACATATCTCAACTACCAATATTTTGCAGCATATAAAGAAGGTGTTATAGAAGAGACAGACTACAACCTTCACCCAACTTCTTTTGCCATGGCTCAGGAAATGAAAAAGTCGGCTCATTCAACCTTCAGCGGAAGCCTGGAAGCTGAGGAACTGAATACATTCCGTGAATGGAGAAAACAATACAACCAGTTTCCCGATCCTTTGCTCGACGAAGTGGATTCAATCCACTATTATTTCTATTCCATTGGTCAGGGTGGCTTGGGCTTATCTACATACAAATCTTTGTCGGAAGAAGGACTTGAAATATTCAAACGGTTTCATAATGTTTTTACACTTGCCTACCGCCGGTTTACTGATATTGAGCTCGCATTAGCGCAGGCACGCGAAGCTCAGATTGAAGCTGCAGTAGAACGTGTCAGGGCTCAATCCTTGGCAATGTACCAAACCGCCGATTTACATAAGGTTAATGAGGAAGTTCTTAACCAATTATATAAGCTTAAGGTAGATGGATTAACAGGTGTTAGTATTTACCTTGTTGATGAATATGATACCGTAACAATCTGGGATCTCTCAAGTCCGGGAAACATGAGCATTCCCAACAGCTATTCCATAAAATATGATGCAAAAAAATACCCGGTCATGGGCGAATGGGTTGAAATTTGGAAAACAACGCATGAGGATTATTTTGTACTGGATGCTCCAAAAGAAAAGCTGATTAAAGCTGTCGAAGAATTCAAAGAAATACATCCTGAGATGGGCATTAAATTTAAAAATGCGATCGAATCCGGAAGCCTGATCCATCAGTGGAATCCTGTTGGACGCCTGTCAGATGGAGTATTGTCCATTGACCTAATCAATCCTCCTTCCGAAGACACCAAAACCATTGTAATAAAAATGGCAGGTGCGTTTAACATGGCTTATAAACGTTTTTTCGATTTGCAAAAATCAGAAGCACAAGCCCGCGAAGCCCGTATAGAAGCAGCCCTTGAAAGGATAAGATCGCGCGCCCTGATAATGCACAATAGCACTGAGGTTGGAGACGTATCTGATCTGCTCTTTTATGAACTTGAAAAGATGGATATAAACCCAAAGGGTTTTAGTATTATGGTTTTTGACAGGGAAAAGGATAAATACGAGCTATGGCGTGCAAAAGAAGTAGCCCATCAGGGTGTATATGAAACCCTCTCAATCAAGGCAATGTACGATAAATTGGATCAACATATCCCGGGTTTTACTGCACAGTTGGAGACAAGTTGGGATAGCGGATACCCGTTTTTTATCGCTGAGCTTAGCGGCAGCAGGCGAATTTCTTTTATAGAGGCTAACCGGGAAATGGGCAACTATACTGAGGATCAATTTGAAAACGTATTAAGGATTTATCCCGATCCCATTTTTTGGCATTTGATATTTTTTAAGCATGGTTGGTTAGGGCTTATTCAAAACGAACAACTTCCTCCAGACATTTTACAAGTTATTCACAGGTTTGCTGATGTTTTTGAATTTGCACACACCCGCTTTCTAGACCTCCAAAAAGCCGAGGCACATGTAGTGCGGGCAGAAAAAGACCTAATTGCCATAAAAGTAGCCAGACAAAATGCAGAAGAAGCGCTATCGGTGCTCAAAGCAACACAAGCCCAACTCATCCAATCCGAAAAAATGGCTTCTTTGGGAGAACTCACTGCCGGAATTGCCCATGAGATTCAAAACCCTCTCAACTTTGTCAATAATTTCTCTGAAGTCAACGTGGAGTTGATCGCTGAACTTAAAGAGGAGCTTGAAGCAGGCAATCTGGAAGATATTAAGGCTATTGCTGATGATATTGCCATCAACGAAGAAAAAATTCTTCAGCATGGAAAACGTGCTGATGCCATCGTAAAAGGAATGCTCCAACATAGCAGAAGCAGCAATGGCGTAAAAGAACCTACCGATATCAATGCTTTGGCTGATGAATATTTACGCCTAAGCTATCACGGCCTGCGTGCAAAAGATAAAAGTTTCAATGCTGATTTCAACACTGAATTCGATGAGTCGTTGCCTGAAATCAATATCATTCCACAGGATATTGGAAGGGTTTTGTTGAATTTGATCAACAATGCATTTTATGCAGTTGCTGAAAAGCAGAGAACCCTGCCAGATTTGGAAAACCATTATGAACCGACCGTCACCGTCTCTACCAAAAGCCTTGGCGAAAGCATTGAAATCTCAGTAAAAGATAATGGGAACGGCATTCCGGAGGAAATTAAGAAAAAGATATTTCAGCCCTTCTTCACCACCAAACCCACCGGGCAAGGAACAGGACTTGGCCTTTCATTGGCTTATGATATCATTAAAGCACACGGAGGGGAAGTTCTGGTGGAAACAAAGAAAGACGAAGGAACATCATTTTTTATTCAACTTCCAATCCAATATTAAAAATGATAAACCGGTACATCCTAATCCTTTTAATTTTTACAGGTTCGGTTTTACGATCGCCGGTTCAGGGATCAACCCTGCATGGTTATGACCTTAGCGATACCGTCATGATTAAACAATCCATTGAATTATCCTATCGGTTTTACGAAGATTTTAAAAATGACAGCAGTTTGTTCTATGCTGCACATGCTTTGTCTTCATCAAAACACCTGTTTCATATGGAGAATGTTAAATCTGACGAACAGCAATTCAACAGGGTCAGCACCTTAACAATAGAAAGTTATGTACTTTATGCCCGCGCAATATTAGAAACCGATATTCAGGCTGCAGAGGACACATTGATGGCTGGCCTCAATTTGTTACAGGAAACCAATATCTTAGAAAAAGCTGCTATTTATTCTGAGTTGGGAAGCATTTATGAACGCAAAGGGCAGAATGATAAAGCTCTGCAATTCTCCAAAAAAGCGTTAGAATTATATAAAACATCTGGTGACAATAAAAGTTACTTGTCACAATTGATCAATATTGGACTGGTATTACGGGAGAAGGGCAACTATGGCGAATCCTTGGAATACCTGATGGAATCGTTTAAAATAGGCCGGCAGGTAAGCGATAGTACTGCCATTGTCGAATCATTACTTGCCATGGGTTTTGTGTATGCATTTGTCGAAAAATGGGATGATGCACTAAAAAGCCAACAAGAAGCTCTTGCAATTTACCAACAGGCAAATGATCTGTGGGGTATTGCGCGTATACACAACGATATGGGCGTTACCTATGAAATGGCCGGCAAATTGGATTCTTCAATGGTACACCATCAGGCTGCATTGGCTATCCGTCTCAAATTCAATGATAACTACAATATTTTTGCCAGTTATCTCTATATTGGCGATATACACGCAAAGCAAGGAAATATCACAAAAGCGATTGAATACTATGAAAAGGGTTTGCCATTTGGCGATCAGATAGGGTTTAAGATCGCGGTTGTGGATGCAAATTTGCGCTTAGGAGATTATTACCTGCAATTGTCTGAAATAAATAATGCAAAGGAAAAATATGATTTTGCTTTGCAAAAAAGCAGAGAAATCGGTGATTTAACGGGAGAATCAAGAGCCAATATGGGCTTAGCCGGCATTGCCATTATCAATGGTGACTATGGTAAAGCCAATGAGATGCTCAAACTTGCGGAAAAAACAGTTCCAGAATCAAATATGCAAATCAGAAAAGTAATTTACAAAGAGATTGCGGAAACCTATTTTAAACTGGGCGATTATAAAAATGCTTATCTGAATAGCATGATTTATTCGAAAATTAAAGACTCAGTACAATCAGCAGAAAATATTTCAAAGATTACTCAATTGACCAATATCATGGAATTTGAAAATGAAATGGCGCTCAAGAAAGAAAGCAATGAAAAGTTAATGGCCATTAAACAGGAGCAGATTAACCGCGAACGGATGACACGCAACATTTTTCTGGCCGGAATGTTAATTGCTGTAGTGCTTGTAGTTATCACCTTCATCAGGTTTATTGAAAAGAAAAAATTAAATAAAAGATTAAACGAAACCCTTAGTAACCTTAAAGCAGCTCAAAATCAACTTATTCTTACAGAAAAAATGGCTTCCTTAGGCGAGCTTACAGCCGGCATCGCTCATGAAATACAAAATCCGCTGAACTTTGTGAACAATTTCTCTGAAGTCAACGTGGAGTTGATCGCCGAAATGAAAGAGGAGCTGGAATCGGGAAATATGGAAGATATTAAGGCCATTGCTGATGATATTGCCATCAACGAAGAAAAAATTCTTCAGCATGGAAAACGCGCTGATGCCATTGTAAAAGGAATGCTGCAACATAGCAGAAGCAGCAATGGCGTAAAAGAACCTACCGATATCAATGCTTTGGCTGATGAATATTTACGCCTAAGCTATCACGGCCTGCGTGCAAAAGATAAAAGTTTCAATGCTGATTTCAACACTGAATTCGATGAGTCGTTGCCTGAAATCAATATCATTCCACAGGATATTGGAAGGGTTTTGTTGAATTTGATCAACAATGCATTTTATGCAGTTGCTGAAAAGCAGAGAACCCTGCCAGATTTGGAAAACCATTATGAACCGACCGTCACCGTCTCTACCAAAAGCCTTGGCGAAAGCATTGAAATCTCAGTAAAAGATAATGGGAACGGCATTCCGGAGGAAATTAAGAAAAAGATATTTCAGCCCTTCTTCACCACTAAACCCACCGGTCAGGGAACGGGGCTTGGGCTTTCGTTGGCTTATGATATTGTAAAGGCGCATGGAGGGGAGTTGAAGGTAGAAACAAGGGAAGGTGAAGGATCAGAGTTCATTATCCGGTTAATGTCATTATGATCAAAGTGGATTTAAATATAAAAGAAAACTCAATAAATAAACTTTAGTATGTCAAAATATACTGAACAGGAGCAGGAAGTAATCAATGTCCATAATTTATTCTGGGAGGCCCTTGCAAACCGTGATGTTGACCTTAGATTTTCCTTTTGTTCTGAAGATGTTACATTTATTGGAACAGGTTTGTATGAAAAAGCAGCTAATAAAACTGAATACAGAAAAATTAATCAAAAAGGAGTAAGTCAATTTCCAGAACATTTCCAAATTGAATTCTTATGGACCAATATTTCAATGTTTAACAAACTGGCATGTGTGACATCAGAAGTAATCTGGAAACAAAGCATAAATGGCAAAGTTTCGGCTGAGTTGGTCCGAAGTACTACATTACTTAATTATGAAGCAGATTCCTGGAAAATTGTTCATGTTCATGGCTCAGTGCCTGACTACCGGCTTGCTGAAGGAGAATATATGACAACTGAAACAATAATGCTTCGCAACAGGGAATTGGAACAACAGGTTTACGAAAGAACTCAGGAGTTGGAAAAATCACTGGCCGAACTCAAAGCCACCCAATCCCAACTCATCCAATCCGAAAAGATGGCATCTCTCGGCGAACTCACTGCCGGAATTGCCCACGAAATACAAAACCCGCTCAACTTCGTAAACAATTTTTCAGAAGTAAATGTGGAATTGGTAGCAGAACTTAAACTTGAACTCGTAAAGGGCGGTATTGATGAAGCCATTGCTATTGCTGATGATATTGCCATCAACGAAGAAAAAATTCTTGAGCATGGTAAACGCGCTGATGCCATCGTAAAAGGCATGCTCCAGCATAGTCGCAGCAGCAGTGGAATAAAAGAACCCACCGATATCAATGCTTTGGCTGATGAATATTTAAGGCTGGCTTATCATGGGTTGCGGGCAAAAGATAAATCGTTCAATGCCGAACTGAAAACCGATTTTGATACGAGCATTGGTAGTATCCATATCATTCCACAGGATATTGGAAGAGTAATTTTGAATTTGATTACCAATGCCTTCTATGTTGTGGATGAAAAGAAAAATTTGGGAATAGAGAATTATGAACCCACTGTTTCAGTCAGCACAAAAAAAGAAGGTAACAAAGTCCTGATCTCTGTCAAAGACAACGGCAACGGCATTCCTCAAAATATCCTCGATAAAATCTTCCAACCTTTCTTCACTACCAAACCTACAGGACAGGGAACGGGATTGGGGCTTTCTTTATCTTATGATATAGTAAAAGCACATGGTGGAGAGTTGAAGGTGGAAACAAAAGAAAATGAAGGGACAACATTTTTAATTTCATTACCAATTCTTTAAACAACAAGTCTTAAACCATTAGTATGGAAACATTAAATTACCTACTCAGCATCGATCTCAATTACATTATCATTGCTTTAATAGTGCTTTTTTATACCATGGAACAATGGCTAAATACCCAGTTTCCTTTCAAATCAAGGGGACGTCATTTATTTCAAAATACACTTTTTCAAGTGGTTTTTTTGATCGCAAATCTTTTTTGGGCAACAGTCGCTGTTTTTAGCATTGAATGGTTAAACGAAAATGAAATAGGCCTTTTCTTTTTAATTCAACTCCCTGTTTGGCTAAAACTTTTGTTGGGCGTCGCCATGTTCGATATGGTCTCTTACTTTTTTCACCGAATGGCACATAAAGTTCCTTTACTGTGGCGTTTTCACAGGGTACATCACAGCGATACCTCGATGGATTCATCCACCTATTTCAGGGCTCATCCGCTTGAAATCTTGCTTTGGTTTGGTACATCCAATATTTTTGCCGCAGGAATTTTCGGGCTGGACCTTTTAACTTTAGGGCTTTATTTTTTGGTTGTCACTCCATTTTTTATTCTTGAACATGCCAACCTTCGTTTTCCTGTTTGGTTGGATCGAACGCTTGGTCTTGTTTTTACAACGCCCAATCTCCATAAAATTCACCATGATCAGGACGAATTTTACACCGATTCGAATTACGCTGATGTTTTTATACTTTGGGACAGACTTTTTGGAACCTATAAATACAAAGCAGTTGAACAAATCAAGTTTGGCCTAAAAGAATTCGATGAGGATAAAAAGCAAACTTTTTGGTATTTGATCATAAGTCCTTTTGTCAACATTAAAAAGTATTCATAAAAATATTACTATTGCATTTAATCAATTGAAGCTGTTAACTTAAAATAAAACCTATGAGAATATTAATTGTTGATGATGAAAGAGATATTCAAAAACTCTTTGAACAGCGTTTCAGGAAAGAAATAAAAAACAATGAGCTCGAATTAGCTTTTGCATATTCCGGTGAAGAGGCCTTAAAATATCTCAATGATAAAGAACAGCATGCGATTTTGATTCTTTCCGATATCAATATGCCGGGCATGAGTGGGTTGGATTTGCTCTCTAAGATCAAAAAAAAGTACCATATGCCTCCTCCAATGGTAATGATGATAACTGCTTATGGGGATGAAGAAAACTATCGAATGGCAATGAATCTTGGTGCGGATGACTTTTTAACCAAACCATTGGATTTTAATCAGTTAAAAGAAAAAATTAAAAATATAAGTCATGACTAAAATTCTAGTAGTAGATGATGAAGCCGATCTGGAAATTTTGATAAAACAAAAATTCAGACAGAAGATCCGGCAGCAGGAATATGAATTTCTTTTTGCTACCAATGGAAAACAAGCCCTGGAAATGGTAAAACAGCATGATTTTGATTTGGTGCTTAGCGATATCAATATGCCAGTAATGGATGGCCTAACATTGCTCAGTCGATTGAGTGAACAAAACAGTTTGTTAAAATCTGTCATTATTTCTGCTTATGGTGACATGGAAAATATTAGAACAGCCATGAACCGTGGGGCTTTTGATTTTATTACAAAACCTGTGAATTTTCAGGATCTTGAAATTACGATCGAAAAAACAATGCGATATGTGCTCCAAATCCGCAATACGCTTCAAGCCATAAAAGAAAACAATATTCTGCGTATGTATGTGGATGAAACGGTTCTTAATTTTATGGGTAGTCGCGAGTATGAGGCTTCTTTGTTGGAGAACGAAACCATGGAAGCCACTGTCGCTTTCATTGATATTTGTGGATTCACTGCCATCAGTGAAACAGAACCACCGGATAAAGTTGTGAAGCTTCTGAATGAATATTTCGATATCATGGTTAAAGAGATCATTCAGGAAAAAGGAATTGTCGATAAATTTATCGGAGATGCAATTATGGCTGTTTTCAAAGGACCATTTCATCTCGACCGTGCTATTGATGCCTGCCTTGCAATACGAAAAACAATCGACGAATTACCACCTTTTGAAGGAAAATCTGGCTATAACCCACATGTATCTATCGGTATCAACAGTGGAGAGATGGTTACCGGGAATATTGGATCTTCAACACTTCGCCGTCTTGATTACACTGTAATTGGCGATACCGTGAATACTGCGGCACGATTACAGGGAGCAGCCAAAGTAGGTCAGATACTTATTAATGCTAATAGTTTTGATAAAGTAAGTGAGTCGTTTATCTGCAACAAAATTGGTGAGATGAGCTTCAAGAACAAAGAATTCCCTATAACTGTTTATGAAGTTCTGAGCTAATGGTTACACATTTTATATTACCTCCTAGCATTCAAATAATCCTTTATTAAATGATTCAAAATATGAAAGTTGTAAAAAAAAGACAAGGGGTAAACTGGAAAGGAATTTTTTCGATTCAGTCGATGGTTTATACTGTTTTAGGAGTCCTGTCGGCTGTGTTGGCACTTAAAGGATTTATGATGCCCAATCACTTTCTCGACGGTGGTGTAACAGGTATTTCAATTCTTATTCAAGAAGTGTTTCATATAAATATAAGCATTTTGCTTGTGGTTTTTAATATTCCATTTCTGATTATTGGATATAAAAATATTGGAAAAACGTTTAGTATTCATGCTTTAATAGCTGTTCTTCTTTTGGCTTTACTAATGGCATTGATCGATATTCCCGCGTTTACAAGCGATAAAGTGCTGATTGCCGTTTTTGGCGGCTTTTTTATCGGATTGGGTATCGGATTGGTTATCAGAGGTGGTGGTGTGATCGATGGACTCGAAGTAATAGCTCACTACACCCAAAAACGATCAGGATTCACAACAAGTGAAATCATTCTTTCAATCAATGCTTTGCTTTTCCTTGGAGCAGCCATTGAGTTTGGAATAGAGTCAGCTATGTACTCTATTCTGGTTTATTTTACAGCAATGAAAACATCCGATTATGTGGTGGATGGGTTTGAAGAATATACAGCACTTAGCATCATTTCGGCTAAGTACCATGACGTAAAATCCCTCATTGTAAATGATTTCGGAAAAGCAATCTCCATCTATAAAGGTGAACGCGGATACCTACCCGGTAAATTTCACGAAAAATCTGACTGTGATATCATCATGACAATTGTTACCAGGCTTGAAGTGCACCGCCTCAAACAAGCAATAACAGAGATTGATCCAGATGCGTTTTTCTATATCCAAACAATAAAGGAGGTCAAAGGCGGTATTGTAAAATCGGTTGGTTCAAAGCATTAATTCAGAGACCTAAGAGGCTTCTTTTTACATGTCATTCCGTAAAGGTAAAGACAAATGTTTAAAAAAGATATCATTTTTATTCATCTATAAGTGCACTATACCGCACTTTTTATTACAAACAAGCGTCAATTCAACTATTCTGCAAATAATAGTGCAGTTTAATGCTCTTTTCGTTGCTATTTATTTTAAAAAGTATATTTTTGCGTAAAAAAGAGCACTACAATGCACTTCGAAGAAATAATTAAACTAGTTAAAGAGCGCAGAGAGACGCTGCAAGTCACTCAGGAATCTTTAGCTCAATTATCAGGCGTTGGCTTACGAACCCTAAAACAATTTGAAAGTGGAAAAGGCAATCCTACACTTAAAACTCTGCAAAAAATAGTAGAAGTGTTGGGGTTGGAAGTTTGTTTGAAACTTAAAAATGTATCTCAACGCAAATGAGAAAGGCAAAAATACTCTTTAAAGACGAGGAAGCTGGTGTTTTAACTCAACATGACGATGGCTCATTCACGTTTAATTATAATAATGCGTGGATGGCTGATAACAATAAGCCAGGTATAAGTCTTACTTTACCCAAAACGAGCCAGGAGTTTCGTTCAGAATTCTTGTTTCCGTTTTTTTTCAACATGCTTCCTGAAGGCTCTAACAAACAAGTGGTTTGTAAGCTCAACAAAATTGACAAAACTGATTACTTCGGTTTACTTATCACAACCGCAAAATATGATAGTATTGGTGCTGTTCGGGTTATTAAAACGGAAATGTAATGGCTTTACCTGAAATTAACAATTGTCCGGGCACTTTAGCAAAAGGGTTTAATACATACAGCAGAACATGTTTGAATAGGGTCTTTCGGGGTAAAGCTGTATTTCATTTGCTGCCTTATGACTCGCCTGCATCGAATCCAGAGACAGATGAACTTTTCGATCAAAGCAGAAAGCGTATATCTATTTCTGGCGTGCAAGAAAAATTCTCTGTATTACTTGAAAAAAACAAGCTGCGGCTTATAAATGAAGGTGAGCGTGGGACATATATTTTAAAACCTATTCCGGGTTTTGGTAAGAAACCAGATCAAATGCCTGCTAACGAACACCTTACTATGCAAATTGCCCGTCAGATTTATGGGATAGAAACTGCTGAAAACGCACTGATTTTTTTTAAAAACGGGTTCCCTGCATACATAACCAAACGCTTCGATTTTAAAGAAGATGGCACCAAACTCGCCCAGGATGATTTTGCTTCCTTAGCCGGGAGAACACCACAAACTCATGGAGAACATTTCAAGTACTTGGGGAATTATTTTGAGTTATTTCAGCTAATGAAGGAGCATTTATCAACTTACAAAACAGAAGCACCAAAACTGCTGAAAATACTTGTCTTTAATTTTTTGTTCTCAAATGGGGATGCACATTTTAAAAATTTTTCCATACTTGAAACTCCCATGGGCGATTATAGGTTGAGTCCTGCATACGATTTGCTGAATAGTCGGATTCATATAGATGATAAGGATTTTGCATTAGATGATGGATTATTGCCCAGGAATTTAGCTCAGGGGAAAATAATGGTGCAGTTTTCTAAACTTGCAGAGAATGCCGAAATAAGTGAGAAAGTTTTTAACGATATTATGTCCTTGATGGTATCAAAATCCGCCGATGTGGAAACATTGGTAGCCGCTTCGTTTCTAAACGATTCTACTAAACGAAATTATTGGCAGTCATATAGTGGTCGTCTAAAACAATTGTCACAAGTTTAAAATTCGTTTTTTAAATGTAAAAGACAAAATGTCGGCATAACCAAAGGGAGGTTTTCTATAAAGCACAAAAGGATTTTATCAGCTCTTGGAGAGCTTGTCTAAATTTTAAAAATACTTTGGTTTTATTAAAATCGTTCTTACCTTTGGTTGACTCTTATGAAACAATCAACAGAATGACTGTAAACCGACTGGTGAAATTAATAAAAAATTCAAATTCAAAACGAGTTTTGTTTCTAAATAATTCTATATCAATATTTTAGAAATGCTTTTGTTTTATTCGATGCACTACCCGTTACAATTTTTCTGATTTTTAAACCTATTGGTTGCACAACAAGCTCACTATGCCATAACGATTTACAGTTACTTTCATGACGCGACAAGAAGCAGAATTAATTCTACAGCGGACGTTCAAATTAAACCGTTTTTATGATGAACAATGGATGACTATTGAAAAGATCTTAAATGGCGAAAGAGTTCTGCTTATTGAAAAAACCGGGTTTGGTAAATCACTTTGTTTTCAATTTCCTGCAATTTTGCATGCAGGTACAAGTGTGATTTTTTCACCTTTAATCGCATTAATGCGCGATCAGGTTAAGAAACTAAACTCATTAGGTATTTCAGCCAAATGTGTAAATAGTGAACAAACAACTGAGGAAAACTCGCAAATAATAGCAGATGCTAAAGCAGGAAAAATAAAAGTTCTATACATTGCCCCTGAAAGGCAAGAAAACTCTGAGTGGATTGAAGCTACACGACAAATGAATCTTTCCATGGTTGTTGTTGATGAAGCTCATTGTATATCGGTTTGGGGTCACGATTTCAGACCAGCTTTCAGGCGTATCATCAATCTGGTTAATTTATTACCAAAGGGACTTCCAGTATTGGCAACAACAGCTACAGCCACGAAAAAGGTTGAAGATGACATTGCACAACAAATGGGAAGCGACCTCTCAATTATCAGAGGAAATCTGATGAGGGATAATTTTAATCTTTATGTTGTTAAAGTGAATACTGAAGATGAAAAACTCATCTGGCTTGGTCAAAATTTGAAGAACTTACCTGGTTCAGGAATTCTATATACAGGTACACGGGTTGATACTGAGATATATTCAAAATGGTTTGAATTTTTAAAAATACCGGCGTCAGGCTATAATGCTGGATTAGACCCCGACTCGAGAATCGCCATCGAAAATGGGTTAATGAAAAACCAATGGAAATGTGTAGTTTCTACAAATGCTTTAGGTATGGGCATTGATAAGCCTGATATTCGCTTTATCATTCATACTCAAATACCACAATCGCCCATTCACTATTATCAGGAAATAGGCAGAGCTGGAAGAGATAATCAGCCCTCTTCAATAATCCTCTTTTACAATCCGAAAGACAAAGAACTCCCCCAAGCATTTATTGAGGGCGGAAGACCTGCCGTTTCAAAATACATAAAAGTGATTGAAGCAGTTAAAAACGAAATGCTAGGCGAACGCGATTTGATGAAAAGGACAAATTTAAAACAGGCTCAGATCAGAGTTATCAAAGCCGACCTGATAGAACAAAAAATCATTCGGGAGGTTACTATTGGTAAAAGTAAAAAATTCGAATACATAACTGGAGCTGCAACGCTTAACACTAAAACTTTTGAAGAATTACGCGGAAATAAAACCCGTGATTTGGAAAAAATGATTGAATATGTTGAAACAAATCAATCGCGTATGAAATATTTGTGCGATTATCTTGGCGATGCATCATCTCATTCATTTACAAATTGTGATAATACCGGGCTGGATAAAATTGTTGTGTTAGTTAATGACGTATGGACACAAAAGTTACAGGAATTTCGTGAAGATTATTTTCCAGTCCTTGAAGTTGAATTAAAAGGAACCAAACTATCAAATGGCATTGCTGCTTCCTATTATGGTGTTTCAAATGTTGGTAGTTCATTACATCGTTGCAAATACGAAACTGGTGGTGATTATCCTGACTTTTTGCTGAGGTTAATTCTCAAAGCTTACCGAAAAAAATTCGATCAGGAAAAATTCGATTTAGTTCTTTATGTTCCACCAACAAATTCGGGTGACTTGGTTAAGAATTTTGCTGTGAAAGTTTCGCAAGTGTTGAAATTTCCTATCTCGCACGATCTTGTTAAACAAAGGGTAACAAGCGAACAGAAAGCTTTTGAAAACGCATATTTGAAATCTGATAATGTAAAAGATGCCTTTATCTTTAAAAATCCGGATGAAGTAAAGGGGAAAACCATATTATTGATCGATGACATTTTTGATAGTGGAGCCACAATAAAAGAAATTGGAAGATATTTAAGTAATTTAGGCGCTTCAAAAATTGCACCATTAGTAATAGCCAGAACAGTTGGAGGAGATTTAGTATGAACAAAGAAGCGGCATATTGGATAGCATTGGCACATTTGCCACGTTGGGGCTATTTCAAAATTAATAGCCTGATCATAAAATTTTACCACGAGTATAAAATTTCTATTGAGGATTTTTTTCAATTATCTGAAAACGATTGGAAGACACTCTATAGTCTTCAAAATAAGGATATTGAGGATTTAAAGAAATCCAAATCCGAATTAACCAATAATGCATTTTTAGCTGAAACAATGCATAATGAAGGCTATGAACTAATACCAATAACAACTTCAGAATATTCAAAGACACTGAAAGAAAACCTTAAAGCAGCCCATTCACCTGCCTTGTTATATGTAAAAGGCAATAAACAAATTATGCAAGAGAAATCAATAGCAATTGTTGGCTCTCGAAATGCTTCGGATAAATCACTGGAATTTACAAACAATATTGCCAGGTTAGCAAGTATCGAATATAAAGTTGTTGTAAGTGGTTTTGCAAAAGGAGTTGACAAACAGGCCTTAGATTCTGCAATTAATTACAAAGGTCAAAGTATTATCGTACTCCCACAGGGTATAATGACTTTTGGCTCAGGTTTCAAAAAGTATTATAAGCAAATGGTGGATGGGGATGTGTTGGTTTTAAGTACCTTTTTTCCAAAAGCACCCTGGCAAGCAGAATTAGCCATGGCTCGAAATCCCATAATATATGGCCTAGCTGATGAAATTTATGTAGCAGAGTCGTCTGATAAAGGGGGGACATGGTCGGGAGTTGTTGACGGTTTAAGAAAAAACAGAAAAATATATGTTCGCAAACCAGAACCCTCTGAAAATACTGCCAATAACTTATTGATTCAAAAAGGAGCAATAGCCGTTGATTTCGACGGAAATCCATTAATTGATTATATACCAGCACTTTCTGAAGCGATTCAGTTGAGCATAAATGAGCCCGAGACAAACTACGAAAATGCAATTCTGGATTTGCTCCGAACAGGTGAATACCCTGCTAAAGATATTTTGAAAAAGCTGCAACTCACCTGGCCGGAAAAGAAACTTAGAGATTATTTGAAAAGACAGGAGGGTGTTGAAATAATAAACAAGAAACCAATTCATTATAAATTGAAAGGTTCAACAATAAGGCAGAAATCATTATTTGACTAATTCGGGCCTGTTTTGTATGTAATTCCAAAGACCCAACTTCTGCTACACACTTTTGGAAGCCAGTAAATTATTAAAAGTGAAGTAAATGTGTTTGAAAAACCAAAGGTAACTGGGAAATTAATTGACAGTTAAACATTTCAAAAACTCAACTCACTACCGATCTTTTATATCACAGGATTCGTCTTTTTTTCTTCTTCCTTTTCCCATATTTCGAGGTTGTTGATTTTCTCGTCGATATCGAAACGGTGAAAAATATATGGGGCAAAACTCTTTATATCGTCATAAAACCGTGAGTCCTTTTGTTTTTCAGGTGTAATCAACTTATCCTCAACCTTCAGGTAACCAAGAAACATGATCAAAAGACTTAGCATCAGAATGCCTTTTACCAGTCCGAAAACGGCTCCGGCCAAACTGTTCAGCAAGCCCAACATGATGGTTTCCAACACCTTCTCCAGAATTTTGCCAACAATAGATACCAAAACAATTACAAGTACTACCGTAAGAATAAAAGCAATGATTTTTAGGTATTTACCCCCTACTCCAAGAAATTCATTGATAAACTCTGCCGTCACATCGGAAAAGTGAAAAGCTGCATAAATCCCTATGAAAAGGGCTGCTAAAGCAGTAAACTCATGCACAAATCCTTTGCGGTAACCGTTAAAAACGCTTATTACCAGTAAGATTACGAGAATGATATCAATTATATTCATGGTTCTGAATTATTTGCGGATACGGATACGTCGTGTGAGTTCGGTTGAAAAAACAAAATCGTTCAGCTCTTCATTTTGAGTGTTCAGAATGGTGTTTTTGTCGCCAGTCCACCATAATTCACCCTTGTAAAGGAAATTGATTTTTTGGCCTATCTGCAACACCGAATTCATGTCGTGGGTATTAATAACGGTTGTTATATCATATTCCTCGGTGATCTCACTGATCAGCTGATCAATCACTTCTGCTGTTTTAGGATCGAGTCCTGAGTTTGGTTCGTCGCAAAATAAATAGCTGGGGTTGTTGGAAATTGCACGTGCGATAGCAACACGTTTCATCATCCCCCCGCTTATTTCGGAAGGAAAAAGTTGATTGACATTTTCCAGATTGACCCTTCTCAGACAAAAGTTTACACGATCAAGTTTCTCCTCAGGAGTCATATCTGTAAACATATTAAGCGGAAACATCACATTCTGCTCTACAGTAAGTGAGTCGAACAGTGCACCGCCCTGAAAAAGCACACCCATTTCCTTACGTATGTCCTTCTTTCGTTTTTCGGCAAGGGCCAAGAAAGGCCGCTCATCGAAACTTATATCTCCTCCATCAGGTTCAACGAGTCCGATGCAACATTTCATCAAGATAGTTTTTCCTGAACCACTTTGTCCGATGATCAGGTTGGTTTTTCCCTTCTCAAAAATGGTACTCACGTTTTTAAGCACCTGATGTGTACCGAACGACTTATTTATACCCTGAACATGAATCATACGAGTAGTAATTGTGTGAGGATGAGGTCGAAAAAGATAATTAGAATGCTGCTGACAACAACAGCTTTAGTGCTGGCTTTTCCAACTTCTACTGAGCCTCCATCAACATTATAGCCCAGAAATCCGGACACGGAAGCGATGATGAAAGCAAAAACAACAGTTTTTATCATTGCATAGCCAACAGTAAAAGGCTCAAACCATCCGCGTAATCCGGCAATAAAATCGGCTGAGGTCACCAATCCCGTGACAAGACAAGCAAACCATCCACCCCAGATACCGACCACGATACTAAAAATAATAAGTACAGGATTGAACAGCATACTGGCTGTTATCTTTGGTAATATCAAGTAGTTAGCCGGATTGACACCCATTACGCGCAGGGCATCTATTTGCTCCGTTACGCGCATAGTTCCAATTTCAGAAGCTATACGTGAGCCTACTTTTCCGGCTAGAATCAAACTGATAATTGTTGGTGAAAACTCCAGAATCATCATCTGACGTGTTGTAAAACCTACCATCGTAAGCGGAATTAATGGAGAGTCGATGTTGTATGCTGTTTGAATGGCAACAATAGCTCCGGTAAAAACCGAAATAATAGCAACAATCCCAATCGAATCAACGCCAAGTCCGACAAATTCCACAAGCAATTGCCTGCGGAAAACGGGACCTTTATCCGGACGTTTAAAAATATCATACAGAAGTAAGAGGTATTCTCCCAATAGTTTGAACATAGGTTGAAGATTTATCAGCGGATAAAATTACAACATTCTGAATCAATCAAAGAATTGCCATCGAATTATATCTTTCATAATGACAGCGATACTCTACGAAAGGTCACAATTGCATAAAAAATCTTTCTATTTTTGTCATCAGTCAGGTCGTATCCTGATTATCACAACAGACTGAACCTAATGTATTTAAAAAATATAATTAAGCCCCTTGTCGTAATATTCCTTCTTTTGATTATTGTTGGCTGTAGTCCGAAGATTCTGCATCCGTCAGGAGTCAAAAAAAAGAAACGGGATTGCGATTGCCCAAAATGGTCGTACAACCTTTTGCAACAAGTTCCAAATCAAGCATTAACCTATGAAGGATGACAGAACAACATTGCAGAAGTATTTTCCTCAAGCAGCTGTCGATACTGTTTTGAGCTCGCTGACTGAAAAGAATATTTTGCTCCGTTTTAGCAAAAGCAGGGCTTCAAAATTGGGTGATTACCGGCCTGCTTTGAAAGGAAAACCTCATCGTATTTCGCTCAATCACGATTTGAACCCTTACGAAATGCTCATTACTTATGTGCATGAGTTGGCTCATCTTTATGCATTTGAAAAATATGGCCGCAAACATCAGCCTCACGGTATGGAATGGAAAAAGTTTTTTGGCGAGCTGATGCAGCCTTACCTTGTAATTCCATTGTTTCCGGAAGATGTTACCCGTGAGTTGAGAGAGTATCTGTATGTTTCAAAAGCGGCAAACGGAAGCGATATTAACCTGCGAAGGGTGTTGCATAATTACAACCAACGCATCGCTTCAAATAGCTTCACCGTTGAAACATTACCCGAAAAAAGCCTTTTTCAAGTGGCAGACGGGCGTGTTTTTCAGAAACTTGAGCAACGTCGCAAAAGATTTAAATGCTTGTGTATGAACGACAATCGTTTTTATTTATTCAGTCCGTTAGCTGTTGTTGTTCCCTTTGATGGACAGAATGCAAATCAATCCTTATATTTGACAAAAAAAATCGGATAACCTAAAAATCATTACCATGTCAATCCACAAAAACCATTATTGCGTCATCATGGCAGGTGGCGTTGGAGCACGTTTCTGGCCCATGAGCACTACCAACCGACCAAAGCAATTTATTGACATTCTGGGTGTAGGTAAGACCCTTATCCAAATGACTTTTGACAGGTTTGCAAAAATTTGTCCGCCCGAAAATATTTATATCGTTACAAATGAAATTTACCGTGAACAAGTCATGCAGCAACTACCTCTTATTGCTGAAACACAAGTGCTTTGTGAACCGGCACGCAGAAATACAGCTCCTTGCATTGCTTATGCCAATCACGTAATCAAACAAAGAAATCCTGATGCTGTGATTGTTGTTGCTCCCAGCGACCATGTGATTCTCAACGAAGTCGTTTTTACTGAAAACGTGCTCGAAGCAATGAAAGCTGCCAAAGAACAACCATGGTTGATAACCCTTGGTATTGTGCCCAGCAGGCCTGATACCGGTTACGGTTATATTCAATACCTCGACGGAAACGTTTTGGATGATTCCCCCGCGCTGCGAAAAGTAAAAACTTTTACCGAAAAGCCTAACTATGATATCGCTGTCTCGTTTCTCGAAAGTGGTGATTTCCTTTGGAATGCGGGCATATTTATCTGGTCGCTCAAGAGTATCAGCAAAGCTTTCGACCGTTACCTGCCTGAAGTTGATGACCTTTTCAAAGAAGGCGCAGGCAAATACAGCACTCCCCTTGAAGCCGACTTTATTAAACAAACATACGCGGTGTGCCGTAATATCTCCATCGACTATGGCGTGATGGAAAAAGCAGATAATGTGTATGTGATGTCAGTTGATTTTGGCTGGAGCGATTTAGGCACATGGGGCTCACTCTATGAAACAAGACCAAAAGACAGTCATAACAATTCAGTTATTGGCAACAATGTACTAACCTATGAATCAACAGGTTGTGTTGTTAATATGCCTAAAGATAAACTGGTTGTTTTGCAAGGCCTTACTGACTATATAGTTGTTGAGGAAGACAATGCGCTACTGATTTGTCGTAAGCAAGACGAACAGCAAATACGTCAATTTGTAAATGACATTAAGGTAGAAAAAGGCGAAAAATACATTTAATATCCTAATGAGACCGAACTGACATTCAGCTCATTAAGTCCAAATTTCTAAAACAAATTTGCATGCTTCAGAAAAAAATCCTGGTAATCTACCCCGAAAAACGTTCAACACGTATTGCTGTATATCGCAATACCGAACCCATGTTTCTCAAAACCATCAAACATCCTGAGGATGAATTGACGCGTTTTAGTACCATACCCGACCAAACAGCTTATCGCCGCGATGCCATTTTGCTTGAGCTCAAGCGCAATGATTTCGATATACAGAAAGTAGAGATCGTTATGGCACGAAGTGGTTTAGTAAAACCATTAAAATCAGGGATTTACAAGGTAAACACTCGTATGGTAGAAGACCTTAAAGTGGGAATTATGGGTGTTCATGAAACAAATCTGGGTGGATTAATAGCCTTCGATATTGCTGCAATGATTGGTATTTGTGCTTATATGGCCGACCCTGTTGTGGTGGACGAGTTGTCGGATTTGGCACGTATTACCGGACATCCGCTGTTTGTGCGTAAATCTATTTTTCATGCCCTGAGTCATAAATATTTTGCAAAGAAATATGCAAAAAGTGTAAACAAACCTTATGAAGAACTCAACTTGATTGTGTGTCATGTAGGCTTGGGAGGCATCTCAATCGGAGCGCATCAAAAAGGACAAGTTGTTGACGTGAATCAGGCGTTTGACGGTGGAGGACCATTCTCGATCACCCGAACCGGAACTTTACCTGTTGGTCAGCTTATTAGTTTGTGTTTCAGTGGAAAATACAACGAAGCTGAAATAAGGGAAATGGTAAACAGCAAAGGTGGTTATACAGCTTATCTGGGTACTGATAACATACAGCAAATCAACAACATGATTGCGTTAAAAGATCCTAAAGCGCTCTTTATTTCAGAAGCTTGTGCCTATCAGGTAAGCAAAGAAATAGCCAGCTATTTTGCCACTCTTGAATGCAATGTTGATGCGATCATTCTGACAGGTCAGATTTTCAACAGCGAACTTTTCCTTGATAATGTTAAAAAACGTGTTGGCAAACTTGCTCCTATTGCTCTTTATCCCTCAGTAAATGATCTCGAAGCACATGCAATGAATGGCCTTAGTGTCCTGAAAGGAGAAGTTGAAGTTTTAGAATATGTTTAGAACGATTCGTTGGCTGCTTGCGCTGAACTTTCTTTTCATGATCGTTTCAGTTGAAGCTCAACGACTGTATCAAAATTTTGAGGACAGCGCTTATTTTGGAAACTGGTCAGACCATCTAATCCTGGCCGACACAACAGCTTTTCAAGGAACACACATTGGCCATATCGATTCCAAACAGTTGTATTCCTGTAATTTGCGGCAGGAGGTTGCAGATGAGCTGTCAGGGAAAAATCAGCATTGGTTTTTTAATATCGCCGTTCGGCCAAAGCAACTTTTAACAGGGGCTGTTTTTGTCATTACTTTTCTTCATTCTGATACCATGGTCTACTACCACGGGGTTAAATTGGATAACAATCTTTCTCAGGCAGATCAGTGGAGTACTGTATCTGATTCGTTTTTTCTACCGGCTTCACACACTAAACAACTCACTGTCAAGGCGTATATTTGGAATAAATCCAATGTCAACTTCGATGTGGATGCTATAGAAATTAATGGTACCGAACTCAGCCTGCCTACATATATCCCTGCCATTAAGAAGCAACCGATACCTGGTTTATCGGATATCCTTTTCAGCAATTCCTTTTATCAACTGAGGCATTCAAAAAAATCACACTCCTTTTATTTAGCCGATACCTCCGGAAATGCACTTACTGCTCCCTTTAACCTTGTTTCAATTATCGAAAAAAAAGGTCGGGCAGATACAAGTCAAACCACCCAATGGAAAATAAAGGACAAAAAGGTAAAAAATGACAGCCTGATTTTTGAGTTGCAAAGCAGTAACTCCACTGGCAATACGACAATCCGGGTACATTGTTCCAAAAAACAAAACGACATTCAGTTTGAAATCAACACCGAAATTAAACGGCCAGTAAAACTCCTTCGACAAAGCCTGGTAATAACTTATATTGACGAACCTGAGGCTGTTTACAGAAAAAATGGCAATTGCGATACCCAATTATTTCAACAAGAATATTACCTCGGATATGGCGGCGTATCAATCGGAAAAGAGGCACGCCAGCTTCTGATTCCTCCAGGTTTTGGTCTTTCGTCCTTGCAACTACAAACGCTTAATAAGGCGCTATTCCTCAATATCGACTTTGATGTTGATCATCCTTTGATTCATTTTCCGTTAGAACCCGATAGTACCGACTACTTTATTGACAATTCCGCTTTTGCTTATCCCCGGAAATACCAGCTTTTTGGATCATTTAAGTTGATTGTTGGCGGAAACGACTTGTTTGTTCCCCGTTTACTTGCAATTCCATCGGGATATGATGCCGCAATTGTGTGGACTGAGCATGCCGATTGGACGGATATCAGAACCCATCGTGCTGTAAATTTTGGCCACGAAGACATCCATGACATCCAACAGGCAAGAGGTGGTTTTGCTGCTTATGATATTCCGGTTACAAAAAGTGTGTTTTATAACAACCCTGATCAGGTAACAAACGATGATGCCAGCGATCAGCTATTCAAAGGGTTACATTCAACCATTCAAAGCGATACCGCTTTTTTTGCCTTTTTAAAACAGTTGCATAAAAAAGGTCATGAAATATGCCTGCACACACCTGAGCAATACACTTCCACTTCAAAAAACATGAATGAAGCACTTGGTTTTATGCAACAACATTTTGGCTCACCGAGCTGGATTGATCATGGATATAACAACCTGGAATCCAATAACAGGGAAAATGTTATTTGCGATGGTTTACAACCCGAATCGCCTCATTATGCAAGAGCGCTTTGGGACAAATACGGGCAGCGGTATTTCTGGAATGCAGCAACCGAAGAGCTGAATCCGTACAGAAACTGGGGTTATAATGGTCATATGGAACTTCCTTTCTCAGGTTTTGGAGATGCTTTTCCTGATCGTCAGATCAGCATACATCCTGCTGTTCCTGAAGCCATTATGTGGTCAACAACCGGCACTTTAGAAGTCCCGAATGACGCCTTATGGGATTATTATTTTCATCCGCAACGACTCGTTTCACTCATCGAAAACAAAAGCATCCTCATTACCCATGTTTATCCGGCATGGGTTAAAGAAGGTAAAGGATATTGGAATTTCGACAAAGATGGCAAAGTACAAGCGATGGAAGGTTTTAACCGGGCACTTGCAAAAATAGCTGCATTGCGTGAAAAAAGAATGCTGCTTCCCATCACAATCAGCGATTTGATAGAGTATCAGGAAGCTGCTAAAACATTGGTTTTTTCATATCCAAACAGCAACACCACACTGATTACCAATAACTCAAAACAAACAATTAGAGGAGTGAGTCTGGCTGTAAAAGCTTCTGAAATAAAAATTGAAGGAAAGCAGTTTGGATCAAAAGAAAATGGAGACGATCTTATTTTCTGGTTCGACCTGGAAGCTGGCGAAACAGTTAAGGTCGTTTATAAATGATGGTTTTAACAACATACATTTTGCCTGTCAATTTTTAATTTAAAAAAATAATGTTTGTTGTAATAATTTGTAATTCAACATCTTAATTAGTATATTTATTTAATTTTCAAGACTCCTGATATTCATTTCATTGCAATCGTCGCAACCGTTTCCAACTCAAAAAAGAGTTAATCTCTCTCCTTAATCCAACAAAACCTTCTAAAATTCGTTTATTTGTTATTCGATTAACAATAAAAACATTTACACATGACATACCCCTTTCATTTCAATATACCTGTTGAGGTTGATCAAATCCTTCGGCAAAGCAAAAAAGAAGTGCGTTTTTTTGAAAACTATACCGATCTGGCAGCAGTAAGCCTTGGGCCTGAAAATGGTTTTAGTTATGAAGTGAGCTACGATATTCCCGGAAAGGGCTTAGTTACAGAGGCTATCGTACATAAAGTGACTAACGGTATTTCCGCCAATTATGTTGAGCCTTACATGCGCAGGCGCGACCCCGATACCATGCTCATAGCCGATACACAGCCAACTGATAAGGAACTTTTCAGGAATCGCATGGGATATTCGTTCGATGGGTTGCGTTCACAAACATTTGAGTGGCTAAAGAAGCAGGATTTAGTTGTTTTCTTCTTTAAAATAGGCCTCATGGACGACAGTCCTTTTGGGATGGCAGTTGCTCCGGCAAATGCAGGTTTTTTTGCTATGGGATTGGCCATGTTGCAAAAAATTGTTCATCTGGATGAAATTCCGGCTGGCACAAACATTTACGCTACAGTTTATGTTGCACCGCCCTTCCGTCATACCCATTTCGATGGAAAACAAGTAGTTGTACACAATCGCTTAGATCATCAGTACGAAATATTTTCTTATAACCTCTATCCTGGTCCCAGCGCAAAAAAAGGAATTTATGGTGTTTTGCTTACCATAGGTGAAAAAGAAGGATGGGCTACAACCCATTGTTCAGCCGTTGAATCGGTGAGCCCTTATGATAACATCACCCGCTTCATGCATGAAGGAGCAAGCGGAGGTGGAAAAAGTGAAATGTTGCAACACATTGTACGCGAGCCTAGTGGCGAAGTTCTTATCGGCACAAACAGTATAACGGGAGAAAAAAGAACAATTCAGATCCCGCGTTTTTGCGAAATTCGACCTGTATGCGATGATATGGCTACAGTGCACACTTCCTTACAAACAGAGAGCAAACGGTTGCGACTTCTTGACGGAGAAAATTCATGGTTTATCCGCACCGATAATATTACCGGCTACGGTATCGATCCTGTTCTTGAAAAAATCACAATTAACGCAAAGCAGCCTCTGCTGTTTTTGAATATACAAACTCATCCGGGAGGAACAGCATTGCCCTGGAATCATATTGAAGATGCCCCTGGTAAGCCTTGCCCTAATCCACGTGTGGTTGTTCCCAGAGAGTTATTTGAGGGAGTCATTTCACATCCTGTACATATTGATGTAAGAAGTTTTGGTGTGCGCACTCCTCCCAGTTCGATGCTTGATCCAACATATGGTGTTTTGGGGTTGTTTCATTTTCTTCCTGCTGCACTGGCATGGTTATGGCGTTTAGTTTCTCCTCGTGGACACGCCAACCCAAGTATTATCAGCCTTGGCAAAGGAATGGAAAGTGAAGGTGTTGGATCGTACTGGCCTTTTGCTACCGGTAAAAAAGTGCGTCATGCTAACCTGCTGCTTGATCAGATTGCCTCAAAAACAGATACTCATTATGTTTTGACACCCAATCAATATGTTGGTGTTTGGAAAGTTGGTTTCAGGCCTCAATTGCTTATGCGTGAATATCTTACACGCAGAGGAAACTCTAAGTTTCGTCCTGATCAAATTTCGCCTGCCCGCTGTCCTTTATTGGGTTATGAACTCGAATTTCTGACAATTGAAGGCTCAAAAATTCCTTCGCGCTTCCTCAAGACCTACAAACAACCCGAGTTAGGTTTTGAAGGTTATGATAAAGGTGCTGCCATTCTTACAGAATTTTTCAGAAAAGAGTTGGAACAATACCTTACACCCGATCTGTCGGAACTGGGTCGTGTGATCATTGAAACCTGTCTGAACAACGGGACGATTGAGGATTACGAAAAACTCATTCCTAAGAAATAAAAATGAGCTAAAGTCAGAGCCTCATCTCAGGTACTTCCCCATCAACAATCAAAGGAGCGGCTGTTTTTGAAATAATTTCATCTACACTCACTCCCGGTGCACGTTCGAGCAACCGAAAGCCATTGCTGGTCACATCAACAACTGCCAGATCTGTCACTATTCGTTTCACACAGCCGATGCCTGTCAAGGGTAAGGTACATGATGGCAACAACTTAGAGTTTCCTTTCGGATCGGTATGTGTCATTGCTACAATGATATTTTTTGCTGAGGCAACGAGATCCATCGCACCACCCATGCCTTTTACCATTTTGCCCGGAATCTTCCAACTGGAGAGGTCACCTCGTTCCGAAACTTCAAAAGCACCTAAAACGGTGAGATCAACATGGCCGCCTCTTATCATGGCAAAGCTGGTACTTGAATCGAAAAAGGCAGCCCCTTTCGTGTAAGTGATCGTTTGCTTCCCTGCGTTGATCAGATCAGGATCTTCTTCACCTTCAAATGGAAATGGACCAATTCCCAGTAAGCCGTTCTCCGACTGAAGTATAACTTCCATTCCATCAGGTATATAGTTAGCAACCAATGTCGGTATGCCAATTCCGAGGTTCACGTAAAACCCATCTTTGAGCTCCTGAGCTATACGTTTTGCTATTCCATTTTTATCTAAAGCCATTTTATTTCGGTTTTACGATTTGGGACGTGTTGTTACAAATTCAATACGTTTTTCCAGGTTCTCAGCCTGAAAGATGCGTTGCACAAAGATTCCGGGAGTATGTATCTGATTGGGGTCGAGTGTGCCGGCCGGCACGAGTTCTTCCACCTCAGCAATGGTAATTTTTCCAGCCATTGCCATCGCCTGATTAAAATTATTTGCAGTATTACGGTAAATAAGGTTGCCATGAGTGTCGCCTTTCCATGCTTTAACGATAGCAAAGTCGGCAACAAGTGCATGTTCCATTAAGTACATTTTTCCGTTAAACTCACGTGTTTCTTTTCCATCGGCCACTTCGGTACCCACTCCGGCAGGCACAAAAAAGGCAGGAATACCAGCGCCACCAGCACGACAACGTTCGGCAAGTGTTCCTTGCGGGTTCAATTCAACCTCCAGTTCTCCGCTGAGCATCTGACGTTCAAACTCAGCATTCTCACCAACATAAGATGAAACCATCTTTTTGATTTGTCGTTGCTGAAGCAACAATCCCAAACCAAAATCATCGACACCCGCGTTGTTTGATATACATGTGAGTCCTTTTACTTTGCTTTCAACAAGTGCCTGAATACTGTTTTCCGGTATTCCACACAAGCCAAAACCTCCGAGCATGAGTGTCATATGATCTGCTATTCCGGCAATGGCTTCTGTAGCGTTTTTTACAACTTTTTTCATGATTGAATTATTTTTTTTCGTCAGTAAATCCATTGTAATTATGGGTTCCATCACAATACGGACGACTATGTGAAGCGCCGCAACGGCAGAGGGCAAACATGCTTGTTTTCTCCTCTTTATTACCAAATTGATCGATGATTTCCACAGGACCCTGAATGAGCGCCGGACCGTTGGCAATGATCTGTATGCGCATCATTTTTGCTGTTTTGTTTTCAGATTCCATATGCAGGATGCTTAATAAGTTTGATGAAGCACTATTTCAAAACAGGCACAAGATACTATTTTTTTTGCAACCCTTATGTGCCGACACAAAACTGTTCTTCAGGCATTTTTTTAAGGTTACTGGTGTTGTAATACATAAAAAGTATTACTTTTGCAGCCCTGTGTAAATAACAGGAGAGGCCCGGATGGCGGAATTGGTAGACGCGCTGGTCTCAAAAACCAGTGAGGTTACACTCGTGCCGGTTCGATCCCGGCTCCGGGTACGCCTAAACCCCTTGAAAACAATCTTTTCAAGGGGTTGTTTTTTTTCGTTTATTTACTCCTTGTTTTAAACCAAATAAACATGACACGATTTACCTCCATCCTGCTGATACTATTTACAATGTATCAACAGGCAAAAACTCAATCAGATTTTGATTATTCAATAGCCCTTGAAGAAATTGTTTTGCCCGGTTTACCCGGATTACAATCATATATTTATGCACAGCATGAAGATAAGTGGCTGATTATCGGCGGTAGAAAAGATGGACTTCATGCCCGACAACCTTTCAATGCTTTTCCTCAATCGGGTAATAACACCATGATTTATGTTGCTGATATTGCCTCAGGTGAGCTTTGGAGCTCCTCAATGGAAACGCTTACAGTGAGTATAAGAGAGCAGTTGCAATCGACCAATATGAATTTTTCACAAGATGGCGACACCTTGTATGTCATTGGAGGATACGCGTTTGCAGCTTCAGAAAATGATCATATTACGTTTCCTTATCTTACAACTATCACCGTCTCATCTGTGATTGAAGCTGTGATCAACAACGAACCCCTGACTCCGTTCGTCAAGCAAATCACAAATGATGTTTTTGCTATTACAGGAGGACACCTTGTTAAAATGGGTGCATATTTTTACCTCGTCGGAGGTCATCGGTTTGATGGCCGTTATAATCCTATGGGAAATCCAACATATGTACAGTCCTATTCGAATCAAATACGAATGTTCACAATAAACAACAGCGGTAATCAGCTGACTTATGGAAATTACAGTGCCTTGACTGATCCCGTTCATCTGAGAAGAAGAGATTATAACCTTATAGCTCAGGTATTTCCTGACGGAACACAAGGCTACACGATCTCATCAGGCGTTTTTCAGTCGGGAGTTGATTTGCCTTTTCTGTATCCTGTTGACATCAGAGAGAACAGTTATACTCCAATAACAACTTTTAATCAATATTTATGTAATTACCATGCGGCAAACATTGGTTTGTACGACAGTGTTTCACAACAAATGCATAACCTGTTTTTTGGAGGCATGAGTCAGTATTATTACCAAAACGGAACCCTTATACAGGATAATCTTGTTCCTTTTGTAAAAACCATCAGTCGGCTCACCCGTTATGCAGATGGTAGTTTGCAGGAATATCAAATGACAGAGGAGATGCCTGGTTTTCAAGGTTCGGGAGCTGAATTTATTGTAAATCCCGATTTGCCTCTCAATGCTACCGGCTCCATTCTGTTGCATAAATGCCAAAACGATACCCTTTTACTGGGGCATATTTTCGGAGGTATTTATAGCCCTCTTTTAAACCCTTTCTCATCGAATCAAACCTCTCAAACTTCGGCTGACGCGCGTATCTATGCAGTCAGACTGATTCCATCATCAGTGGTTGGTTTGCAGAAAATTGATGGTACTAATCCCTACCAGCTGAATGTATTCCCAAATCCTACCAAAGGCGACTTCACGCTCGAAGTTGAAGCAGATGCATCAATTGATGTGTATTATTACCTTACCAACACTGCTGGCGCGATCATCGATGAGGGATTTATAAATGAAAAAAACAACGGAAAACAGTCAAAGTTAATTCGCCCAGCAATATCATCAGCGCAGCAAAATTTGCAGGTTACTATTGTTGCTGAAGACAGGTTTTTTGTCACAAAAAAGATTGTGATACATTAGCAAGTAATGAGCGTTTTACTCAGTGATGGTTAATAATTGCAGCTTTTTTTTCTAAATAAGTCTTTCAATGAAGTCCGCATTCATTCCAATGCCATTGCCTCAACTTTTTACAAATCTTGATTGGGCTTAAGCGATATGATGAGGGTTGAGGGAATAAGTGCTAACCACTGACTTTTTAGATCAAGTACATATTTCCAGGAATCGAGGCTAATAAGCATGAGATCAATCTTTTTAAAGAACTCTTGATCTATCATGTTCTCAGTAATGTTGTTTATAGATTTCCTGTCAAGAATATTATGAGAGGTCAAGCTTTTATTAATTCTATCTATACTTATCTCTGTAGAGTTAAAAATAATCAGTTCAACTTTTATACTACTCTGCTCCATCATTCTTTTAGCATATTGGAACATCAAAAGGTCTTTCTCGTTAACTACTGGTAAACAGATAGTTGAAATGTTTCCTAATCCTTTATCGAGTAATACTCCAACACTTATAGAGCTTCTATTAATAATCGTTCTGGTTCGTTCGTCAAGGGGAGAAGTTTCAAAAAGGCCCTCTTTTCTAGTCACCTGATTAATGATTCTGTCAGGGTTAATCATTCGTGTTGTGAATCCCAGAATACGGCCAAGAAGACTGCCTTCAAATATTGACTGACCTATGCCGACAAGCAATAGATCATAATTGCCTTTGTTGGCTGTTTCAATAATATCGTTTTCTATATCGTTGGAAACTTTAAAAAAAGTTGTTATTTTTTGCTGATGGAGTTCTGCCTCTTCTTTAATGACGCTGAAGCAGTTGTTTTCATATTCTTCAACATTATAATGGTGGGAGTTTGTGCTCGGAAAAAGATGCATCACTGTAACCGATTGGTTGTGATTATTATTTCCAACGAGCGTACTAGCGAGTCTTAACAATGATTTACCACTTTCGGGTTTACCAAAAGAAATAAGAATTTTAAATCTTTTTATTAAACCATCAATTATTTGATTTTCATCAGGTTTGTCTTTAAATAATCGATTAATCAGATTAAGTGAAGGACCTGTAAGAAAAGTTGTAACAAGAGCCATAATTACCATCATTGCAAATATTTCGGGTTTTAACACCCCCAGATCGTAACCGATATTTAACACAACTAATTCCACTAATCCACGTGTATTCATTAATGCACCAATAGTGAGACTGTTTTTCCAACTTTGTCCAACAACTTTGGCTGCTATTGCACTACCTAAAAATTTACCTGCAATAGCAACGAGGATAATCATTCCGGTTACCTTCCAAAGGTACATATCATTAATCAATCCTATCTCCGTCCGAAGACCAGTAAAAACAAAAAACAATGGGAGAAGCATTACAAGTGAAATGTCCTCGATTTTCTCAATAAAAATATTTCGAAATCGTATGTTTTCCGGCATGATAGTACCCGCCATAAAAGCACCAAAAAGTGCATGAATTCCAATAACTTCTGTTGTCCAGGAAGATATTATAAGTACAAGTATAAAAATTGCAACGATCGGTTGATTAAGCGATTCTTTAGTAGGATGCAAATCTCCTATTCGCTTCAAAAATGGCCGCACAATAAACAGCATTACTAAAACGTAAGCAACTGCTAATATGATGATATATAATGAACTTACAAACGAACCAGCCTTAACAATTGCAATAACTGCGGCTAAAAGTGACCAAGCAGAAATATCATCAACTGCTGCAGATGCAATAATTATGGTTCCTAATCTGGTTTTATGTATTCCTCGCTCCTGAACAATTCTTGCTAAAACAGGAAAGGCTGTTATACTCATTGCAATTCCAATAAAAAGGCCAAAGGCAATAAAGGAAATCCCTTCTGGAGCAAATGATTCAAAAATAAAATAGGAAAGTCCTAACCCAAGAGTAAATGGCACAACGATACTTGTATTACTAATAACGACAGCGTCACGTGCTTTATCCCTCAAAAATTTCATATCAACTTCCATCCCAACAATAAACATGAAGAGTATTAATCCGATTTGACTTAAAAACTGAAGGTTAGGCATTGAATGGGGTGGAAACAACATTGCTGTTGCATCTGGAAAATACATCCCAAGCAATGATGGTCCTAAGGCAATTCCTGCTATTATTTCTCCAACAACTGTTGGTTGACCAATTTTTTTGAAAACCCATCCAAACATTCTGGACACAGAAATTATTGCTATTATCTGTATTAATAAAATAGCTAGCGGATGTGAAAGATTCTCCTGAAGAGTTTTTAAAAAATTTGCCCAATGGGTAAGGCTATCTCCCCTTTCTTGAACTAATTGTTGAATTTCAAGTTTGCTTCCTGAACTGATAATGCCATAGATTAAAGCTATAAAACCTCCAATAACTACTAAATAAAGGAGAATGTTTCTTATAATTTTCATTAGCAGGTCAAAGATAAATAATGATTATATTTGATTGAAGTTATTTATTTGATTGAAAATGAGCCCTATGAAGAACTTTTTTTTAATCTATCTCACCTTCAAAGGTAAAAAAAATACCTCCTGATTCTTGTCATCATATATAATTTCATTCATATATGTTGTTTGAAATTACTATAAAAACTAAAAAATAAGATATCGAAGTATTATCCCAATAATATTCAATCCTAATTACTCAATTGTGTAATGGCATAATTTAATTCGTTGATATATGTCGCTTTAACTTTGAGCTATTTATTTTACAGCATTCTGCTTTTTTTAAACCATGAATTTGCTGAAATCGATCTATAATATTGCTTTATATAATTTTATTTTTTACGTTTTTGAATGCTAAATATTGAACAAAACTCTAATTTTACAGAAACCCTGATCAGACAAACCCAACTTACATTCATTTGGTGCTGTCTTAAAAGGAAAGGGGTATTCAAATAGTGTAAACTCTCTTAAAACTTAAAGGAATGCTCATTCAATTACTCGACATCTTGCGGATTTTTTTGGTAGGAATCGCATTTTATGTAGGATATTCCATCGGTTTCGAAACAACCTACAACCCTGTTGCTCAACTTCATTTTATGATACCCGTTGTAATTGTTGCCATTGCCGGTATCTCAGGCCTGGAAGGGTTGATTTTTGGTAAAAAAACAGCCCGGGCCAAAGGTTTTGAAACAGGCAGCAATTACCAGAAACAGTCGTCGTTTGCATTGTTGTCCTATGCTGCCGGGGCTTTGTTGGTTTATTTTAGCAATTGGGGCATTTATGCCGAACTCACCATCTTATTCGTTTTCTTTTTCTTCTTTACACTCTCGGCCATCAATCATGGCATTGACGCCGTACGTCATAAAAACTATAAGTGGCAAAATATCAACCGTCCGTTTATCCTTCTTTTGATGTTAGCCGGATTTTTATACCCGGTTTGGATGTTTTTTAAGTAATTGACTAATAACCTTTTGGGGAGTAATAACTTCCTGATTTGAATTTTGTTAGCCGGGGTATGATTACATAAAGCCTTCACTAAAAGAATCTTAATCTTTGCTTCATGTCTCTGAAACTGAAAGAAGATGTCTGCTTGCAGCTGCTTTATAAGAACAAAAAAATCACACTTCTCATGTTACAAAGTAAAAATGGTTCCATTTTATTTCCGTCAATTAACTGTATATTTGTCGTAAATCAAGAAAACTAAATCATGAAAAAATTTGCAGTAGTTTTAGCCGGTTGTGGTGTTTATGATGGTGCTGAAATTCATGAAGCCACCCTGGCAATGTTGGCAATTAAACAGTCGGGTAATGACTATCAGTGCTTTGCACCTGACATGGAGCAATACCATGTGATCAATCATCTTACAGGTGAGGTAATGAATGAAAAGCGTAATGTGCTTGTTGAGGCGGCGCGAATCGCCAGAGGAAGCATCATGCCACTATCGCAATTTGAGGCGGATTCATTCGATGTGCTTTTCTTTCCGGGAGGTTTTGGCGCTGCCAAAAATCTTTCAACAGTTGCCTTCGACGGACCAAAAGCTACGGTTCAGCCCGATGTGGAAAAGGCAGTGAAAGCCATGTTCAACCAAAAGAAACCTATTGGTGCCATGTGTATCTCACCAGCTTTCATAGCTAAAATCCTTGGTGATGTTAATGTGACAATAGGCAATGATGAGGGCACAGCGCAAGTTATCGAAGCTTTTGGTGGCACACATATTCAAACAGAACATGGCGATGTGGTTTGCGATCACGAAAAAAAGGTTTTTACAACACCCTGTTACATGCTTGATGCCTCAATAGCCGACATCTGGGACGGAGCTTACAATATTGTTGAATCTATTTTAGCAAGTTTTGAACCGAAAGATACAGCTGAAGAATAAGTTGTTTTTTTGTCGAATCGCGCTGCCCAAGGGCTGAATGTCATTTTGATTTTTGACATGTTTTACCCTGCAGAAACATTTCCTTTACATAAGAACAAATTTTCTTGTCTGATAATGAGGAATTAACTACTTTTGCACCCAGATTTTAACGAAACCACAAGTTATTATGGCTGAGCCTCTTGTAAGTATTTTTTCGGGTAGAGCATCTGAATATTTGGCAAAAAAAATTGCAAAAAGTTACGGTACTCCCCTTGGAAAGACAACTTTCGTTAATTTTTCTGACGGTGAATTTCAACCTTCTTTCGAAGAAAACATAAGAGGAAGAGACGTTTTTATCGTTCAATCAACCTTTGCGCCCACCGAAAACCTCTTTGAAATACTGTTGATGGCCGATGCAGCACGCAGAGCTTCGGCACGAAAAATCACTGCTGTAATACCCTATTTTGGTTTTGCCCGACAGGATCGGAAAGACAAATCGCGGGTTGCTATAGCAGCAAAGCTCGTTGCCAATTTGCTCATCACTGCAGGAATAACACGTATCATCACCATTGATTTGCATGCTGACCAAATACAGGGATTTTTCGATGTGCCTGTTGATCATCTTTATGCTTCCAATATTTTCGTTCCATACATCCACAGCCTGCAACTGCCCAACCTCACCCTGGCATCACCCGATACCGGAGGAACACGAAGAGCTGCTTCCTATGCCAAAATGTTGGATACCGGTTTTGTAATCTGTTATAAACATCGGGCAAAACCCAACGAGGTGGAAGATATGTCGCTTATTGGTGATGTTACCGGGCGTGATGTAATTTTGATGGACGATATCATTGACACAGCCGGATCAATCACCAAAGCAGGTGAACTGATCATGAATAACGGTGCAGCAAGCGTTCGCGCTTTTTGTACCCACCCTGTCTTTTCAGGCAAGGCCTACGAGCGTATTGCAGCCTCTCCATTTACAGAAGTAATTGTAACAGATACCATCCCTCTCAAACAAGAGTGTGATAAAGTAAAAGTATTGTCAACTGCTGATTTATTTGCTGAAGTTATCCGAAGAGTGGAGAACTACGAATCTATCAGCTCGTTGTTTCAAATTCCAAGTTCCAAATAATTAATTAAATCATTAAAAATGAAAACAGTATCATTGAGCGGTTCTCCAAGAGAGAACGTAGGGAAAAAAGATGCTAAAACACTTCGCTACGCCGGGAAAGTTCCCTGTGTTTTGTATGGTGGTGAAGAGCAGGTTCATTTCCAAATGAATCAGGTAGATTTTAAAGTCATCCTTTTTACTCCTGAAACGTTTCTTATCGAAATCAAAATTGGTAACAAAACTTACAAAACCTTACTGAAAGACGTTCAGTATCATCCGGTTGGTGACCATGTATTACATGCCGATTTTTATGAAGTGAAAGACGACAAACCTGTTGTTGTTTCTTTACCTGTAAAACTTAAAGGCACCTCACCGGGAGTAATCCGCGGTGGTAAAATGAAGTTGAAAATGACCCGCCTTAACGTTAAAGGATTGATAGCCAACATGCCTGAATTTATCGAAATCAGCATCGCGAAGTTGAATGTCAATCAAAACATTAAAGTAAAGAACCTTGAATTCGAAAAGCTAAACATCCTCAACAACAGTAATTCAGTTGTAGTTGAAGTTACAGCAGCTCGTGGCATCGTTCTTACCGATGAAGAATAAACGCTTATTTTAGCATATAAAAAGGCATAAAACATTGTTTTTATGCCTTTTTTCATGACTACCCTTTTGTTTTACAAACAATTTATGAACCTTTGCATATGAAATACCTCATTGCCTGTTTGGGAAATATTGGCCCGGAATATGCCAACACCCGTCATAATATTGGTTTTAGGGTGGGCGATTTTCTATGTGCTGACCTGGCCGGAAAATTTGAAACAACACGTCTTGCCCAGCTTGCCACTCTTAAATATAAAAGTCGTGTGCTGGTTGTTATAAAACCTACCACTTATATGAACCTGAGCGGTAAAGCGGTACAATACTGGCTGCGTCAGGAAAACATCCCACAGGAAAATCTATTGGTGGTTGTTGATGATCTTGCTTTGCCTTTGGGAGTTCTGCGCCTCAAATCAAAGGGTGGCGATGCAGGTCATAATGGATTGGAAAATATCATGCAAACCCTTGGAAATAACCAATATGCCCGACTCAGATTTGGTATTGGCGACGATTTCCCACGCGGAAAACAAGTGGATTATGTTTTGGGCGAATGGAACAGGCAGGAGATTGAAACCATCGAGCCCCGCATTCCTGTTGCCGTTGAAATCATCAAAAGTTTTGTCTCGATTGGTATTGAGCGAACGATGACCTCATACAACAACAAATAGCCACTCGCGGGAATTGGTTGAATCATCAAAATGCCAGCCCATAAACCAAATCATCATTCCCTTAGCTAAAGATTCATACGTTCTTTTTGTGGGTTTGTGCTTGGTTTCACTCTAAAAATCTTCTTTTTCAATCATGATAATCAGTTGAACAACTCCAACTGAAGCCGCTGCATTTTGCTCTGACTTTAGTACAAATTGTAAGAAAATGGAATTACTAATTGTGAAATAATTCTGTGTTACGAGAAAAAGCCAAGCAAAAATACTATTCAAAAAGCGACTGAAAACAGGCAAAAATGGGCAAATTCAGCAAAAAAAGTGAAAACGGTTTTTCAAAAAATGAAATATTTTTTCGTTTATAATACACTCATTATCTATTTGTTACAAAGGCACTTTTTAATAAAAGTAAAAAAAGTAAAAAAAAGTGATGCGTTTTTCCGTTTTTTTGGTACTAATATATAGACGACTTTTTTTGTTCCAATAAATTAGATGATGAACAATTATAGCCATAAATGAATTTTCTGAGAAAAATACATGAATATGCAGAACACGATTAACCGCCCCCCACCCGAGACAGGCAAAATGCTTCGTGCATTGGATTGCCTACATAACACTATCATACATTCATTTATCGCTCACTTCATTCTTTCTGATGTTTAAGAGTGGATAAGATTCAGTTGACGGATTACGCATGCACAAAAACAACTTTCAATTACTATTAATGATTTAACCAATAAAAACAATTGACAATGAACTTTTTAGCTAAAAAAAAGAAACTTGATTATCTGCTTCTTTTGATCCAAAATGGTGAAGGCATTAGTGCTGATTATTTAAGTGAAAGAAGTTGCACCTCTAAGCGCACGCTTTATCGCTGCATCAGTGATCTAAAACAGATGGGTTATAACATAGGATATTGTGCTGTTCGGCGATCCTATTATCTAATCTCATAAAATAACACTGAACACCGCTAGATAAAAAATTTCAATAAAAATGAAAAATTGGCAACTGACTGCCGGGATAGGGCAGTCACTTCTATTTATCTTTGTGGTCGAATTCAGAAACCAATTCAAAACCAATAATTAATCTAAATTCATTTCACAATGATTTATAATAAACCAACGAATTAATACATTGCTTTTATAAAACGGGCCGGCCACCCGAAAAACAAAAACCTCCCAAGGAGTCAGTCAAGCATTTCACCAGAAACATAACTTTAACCAAAACCAGAGAAGGCCACGCAAAGATACAACAACGCTTATTGAAACCAACCCGCAACAGCGTTTTATTGGATGTTTTCACACATCACAGGGGTGGCGGCACACGCATTTACAGGTTTTAGCGTGTTTGGCTGTGGCTTGGGGCCATCAATGAACCTGCGCTTTTATACCTGCGTTAAGGGATTAAGGCCGGAATGTACGCCGAAACAGCGGCCAAAGCACAAGATACTGAAAGTAGGCGAAAAATTAATATATAGTATATAAAGTTATGAAAAGTTCATTTTTAACTATTACCTTATTGGTAATATTAGCTGCCATACCTTTCATTTCAACTGCTGATAACGGCACAGAAGAAGAGTTGTGTGGAACAGAAATTATGTTCTGTGATAATGATCACTCATATACTGTTTTCGTGTGTGATGATTATGACCGTATGATATGGGATCAGCTTTTGTGTGGAATGTCTGAGGAATAATCGTAAAATGCCTTTTTCGCGAGATTTGCTTCAAATTGAAACAAATCTCGCTATTCTTTAAATAATAGCCATAAAATGACTTCCATGAAAACAATTTTCATTTTGTGTATTAACATCTGTTTGCTCTTGGCAGGTTCAATACCTGTTGCAGCGCAGTTCTATGTTCCACCATCAATAAAGCTCTCTGAGGTTAACACTGTCGTAACTTATAGTTTAACCTGGAATGAAGATAGTCTAAATCCGCATTTCAAAAATCAAGAAGATATGATTTTGCTCATTGGAGATGATATGAGTTTGTTTACCGGGAAAAATTTCTTTGATTACAGAAACGATGGGGAAAAATACCGGAAGGAGGGACGATCACAAGAGTTCAGACAGATACCAATGAGTAATTACAGAACAAGGTTTACTTATGATATTTTTAAGAATTATCCAAAAGGAAAGCTAACGTATGTTGATAAGGTACAACCCAATTTTCTATTATATGAAGAAAAACTGTATGATTTCTCATGGGAAATAAAAGACGAAAAGATAGAGCTTCATGGGTACTTTTGTCAGGAAGCAAGATGTACGTATGGGGGTAGAAATTGGATTGCCTGGTTTACAATGGACATACCCTATAGTAATGGGCCCTATAAATTTGGAGGACTGCCCGGTTTGATAGTAAAAATGTATGATTATAAAACGAATTATACATTCGAGCTCATATCAATAGTGCGGCCTTATGATAGTCTGTCAATAGCGTTTGTCGAACGTGATTACGTAAAGACAAATCGTGAAGACCTGTTAAAAGCAGCTGAAAATTTTAGAGTTGATATAATAAGTCGTGCCAAAGCAGCTGGTTTAGATGATAGTGATTTGCAACAAAAGATTGCAAACCGGATGAAAAAACGTAACAATCCTATTGAGTTTTAAAACCAGAATTGTATGGCAAAATGGATGGTGTTTTATTTATCGGTTCTTTTGTTTATGGTGCAATTGCAGTCGTTTTCGCAAACCACCATCTCTGGCAGGATCACCGATTCTATCCAACAACCTTTGCAGGACATCAACGTTTTAATTTACCAAAAACACAGTGGAATTGTAAAAGCTTTTTCTATTTCGGACGCCACCGGAAAGTATTCCGTTTCGGTCGAACTGAGCAGCGACAGCCTTGACATTCTGCTCAGCTCCATACATTATAAGCGTGTAAAACTGACAATTCCAAACCAGAGCCAGCAACGTGATTTCATATTAAAACAAGATACCAAATTATTGGAAACCATCACTGTAAAGGCAAAACCTATTGATCAAAGAGGCGATACCTTAAGCTATCTGGTTGAACAGTTCAAAGGGCGTGAAGACCAAACGATAGAAGATGTTATAAAGAAGCTGCCCGGTATCGAGGTAGAAGAAAATGGCAAAATATTGTATCAAGGCTTACCTATCAACAAGTTTTATGTTGAAGGACTTGATCTTACGGACGGTCGCTATGCTGTGATAAGCAGCAATTTGCCACACGAAGCCATTTCCACGGTGGAGGTTTTCGAAAAGCATCAGCCGGTGCGCATACTCGAAGATATCGTATTTTCGCCTCAAGCAGCTCTTAACCTCAAATTGAAAAAGAAAGCGGCTTATACGGGAAGTGGTAAAATTGGTACAGGAATAGACCCCTTATTGTGGGATGTAAAATTCACACCCATGCTACTCACAACCGGTTTGCAGCTTTTGGCTTCGTATCAGTCGAACAACACAGGTGATGATGTTTCGCAACAGCTTAAGCAACTGACAGAGGGAAATTTGGCCGTGTTTCCATCTCGGCCTTCTGAAAGTATTGAATTGTTCAACGTGTCTGCTGCCGATCAATATGGGACAATAGACCCTAAAAGATACCTCGATAACCGGATTCATCTGGCGAATGTGAATGTGCTGCTGCCTTTGAAAAAAGACCTGCAACTGCGTGCAAATGTGTATTTTGTGGATGACATCCGTAAAAAGCAAAGCTTTGAAGATCATACTTTTTACCTGCCTGATGACACCATTCGTTTTGAAAAGGAATCCCACAACAAACAAAACAATCGATACTGGCAGGGTAGTTTTGACTTAAATCGAAATACAAAACAGAATTATTTGAGAAACAAAACGCAGTTCAGGCTTCAACAAGCAGATCATAACGAAAGGATTTTTAATAATAACGACACTGTTTATCAATCTGTTGCAACTCCTTCTAACAGTTTTTCAAACAGCTTGAATTCCATTTTTAAATCAGGCAAAGCACTTATCGAGTTTCAGTCGCAGCTCCAATACGACAAAGGTCCACAAGAATTGTCAGTGAGTCCGGGATCATTCGAAGGCATTGTTAATAATGGCATTCTGTATGATGTATCTTTTCAAACGGCTACACTCGAACGCTTTTTTGCAGACCATTATTTGGGTAGCACTTTTCGCCGGAAACGTTGGGATTTTTCGGTACAGGTTGGTTTTTCGCTGCGTATGCAGTCGTTGCGTACGCATTTAAAAATCGGTGATGATCAGTCATTTACCGAGGCTGGAGCTGCTTTCACAAACAATATGGAGGCACAGCAATATCAAATCTACATTATACCAGCCATCCAATACAAGCATAAAGGATTACGCTTATCACTCGATTGGCCACTTAACCAACAACATCTTCAATTAAAGGATTTTGGATTGAATGAGTCGCAATCAAACCGAAAGCTGCTGCAGGCTCCGAAGTTTGGTCTTAACTATACTTTTGGTGGTTTCTGGGAACTGAGAAGCTCCTGGTATTATCTGGAACGAATGAGCGATCCCGATAATTTTCATTATTCCTATATCTTGAAAAACTACCGTGAATTCATCAAAACAGACGCCTTTGTTCAGCAATCTAACCAACATCTGGCATCGGTTTCCATCTCTTATCGCAATTCCATCACTGCCTTTTTCAATACCTTTTCCTACCTCTTCACAACACGACACATGAACCTCACCTATGAAACGCAACTTCAGCAGGATGGATCATTCGTTGTTACAGCCCGGCAAATCCCCAACACGGCTTATACCCACCACTTGCAGTTCAGGTCAAGCAAATATGTTCACGCGCTGAAATCGTCGCTCAGCCTTAACACCTCCTTTATGATGAATGAGGGCAAAACATTCGCCAATGACGAGCTGTTTGATGCCGCAACCATTCAATATAGCATAACCCCAGAAATTTATTATCAGACAACAACATGGCTCAATTTCAATTATAAAATGCAGCTTAATGTGATGCATTCAACCATTAACGGCGATCTACGAAACCAAACCAATATAAATAAGCATTTTTTTTCTGTTAATTTGTTCCCTAAAGACAATCATATGTTGAACCTAAATATGGAATATTTCAGGTATCGGCAGAGTGGTTATAATTTTGTGGATCTGATGTATCGTGTCAAGCTTCCAAAATCACGTTTTTCGATTGAAGCTCGCTGGAACAATATCCTGAATAGCGATGTTTTTGTTGAAAACTACAGTTATCAGTTTACTGTTGTATCACATTCGCAATCCTTAAGGCCATCACAGTTTTTAGTAAGTCTGAAGTACTCATTTTAGTTTTTTGTTCTAAAAGAAAGATACTTGATCCATTTGCAGAAATTGATTATTACACAATAATTTTAAAGCAAATTATTCGTTATGCTATTGTGGTAATTGTCATAACAATCTGTCGGGCAACTACCTCGGCTTGCTGTTTTCGGCGAGTTTGAAAAAAGGCTGGGGTAAACGTTAAGCATTTTCAAAACAACAAAAATTAGATTATGACAATTGGAATAGTTAGGTCTTTAGCGCTTGCATTGATGCTTCAGGTGGCATTCGTCACACGCTCTTTTTCTCAGGAGCAAAAAAGCTACGATGAACTGAAAAGCTTTTCAAAATGGAGCATTGTGGCAGGTCCTGTGCTCTTTGACAAAGCCACATTATCACCTCAATACGGTGATCTTTCGTTTGATAATAAACCAATTATTGGGTTTAACGCAGGTTTCGAATATGATTTTTATCCGGAAAAAAAATGGTCTCTTAATACAGGTTTACTAATTGGTCTGGAACCTATCTACAATCTTAAAGTTTCTATTGATATCAAAGACTTGTATCAAACCTATGAATCTGATGTTGTTGTGAAAACGAGAAAATATTCAATCATATCATTTTCCACTCCAATATTGGTTAGGTTGAACATTCAAGCATTAAGAAAGCTATTCCTTAATTTTTCCACGGGCTTGAAAGTTGTTTATTTTCCAACAGGGGAGTCAGAATTATATATCACTATTGTAAATGAAGACGATACTGAATCCCGCCAAGTTTTTGGATTACGATTGAAAAGCCCTGAAAATGCATTTCAAGGTAGTTTTGTTATCGGAACCGGTTGTTCTTATGCCTTGGATAAAGTCCTGCTCAAAGCAAATCTGGTATATGTGATGAATTTTCAAAACACCATCAGTGGCGAATACCAGTTTGGCAATTTATTCAGCTCACCACCTACACGCGGTTATTACAACCTATCGGGCAACTACCTCGGCTTGCTGTTTTCGGCGAGTTTGAAAAAAGGCTGGGGCAAACGTTAAGTGTTTTCAAAACAACAAAATTTAGATGATGAAAATAGGGATGGTTAGGTCTTTAGCGCTTGTGGTGATGCTCCACGTGGCATTCGTCACACGCTCGTTTTCTCAGGTGCAAAAAAGCTACGATGAACTGAAAAGCTTTTCAAAATGGAGTATTGTAGCAGGTCCTGTGCTATTTGACAAAGCCACATTATCACCTCAATACGGTGATCTTTCGTTTGATAATAAACCAATCATTGGGTTTAACGCAGGTTTCGAATATGATTTTTATCCGGAAAAAAAATGGTCAATAATAACTGGACTTATTTTGACAAAGGAGCCTATTTACAAGTTTAATTATAGAATAGCCATTGAGGATACCTATGCTCACTATCTTGAAGACTGGGTTAGTGCTGCAAAGGCTAACGCAATAGTCTCTTTTTCTGCACCAATTTTGATACGAATAAACATACAAGCGCATAAAAGATTGTATTTAAATTTATTTTCTGGTCTAAAAGTCAAGTATTTCCCGCAAGGCGCAGCAGATTATACCCTTATTATGGGCAATGAAGACCGAACGGAGACACGGGAGATGTTCGGTTTGCGACTAAACAGCCCTGCAAATGCATTTCAAGGTAGTTTTGTTATCGGAACCGGTTGTTCTTATGCCTTGGATAAAGTCCTGCTCAAAGCAAATCTGGTATATGTGATGAATTTTCAAAACACCATCAGTGGCGAATACCAGTTTGGCAATTTATTCAGCTCACCACCTACACGCGGTTATTACAACCTGTCGGGCAACTACCTCGGCTTGCTGTTTTCGGCGAGTTTGAAAAAAGA
>CAYXCZ010000030.1:0-54158 GCA_964463695.1 uncultured Lentimicrobiaceae bacterium | reverse complement strand
ATTTGTTGATGCTGAAGCGTTTATAAGTGACTGGTAATGAAGGCCATTGGCTTGCACCAGCAACAAATCAACAAATCAACGCATCAACAAATCAACTACTTAAAAAAGTTGATTTGTTCTTTGTTGATTTGTTGATGCTGACTCGTTTATAAGCAACTGATAATGAAGGCCCTTGGCATGCGCCAGCCCTAAACTCCTAAACCCCTCAACCTCTAAACTCCTATAAGGCCCTTATCATGCGATCGAAATAGTCTCTCAGCACCTTTGTTTTAGCATTACCAACCACGGTAATGAGCTCTTCATCCGTTGCCTGCGAAACGTTTTTGAACGATTTGAAATGCAAAAGCAGTTTCTGCGCCGTGCTTTCGCCAATGCCTTTGATCTTATTAAATTCGGAAGCGATAAAGCCTTTTTCAAATTTCTTTCGGTGGTGTGTAATCCCAAAGCGGTGTGCCTCATCGCGTAAAAACTGTATCACCTTCAGCGACTCGGAGCGCTTATCAATGTAGATTGGCACGCTGTCGCCCGGAAAATAAATCTCTTCGAGACGCTTAGCGATTCCGATGATGGTCATCTTACCTCGCAACCCTATCTTTTCCAATGTTTTAACAGCGGCTCCCAACTGTCCTTTACCACCATCGATAACGATAAGCTGCGGGAGGGGTTTTTCTTCTTTTATCAACCGGCTGTAACGGCGTTCGATGATTTCTTCCATCGAGGCAAAGTCGTTGGGACCTTCCACCGTTTTGATATTAAAATGCCGATATTCACCTTTGTTGGGTTTGGCATTTTTGAATTGCACCATGGCCGCCACTGCATAATCGCCCTGAAAGTTTGAGTTGTCGAAACATTCGATCACTTCGGGTACGACATCCATCCTCAAGTCCTTTTGCAACTGCTGAAGGATACGCCGCTGATGACGCTCGGGATCAACAAGGCTGCGCTGCTTTTCGGTCTCCAGTTTAAAATTCATAGCATTGTTTTCCGAGAGTTGAAGCAGTTGCTTTTTCTCACCCCGCTGGGGAACAGTGAGGCGAACGCCATCGGGCGCTGATTCGGGAAGAAAAGGCACAATCACTTCGGGCGACTGACTTTGAAAACGCAGACGCAGTTCGATGATGGCAAGACTCAGCAATTCATCGGCTGCTTCGTCGAGTTTCTTTCGAATCTCAACCGAATGTGATTGAACCACAGCCCCTTCCACCACTTTAATGAAATTCACCCATGCCACATCAGCTTCATCGAGAATACTGAACACATCCACATTGCTGATGGTTGCATTCACCACAGTTGACTTGCTCTTGTAGTGTTCCAAAAGCTGGAGCTTCTCCTTAAGATGTTGAGCTTTCTCAAACTCGAGGGCTTCGGCATGAGCCATCATCTGCGTTTTCATATCACGCAAAACACCTTGAATATTTCCTTTGATGATCTGCTTTATGCCACTAATCATCAGGTCATATTCGCTTTGGGCTTGCATTCCTTCACACGGACCTTTGCAATTGCCTATATGATATTCAAGACAAACTTTATAATTTCCTTTTCGGATTGCTTGTTGCGACAGGTTAAGGCTACAGTTGCGCACCGGATAAAGCTGTCGTATAAGCTCGAGCAAGGTTTTCATCATCCTGCCGGAGGCATATGGCCCAAAATATTCGCTGCCATCATGCACGAGGTTTCGTGTAGAGAAAACCCGCGGAAAGGCTTCGTTTTTGATACAAATCCAGGGATATGTTTTGTCGTCTTTAAGTAAGATATTATAGCGGGGCTGCAGTTCCTTGATGAGCGTATTCTCCAACAAAAGCGCCTCCGATTCCGAAGCAACTACAATCACCTGAACATTGCAAATGCGGCGGACAAGCACCCTTACTTTTCCTATATGTTCTTTAGCAAAATAACTGGCAACACGTTTCCGCAAATCCTTGGCCTTGCCTACATAGATCACCTTTTCATTCTCGTCAAAATATTGATACACACCGGGAGCATGTGGAATGGAGGCAATAATGGGTTGTAGCGGGTGATCGTTGGTCATTGCTGAAGTGAATTTTTTCAGTGTTGTGATTTTCTATGCTGAACTGAATTAGTAAGTTGGCTTTGCTCCAAAACTCTGAATTTTACCATTTCGCTGATCAACTCAAGTGGCAACGGCTGGTCCAAAGGAAATTGCACCGATCCTTTCCCTTGTTTGTAACCTGCTAATTCTTTCTTGAAAGCCTCATGACCGTTAGGGGTAGCATAAAACCCAATGTGTTTTTCGAAACCTCCGAAATACACCAGGGGTTTTTTGTTGATCTTGTAGGCCGGCATTCCGTAGGCTAATGATTCCGAAGCATCTGGAGCAAATTGCTGAATAATGTTGCGTATTTGTTGTAATTTTTCCTTCACAACGTCAGGAAACGAAGCAATGTAGGCATCCACTGTTTCCGGGTTTAATTTCATTTGTTGCATAAGAGGTCATTTGATGGGCCGAAAATAAGCAAATCCTGAAATTAATTTGACTATTAATTATGGCATCAATCAGCCTTTCAGCGCATCCCACCCTTGTGCAGTGAGTTCGATCACCTGTTTGTCGTTGGTTACCATATCGGCATGAAGCGTGTTTTCGGTCATATGACCAATGATGCTGATGCCTTTGATCTGCCGTATCTTTTCGAAATCCGATTGTTTGACAGTAAAAAGTAATTCGTAATCTTCGCCGCCATTTAAAGCAACCACGGCTGGAACCATCCTGAAAAGGTCGGCTGTATTGAGTGTCACCGGATCGAAGGGGATTTTATCTTCGTAAATGCGGCAACCAACTCCCGAAGCCTTGCAGAGGTGCATGATTTCTGAAGCTAGTCCATCAGAAATATCGATCATCGATGTGGGTTTTACGCCTGCTTCTTTTAGCAAAGTGACAATATCGGTGCGGGGCTCGGGTTTCAATTGCCGTTCTAGGACATAGTCGAATCCTTCGAGATCGGGCTGAACATTTGGATTGGCTTTGAAGGCAGCTTTTTCGCGTTCAAGTAACAATAAACCCATATAAGCAGCTCCGAGGTCACCGCTCACACAAAGCAAATCACCCACTGACGCGCCTTTTCGGTAGCAGATATCCTCAGCTTTTGCGCGCCCGATGACGGTTACCGAAATAAACAATCCGGAGGTACTGGAGGTTGTATCGCCTCCCACAAGGTCGATCTTATACCGCTTGCAGGCCATCAGCATTCCTTCATAAATTTCTTCAATAGCTTCAACAGGAAAACGGCTCGAAAGTGCTATTCCCACCACTACTTGTTGTGGTTCGCCATTCATGGCAGCAATATCAGAAAGGTTCACAGCTATAGCTTTGTAACCCAGATGTTTCAAAGGTGTGTAAGTGAGATCGAAATGTACTCCTTCGACCATCAAATCTACCGAAACGAGCGTTTGATACCCTTCATGATCGATCACTGCGGCATCATCGCCCACACCTACAACACTTGAACTATTTTGAAGCTGAATATTTTGCGTGAGATGGTCAATAAGGCCAAATTCACCCAGCTGACTTATTTCGGTACGATATGATTCCTGATCTGTTAATTCGGACATATTGTTTACTATTTTTATTTCAATTCGGACAAACGACGGAATTTTGTTGTATTGGCTTCATCGCCAAAACGTGCATAGATATTCGATATCATCAAAGCTACGGAGCTTTCTGACTGCATCTTAAAGGCTTTTTCAAACAGCTTTAGTGCCGATTGATAATCTGCTGTCGCAAACTCAAGTCCTTTAGTAAGTTTGGCATATTGGGCATGTGTCTTGTTCTTTTCATAATCGGCTAATTCCTGCTGATAGCGTGCCTCGCCTTTGTCGTAGAGTCGTTGTGCTTTCCATAGCATCGCACTTCTGTTCTGACTGTCAGCTTCCAATATCTCTTGTGCTGCAATATCAGCAGCTTCGGCATCTTTCCGCTTAATGCAGACGTTCAGCCAATCAGAAAGCAGCGGTAAAACTTTTTGATCCTGAGGTATTTTCATCCATATGCCTGCAGCCTGATCCCATTGCGAAGTTGTGGCATAATAAGTGAAAAGCCTTGAATACATTTTTTCTGCTTCAGCCGAAGAAGGATAATGCTTAGCTAGCCCTTCGAGAGCCATTACTTCTTTTGAGAGATTATCCATTCTTTTGTAATAGTCGGCCAAAAAAACATACACCGGAGCTGTCGCCGTTTGATGATAAACAGCCATTTTGTAATAACGTTCAGCTTTAAGGGTATCGCCAAGAGCGCTTGCAGCATTACCGGCTTTTTCATAGGCAAGAGTTGTATCGGAAGTTCCGTTTGCTTCGGAGGCGGCAATCAACTTCTCAAGGATCGTAAGGGCTTCGGAGTAGTTTTTTTCTTTTAGAGCTTTGTCGGCATCAGAAAGTGAAAGAGGTGACTTCTTAAGTGTGCTACATGATGCAATTGTAAATACTGAGAGCAGAATGATGAGTTTACGCATAAATTTTTTGCAATTATGGCTGCAAAGTTACGATTTTAAGGCACAAGCCAAAGGGATAGGCACCTCGACTTTTGATTGACAAAGACCGATGGCCTAAAACGTTCTAAAAAAATTGAATGTATTGTTGGGTATTATGTTCTATTTCAAAAAGTCGATATTCCTTTTAAGTCCTTCAAACTTGGTACGTTCCACCGCACTTCGTTTAAAAAGATTGCTGAATTGTTCTTTTGAAAGGCTTTCCCAATCAGATTTTTGCATGTCTTTAAGGTCAGCTTTCAAGGCAAAAAGAGGTTCCTGATGTGGTTTGGCAAAACGGTTCCACGGACAAACATCCTGACAGATATCACAACCGAAAATCCAGTCATTGAACTGTGGTTTTAACTGTTGGGGAAGTTCGCCACGGTATTCAATTGTAAGATAAGAAATGCATTTGTTGGCGTCAAGCTGATGAGCATCAACAAGCGCACCCGTAGGACAGGCATCGATACAACGGCGGCAAGTGCCACAATAATCGGTGATGGTGGTTTGGTCAGCCTCTAGTGCAATTGGCAGAAACAAATGTCCTATGAAAAAGAAAGAGCCTTTACGCGGATGAATCAGGCAGGTGTTTTTGCCGACAAAGCCTAATCCGCATTTCTCAGCCCAGGCTCTGTCGAGCACAGGCGCCGAATCGGTGAAAACACGAGCCTCCAAAGGACCGGTAACTTTTTCAATTTCAGCAAGAAGTAACATAAGTTTGTTTCTGATCACCTGATGATAATCAGAACCATAGGCATATTTTGCAATTTTATAGCCGCTGCTTTCAGGCAGTAATTCAGAAGGGTAATAGTTTTGGAGTACGGTCACAACAGTTCTTGTATTTTCAACAAGTAAGGTTGGGTTGTAGCGTTTTTCTTTGTTTCGTTCAAGGTAACTCATATCGCCTTGAAACCCATTTTCGAGCCATTGCTCCATCAAGCTGGCATGCTCCGCTAAAAATCCGGCTTCTGAAAACCCGCAATCATCGAAACCAAGCGATGTTGAAGTTTCGCTTATGAAAGTTTTTAATGCCTTTAATCCGGATGTTTCCTCAGTTGCCATCATCAAGTTTGAAGCTCATTTTTTGCCAAACTTAGTATAATTCATGCAATTGAATCAATATTGGTAGGTTTTTAGGTAAAAAGCCGTTAACGATTGACAGTCGATGGGATGGATTCTGATGTCTTTATGACTCTGACTACAGTATTCTCCTGGCTTTATAACACTAGATGATGCGACACACCCAAAAGAAATGAGCCCACATAACGACAATTTTTGGTTTAACACGTCCGAAAAGTTAAGTTTTCCAATGAAAACTGCTTTCTTTTACTCATACTTTATGGCATCAACAGGGTTGTTGCGTAAAGCTTTAAATGCCTGGAAAAGAACTGTTACCAAAGCTATAAATGCTGAAACCATAAAACCGGCAATAAAATGAAAAGCACTAATCGGTACCCTGAAAGCAAATTCATTCAGCCACTCCGACATCAGGTAATACACGATAGGGATGCTAATCAAACCTGCTATCAAAACCAAAACCATAAATCCCTTTATGAGTAGGGTAAGGATGGAGGACGGACTGCCGCCCAACACTTTGCGTATGCCAATTTCTCTGGTGCGTTGTTCGGTTGAAAAAGCTGATAACCCATACAGTCCCAGACAGGAAATGAGTACGATGATCAGGCTGAAATAACCGAAAAGCGTGAGCATCCGTTGTTCATGCAGGTATTGTTTTGCATAACGGTCATTGAGAAAGGTGTAGTGGAAGTAATTTTTCTGGTCAAATTCCTGCCAAAGTTGCTGCACCTTTTCTATTGTCGCCCCCATTTGAGTTGTTTGGATTTTGATAGCCAAAAATCTCACAGAGTTCTCACGTAATATAAACACCAGCGGCTCAATTGGGCTGTGTAGCGATGCATAATGAAAATCCTTTACAACGCCCACAATCTTTCCTTTTACACCCATGCCGCAATTCATCTCAACAGCCAATGGATCGTCATAGCCCAAATAATCTGCTGCTGCCTGATTCACCACAAAAGCTGTACTGTCGTCGTTGGGATAATCGCGTGAAAACACCCTGCCATTGTTGACTGGAATCCCAAAGAGATCAAAAAACTCATGATCAACAAAATATATATTCATGGTGTGCACTTCGGGTTTGTTGGTGTCACCAACAAAAAACATCAATCTTCCTGAAAGATACCCCGGAAGGCTGGCACTGGCCGACACTTGTTTTACTTCGGGTAGTGCAAGTAACTGCTCCCTTATAACATTTTTATTGGCCGCCAATGTTGAATCTCTTGGAAAATGAACTACCATCACTTGTTCGGAGTCGATCCCTTTGGGATGATTCATGACAAAATTCAACTGAGAGGAAACAATAAAGGTGGCTATGATCATCCCTGTTGAAATCACGAACTGCAACACCACCAATATTTTACGCAGATTTACCAGTTGAAGCGGGCTTGATTTCCCCGAAGAGGCTCCAGGGCGAAGTACTTTGACGGGCGCAAATGACGACAGCACGATGGCCGGATAAAACCCACTCAGTAATCCAAGTAAAAGAAAGGTCGACAACAGGATCAGGAAGGTGCTGATGTTCGTAAAAATCAGGTCGGAAAGCGAAAGATTTAAAGCGGTGAGGTCATTAAAATAAGGCATTGCCAACTCAGCAAACGACCATGCCAAGGCAAACGACAAAGCTGTCAACAGGTAGCTCTCGCCCAGAAACTGAACAATAAGTTGTAGGCGATGTGCTCCTGCAACCTTACGCACACCTATTTCACGAGCCCTTCGCACCGACCGGGCTGTTGCCAGATTCATATAGTTGATGGCAGCAATGAGCAATAAAAATCCTGCAATAACAGCAAAAATCTTTACCGTGCTCTCGTTTACATTGCTGCTACTATCGTATTGTAAGCTATTATTGAAGTGGATATGTGTGACAGGCTCGTGCGACAAGTCGATAGATCCATCCACGTTGACTTCTTTGATCCAAGGCTGAATCACATCTTTGTTAAACTGTTCAAGTTTGGCATCGAAGCCTGGGGCTGCTGACTCGTTGTTAAACTTCACATAGGTATAACCCAAAAGCCAGAACCAGTCGCTGCGAAACTCTTCAAGCGTTTTTTGCGAATGGGTGTTTAACGAGACAAGGGCATCAAATTCAAGATGCGTCAAATGGCGGTTTTTGTCAATAACGCCTGTCACAACATAAGTCGTTTTGTTGATTCGCAGTATTTTGCCCAATGCCGGCATATCGCCGAAAAGCCGTTTCGCCAGTTCTGTTGACAGCACCATGCTCTTTGGTTCGGAGAGCGCTGTTGCGGCATTCCCTTCGGTAAAAGGATAATCGAAAACTTTGAAAAAATCAGCATCAGCATAGGTAAACGATGGAAGTTCTAGCATTTGATCCTCGTACCAAACAGTTACTCCTGTTTCGCTGTTGCTTACATTGGTTTTAAAAATCATTGTTGAAGCTTCAACCTCAGGAAAGGCTGTTTTCATGGATTGAGCAATATTGTAAGAAGTCAACGCAATTGGATCCTCACGACCATTAAAATTCAGTGATACATTGATACGATGAATCTTCTCGGAATCTTTCCATGATCTATCGTAACTGTATTCGCGTGCAACATAGGAGAAGATCAGCAAAAAAACCATGATACCACTCGTTAAGCCAACCATATTAATTAAGGTGTAGCCTGGTTGTTTCACCATCCGGCGAAACGTAGTCTTGATGTAATTTTGAAAAAGAATCAAATTATTTTTCATGCCCTTTAAGTTTTTTTATCATCTCCATCAGCTGAAAAAACACAGCATTAGCAAACCAAAATTTTCTAAAATTCTCTATATCAGCATATTACTTTTCAGGAATGCGATAGTAAATTTTTGCAACGATCTTCCAGCCTTCCTGAAACCGGTATAAACTCATATAGTCGGTAAAGAGATGTTTTCCTTCTTTAAATAACTCCACACGTGCCATTGCAGCATCCTCAGCAACATCAATTAGAGGAATTTCAGCAGTTACTTCCGCTACAGAACTTTGGGCTGATGCTTTTTTCAGTGTTTCGATCCAGGAATAAATTGGGTATCGGGTAAGCAGGCCATTTTGAACACCCAACATTTCAAAGCCCGGATGAAAGCCCTTTTCAATCAGCGCAATGCCAGCTTTGTTGTGAATACCCTGCACGTAGGATTCCTGAATCACCCGGCGAATGGCTTCCTTATCCTGCTCTGTTTGCTGCGCCACAGAAACAATGGCAGTCATTAGCAAAAAACTAACAATTATCGTACGCATAATGAATGATTTATATTATTCAACAGATCTTTTTCTAAACATGAGTGAGATGTTCTTTTCGCCCGGAGGTCCTATTTCTACCAGCTCCCAATCCTTGTCGTAGGCATCAATTTTATGTTTTAAAACCTGCACTTTCTGCTCCGATGGAAGGTTATTACCCTCCCAATCAAGCAATTCAACGCGGTACTGCAGGTTTTTTGTCCGTCCGTTGATACGAACATCAATTTCAATGTTTTGTTCCGATTCAAAATCCGGAATCAGTATAACTACCTCTTTCATAACATCAATTATTAATCATATTTAAGTGCGTCAACCGGATTGGAGCTGGCGGCCCGGTTGGCATGAAATACAATGGTTATTACAGCAACAATGATAGCAAGTAAAAAGGCCCATAAAGCATCAAAGACTGACACATTGATGGCATAGGCAAACTGTGAAAGAATTTGTTTCGAGAAGATAAATCCAAAAGGAATTGCAATGATTCCGGCAATGAAGACCAACACAATAAACTCTTTTCCAATAAGTTGCAACATCTGCCATGTACTTCCTCCCAGAACTTTGCGAATACCAATTTCTTTGGTCCGCTGTTCAACCCGTAAAGAAGAAAGGCCATATAAACCCAATGTTGAAATAAGGATCGACAGCAGTGAAAATAAGGTATATAACTGCATGCTGTTGCGATCGTTTCGGTATTGCTTCTCGATGTAGGTATTCACCGAAATCGTCTCGAACGGCGTTGTGGGAAACAACTCCCTCCATGTTGTTTCGATGAGCTGTTCCACCTCTTTCGAGGCATTGGGTTGCGCCTTCACACTGAGCACCCCGTAGCTGTCGGGTAAAATAATGTAAGCCGCTGGTTCAATTTTTGAATGCACCGAATAGTAGTGATAATCGCTTATGACACCCACCACTGTTCGTTTGTTTGTTGTGTCGATGCCAAATGGTTTAAAACGCTTGCCTAAGGGTTCTGCCCAACCGAGAAACTTTACCGCCGCTTCATTTAAAATTACAGCATCATATCTGTCGTTAGGGAATTCACGTGAGAAATTTCGTCCTAAAACAACAGGTATCTCCATCAAGGGGAAAAAATCTTCATCCACATAGCCAAACCTTACCATCACTTTGGTATTGCTGGTGTCATCGAGGAAGATCGTTGATTGATTTCCTGCAACTCCATTAATATATGAAGCCGCCGCAACACCCTTAACCTGAGAATGTTGACTGAGTGCATCTTTAAGTAAGGCAGCCTTTTTCTCCGATTCACCTCCCTGCAAATAAATTCCTGTTACCTGATCACCATTGAAGCCCAGGTCCTTATTCAGCATAAAATTAAACTGCCGATAACTTACTGTCACTAAAAAGATGAGTAAAATGGTGACACTAAACTGAAACACGATAAGACTTTTGCCAAGCCATGCACCTATCGCGCTTCGCTGGCCTTTCGATCCCTTCAGTACGTCAACCGCTTGGTAGCGACTCATAAACAACGCAGGGTAAATTCCTGAAAACAAACTCACCAAAAACCACATCAATATCAATACCAAAATCATTGAAGGTTCGCGTATAAGGTTCATCTTCAATTCAGTATCGAGCACCCTGTTGAACTCTGGAAGACTTATTTCAACAAAGATGAGTGCCAAAAGAATGGATAAGAAAGTGATGATAACCGATTCACCCAAAAACTGATAAATCAAATTGATCCTGTTTGCCCCTAACACTTTGCGGACACCCACTTCTTTGGCTCTTTTAACAGATCTGGCTATAGCCAAATTGATAAAGTTGATACTTGCAATGGCAATAATGAGCAAGGCTATTATCGAAAAAATGATCACTGTTCGATAGTCGCCTTGTCTGAAATTCATCTGAAATTTGATATGTGTCGAACTCAGGTGAATTGCTTCAACAGGCTGTAAATACATTTCCGGAGGCTGGGCAAACACATTATCTTTTACAAATGCTTTTATCTGTTCATTAATTTTCACATCAACATCTTTGTATGATGCTGATGGAATGAGTTTTACATAAACAGCCATGGAATTCGATCCCCATTCGCGCAGCCATGGATGCTGCACTTCAGCCGATGAAAACGAAACCAGCATGTCCATCCAAATATGTGCTTCACGAGGCTGGTCTTCCATTATCCCAGTAATCACATACCCACTTTCGTTATTAAATTCAATGACATTGCCAATAACCCCACTTGATTTTCCAAACAGTTTCTCTGCAGTTGAAACAGAAACGACTACAGAGCGTAGCTCATCGAGAGCTGTAGCTGTATCACCTTCCACAAGTCGGATTCCAAATAGCCTGAACACCGATTCATCAGTCCATGCTGCGTTGTCTTGTGAAAAATAGGTGTCTCCAATTTTAACAGGAATAGTACCCCAATGCATCACACGGACCGCATCAGTTATTTCAGGAATATCAGCTACCAAACGCGCTGCCAAAGGCCCCATATTAACTGCAACATGCTGTTCACCAACACCTTCAGCTTGCTGAATCTGAACTACACGATACAATCGGTTTATTTCAGGAATATGCTGATCGAAGCCAAGATGAAAACGTATGAATAGCAAAATCAACAGGAATGAGGCTAAACCAATACTCAAGCCTGCAACATTGATGGCTGTGTAGGAAAACTGCTTGATCAACGAGCGAAAGGCAATAAGGAAGTAGCTTCGAATCATGCGAACGGATTTTAATCTGATTATAATGCTCCTAAGGTTGAACTGAAGCCGACTTTTTAATGTTCTCGTTTATAATTTGTCCATCAAAGAGGCGAATAACCCGCTGACTGTATTCCGCATCACGTTGGGAGTGTGTCACCATGATGATGGTTGTGCCTTGTCCATTGAGATTGCTGAGCAAATTCATCACTTCCTCACCATGCACCGAGTCGAGGTTACCTGTAGGTTCGTCGGCAAGTATCAGCGCAGGTTTGGCGATTACGGCCCTGGCTACAGCCACACGTTGTTGCTGACCTCCTGAGAGTTGCAAAGGAAAATGTTTTGCCCTGTGACTGATCTGCATCTGTGCGAGAACCTCATCAACGCGTTGTTTCCTGTCGCGTGATGCCATCCCGAGATAGATAAGAGGTAACTCAACGTTTTCAAAAACAGTGAGTTCATCAATCAGATTGAAATTTTGAAACACGAAACCAATGTTTTGTTTACGCAAGCTTGCCCGCTGCCTTTCGGTGCTTTTTGAGACATCATTACCCAAAAAATGATATTCCCCTTTCGAGGGATTATCGAGTAGCCCAAGTATGTTTAACAAGGTTGATTTTCCACAACCTGAAGGTCCCATAATGGCAACAAATTCGCCTTGCTTAATCTCAAACGACACGGCATTGAGTGCAGTTGTTTCCACCTCGTCTGTGCGGAAAATTTTAGTAAGATTTTGTGCTTTAATCATATAGAAATCTTTTTTCTGGATTACTCATTTAATAACTGTAATATCTAAATCATTCATTACAAAGGAAATAAGTGATTCCTTTAATCCGCTTTTATTTCTTAAATACAACTTTGTCTTTATCACCAAAATTATCATAAGAGGAAATAATCACCTTTTCACCTGCTTCCAAACCTTCCGAAATTTCGTAATGCAAGGTGTTTTGTCTGTTGATACGTATGCTACGCTTGGTGGCAAATTCTTCTGAAGGATCGAGGACATAAATCCAGTTGCCTCCTGTCTGTTGGAAAAATCCACCTCTGCCAATGATAAGTGCATCGGTCTCGCTGCTGAATTTCAAACGAAGTTGCAGTGTTTGACCACGTTTGATATGAGAAGGAAAAGTATCAGCAAAAAGTAAGTCAACCTGAAACGTTCCTGAAGTTACGTCAGAATATATTTTTTGAACATAAAGCTGATAGTTTTCACCTCCAAAACTGTAAGATACTTCCTGTCCGATCGATACGCGTGAGATGTAACGTTCGTCAATGTTGGCTCTGAGCTTAAACCCATCGGGAACATCGATTTGTCCCAGATGCTCGCCTGCATTGGCTGTCTGCCCCACTTCAATGTTAAACGACGAGAGCTGCCCATCGGCCGGAGCTTTCACATACAAATTACCAAGACTCAACTTCAAAAGTTCGAGGTTATCAAACATCCTGTCCATCGACTGATCGATTTGCTTGTTGCGACGTATGGTTGAAATGGAGTCGAGTGCCTGTAACTGCAACGCAATTTCGAGCTGTTTGCGTCCAAAACGGAAATCTCTTTCCACCTGTTCGAAGGCTTCATCCGAAATAAGATTGTCGGCATACAACTGGCATTGGCGTTCAAACAACACTTCCAGCTTCTCGATATCTTGTTGAACTGTAACAGTCTCACGTTGACGGGTGAATTTACTTTGTTCGAGTGAAATTTTTGTGTTCTGTAAGTTATTAATAGCCTCAAAAATACGTGTTTCCTGTTCCATATAACTCAACTCAAGGTTGGTGTTGATAAGCTTCAGAATCTTATCCCCCTTTTTCAACATGGCTCCATCTTCCACATACACCTCCTGCACATTTCCTCCCATGATGGCATCGATATAAATGGTGGTTTTAGGCAGCACAATGCCGTCGATTGGGATAAACTCCTGAAATTTATCTTTGGTAACCGTTGCAATGGTCAGCTGATCTCTCGAAACAATGTATTTACTGCTTTTGTCTCTGAAGACCAGCAGGTAAACGACAAAAACAAGGAAGATGCCAAGAACTGGAAACAAAAGTATCTTTTGCAAGGTCCAGAAAGGCTTTTCTATTTTACGATCCATGAGCTTTTTGAAATTTAACAGAAATTAACCAAGATTGTGCCACACATGGTAAACGACTGCTTTTCAACTAATTGATGGTATCAATACCGATAGTTGTAACTTTTGGTGTTCATTTTCGTCCATAAAGTTGTACACATGCGTACAGATTATGTATTTTTATCCGTTGTTTCGATGGATTTCAAATTGACAAGCCTTATGGAAAAGACAAAAGCCCGTATTCTTATTGTAGATGATGATGCAGATGTGTTGTTAGCAGCGCGTCTGTTTTTGCGTCAGCATGTTGATATTGTGCATACTGAAAAGAACCCTGAAAACATTCCCGATTTGCTCAGGTCAGAGTCTTACGACCTGATCCTGCTCGACATGAACTTCTCGCGGGATGCCACAAGCGGGCAGGAAGGGTTTCGGTGGATGAACAAAATCCTAGAGATAGATCCTGCTGCTGCAGTCATCCTTATCACAGGCTACGGCGATATCGAACTTGCTGTTCAAGGTATCAAAGAAGGAGCTACCAATTTCCTGCTTAAGCCCTGGGAGAACAAAAAACTCCTTGCAACCATCAATGCCACCCTCGAAGTGCGCAAATCGCGTGTTGAGCTGGAGCAATTGAAAGGCAAACAGAAGGTGATGATAGCCGATCAGGACGCTGCCTACAGCAATATCATCGGTAGTAGTCCCGCCATGATGAAGGTAATGAATACAGTAAGTAAAGTTGCGAAAACCGACGCCAATGTATTGATTCTTGGAGAAAACGGTACTGGTAAAGAGGTCATAGCCAGAGCAATACATAGAGCCTCCCAACGATCAGAAGAAGTGTTTATCAGTGTCGACCTTGGGGCAATCACTGAGAGTTTGTTTGAAAGTGAACTTTTTGGGTATAAAAAAGGCGCTTTCACCGATGCAAAGGAAGACAGGGCAGGGAGATTCGAAGCAGCCACAAAAGGCTCTATCTTTTTGGACGAGATCGGTAACCTCTCACAAAACCTGCAGTCTAAACTTTTAACAGTGCTGCAAAGCAGAAAAGTCGTCAGGCTGGGATCGAACAAGGAAACACCTATCGATGTAAGGTTGATTTGTGCTACCAATATGCCATTGTATCAAATGGTTAATGAAGGAAAATTTCGTCAGGACCTACTTTATCGTATCAATACCGTAGAGATCAAACTTCCTGCTTTACGCGAACGAACTGAAGACATCGAACCCCTTGTTGATCATTTTCTGGAACAATATTGCCATAAATACAAACTGACTAAAAAGCGTCTTAATGCAAGTACATTGAAGCGCTTGATGATGCACCACTGGCCCGGAAACATCCGTGAGCTTCAACACTCGGTTGAAAGAGCCGTTATCATGAGCGAGGGCAATGTGCTTGAACCTCACGACTTTTTCCTTTCGGATAACAATGAAATTGTTGAAACGGAGTCACTCCCTTCCAACATGAACCTCGAAGAAACCGAAAAAATGCTTATCCGTAAAGTTGTAGATAAATATGGTGGCAATATCAGCCGTGCCGCCAAAGAATTGGGGCTGACACGGGCTTCACTTTACCGTAGGATGGAAAAATATGATCTTTAAACGATTCCGGCTTCAAATCAGCCTAAGGGTATTGCTACTGGTAGCAACCATTTTTCTGATGACTCAACTAATTGGAAACGAGCAGTTTCTGGTAAGCATGATTTTATTAGCTTTGCTCGTTGCCCTGCAAACTATCTCATTGGTCTTTTACACTGAACGAACCAACAGAAGACTTTCCAAATTTTTTCAGAGCATACGTCATTCCGACTTTTCTTCTTCTTTTTCGGAGAATCATTTGGGCAAAAGTTTTGAAGACCTCAACAACGAGTTCAATCAGATTATTCAGGAATTCAAAAAAAACAGGGCCGAAAAAGAGGAACATTTCAATTACCTCCTCACCGTTGTGCAGCATGTGAGCATCGGCATCATCGTTTTCAGGCGCGACGGGAAAGTTGATGTATTTAATAATGCCATTAAGAAGATACTGAGGGTAAACCATTTACGGTATATTCATGAATTGTCGGCCGTTAAAGATGATTTTCCTGAACTACTCATGAAACTTCAGGCCGGCGACAAAACCCTCGTGAAGCTTTTTCTGGAGGACGAACTGATACAGCTATCGATCAACGCAACAGAGTTCAAAATGCGAGGTGAAGCTTATGTGCTGGTGTCGTTGCAAAATATTCATCCCGAACTGGAGGAGAAAGAAATAGAGAGCTGGCAACGGCTCATTCGTGTGCTGACACATGAAATCATGAATTCCATCACTCCTATTTCATCGCTGGCAGCTACCATTCAGGAGATGCTTGTGAACCCCGAAACAAACCAAATAGAACTCAGCAGGCTTGATGCCGAAGATATAGAGAGCATCCACAGCGCCATGTCGACCATCGAAAGTCGTAGCCGCGGGCTGCTTAATTTTGTCGAAATCTACCGTAACCTCACACGTATTCCTAAGCCTAACTTCCGTCATTTCAGAGTGAAGGAACTTTTCGACAGGGCACATGAGCTGCTTAAACCCAAATTTGAGCAATTAAATATTGCGTGCAGCTGTAAAGTTTTTCCTGAAGATTTGATGATCGTTGCCGACCCCGACCTTGTTGATCAGGTGGTGATCAACCTGATCCTTAATGCCATTGATGCGGTGAAAGCACAGGCCGAGCCACGCATCTCAATTGTTGCTTCAACCAACCTCAACAACCGCATCACCATCGACTTTGCCGACAACGGACATGGTATAAAACCCGACCTGATGGATAAAATTTTCATGCCTTTTTTTACAAGTAAAAAGGAAGGATCGGGTATTGGGTTAAGCTTGTCGCGCCAAATCATGCAGATGCACAAAGGCGCTATATCATTTAAATCGAGGCAAGGTGAGGGAACGGTTTTTACACTCACATTTTAGCATTGCTTTACGAACCAAAATAAAAAAGAGCCGAAACTGTCAAGTTTCGGCTCTTTCTTGTATGAAGTTAAGGTATTAAACGCCTGATTTAAAAGCGTTTGTTGCTCTTTCTCTTTCGGTCGTCGCCAACCTCTCTGGTATTCTTCCTTGCAGGTTTCGCCCAATTGTCGTCGTCTCTCGATTCTGGTTTCTTTTTGCGAAACATTCCGCTGTCTTTAGGACCACGGTCGCCTGCCAATTCAACGCGAACGTCTGAGCGGTTTTTATTTACATTGCCAAAGGCCTCCACCACAAGGTCGACAGCATTTGCAGCCACATCAACGAAAGAGAAATTCTCCATGATGTCGATACGTCCCACTGTAACTTCACGCGAACGTGTTACTTCGTTGATAAGACCGATCAGGTTATGAGGGCCAATTTTATCTTTGCGTCCCACGCTGAAGAACAATCTTTTAAACGCAGAATTTGAGCTGGGTCCTTCGCGGCGTGCAGGTCTTTCTTCTCCTCCTCTGCTATCGCGGTCAAAGCGTTTTTCACGGCTGCGTCTCTCGTCAGGATATTCATCTCTTCTCACCGATTTTGTTTCATCCACATTGAGGTCGGGGGCATTGCGGTAATAGTCGAGGAAGCGGTTAAACTCCAGGGCTACAAAGCGTTTTATAAGTTCTTCGCGATCCATCCATTCGAGCTTGCGGTAGATCAACGGAAGGAAAGAGTCGATCTCATCATGTTTGAGTTCCACCTTTTCCATACGGTCGATGTGATGATAGAGCTGTTTTTCGCAAACCTGAACGCCTGTCGGCACTTTAGCCTTGGCAAATTCGCGTCCAACTTTGCGTTCGATCAGTTTCATCTTCCCTTTTTCCTTCAGGTTGATGATGCTGATGCAAGTACCTGTTTTATCAGCTCTTCCGGTGCGACCACTGCGATGAACATATATTTCGGGCTCATCGGGAAGGTTATAGTTGATAACGTGAGTAAGGTCGTTTACATCGAGGCCACGAGCTGCAACGTCGGTAGCTACAAGCATCTGCAGGCTTCCGCTTCTGAAGCGCTTCATCACATGATCACGTTGTGACTGTGAAAGGTCGCCATGAAGTGAATCAGCATTGTATCCGTCGCGGATGAGCGAGTCGGCTATTTCCTGTGTTTCGACACGGGTGCGGCAAAATACAATAGCATAAATACTTGGATTGAAATCGGCAAGACGTTTAAGAGCTGCATAGCGGTCTTTGGCGTGAACAAGGTAAAAGATATGCTTCACATTAGCTGTGCCCACATTGCGTTCGCCAACGGTTTTCACCACAGGCTTGTTCATGTATTTACTCAAGATTCGTTCAACCTGATCAGGCATGGTAGCTGAGAAAAGCAAGGTGTTTTTCTCTTTAGGCATTTCCTGAAGGATGTTATCCACATCTTCCTGAAAGCCCATATCGAGCATTTCGTCGGCCTCATCGAGGACAGCCCATTTCACATGGGTAAGTTTTGTTTTTCCCCGGCGAATCATATCGTTCATACGACCAGGTGTGGCCACGATGATTTGGGGATTGTCGTACAACTGCTTCATTTGCACTTCGATAGATGCGCCACCATAGATGGGCACAATTCTGATCGTGGGCATAAACTGTGCGAAGTTTGTAAGGTCGCGTGTGATTTGCATACACAGCTCTCGGGTAGGACAAAGGATCACGGCTTGCGTCTGACGCAGGCTTGGATCGATGTACTGCAATACTGGCAGTCCGAAGGCGGCTGTTTTACCTGTCCCTGTTTGGGCAAGACCAACTAAGTCGGTAGCTTTTTCTAATAATGTGGGGATGACAGCTGCCTGGATCGGCATGGGGTCTTTGAATCCGAGAGCTTCCACTGCTTTTTGAAGTTCAGGGTTCAGACCTAGTTCTTGAAAATTAGGCATAAAATGTATAAAATATTTGGGCGGCAAAGGTAGGCTTTTAATGCTAACAAAATCAGTATCAGTGAAAATAATGAATTTTTCATTTGAAATTGTGGCTATTTGCTTCCTTTGTCCTTGTGCTTTTATGTGAAATGAAGCGTGAAAAGTGACGATGGGTTCAGCAAGTTTGCGGATACGTAACGCAAATTTAATTAAGTGTTTGGAAAGTGATTAGAGGCGTTCAGGTAACCTGAAGATGTGTTCCGCAGATTTTGATATGGCTTAAAAAGCCATCGGACATTTGAAGAAGTTGAGTGCTTAGGCTGATCATTCACAATGAAACCTTTAGCCATTGACTTTGCTGGTAGCTTGCGTCAGCACTCAACAAATCAACCCACTAACCCCCAAAACCATTTAGCAAAAGCTAACGTCTGACAAATGTTAAATTTTTCAAAAAAACCTTTGGATATATACCAGGTGTTCTTTACTTTTACAGCATCTGTTTTGAAAGCGTGTATTAGGCTGTGAGCCTCCATCTTTTGCAGATTTGCTGCCCAACATACTTAACAGAGATGCTCGGGATTCCTTTACCTGATCAGCATTGAAGCATGACCCGGGACTCGAATCCACACCGAATTGATTGCACTTATACTCAATATAAATTAACAAGCTTTTGACTTGTAGGTTGTTGAAGATTTTCAGGACAAAGATTTGTGCCTAAACTTTACGTTTTTCGGAGGTGTTGATACAGTTTTGGTGATGGAGGAGAAAGAAAAAATTTAAAGATTGATGCACGAAATGTTTCTGCAATATGTCTTGATACTGCTATTGTCTGAGTTTTTTGAAATGAAGAAATTAATGAAACAGATGCTGACACTCGTAACATTCAAATGAAAACAGTGAGAAATATGTTTTATAGGGTTGTTATTGGGGAGTTAAAGTCAATGTTAAAGAAATTAAAACCGATGCTATGTATTTAAAAAAGGAACTTTTCGGGTTAATACGGTCTGATGAACGTATTTTCGATTTTATTCAGGACAGTTCATTGGATGGTTTATGGTATTGGGATTTGGAGCATCCGGAAAACGAATGGATGAATGCCAAATTTTGGACTGTATTGGGCTATAATCCCGATGAAATGCCACATAAATCCAGTGCATGGCAAAGTATTATAAACCAGGATGATTTAATAATAGCAAATGACAACTTTACGAAACATTGCCAAAATCCAGACCATCCTTATGACCAATTGGTAAGATACACGCACAAAAATGGTTCGACGAAATGGATACGTTGTCGCGGACTTGCAATACGCGATGCAGATGGTAAAGCAATACGAATGCTTGGGGCACATCAGGATGTAACCGATATTAAAAACAAGGAACAAGAACTTTTAGCAGCTATTGAAATAGCAAATGAAAGCGAAGAAAAGTACAGGGCATTGTACAACAATGCTCCATTATCGTATCAATCGCTGGATGAAAACGGGTGCTTTATCGACATAAACCCAAAGTGGTTACAAACGCTTGGTTACGAAAGAGATGAAGTGATTGGCAAATGGTATGGTGATTTTTTACATCCTGATTACATAGAACACTTTCAAATCAATTTTCCTGCTTTTAAAAAACGCGGTTACGTATCTGACGTTCAATTTAAACTAAGAAAGAAAGATAACACCTACATTGATGTTTCGTTTGAAGGTCGTATTGGGTACACACCGGAGGGTAAATTTAAACAAACCTATAGCGTTTTCAAAGACACCACCAAACAAAAATCGCTTGAAGATGCATTGTTAGAAGCTAAAGAAAAAGCGGAGAAAAGTGAGGCACAACTCAATGCTCTTTTCAGTTCAATGTCCGAAATGGTGGTTCTGCATGAGTTGGTCTTTGACGAGAATGAAAAACCTGTCAACTACCGCATCAACGATTGCAATGATGCCTTTACACGAATCACGGGCATCACAAAAAATGATTCAGTAGGTAGGCTATCCACCGAAGTGTTTGGTACTGAACACCCTCCTTATCTAAAAGAATATTCCGAAGTGGCCTTAAAAGGCGAACCGCAGCATTATGAATCCTATTTCCAGCCAATGGATAAATACTTTTCTATTTCTGTAATAAGTCCGGGAAAGAATCACTTTGCCACTGTAACAACCGACGTCACTGAGCACAAAAAAGCGGAAATAAAATTACAAGAAAGAAACGAAGAAATAGCTGCACAGAATGAAGAAATGGCTGTTCAAAACGAAGAGCTTAATCAAACAAATCAGGAACTCAATGCTGCCAAAGTAAAAGCTGAAGAAAGTGAAAAGCGCTATCGCGACTTAGTCAGTAATATCAACGCAGGTGTTGTTGTGCATGCTGTAGACACTTCTGTTATTATGAGCAACACACGGGCAAATGAACTTTTAGGTTTAAGCGAAGAGCAGATACAAGGGAAAGTCGCCATTGATCCTCAATGGAAATTGATTGATGGAGACAACACGCCAATTCCTCTTGACGAATACCCTGTAATGCGTATTGTTATTAGTAAAAAAGCGATTCACAATCAAATGGTCGGAGTTTGCCGAACAACCGGTGATATTGCCTGGTTAATGGTAAACGGATTTCCGGTTTTTGGCGATAATGACGAGATATCTGAAATTGTAATAAGTTTTATCGATATCACCGAGCGAAAGATCGCGGAGGAAAAGATTAAGGAAAGTGAATTAAAATACCGATCTCTTATAGAAAGCTCAAGTGATGCTATTTTTTGTGTCGATGAAAATGGAGAATACAAGTTTACAAATCATCTGTTTGCATCAACTTTTGGAAAAACTCCTGAATATTTTATTGGAAAAACCTTTTGGGATGTATATGATAAAGAACACGCGGATTTTCGATATGAAGCAACCAAACGATTATTTCGGACTGGAAAAAGCGAGTCATTGGAGGTTGAAGTCCCATTGCCTGAAAAAACATTATTTTATCTTGCTACAACTAATCCGATTAAAGATGAATCGGGTCAGGTTTTATTAAACCTTACTCACGCTACCGACATAACTGAGCTCAAACAGATTGAGCGCATGCTTCAAGAAAAAAGCGAAGAAATAGCTGCACAAAACGAAGAAATGATTTCGCAAAACGAAGAACTTTATCAAACAAATCTGGAACTCATTGCAGCAAAAGAGAAAGCGGAAAAAAGCGAACAGAAATTAAAATCTATTTTAGAAAACCTGCAAGATGCGTTTTTTCAGGCTGATATAGTGGGTAATTTCATTTATGTCAATTCACAGGCAGCACGAATGTATGGATATTCGGAGAATGAATTACTTGGACTTCCGGCTTCAAATTTATATGCCAACAGCAGTGAACGTGATAAATTGATTGAAGTCTTACGAAAAGAAGGAAAAGTATTTGACTGGACGGGTAAAGGCTTGAGAAAAGACGGCTCATCGTTTTGGGTTTCAATGAATGTGAAATTTATTATTGATAATCAAGGAAACATCACTGGAACAGAAGGTATCGTAAGAGATATAACGGAACGTAAAAATGCAGAAGCAGAACTTATTATTGCCAAAGAAAGAGTCATCGAAAGCGAAGAACGATTTAAGCTTGCCATGAATGCTTCCCATGATGGCTTATTCGATTGGAATCTTGAAACCAACGATATCTACTACTCTATAGGATGGAAAAAAATGTTGGGATACGAGGATCATGAGCTTCCAAATGATTTTTCTATTTGGGAAAGAACAACTGAACCCGAGGATGCTAAAAAATCATGGGAACTCCAGCAAAAGCTTATTTCGAAGCAAATTGATCGTTTTGTGCTGGAATTTAAAATGAAACATAAAGATGGGCATTGGGTGGATATCCTTTCCCGGGCAGAAGCCATTTTTAACGAAAGTGGAAAAGCAATTAGAATTGTTGGAACGCATACCGATATCTCCGATCGAAAGGAAGCCGTACAAGCTTTGAAAGAATCAGAATTGAAATTCAGGGCATTGTTCGAAAAAGGTCCGATTGGTGTTGCTTATCACCGAATGATCTATGATACTGCCGGAAAGCCTGTGGATTACTTCTTCCTCGACGCTAACGAGTCATATCAAGAACTTACGGGTGTTGATCCAATTGGCAAACTGGTTACAGAGGCTTTTCCGGGTATTGAAAACGACCCCTCTGATTGGATTGGTGTGTTTGGCAAAGTTGCACGTTTTGGCGAGACAATTCGTTTTGAAAACTATTTAGAGTATAACCAGCGTTGGTACGATTGTGTTGCCTACCAATATAAGCCAGATCATTTTGTTGCTGCATTCTTAGAAATTACTAAACGTAAACATGCAGAACTTAAACTAAAAGAGATAAACGAAAATTTAACTCATAAAAACTCAGAAATTGAATTTAATAATGAACGACTGGAAAGCTTATTAAAAATTTCTCAGTATTCCTCGAACTCAATACAGGAATTATTGGACTTTGCATTAGAAGAAGCTATTTTATTAACGAAGAGTAAAATCGGCTACATTTATTTTTATCACGAAGACACAAAACAATTCATTCTCAATACCTGGTCGAAGGAGGTAATGGATGAGTGTCAGGTTATGAATCCTGAAACTGTGTACGATTTGGATAAAACAGGTTGTTGGGGTGAAGCTGTAAGACAACGTAAGCCAATCATTTTGAATGAATATCAGGAAGAAAGTGCGCTAAAAAGAGGTACTCCAGAAGGCCATGTACAGCTAAAGAAATTCCTCACAATTCCTGTAATTATTGATAATGTAATCGTTGCAGTTTGCGGAGTTGCAAACAAAGACACCGATTACGATAATTCTGATATTCGCCAGTTAACCTTATTAATGGATAGTGTTTGGAAAATCTCTGAACGCATTACCATGGTAAAGGAATTAACGTCAGCAAAAGAAAAAGCCGAAGAGAGCCAATTACATTTTGAGACGGTTTTTGCCAAATCCCCTGTTTCCATTATGATTCATGACTCAGCTACTGGTGAAATTATCAATGCAAACACCACAGCCTACACTTCTTACGGTTTAGACAGCCTGGAAGCTTTGCAACAAAATGATTTCTGGATGGAGCCACCCTACTCACTGGAGGATTCTATAGAAATGATTCAAAAGGCTGCCCGCGAAGAGATTCAGGCATTTGAATGGAAGAGTCGGAAAGTGACCGGTGAGATTTTCTGGGAGTTGGTGACATTAAGACCCTTGGTGATTGATGGCGTAGAGCGCATACTTTCGACAGCGGTTGATATTACTGATCAAAAACAAAAAGAGATTAAGGAAGAAATGCTCTTTCAGATTGCCAAAGCATCATTTGTTTCTGAAAATACTGAAGAATTGGTTGAAAGCATAAAAATACTATTGAATAAACTCATTGATACTACTAATTTCTATATTGCTTTTTATGACAAGGAAAACGACATGCTTTCCACTCCATTTGAGGCAGACGAGGAGGATCAGATCGAAACATGGTGTGCCAATAAATCAGTGACAGGGCTCGTAATAAAAACGGGAAAGACATTGCTGTTGAAAAAGCCCGATCTCTTAGAGTTGATAAAATCAGGGGAAATAGATCAGGTGGGAACCCTTAGTGAGGTATGGCTTGGGGTGCCGTTAGTTTCAGGATCGGATATCATTGGAGTATTAGCAGTGCAGGATTATCGTAACCCTGATGCTTATGACACTGGAAGCATAGAGATTCTGAATTTTGTTTCATCGCAGATCAGCATGGGTGTTCAAAGAAAGAAGTTCATTCAGGATTTGTTAACTGCCAAAGAGAAAGCCGAAGAGAGCGACCGCCTGAAATCAGCTTTCCTTGCCAATATGTCGCACGAAATCCGAACACCGATGAATGGTATAATGGGTTTTGCTGAATTGTTGACCGAACCCGACCTCACCGGAGCTGAGCAGCAGAAATGTATCGATATGATAGGGAAAAGCGGGAAACGCATGCTCAATATCATCAATGATATTATTGATATTTCGAAGCTTGAAGCCGGTTTGATGCAACCCGATATGAAGGAATCAAAAATCAACGAGCAAACCGAGTTTATTTATTCGTTTTTCAAACCCGAGGTGGAGGCCAAAGGGATCAGGTTTTCGTTTAATAACACATTGCCTTCACAAAAAGCTATCTTAAGGACTGACCGCGAAAAACTGTATGCTATTCTGACCAATCTGGTAAAAAATGCCATAAAATATACGAAGGAAGGGTCCATCGAATTTGGTTATCATTTGAAAAGGGATAACGAAGCCGTCGAACTCGAGTTTTATGTCAAAGACACAGGAATTGGCATTCCGAACGACAGGCAGGAAGCTATCTTTGAGCGCTTTATTCAAGCCGATATTGCTGATAAAATGGCCTATCAGGGGGCAGGTCTGGGATTGGCAATCACCAAAGCCTATGTGGAAATGCTTGGAGGTAGAATTTGGGTTGAAAGCAATGAAGGCAGCGGTTCCATATTTTATTTTACATTGCCTTATTCGACTATTACAGCTGTGGTTAAAAATCCTGATCGGAAGATTTTACATAGCGGCAGTACCGAAACCGCCAGAAAACTAAAAATACTGGTAGCCGAAGATGATGAGGTTTCGGAAATGGTGATTGACAGTTACATCAAAATGTTTAGTAAAGAAGTACTAAAAGCCCGAACAGGACTTGAAGCTGTTGATGCCTGCCGCAATCATCCCGACATTGACCTGATTCTGATGGATATTCGCATGCCTGAAATGAACGGATACGAGGCTACTCAGCAAATCCGTCAATTCAACAAAGAGGTAGTCATAATCGCACAAACTGCATTTGGGCTAGCTGGTGACCGACAGAAATTAATTGAATCGGGGTGCAACGACTATATAACAAAACCGATTAGCAAAGCTGATTTGAAGGCCATGATACACAAGTATTTTGGGAATTGATTATAATTGCAAACTGCGCTGAAAAGTGAATTAAGGGTACAGAAATTCAAGCATTTGCTTTAGAATGACGTCTTGCTTTGAAAGGCAGGACTAGATTTTTGAATTAGGAATTTAACACATAGATATTATAATTAGCACCCTGGCTCTATTACCTTAAAGTGGAGGCTCACCGTAAGCTACTGTGAAGAGTTTCCTTCAAGGTGTATGGGTGTAAGAAGGCATTCTATGAGTCTTTTACGTTCACATAACTATCCTTTCAATCGTGCTTGACGGCTATGGTTGCAAACTACGCCAAACGGAGAATCAACTACTCTTCCTTGAAATACCTCTTCTTAAACCAAAAAGCCACATTCACCAGACCGATCATCACGGGCACTTCTACCAGCGGACCTATCACAGCCGCAAAGGCTTCGCCCGAATTCATGCCGAAGATGGCGATGGCTACAGCTATTGCCAACTCAAAATTGTTGCTTGCTGCGGTGAATGAAAGTGTGACAGATTGTTTATAGTTTGCACCCACCTTCTTGCTCATGTAAAATGAAACAACAAACATTACCAAAAAATAAATCAGCAAAGGAACGGCTATCAGCACCACATCAAGCGGGATTTTTACAATGTATTCACCTTTAAGCGAGAACATTACAACGATGGTAAAAAGCAGGGCGATGAGTGTCAGCGGACTGATTTTGGGAATGAAGCGCGTGTGGTACCACTCTTTGCTTTTGACCCTGATAAGCACATAACGCGTCAGGAAACCTGCAATGAAAGGGATGCCCAGATAGATAAACACACTTTCGGCAATCTGTCCGATGGTTATTTTACTCACTGCATCGCTGGTTGGAATACCAAACCAGGCGGGCATGACAGCAATAAAAAACCAGGCATAAACCGAGAAAAACAACACCTGAAAAATACTGTTGAAAGCCACAAGTCCGGCAGCATATTGGGTGTCGCCCTTAGCGAGGTCGTTCCATACGATCACCATGGCGATGCATCGGGCCAGACCAATCATGATGATGCCATAAACATAAGGCAGGTTGGCGTTGTTTTCGCCAGGAAAAAATTTGAACAGCAGAATTGCCAACGCAAACATCAGCAGCGGCCCTATGATCCAGTTTTGTATCAGTGAAAGTGTCAGCACCTTCACATTGCGAAATACATCGCCCAATTCTTCGTATTTTACCTTCGCTAGAGGTGGGTACATCATGAGGATCAAGCCGATAGCGATAGGAATATTCGTCGTACTATCGGGATTTGATTTCAGCGACTCCCAAAAGTCAGCCACCTCCGGGAAAAAGTAGCCAGTGAATACACCAACGAACATGGCCAGGAAAATCCACAAGGTGAGGTACCTGTCCAGAAATTTTAATCGGGTTTTGGAGGGCATAACTATGGTTTTTGATTATTTATAGGCTGAAATTGTGATGCTGAAAATACCTTTCTCTGAATCATTGCTGCTCATGACTTTGAGGAGATGTTGCGGCACTTCGATGCGTTTCATCTTGTGAATTGTTGTGTTGGAGAAGCCGGCATCGGAGATAGTTTTAAGATAATCCACGCGGCTGACAGCGCCTGAAACGCAACCGGCATAGAGTTCCATGTCTTTTTGAACGGCCTCGGGTAAGGTGCCGATTGTCACCACATCCGAAACGCAGAAATGTCCGCCAGGCTTAATCACCCGCCACATTTCGGCGAAGGCTCTGGCTTTATCCGGTACCAGATTGAGCACACAGTTGGAAACAACCACATCGAAACTATTGTTGGTCAAAGGCATATCTTCAATATCACCCTGAACAAAGTACACGTTTGAAAAACCCAGTTTTTGGTTGTTTTGCTTTGCTTTGACAATCATAGCTTCGGTGAAATCGAGTCCGGTGACGCTGCCATTTTCACCAACGATGGAGCGTGCAATGAAACAGTCGTTGCCGGCACCACTTCCAAGGTCGAGCACCGAGTCGCCTGCATTTATGCCTGCATATTGAGTAGGAAGTCCGCAACCCAGGCCGAGGTCAGCGTCGGCCACATGACCTTCAACTCCTTCATATTCATCACCTATCATATTGATCTCCAGTTCGCCACAGCATGAGCCGCTTCCGCAGCACGAAGTTTCCTGGTTGAGCAGACTTTGGTTGGCAATAAGGCTGTATTTTTCCTTCACAGCCATTTTTAATGATTCAGCGTTCATAATGCTTGTTTTATTTGTTCGTTATACAATTTCAGAAAAGCTTCTCGTATTTCATCACGTACGCGGCGAAACTCCGACCAGATAAAGTCGTCACTGCCAACCGCATGGGACGGATCTTCGAAGCCAATGTGCAGCCGGTGTGCCACCTTGCCAAAAAAGGCAGGACAGTTTTCGTTGGCACCGCCACAAACGGTGATTACATAATCCCAGGCTTCGTTGAGGTAAAGATCGACTGAGTCGGAGGTGTGATGACTGATATCGAGACCGATTTCCTTCATCACAGCGATGGCCTTGGGATTGAGCATTCCGGAAGCTTCGGTGCCCGCAGAGGCCACGTTTAAACGGGCATCAAAAGATTGTAAAAAACCATGAGCCATCTGGCTTCGACAACTATTGCCGGTGCAAAGAATTAAAACATTCATATGATTGATTTAATTGGTACTACAATGAATTTCGGTAGACAGGAGTGGTTGAAAAAAATCGTGATGCAACTGCGTAAAACGAGCTAACTCATCATGACAAATGCAATAATTCACTTTCAGGCCGTCGATTTCGCCATGAATGAAACCCGCTTTTTTAAGCTCTTTCAGATGCTGCGAAACGGTGGTGCGACTCAATGGAAGGAAGTCGGAAATGTCGCCGGTGATGCAGCTTTTTGTTTCTGCCAGAAACTGAAGAATGGATAGCCGCGCAGGATGAGACACCACTTTGGAAAGGCGTGATAATTCCTTTAATTTCGGATCAAAAATATCTGATTTGTTCATAAACACTTTTTATGTCTAATGACGCAAAAATACGTCATACAATTTTGTGAAATGTTAAATTGATGTTAATTAAACGAACTGAGAAGAAAATATTTTTCTGAAAAATTGGGTAAAGGAAAAACAGAGGTTTAACTTTTTATCAATTAACATCATTTCTGTAGAATTTTATAATGATGAGCTATCAGCTTATTATTATGAATCAGGTGAATCATTCAGGACCTTGATGGATCAGGAGTTTCTTGAATTAATTTTGTTGATAATCTGCTTATTGATCTCAACTGACAAATCACTTGCTGAAATATATCCGTTGTGCCTGAAAAATTCACTTCCTGATCTGCCAAGTAAAACCTGCGCCGGGATGGAAGCTATACCATAAAATTTCATGACTGATTGATTTTCAGCTTTCATGATATCGTAAAAAACCACATTCACTTTTCCGGGATAATCTGTGATAATTTCTTTCATCACAGATTCCATACGAATGCATGCCGGGCATTTGGCACCAAATTCAATAAAAGTCACCTGATAGGTTTCATTGTTGAGTTCATAGTTGTATAGAGCATCAACCTGTTCAACCAAACTGGTATTGATGTTTTCACCATTTTGATGCTGCATCAGCTTTCCAATGTGAGCATTGAAACTATCACGAAACATAAAACCTGTTACCAGCAGCGCAAACAAGAGAATGAAAATGATAAAAGGCACTACTTTTTTCATTTCAGATTTTGGGTTTGATTTTCTCAAAAACCGATAGAAGGCTTGAACGATACATGTTTATAAATTCTGTTTCAAAGCCAGCTAAAGGTTTAACAGGAATCAAATCAACGACTTGTTCATATGACAAATCGTTATCGTACATCAGGTGTATTGCCGGAATCAGGCTATTACGTATGGCTATTTTGCTTTCTTCTTTTGTCAGACCCATTTCGACGCCCATTTTTTCCAATTCCAGCCATTGAAACCAAAAGTAGGTTGGCAACATAGCAGAAACAACCGCAAACGCCTCAAGTTTTGCTTCTTCTACTTCAACTGCATTACCAATTAAGCCGAAAATATCTTTGAGTTCATTACACAATTCAGCATCAAAATCAGGATGATAAGCAACCGGATTATAGCCTTCATTCAGATATGAAGAAGCATTTGGAATCATTCTTGCGATATTCCGGGTTTGCAGTACCGAAGAAATCTCACGGATACTGATTTTTGGTGCCAGGGAAACAATTCGTGTCCCTGTTGTTATGTGGGGAGCTATTTTTTGCAGTAAATCCATTATAACCGGTGGATGCGTTGCAATGAAAATGATGTCTTGTTTGGCTGCAATTTCCGGGTTGTCAGTGATGTTTATTTTTAGGTAGCTTTTCTTAAGATCAAACAACTTTTCCTTGTTTGGATCACAAACAATAACGGAGTTAAAATCCATTTTTTATTAGCAAACGCATGAAGAAAGATAGAGGTAATGCGCCCGCCACCAATAAAACCAATTGTTTTCCTTTTCATTTTTTTTGTTTTTATGAAGATTAAAGAGATTCATGTCCTTTCAGCCTAAACGTTGGCCAAAAACGGACAAAGGGGTTAAATAGGTTTCAGATTTTTCTGATGATTCTTACTTACTGTTCTTTTCATAGTATTTTAATTTAATATGGGTTCTATCTCATTGAAAATGAAGAAAAATTTATCTTTTTGAATTCTTTTTTGTCTACTTCAGCTTAAGTCGGTTGTTGTTCCTTTTCCTCTTTTTGGCATCCGCAACCGCATCCTGCATTTTTTTGGCTAATCTCATAGGGAAAACCTGACATTTTCCAGTATAACAGCCCGCCATCAAGATTTGCCACCTGAGGATAACCTTGTAATTGAAGGAGATTGGCAACCTTCACACTTCTGACGCCTCCCGGACATGCCAAAACAAGTTGTTGATTTTTTGGGATATACTGCAGGCGCTCGAGAATCACCGACATTGGATGGTTCAAAACCGTGTCCATTGGCACAAATTCATTCACTACTTCATCCTGTTCGCGTACATCAATCAGCACCGCCTCACCTTTACATAGCGCATCATATACTTCTGAGGGTTGAACGTGTTTTACACCATTAAGGTGAAAAGACTGATTTTGAGGATGTTCAAATTGTTTCATAGGTTTTTGTTTGTTATTTTTAGTTGAGTTCTTTCCGGGGTAATTTTTGCTCTGACTGTTTTAACCGGATATTTTTTCTGCTCACAAGGCAACTGAAGCTGTATTTGTTTCCGAGTTGTATGCTGTTATAATTGCGGTACAGAGGGGCAGAAAAGGCCAGCTGAAAGTTCCAGCCGATAAAAGGTGTGAGGCTGATTTGAGGAACAAGCATCACGATAGTCCCTCCCGATGCTTCGACAATTTGATTGTCTTCCCGTTGCGATTTTTCTCTTATCTCGGCTCTCGATTGCAAACTGACCGAAATTTTTGGATGGATTTCAACGGCAGCGCCCAGCTGCATGGTGTAAACCGTCCCATAGGTGTAGTCGAAATTTTTCGATTTGATGCGCTGTGAAATCTCCACCCCGCCACCCCCAAAAGCATTCCACTTACCCCGCATCAGGCCTTTTGCAGCCAAAACAGCAGCGTGGTATCTGAAAGCCCCCGATGAGGGTTGTAGCTGTATAGGCAGTTTCACCTGATCAACAACTACATCAAATGCGCCGACAGGCAGTTTTATGCCAGCTATTGCATTGATTTTGAACAGAGCCGAAGGTTTGTTCCAAAGCGGAAAACGTGCTGCCAGGTTGAGATCGGCAAGTCCGGTAGCATTTTTGCGTTCAAAATCGGGATTTACATATCGCTCATATTTCGAAAGGAAATAACCGCTTTCGAGTACCAGACTCAGCTTATCTGTGAGGCCGTAAGCAACAGCCAGTTCCATATATTTAAAGCCACTGTTACTAACGTAATCGATGTCAATCACTTCATTGCCATTGTAATAAGTATCTGAAAGGCTGCTCCTGAAAAGCACTGAAAGCTGAAGCTGTTGTTTGCCGTTTTGTTCCATATCAGGAGTTAGGTTGAGTGGGTTTCCGGCAGCACAGCATTGGGCAATAAGGGTTTCTTGTTGCAGAAACATCACACATCCGAGAATAAAAAGGAGGAGTAATTTTTTCATTGCTGACCTCCGTCGAGATAGTGACGCACCCGGATCTGAATCGTATCTTCCACAAAGCCGGTTTCGTTAAACACTTTGCAGGTGATGGTGTTGAGACCTATGCAGCAATTTCCGGCGGCGTATTTCACGGTCACCCCCTGACCTTTGATATCACCGTGATTGGCTTCCCAGAAATATTCCAGATTCTGTCCTTCTGCAACCACAGTGATGGTAGTGGTGTCCCATGCTTTGATGTTGCGTTGAGAGGCTTCAAAACTTAAGATGACAATTTGATCAGATGGCATATCAGGCACTTCATCATTTTTACCGCAAGAGAAAAGCAAAAGGGTCAGGCAAAAAGCAATCAGGATTTTCATGATGTTTTCTTTTTACGCTCCCGCTGCCTGAGCTGACACATACATCCGCCGCTCCAACGTTCGCTGATATCTTGACATATAGGGAAACCATCGCGCTCCCAATCTACGAAACCTCCTGCGAGGGAAACGACATTTGTGAACCCTTTCTCAGTTAAAAGTTTCAATACTTCTTTACTGTGTATGCCAACAGCATCAGCAAGTATCACTGCTTCGTCACGGGGAATTTGTTCGATGTAGTCATTGATTTCGGTGTATGGAATTAACATCAGATCAGGCACATCAGCACGTTTGCCATCGCCTTCAAAGTCGGGCCGAAGATCGACCAAAATGACTCCGTTTATAAGTAATGGAAAAGCTTTTCGAGGGGTGATAAAATACAAACCCTGACTTTCAAAGCTGTTTGACTTCAGAATTTCCATCATAACACAAAGGTTTTAGCCAAAAAACGCACCATAAATTAACCCGCTGATAGTTGCCATAACAATGACTAATGCCACATAGACAACAGTTTTCTGTGTTCCCATGATACCACGAATCACCAGCATATTGGGCAACGAAAGCGATGGTCCGGCAAGTAGCAAAGCCAATGCAGGGCCTTTTCCCATCCCGGCAGCCATCAATCCCTGAAGTATTGGCACTTCGGTAAGAGTAGCAAAATACATAAAAGCACCGATGAACGAAGCAAAGAAATTGGAAAAGAAAGAGTTGCCTCCGACCAGAGCTGTGATCCATTCGTTGGGAATCACACCAGCAATCGAAGTGTCATCATGTGTTGAACCTAGAAGAAAGCCTGCCGTAACTACACCAATTGCCAACAAAGGCATGATCTGTTTGGCAAAATCCCAGGTAGAGCGTGTCCATTCTACATTGTCTTCATCTTTTTTATCAGTGAGGGTGATCAGACTCAATCCTGTGATACCAACAATCATGGGCACAAGGGGAGAAGCGAATGCAAAACCTGTCAAAGCCACTGTGGCCGCTACAGCCATCACTTTCCACCAGTCAATTTTCAGGATGAAAACCAGTGACCAGGCTAAAAACAGGCCAAAGAAACCTGTGATATACCATTTATAAAACCATAACCAATACCAGGTACCGGCAGTGTCGCCCGAAGCAGGCTTACCCCAGTTGGCAAACACCAGAATCAATACCAGTGTAAAGAAATGAAAAGCGGTCTGCCACATAGGCCTTTTTTCGGGTATTTCGGGAAAATTCATCTGCTCATCGCGTTTGGCTTTTTCTTCCTTACGGTAGATCAGCGACATGGCCGACCCTATCACGATGGCAAAAACCACTGCACCGATGGTACGAGCCACACCCATCTCGAATCCAAGGATACGGGCAGTGAGGATTATGGCTAAAATGTTGATAGCAGGGCCGGAGTATAAAAATGCTATGGCTGGTCCTAAACCTGCGCCGCGTTTGTGGATGCTCGAAAAAAGCGGGAGTATGGTACAACTACAAACTGCCAGAATCGTTCCCGAAACGGCTGCCACGGTGTAAGCTGCCCACTTTTTGGCTTTCGCACCAAAATATTTCATCACAGCGCCCTGACTAACAAAAACAGAGATGACGCCGGCAATGAAAAAGGCCGGCAATAGGCAAAGGATTACATGCTCGCGGGCATACCACCTCGTAAGGTCGAGGGTGGCAGCAATAGCTGTTGTGAAACGTTCACTTTCCAACGGAAGATAAAAAGCAGCTATGAAAACTGCTGTAATCCAGAGGAGTATCTTAATTTCTTTTTTTGTGTCCATGTCACACTGCGCTGTTGATGAAGAAAATGCTGATGTAATAGATTCCTACGCCAATGAAAACGATCGCCACAAGCCTGCGGAACCACTTTTCAAAGGTCTTGAGTTTGTTGTAGAAAACGCCCACTTCCGAAACGGTATAGGCGATCATCCATGAAAGGATGATAACAGGTAAGCCTGTTGCAAGCGCAAAAACGAGCGGCAGCCACAGTCCGGAAGGGCTTGCAACAGTGATGGGTATCAACATGCCAAAATACAGAAGCCCGCTGTAAGGACAGAAAGCCAGCGCAAAAACGATACCCAGCAACAGTACCTGCCAGAAACCTTTCTTGTTGTTTTGTTCCATCTTTTCGCCCAGCTTGCCAAGTCCCGGAAAATTGATCCGTATCAGGTCGAGCATGAAGATGCCGATGATGACCAACAGAGGCCCCAGCACCCGTTCTCCCCATTTCTGGAAGAAGCCTGCAATGGAAAAAGTGCTCGCGCCAAAGTACAGGATCAAGCCGATGAGGGTGTAGGAAATAGCCCGGCCGAGGGTGTAGATCAAGCCGTTGATAAAAACCCTTCGTTTATTTTCAACTTCCTTGCTGATGAAGGCAATGGCTGTGATATTGGTAGCTAAAGGACAAGGACTTATCGCTGTCATCAGGCCGAGCAAAAAAGCCGTCAGAAAAGGCAATGAGGAGGCGTCCAATAGACTTTGTAAGATATCCATTTTGTTTCGTTATGAGGTGAAGAACAATCAGCCGCTCTTTTTGCAATTACTTTAACATATCGTTTAAGGTGTCGGTTAACTTGGTTCTGAAAACCTCAGGTTTGGAACGAGCCGAGGCAAAACCTTCCTTTGTCAGGTCAACCATGGTTTTTTTGTCACCATTTTTGACCATGAAAAGGCTTGATCCCCAGAGTTCATATTCATCAACCATTTTTTTGTTGGCTTTAAGATCGATGTTTACTATTGTGAATTTAATTTCTCCGCTTTCGAGTTGTTTCTTAAACGTTTGATCGAGTGTGGCGATAGTTTCCTTTTCAATGGCCATGCATCCGGGGCAGCGGTTGGTGCTGTGCGAATAAAACACTTCGACTACAGCTTTCTTTTCAGCTGTCTGACCAAAAACAACTGAATCGGTGAATGTGCTAATAGTCAGCACAATTCCTAAAACAATCAAAATTCTTTTCATAGTTAAAAGGTTTAATCGGTTATTACTTTTTCAACATTTCGATGATTTCATTTTTACCGGGAAGGCGGCCACTCATCACAACTTTTCCGTCCACGACCAGACCGGGCGTGCGCATGATGCCATAGCCCATAATATCGACGATGTCTTCCACCTTGCTGATTTCAGCAGTGATGTTTTGTTCTGAAACAGTTTCGCGTACGAGCTGTTCGAGCTGTTTGCATTTCGGGCAACCTGTGCCCAGGATTTTGATTTGCATTTGTAGAGATGTTTATTTGTTTATTTGTTGATGCGTTTATTTGTTAGGGTTTGATTCGTTGTGAGTAATTTATTTGCTCAAAATTATTTTATGAATCTGCCTTATGTTGCTATTTTAGAATTTATTTCGATGTTGATTTTCTGAGGTTATTGAGTTGATTGGATATGAGTTCAATTTCGGCTCGAATTTCAACATATTTGTTATCATCTATAAACTCAAGGTCGTAAGATACAATGAGCTGATTAAGCAATTCGAACAGGCTACTGAAAGCCATCGTGTAGAAATGTGACTGATCATTAATTGTCTTCCGGGAAGATCCTTCTGCAATGTTAGAACTGATCGAAATTGCCGCTCTTCTCATTTGAGATACCATTCCAAATTTTTCATCAGCTGGAAATTCTCTGGTGACGATGTAAACCGATTTGGTGAGTTTTCGGGTCTCCTGCCACACATGAAGCTTTTCGAACGAATAGGTGTACATTTTATTATTTTTATTTATTTCTGAGATTTAATTATTGATTGACTTGAGAACAGAGCCCTTCTAAATCAAAAACAAACGGCTAAATCCATTTTGCACTTAAAGTTGATTTTTGTATATTGAAGTGTGGCGCTTTTTTAACAAATCAACACATCAACACATCAACAAATCAACTTTCTACATTACACACAACCGCCTTCCTATCAAACAATTCCCCAAAAAGCATCCTCGCCAATTGCCAATTTTCCTGGTTGAGGCAGTATTTGATTTTTGGAGGCAGCACCTCCCCTTGAATGAGGCCGGCATCTTTTAGCTCCTTGAGGTGTTGCGAGAGGGTAGATCGCGCTATGGGAAGGTCGTCGGCAATATCGCCGCTGTAACAGCAGTTTTGTTGCGAGAGTAACTCCACAATCATCACCCTTGCCGGATGACCCAGGGCCTTGGCGATACGGGCAAGTTTCAGTTGCGTTTCTGTGTATGGAATGATTTCCTGCATTGTGTTTCGTATTTCGTAAAATTACGAAACAAAAGTAATTATTATTTTTATAAAACGAATCATCTTTTTTATTTGAAATAATTTTTTTGATCATTACCTTTGAACCATCAAAACCAAATCCAATGAAAACATTTAATCAATTTCGGTATTTAACGCTGACAACTTTCTTTGTATGTGTTTTAAGCACAATAGTTTATGCCCAAACTAGTCGTGCTAGTTTTGAGGTAGCAGGCGGACCAGGCTATTCATTTTTGCGGGGTGGGGGCACCGCAAGCAGTGTTCCCGACGGGAGAGGTTTCCAAATCGGACTTTTTACAGATATCAGGATCAATCAGGTTTTTTCAGTACAGACCGGTCTTTCCTTCGATAGAAAAGGCAGTCTCTATCCGACAGAATGGTATGGTTTCCTTTACCTGGAAGAAGAACATCTTAAATTGAATTATGATTACCTCAGTATGCCATTGGTTATCAGAGCATCGTTTTTTAAACCGGTTAAATTATATCTCAATACAGGTGTTTTTTTGGCGCGTATTCATAGCCTTATGCTGGTTGGAGAGGGAATACAAGGGGGATTAGGAAGTTTTAATTTTACTTCTTTCGTACCCGAATATGAATTTGGTTTGGTCAATGGCATTGGCATCAAAGTACCTTTGCACAAACAGCTCGAATTAACGGCAGAGATCCGCAACAACCGGGGCCTGTCGAGTGTAAAACTAAAGGATGAGTATCTGTTCTCGGGTAGTCCAAATGTGAGGACAAACCTCACAACATTATTAATTGGCATCTCAATCCGGTTGGGGGAATAAAGATTCAGCTTTACAGAAAGATTCGTTATATTGAATAAAGGAGAAAGGTAGGTTGATCTGTAAGTTGCCCGAAGGGCTTATTACAATTATCGACGGTTTGTGGTGATTTTTAATAAAAATCTGAACAGACGCTATTTGATTTCAATTTTATTTCTAAAGAAATCCAGAAGTATTTATCCAAATACCAGATCATACTTACCCCCATTCCGGGATATTGCCCTCTGTTTTAAAGGGCATGGCCGGTCACTGCCTTCAAAATGAATCATTTCTCATGACAGACAATCCAAGAAAAAAAAGTAAATAGTTAGTTGACTAAAACCTTTGTAGCAAAAATTCCTTTATGGCAATCCAGGACAAGTGTATAAAAACCCTGTTTAAGTCCTGTAAACCTCAAATTATTGGACTGAATGCTGATTTCACGACCCAAAACGTCATAAAGGTGGAACTTCAAATCGCCTGCAATGGTTTCTGTAAGCCTGACTTCAAAACCATCTGATGACTGATTCTTAATTGTAACAAATGGATTAGCGGCTATCTGAGAGCCAACATGTGTTAATATTAGGTCAGTGAAGCTTGCTTCTTTGATCCACAAGCCCGAATCAAAGGACCCGTCGCCGCCATCGGCAATGGCAATCTTAAGGTGATGTGTCAACAAAGGCTCCACAGTCGCATTAACAGTAATTACAACTGTGTAGCCATCATACTGTATATAGTTATTAACGACAGGATTCCAGTTGCTAACGAAAAATATAGCATTGCTGATGCTATTAACAGTATTCACCGAAATAGGGATATCGGTTTCAGGCAAAACAGCCAGGTTAATGGAGCCGTTGGTGAAAGGTCCTTCAATTCCAGGCCCTGATAGGAAAATCCCAAAAGCATCATTCCAGTTGGCATTTACTCCCTCGGGATACTCTTCTGAAGCAAAAACAAATGTGAGCGAAATATTCCCAGTCGAAGGGATAAAATCAAAGTCTAAAACACAGGCATCGAAGGTGTCATCATCCGCAAGCACGCTAAGGTCTGCATCACCCACAACTCCGTTATTCCTGCCTGCGCCATGCGAGTTATTTGGCCCCATTGCTAAACTTGCCTTGCCTGAAGTGATTAACAACCCGGAGGATAACCCATTTCCCGTTTCTCCTGAAAACGTTCCACTTGATTGAGGATATCCTGTGAATTGGACATTATAGACCTGAATTCCTCCGGAAACGAGCATATTTTGTACCATTTGAGCAGCCTCTTCATTCGTGCTGTTTTCTGTAATAATAAGTGTTTGCGACTTTAACTGAAGGGAGAAAACAAAAAACAAAAACAAAAATATCACCTTAGTACGGATAAGAAAATTGGGTATACGTGTTTTCATACTGACAAATTTTTTGGTTTATACGATTGAAAGCCAGACCAAAACTATGCAAAAATTTCTATTAAGCAATCGCTTACCGAAATATTTATATAAAAATCGGGAAGGAACTAAAGGTGGCCGATAGTATTTTCCTGGTTGGATATTTCGCGCATACGATAGCAGAGGTAGGTTCAGCAAATTGTTTTGGTAAAAGAGTTGAGGAAGATAATGAAGTATGTTTGTCCAAAAGGGAGGTATTAGTAGCTGGAGGTGAGAAGCACGACAGGGTATTGAGTTTGTTGTTGGTGCTGAGTTTAACGAAGCAAGACTTTTGTACGTTTTCCACCCAAGCGTTTTCACCACGCTCATGCTTTAGTACAAACCACCAATTTTCAACCAGCTGTTTTAAAAAACCTTGTTTTTGGTGAGAATAAAAGCTTGGCAGGTGGTTTTTAGATCGTCTGACACGAGCAAACTCAAAAACAAACATCCTGCGAATACATTATGTACCGTGATTTAGAGTAGTGTATTGGAGAAAAAGATGAAAGGTGAAAAACTGGAGCAGCGGCGTCAAAACAACGCTCAAAAACTGTCAAATACTTTACAAGACACACAACAGAGCCAAAGGAAATAAGTAGAATTCTATCAGATTCAACAAAAAATCAGATCAATATTCCGGACTTTATAACTGAAAATATTTTTAACTCAGGCTGCTTGTTGATCAGTGGGTGCATCTGGTTCTTTGGACGAGGATTTAGTTTAAGTTTATTTCCAGGTAAGAAATATTAAAGAAACGGGTCCAATTACTTGATATCCGGAAGTGTTTTGCGGTGAAAAAAGCGTATTTTTACCGCATAATATACGGTGGTAGATATGTACATTCACGAAAGAGAAAATTGGACAAACTTCATTTGGGATAGCTATAAGTTGTCGCCTGTCTTGTCTTCTGTAAGGCATTTACAAGGTCGATTGCTTGGTCGTATGGAGAGCTTAGGTTTCGAATTACAGGAACGTGCCACTCTGGAATCGCTTATTTTAGACGTTGTAGATACATCAGGAATTGAAGGTGAATTTTTAAATCCCGAACTTGTTCGTTCATCTATTGCCCATAAATTGGGCATTGAGAAAGCTGAATTTACCAAAACACCCCGAAACATTGAAGGCATTGTTGATGTAGTTTTGGATGCAACCCAAAATTTTGAACAGCCGCTCACAAAAATGCGACTTCTTGGCTGGCACAATTCACTTTTTCAAACCGGTTTTAGCGGCTACCAGCCAATTGATGTAGCCAAATACCGTACAGGAGGAATGAAGGTAGTTTCGGGGAATTTTGGCAGAGAAAAAATACATTTTGAAGCTCCGGCAGCCGGGCGGGTACCACACGAAATGGAACAATTTTTAAATTGGCTCAACAATGAAAATAGTTTGGATTTAGTGCTTAAATCTTTCATTGCACACCTTTGGTTTGTAACCATACATCCGTTCGACGATGGTAATGGGCGAATCGCACGGGCAATTCTTGATATGTTTCTGGCCAAAAGCGACAACAGTAAAATTCGTTTCTATAGCTTATCGAACCAAATCTTCAAAGAACATCATCGTTATAACGACATTATAGAAAAAACACAAAAAGGCACACAAGATATTACCCCGTATTTAGAATGGTTCTTGCGTTGCTTTGAAAGGGCCCTGTTAGCAAGTGAGCAAAATTTGGAACTTATTTTGGATAAAGCACACTTTTGGGATCAACATCAATCAACAAACATTAACGACAGGCAGCGGCTCGTCATCAATTATTTGTACGACAACTACGGTAAAGAATCAGGATATTTGCGAACATCAATATATGCAAAACTGGCTAAATGCTCCAGCGACACCGCACTGCGTGATTTGCAGGATCTGGTAGCCAAAAAAATGCTGAGAGCTGAAGATAGCAGAAAGAAAACAAATTATGTTATCGTAAGTCCCAAGGGCTTAAGGATACCGCACGTATCAAAGTAGGCAGGACTGAATTAATTCAACCTCTACCCAACCAGTGTCAACCACACTCATGATATACCATAAAACCACCAATTTTCAACAAGCTGTTTTAAAAAACCTTGTTTTTGGTGAGAATAAAAGCTTGATAGGTGGTTTTTAGATCGTCTGACACTAGCATACTCTATAACAAACATTCTGCGAACACACTTTGTGCAGTGATTTCGAGTAGTATATTGGAGAAAAAAATGAAAGGTGAAAAACTGGAGCAGCGGCGGCAAAATAAAGCTCAAAAACCGTCAAATGCTATACAAGTCACACAACAGAGCCAAAGGAAATAAATAGAATAATCTCATTGCCAACAAAGAATCAAATCATTATTCCGGACTTTGTACCTGAAATCATTATTAACTCAGACAGACTGTTGACCAACAGGTGTCATATCTCAAAAAAGAAATATATTTGAACTATATTTTGTTAAGGATGTTAACATTGTCCGGGTTTTGTGGCCGGATGAAAACCGATTGAGATATGAAGGCTTCACTTTTCAGTGCTCTTATCGCTTTGATGGGCTTGTTTGCATGCCAGTCAGGAGTTAGTGATAAGAGTAAAACAATACTTGTCTGGACCAGTAACGACAGTTTAGCTGTTTCATCCAACCTTAATAAAGGCGACTACTATAAATACAATTACGCCGATTCAGCCTTGTATTACTACCTTGAAGCATTCAAAATTATATCCAAAAAACTGTCTGAAAGAACAAATGATTCGGTTTTTACGACTGAGGGTGAATCAAAATTAATGTTTTTGCATGCCCGTGCATTGTTAAAAATGGGGTTGGCATACAATGTAAAAGCACGCTACAGTTATGCAGTCAAATCATTGTCTCAAAGCCAGCTAATTCTTGAAGAACTTCAAAAATCAGTTCAAACAACTGTCGCTAAAGCAGCATCAAATGAATTGCCTGTTTGCTACATCAACCTTGGGATGGTACACCAATTTCTGCAAAGCAATGAAATTGCCGAAGAATTGATTCAAAAAGCTATTGCAACGAAAAAGACCAGTGGCGATACCAGTGGCTTAATAAGTTATTATATAGAAGCAGCCAACTTTCAACTGAATGAGGCAGAAGCTGCTCCAAATGATAGCATCATGTCGGGACATCTTTTTAAAGCTGCGGCTTTCCATCAATTGGCATCTCAGCAGTTAGTTTTACCTGCATATAATTATGTGTTGGCGAGGTATTACCTTTCAGTAGGCCACTTTCAGATGCTGAACAGGCAGCTTGAAGAAGCAGGATTGAGTTTGCAGAAAGCCGAAGAACACAGTAAAGTTAGGATTGAAAACTACTGGAAAGCGCACATTTACAGCAGGATGGCCGAATGGAATTTGAAAATGGCTGAAAAAAACCAACAAAGACCAGGCATTTTCATACAACAGAGTATTTTAAAAGGTGAAATTGCTTTTGAGTTGGCTCTGAAGATGAATGATATACAACTTCAGAAAAAATTGAGTCGGATTTTACAGAAAGCATATTCGGCTACCTTCAATATGAAGAAATATTCTCAATATGTTGAGAATTATGTAGCAATCCGGGATACTATTGTTGATCAGTTGAAAAAGGGGACTATAGCTGCACTTGATCAGGAACATCTTAATGCCATAGAAAAGGGAAAAACAGAGCGGCTGGCTCTTGAGGCGCAATCGCTCAACCGGGAACTCCGTAATGAGCGCTGGTTCACACTTTTTGTGCTCATTACCTTATTGGGTCTGTCGATAACCCTGATTTATTTCTTCAGAAGTCGCAACAAAGTAAAAAAGCTTTTGCTTCAGATCGGAGACAACGAAAAACATCTTAAAGCATTGGTGCAGTCGATTCCCGGGACTTTTTACCGTTGTTTGACAGATGAAGACTATACAATGATTTATTTGGGTGATGAGGTGCTTCAATTAACAGGATTTACCAAAGAGTCCTTCCTTTCAAAGAAAATTGCATTAAACAACATTATTCATCCAGATGATCGTAAAATAGTTGCTGAAAAGGTGCAAAATGCAATTCTGCTAAAGCAACCTTATGTGCTGGAATATCGCATCATTCGTAACGATAGTAAGATTGTGCATGTGTTCGAAAGAGGTATTGCAGAATTCGATAATAACGGTGAACCAAATATGTTGAATGGAACGATTCTCGACATTACGGATAAGATTGAAGCCGAGAATGAATTAAAGTACATCTATAAACTTTCCGACCGTGCCCTCGACCTGACGAAATCGGGCTTTTGGCAAATCAAACTGAATGATGATCAATTTTTTCTTGCCTCAGACAGAGCGAGAGACATCTTTGGATTTGTGGTAACAGATGAAAATGAATTTCCAAAACTAAAAACCATTATTCAGCAAATTGCAGCATTAAATCCTGATTCAGCAACATTTATTGCCGAGCGGCTGAAAAAAGTTTTTACGGGAGAAGAAGATCACTTTGAAACCGAACACGAATACCTGCATCCTCAATCGGGGGAGGCTTTGTGGATCAAATCAAAGGCTTATGTTGACAAAGATGAAAATGGGAATCCCGTGAGTTTGTATGGTGTTTCACAAGATATTACTATTACCAAAAGGCTTCAAAAAGACCTCGAAACCGCCCGCGAAGCTGCCGAAGCTGCCACCAAAGCCAAGAGCGATTTTCTAGCCAATATGAGTCACGAAATACGTACGCCTATGAACGCCATCATCGGCATGACACATCTGGTTCAAAAAACAAAACTTGATGACAAACAACTGGATTATGTGAGTAAAATCAGCCGTTCAGCTAACGCTTTGCTCGGAATAATCAACGATATTCTCGACTTCTCTAAAATTGAAGCCGGCAAGCTGAACATCGAAAACATTGATTTCGAACTTCAGGAGGTACTCGATGGAGTTACTGATTTGGTACTCCAAAAGGCACACCAGAAAAACCTCGAATTTCTTATCAGGATCGATCCTGCTGTGCCGTCTTTCCTTGTTGGAGATCCATTACGACTCGGTCAGGTGATTACCAACCTATGCTCCAATGCTGTGAAGTTTACCGAGGAAGGCGAAATTGTAGTGGATGTTTCGGCAGATAACAAAACAGACAACGCCATCAACCTCAAAGTCGAAGTCAAAGACAGCGGCATCGGCCTGACGGCCGAACAGCAGCAAAAACTGTTTCAGGCCTTCTCTCAGGCGGACACTTCGACCACCAGAAAATATGGCGGAACAGGTCTTGGGCTCACCATTTCGCAAAATCTTGTCAAATTGATGAATGGAACAATCGGCGTTGAAAGCGAGCCGGGAAAGGGGAGCAACTTTCATTTCACCATCGCATGCGGGATCTCTAAAAAAGAAAACCAAATCGATTTTAACGCTCCCATCGACGTAAGAGGTATAAAGGTGATGGTTTGTGATGACAATGAAACGGCACGGGAGATACTTGCTGAAGCACTTCGTGTTTTTACTTTTGAGGTAACCCTTACCTCCAGTGCTAGGGAAGCCATTACACTGCTTCAACAACCATCTGATAAAGCTTTTGAACTTCTGTTACTTGACTATAAAATGCCGGAAATCAATGGTTTGGAGGCAATTTCGTTGATAAGCAATGATCCTCTTATTGCCCATAAACCTAAGGTCATTATGGTTTCTGCTTATGGAAAAGAGGTGCTGGAGGGCAAAAATGACTATCCGCTGATTGAGGGCTTTATTGATAAACCACTCAATTATTCTACCCTTTTCAATAGCATAATGAATGTTTTCGGACAGCACTCACAACGACTTCCCAAACTCGAAGAATCCGACGATGAGCTCATTCAGAAACTTAAGGAACGGAGCGGCAACATCATTTTACTCGTTGAGGATAACGAAATCAATCAACAGGTGGCCAAAGAAATCATAGAGGAAACAGGCCTTGTTGTTGAAATTGCCGGTAACGGCGAAATTGCTGTAGAAATGGTACGTGAGTCAGGTATTCCTTCAAAGTATAAACTCGTACTTATGGATCTTCAAATGCCTGTAATGGATGGTATCACTGCAACGAAGGAAATTCGGAAAATGCATGATTATATCACCCTTCCTATCCTGGCAATGACAGCAGATGCCATGGCCGGAGTGAAAGAAAAGGTGCTCGAAGCCGGTATGATGGATATGCTCACCAAGCCCATCGATCCCAACGATGTCTATAAAAAGATCCTTAAATGGATGTTAAGAGCGGGTGGAATTAAGCTTCAAACCAGTGAGGCCATTAAGCGGCACGTTGAACAAAATGACCTGATCATACCTGAAATCCCGGGTCTGGAGACAGAAGTCGCCCTGCAACGACTGAATGGAAACAAAAAGCTGTACCTGAGTATTCTGGAGAAATACTATCAAAACAATCTCAACTTCATTCAGGATATCAGCGTTTTGATTTCAGCCAGCGATTCAGAAACACTAAAGAGACAATTTCATACCCTCAAAGGATTGAGTGGAAGTGTTGGAGCTACTGAAATTCAACAACTTGCGCAGAATATGGAACAGCTGGTGGAAAGCGCACAACTGGATAAACTCCAATCTCTTTTGCCGTCACTTGATGAAAAAATGCAGATGTTGTTCGAAGAAATTCATTCAAAATTGATAATCCGGAAACAGTCGTTTGACAAAGTGGAAACAACATCGCTCGAACCACTCATCAATGAACTGGAGGAATTGATTAAGAAGAAAAGTCCTCAAGCCAAAAAACTATTGACAGAACTGGAGCAAGTCGGGCTGAACGATCCTGCTTTCCAAAAACTGAAACGTGCATTAGCAACCTTTAATTTTAAAGAAGCAGGAATCCAATTAGATGAAATAAAAAAGAATAACATAGTACCATGAAAACCCTTTACGAAAACACCATTCTTGTCGTAGACGACACCCCTGAAAATATCGAAATACTGGTAGAACTTCTCGATGGCTTCGATCTTAAGGTGGCCATTAACGGACAGGAAGCGCTCGAAACAGCCTGGGAAGATAAGGCTCCTGACCTTATCCTGCTCGACATCATGATGCCTGAAATGGACGGCTACGAAGCCTGCCGGCAACTCAGGACCGATGAGCGAACAAGGGAAGTGCCGGTGATCTTCCTCACTGCCAAAACACAAAAAGAGGATATCTACAAGGCCTTTGAGGCCGGAGGTCAGGATTATGTTACCAAGCCTTTCGATGCCCGTGAGCTGATGGAGCGTGTCAAAACACAGCTGGAACTTAAAACACAGCGCGAGGTGCTGAAAGATATGAATCTCCTGCTTGAAGAAAAGGTGCGCGAAAGAACCGAACAGCTCGATAAAGCCAATAAAGAGCTGATGGTGCTCGATGAAGCCAAAAACAGTTTCCTGATGATGATCAGTCATGAAATACGGACACCTCTGAATGGCATTGTTGGAGCAGCGTATTTTCTCAACGACTCACTGGCCGAAGACAATGATCTTGCCGAGTTTGTTGATATGCTCAAAACATCCGTCGACAGGCTCGAAAAGTTTTCTACTACCGCTTTGATCATCACACAGCTCAACACCAACCAAACCATTTTAAGGAGAGAAGTAGATCTTGCTGCCCTTGTTAATGAGGTCGTCCCTTCATTTTCGGATAATCTGGCAGCAAAAAATATTGAACTAAAAATTGAAATAGAAGAATCTCCTTGTATTGTACAGGGACAGAAGGACTTGCTGAAAATAGCAGTGAATAACATTCTCGACAATTCCATAAAGTACTCATCTGCTGATAGCGACATTTCTGTTAGCGTTGGGCACAACGACAAAGGAGTTTTTGTTTCCTTCCGCGATAAAGGCAAAGGCTTTTCACAGGAGGCTTTTGACCATCTCTTCCGTCCCTTCGGACTGGGCGAAAAACATTACGACAAAAACCTTGGTCTCAGTCTGAAGGCCGCAAAAAGCATCATGGATGCCCACAAAGCTACTATTAAAGTCCAGAATCTGGCTGATGGCGGTGCTGAGGTAAGGTTGGAGTTTTAAGCCTGCCTTAAGGAAGAATGAATTGTCGCTGATCGATTAATTGGCTCATTCATAATGGAATAGTTTGTTGAATAAATCAGCGAACTCCTGCGCAAAATATAATTGTTTTTTTAAGTACGAGAATCCGGGTCTTCTCCGCCGCTTTCCTTTCGGTAAATCTGTCCTCCAAGTCCCATACTTTTCGGGACTTTTGCTTCCGTATCCTTTCCTTACGGCGATACCTGTTTACGTTGGATTCACATCAACGAACGCTTTTGCAAGAGTTTTTTTCTATTCTACACTTTGAGCACTCTTTAAAGCCACCTACTGAAACAAATACATTAAAATTTTGGGGGTCTTTTCAAGTAATAATACCTACAATATATAAACGCTTTATCAACATCAGTTATTAACTATTGTTAATAATCATCAGATTGTTAAGGGTTTAAAGTTAGGGCATCCGACTTTTTGCATGCGGTCAATAATTTGAGTTATATCTCCCGTTAAGGCATTGCCGGTTTTTGACCTGCAAAAAGGGCAATTGCGAATATCTCCGTCGGCATCAACAAAGATATGTCGGTTTCCAGCACTGAAGCACCCTACCCGTCGCTGGTAATAGCCATGATACAAAACAATAGGGAAATCGCAGTATTTTTTATCGTTGTTCATGCGAAAGAAAAAATCATCAAGCGTTTTTACGTGTTCATCAGTCAGTTCAACATTTTTTCCGGCATAATGTCCAACAGATTTTGGCTCAAATAATTGTATGTAGGAAACGCCCATTTCCTTTGCCATTTTCGCATAGCTAAATAAGTTGGAATCAGAAATAAACTCTCTAGTTACACATATTGAAACTGCTGTCACAAGATTTGCAGCTATGGCATTTTTAACTGCATTTTGAGCCCATAAAAAAGATTTCTCCGAGCCTCTGAAGCGGTTGTGCAATGCTGGAGTAAAATGGTCAATACTAACAACTACGCCGGTTAAGCCAGCTTCTTTGAGTCTTTTTGCATTTTCAAAACTAAGCTTGTGTCCTGAAGTCAGCACCCAGCTTTCTGTTTTTTTATCGATGGTATTTATTACTTCGATCAAATCATCCAGGCGTTGTAATGGCTCTCCTCCTGAAAAATGTATCTGTCCGACCCCTAAAGCCTGAAAATCAGTTACAATCATTTTGAGATGATCCAAAGTAAGTGTATCTTCTTCGTTAAGTGTTTTCCATTCTGAACAGTGCTCGCATTTCAAATCACATTTTTTAGTAACGGAAATCAGGATGTTTGTAAATCTGTTAACCGGTCTTCCAAGTGTTATAAGCCTGTTTGCTTCACCTAAAATGAAAGCTTCGAAAGCTGCAGATTTAAATCCGGGAGTGTACAGTCCCATATAATATTTACCATCTACAAGGGCGTATTTCATGACCTTGTTTTCACCCAGGGCCTTTTTTCGGAAATCTATCAGCATTTTAAGCAGCCGAATGCTTTTCCAGAAATTTCTATAGTTTTTGAAAATAATCCTGACTATTTCGGCATGCATGCGAAGCCTGATAAAAATACGTCTTCTTCCACTGATTATTTTTTGCTGACTGCTTTTTAAAGAAACACCATCATTATCTAAATCGAAGTTTTGGTCAATATCTGCAACGGCTGGAAGATTTCTATCAATCATATTAATTGTTTAGCGCATTAACAATAAATTGTTTGTCTGAAACCAACTTGTTGTAATGATTCTTTGAAAAGCGTGTGAATGCGCCTTCTTTTCTGAAAGATTTGAGGTAGGATATATCAGGCTTGTTTTTGTAATCCCTTATATATTCATAGTATCCGCGGCTGTGCAGGAAAACTGTTTGGGCTAAATCTTCATTATGTGAAGGCGCATCATAAGTAATTACGACCTCATTCCCAACATCAGGTTGATAAAGGTATTTTTTGTCTGTTAATGTAAGCAAATCAGTCACATCATTGCCTTTTTCATCTATTGCTGAGGAGGGGGAAAGTTGGCTGATTTGCACTTCGATAGTATCTGAAAAGTCGAGTGCTGCATAATCAATTTCCCAGAACATGAAACCGCATTGCAATCTGATAGTGACATTTTCAGCTTTTACATTTGATAAATCCAATGGCATGACAAGGTCTCTAGAAGCCAATGGACCGACAGAAAAGAATGAACCGGCAGTTTCCCAGCCATTTTCTGTTTCAACCAAAACTGTTAATGGTATACCCTGATCGTGCTGCCATTTCAGCATTCGCTCAGCGGGCGCCTTTTGCTGTTCCAGGGCGAATTTGGGATAGTACGTTCCAAATAATTCGTTGAACCTGCCAAAAATATAATCGAGCCACAGTGAGTTTTTTGCATGCAGAACAAACTTTGCACTGGTTGCATTCAATGGCTTTTCGAAGGACAGGTCCAATGAGCTGAAATCATTATTTTCTTTGTCTTCAGCATTAAAAATGTAGAAGTTTCCATCGGTTTCCGTCAGCTGATCCAAATAATTAAATTTGTTTTGAGCAATAGCTTTTGTTGGTAAAACAGGCGAAATCAAAGTTTGTGCTTCTCCGTTTTGATCAAGAATGACTTTTGAATTCAAAGGATGCTCAATAACAATCAATCTTGCCAAATCGGTGTATTGCCTTTCCAAAAGTTCATTTGAAATTTTTAATTTATATGTGTTATCAATGGGTTTGAAGCCTGCCAAAGGCATATAGTCATCACGCACAAGCGGCTCATAAATAGCCCCTCCATATGTTTCTCCAACGAAATGCCATGCCACGCCATCATGGATGTAAACAAACGGACAAGAGCTTTTGAGAAGGGCAACAATGACCATCACAATTGCAAAAGCACCAGCCATGATTCCCAGCGTTCCGAAAACATATGAGGCAGTAGTAGCTCCAATATCGGGATCATAAACTTCAATCTTTTGAATGGCTTCCATCGGAATCATAAACTGGTTTTGATCAGCTATTGCATACTCCGAAATGTAAATATGAACCTCAATTACCGGATTAGCCTCATCTTTCTTATAGCGGTTAGCACCTGTTTCTTTGGTGGTTTTATAAAAAAGGTGATCTTTTTCAACTTCAGTTGGAGTAAAATAGATTTCTTGTTTGTCTTCATCCAAAACAACATTTTCCATGCGCCAGGCATTATCTCCCTGATGTATGATCAAATATTTCTGCTGTGCCTGGTATTCCTTGATTATATTTTGGTTGATGGAATCAGGCTGAATTTTTTTTACTGAATAATAGCTGCATGAGGCAAGCATATTCATAAAAGCAACCAAAACAATAAATGAAATCCAGGGAAGATGCTTTTTCATGTATCTGTTATTTTAAAATTTATATCCCAGACTCAATCCGCTACGAATTAAAGGACCATTATCTCCGCCATAAGAATCAGTTTTTGTGGCAAACCGGAAACCAATACCTGCATTTAATCCGAAGTTTAAACGATTGATTGTATGAAAAACAAAGCCTGTCTGCATTAAAAAGCCATTCATTACCCTGGTTTCTCTTTCTGTGACATAGGATATATAATCGTTTGAATATCTCGATTCGTAAAACTGATAAAGTTTGTATTCATAGGCAATGGATATATACCATGCGTTTTTCTGCTGCCCGAAGGGATAAAAATTAAAGTTTATGCCTGTGCCGAACTTTGCATTTTCTTCATCATAATTGTAAAATTGATTAGCATCAGGATTTTTTTCGAGCGGATTAAAAGTAAAGGAAAAGGGAATACTTAAGCTAAAATTTCCGGATTTAAATATATGTTCATAATTAAAAGTGATCATTTCAAAAACCAGATCAAATGCATTGTATGAAATATTATTTCGTTTAAAGTCAATTAAATCAGGGTTATTTTTGTGCTTTGGAACACTTCTTTGTATCAAAATTTTTGGAAATACTTCTGTCGTCCCGTTTTCAAGCTTAATGCTGTCGATGTAATTCTTATGTAAAATGAAAGTTGGACCTGAGGGGTTTTCAAAAAAAGAATAATGAATAACATCGGTACTTTTATCGCTGATAATTGCCTTTACACTGTTGCCATCGGATTTATAGATGGTATCCTGTGCAAAAACAGCTTCAACAATAAATGTGAGTAGAAGTAAAATTACATTTCTATACATTTTTGCAGATTTACAGTCATGATTTTTAGTTATTTGAACAAAAATACATTATTAGTGCAGTTTTGTCAAGAAATGAAAATAACGAATATTCTATTAACTTCTGTGCCATAATATGTCAATTATTGATATAAAACGTTCGAATTTAGTTATTTGTGTTAATGTTAAAAAGGAACTTTTTTATATTGTTCAACCGTTATTACTTCATCAAACTGACGCTTAAGTTGTATTTTAGTTATTGACATTTTTATCATAATTTAATCTGTATCTACACAGTGAAACTGACAATGAACCCCGAACTTATTTTGTTAATTGTTTTTTTTAGAACGATCACCCAGGCTGATTAACATAAGCTGAAAGCAGTAAGTGGGAGCCGGTGAGAATAACATCTCAATGGACCTGGTTGCTAAGCCACATACCATATCACCAACCATTGTAATGGTGATCATATAAATTTTTAGTTTGAAGTAAATGGAAAATAATATTTCTGCTCAATAAAATTTGAATCAAGTGTTGGAATGTACTTCTTTTCGTTTTTTTAGAATTGGATAATGCCGATCAAATAAAAAAATTGTTTGTAATTTTAAGAGGGCTATTTATTTTTTGCCGCAGAATTTAAACACAACACTATGAAAAAACTCGTTTTACTTTTAGCTTTCGTAGCAGGATTTCAAATGATGTATGCCCAAAGCCCGATTGGCAAAGGAGGTAAAAACATCAATTTCGGAACAGGTTTCTCTACTTATGGACTGCCGGTTTATTTAGGAATGGACTGGGGTGTGCATAAAGATATCACAGTTGGTTTCAATGCATCTTACCGTTTCAACGGAGATGGCTCTGATCCACTTGGTATCTATGCCAATGGTAACTATCACTTCAATACCATTTGAATATTCCTCAGCAGTGGGACTTTTATGCCGGTCTCAACCTCGGTTTTGTGACCTGGCTCGGTGATGGCGACCACAGTCCGCTTGGCCTCGACATAGCAGTAGGCGGAAGGTACTAATGGAGCGTGGGGTATCAACCTCGAGTTTGGCGGAGGCTCAGGTTTCTCTGGCGGTCGCATAGGTCTTTCCAAAAAACTCTAAGATTAATCAGAAACTTTTCTTTTTTGTCGTTTGCATAAAGTTGGCGAGCTATTATTTTCGTTCTACAAGACCATTTTTAACCAACTACCTCTTTTTAAAAAGTATAAAACATTGATCATCAATTGATTAATAAATTTTTCTGATCAATAACAAAATTTCTTCTGACATATTGGGTTAGGGAATTTAATCACTCCCTGATCAAAACCTGACCAAGCCTTTTCTTGTTCCTTCGGCAGAGGTTTGCCAATAAGTCGTATTTAATAATTAATCAAAAACAGCGCTACAGCTCGTCTTCAAGAGGCATCATACTTATAAGGCGATTAAGAAGCCAGATGATTTTTTCGGTGGTTATGGTTAGATCAAGCATGCTACCTTTGTCAATTGCTGAAACCAACGCATCACTGTTAACATACGCTTTACGGACTTGTTCCATCGAAGGGCTGTTTGTGGAACTAAGATTTTTGAACATGGTTATATCTTCGATGTCGTTCGATTTCTGGGCATCAAGAGCGAGATTCAGGAAGAAGTCTATCGACTCCATACAGGAAGTTGATAGTCTTTCGAGTACAGTGTTTTTTCGGGTATTAATGATAATTGTCACTCCTTCAGCAACACTTTCAGCAATTTGAACAAGAAGTGTCTGCCGCGACTGACAGTATGCATGATCTTTGGCTGTCAGGCGGTGCATTGGCATTGAAGCAAGTGTTGCAATTGCATCTGTTACTTCCCGTGAAAGAGTTTTAAAGGCCTCATATCGTGTTGCAGGGTCTGGTCCTTCATAGTTTTCTCGTGAACTTGAAAACAAGGAAGTTATATGTTCAAACTCACGGTTTTGCTCCAAATGGATCAATTCCAGAGCAGAATCAGGATCTTCGGTTTGGAAATCCAACAGATATTTTGGTTGAGCAAGGCCTTCTTCCTCCGATGGAGGCGACTTCTTTGCCAGCCAGCTTGTTAATGGTTTGTTGATAATAATGAAAAAAGTGGCAGAGGTCAGATTGAAAAGAAGAAAAACGATAGATGCCTGATTTTGCAAACTGGGAGTGAGGTAATTCAGTAAAGCCATTACCAAAGGCACTTGAAGATAAACTTCAATGTAATACAGGAGTATAAAAACTGTGGCCCCGAAAATATTAAACATATTTACGAACCTTACGAGTTGCTGTGAAGTACCCCGAAATCCCTGCCCGAGCATGGCTTTAAAAAGCGTGGATCCTATTGCAGCGCCATACATGAACAGAAAAGTTTGAGGGCCTGTCAGGATATTTGCCTTTGCCAATCCTATTGCCACAAGTGCCACTGCCGTAGATGATTGGGCGATGAAGCCAAGCATTGCACCTGCAAAGATCGAAAGAAACGGATAATTGATACTAAAGGTCATTGCCCCGGTAAACCATTCTTCATGCCTTAGAGGCTTTACTCCGGTAGTCATTATTTCAATCCCGAAAAAAATCAATCCCAATCCCATACCGATAAGGAAGGTATTCCTGTACCGGTCAATTTTTGAAAAATAAAGCGCAATTCCACTGACTCCAACCATAAAGGTGACAGCAGTTTCGATAGGCAGGGTAACAAAGAATAACAGTATTGTGTTGCCGACACTGAATCCGGTTAGAATTGCGATAGCCTGAGAAACATTGAGGAGCCCGGCGGTGATCAGGCTGGCCAGAATCATCAATGCTGCTGAGGTACTTTGCATTACCATACCAGATCCAAATCCAAATAGCAGTGCTTTTACACGGGAAGATACAAAGTTAGTAGCAACTTTACGAAAGCTCCTGCTGCTCAATTGCTTAAGTCCTGTTGAGAGTAACTCTACCCCTGTGAACATCAATCCCAGACCCAAAAGGATTTTACTAATTATTTCAAACATAATTATTCAGAAGTATATATTAGATCCCAATAATGTAGAAACAAAACTATTTCTATCGACCAAATGTCGTTACTTTCCTGTATTCTCGCAAGAACTTTCGTTTTTATCAGTCGTTGACGTAAGAGCCTGACCAGGTCATTTTGTTGTTTTTTAATAAGGTAAGGTTACCAACCTATACTGTTGAAAGGTGCTCCAATTGGTCGGCTTTTTCACAAGAGGCTTAAAAAGCAAAAAAGAGGCCGAATTCGACCTCTTTTCTAGTTTTGCTCCCCCTGCTAGACTTGAACTAGCGACCCTCTGATTAATCCCGAAGCTTCGGGACTCTAACCAACTGAGCCATTGGCAAATCGAAAGTCTCTGACTCACAAATTTTTTTAATAAAGACCCGCGACTTTTGTTTTTTGATGAATTTCTCGGTCTTCATTGCAACTCCTCTCTCGTTGGAAACTTCATAGGCAGCCAGCAATTTCCAGGGACGATGTTTTGAAGCATAGGTAGGATGATCAGACCAATTATGCTCATCAACCCTTCGGGTTAAATCATTGGTGTGACCAACATAGTAATGGCCATCTGCGATGGATTCAAGGATGTAAATGAAAAACATAATGAAATAAAAAAAGCCGGAATTACCGGCTTTCTTGCTCCCCCTGCTAGACTTGAACTAGCGACCCTCTGATTAATCCCGAAGCTTCGGGACTCTAACCAACTGAGCCATTGGCAAATCGAAAGTCTCTGACTCACAAATTTTTTTAATAAAGACCCGCGACTTTTGTTTTTTGATGAATTTCTCGGTCTTCATTGCAACTCCTCTCTCGTTGGAAACTTCATAGGCAGCCAGCAATTTCCAGGGACGATGTTTTGAAGCATAGGTAGGATGATCAGACCAATTATGCTCATCAACCCTTCGGGTTAAATCATTGGTGTGACCAACATAGTAATGGCCATCTGCGATGGATTCAAGGATGTAAATGAAAAACATAATGAAATAAAAAAAGCCGGAATTACCGGCTTTCTTGCTCCCCCTGCTAGACTTGAACTAGCGACCCTCTGATTAACAGTCAGATGCTCTAACCAACTGAGCTAAGGAGGAGTGTTT
>CAYXCZ010000029.1:0-54977 GCA_964463695.1 uncultured Lentimicrobiaceae bacterium | reverse complement strand
TTTCATAATAAGATAAAGTGATGTAAAACAGATGTTTAACAATCATTCCCTATTTTTTGAATCAATGAAAAGAGTCACTGGTCCATCATTGATTAACTCAACCTGCATCATTGCTCCAAACTCACCTGTTTGAACCGTTAGAGTGGATTCTTCACTGAGCATCTCAATGAATTTATCATAGATTGGTATAGCTGTTTCTGGACGTGCAGCTTTAATATAACTTGGCCGGTTACCCTTTTTTGTGCTGGCATGAAGTGTAAACTGACTAACAACGAGCAATTCTCCAGAGGCTGATTTTATGTCCAGATTCATAACGTTATTTTCGTCAGGAAAAACTCTTAATCGAGTGATTTTACCTGTCATCCAGCTAATATCTTCTTCATTGTCAGCTTCTTCAATACCAACAAGAATTAATAAGCCTTTTCCAATTTGTGCTTTTAACTGATCATTTATTGTAACTGATGCCTTACTTACTCGTTGAATAATAACCCTCATATGTTTAAAATTACCTGTTTCAGGCGGCAATTTAGTACATTTGTTGCAAATTAATACAATGACTCGATTAAGCGTAAATATTAATAAAATTGCCACCTTGCGAAACGCCAGAGGTGGCAATGTTCCTGATGTTCAACAGTTTGCTGTTGATTGCGAGCGTTTTGGCGCTGAAGGAATCACTGTTCATCCCCGTCCCGATCAACGGCATATTACTTTTAAGGATGTTGAATTACTTCGAACTCTTGTCAAAACTGAGTTTAACATAGAAGGAAATCCGACAGAGGATTTCATAAGGTTGGTTATTGCAAACAGAGCCGATCAGGTTACCCTTGTTCCTGATGATCCTGGACAACTAACATCTGACCATGGATGGAATACACTAAAAGATGGTAAATTTTTGAAAGAAGTGATTCAACGGTTTCATAATCACGGTATCAGAGTTTCAATATTTGTTGATCCTGATCCAATGATGGTTCATTATGCTGCAGAAACAGGTACCGACCGGGTCGAACTTTACACCGAAAGTTATGCAAGCGGCTTTTCAATTAACAAAGAAGCAGCAATCGAACCTTTTGTTATTGCAGCAAAAGAGGCAAACCGTTTAGGTATCGGAATCAATGCCGGACATGATTTAAGTTTACAGAATCTTCAGTTTTTTGCACAAAATATACCGGGGCTGCTCGAGGTCTCGATAGGACACGCTTTAATAAGCGAGGCACTTTATTATGGCATTGAGAACACAATACAAATGTACCGCCGGCAATTGATGTTATGAATCCTGTTGCATTTTTACCCATTGGAGTCATTTATACGCAGTTTACTGAAACAGCAGGAATACCTATTCAATCAGCTCTGGCTCAGAATAGTATGATGGCTGTTGCCGAGATTGCCCCACATTTTATTCCTGGTCTTGATGGTTTGGAAGCCTTTTCACATATCATTCTGGTTTATCATTTTCACAAGGCAGGTGCTCCTCAGTTGAAGCAAAAACCTTTTCTTGACGATGAAATGCATGGAATCTTCGCGATTCGCAGTCCGCATCGGCCTAACCCGATAGGAATTTCAATTGTGGAGTTGGTAAAAATTGAAGGGAATAAAATTTATTTCAATCATGCCGACATGATGGATGGAAGTCCATTGATTGATATTAAGCCATTCATTCCAGTTTTCGACCACCGTGATGAGGCAAATAACGGATGGCTCGACGCAAAATTCCCTTCTGGCCAGAACGAGACAGAAGTTTAAACCAAATTGAACTAAAACGGAGAAAACCTATTCGTTTAGAACAGGTAGAAATGAGTAATTTCTGCTGTAGTAAAGCATTTGCTCCTTAAAATCATCGGGATAGCTAACCAAGACATCTACAATTCTGCCATCTTTTTTCTCGACACTCAACTTTGGTTGAATGAAACCTGCAAAAGGAGCGATTCCCAGTTGATTCCAACGATTTAATATTTCGCTATGCAAAACATAATCAACTTTAACACTGTATGATTCAACAAGATAACGTGCTGCCTCATAGTCGCCTTCCGATTTTATTCGCTGAATTTCTTTAAGTAATTCCCCAAAGAGTTGACGAAGTTTCTGATAGTCGTTGATCTGAATAAATGAAGTGTCATCAATAGAAATTTTTTCCACGACATTTTCACTCTTTCCTTTTTCAAAAACCCAGGATGCTATGAGTTGCCTGTTTCTCATGTGACTCTCTTCGAGTGATTTGCCAAGTTCAACCCGAACGAGTTGCCGCATCAACCCATTAACCATAAAACCATCATATTCAGCTTTCCCTACTTCTTCTGATTCGCATAATCCTGTTTCAACCATCTTAGGATCAGTAATATAATAAAGAGCGACCAAATCGGCGCGGGCTTCTTCGATAGTGTTCGAATAGCTTTTCAAGGTTTCTTTTGGTGTTGCAACTCCGGGCATTAATTTACCGCTTCCGTGCCCAATCACTTCATGCAAACCGGTATGTAATTTTGACGCAATTGAACCATGATTTTTGATACGTTCTTGCTGATCTGGCAGAAAAAATGCCTCAAGGCTACCGTTGGTTTTTGATGACATTTCATATGCATCCTCAATATTTCCCAGCGAAACCGATTTTGATCCGTGTTCTGATCTGATCCAATCAGCATTTGGAAGGTTAACCCCAATAGGAGAGGAGGGTGCATTGTCGCCTGCTTCTACTATTACTTTTATTACTTTATAGCTAACTCCCGCTACATCAGCACGTTTGTGATCTGGATCAATGGGAGAGTTCTCTTCAAACCAGGAAGCCAATGAACTGATCTGACTGAATCGCTTACTTGCTTCCTCATCGCGCATGGAAACTACTGATTGCCAAGCACCATGATATCCTAGAGGATCGCCATAAACTTCAATAAAACCATTAACAAAATCGATCGTTGAATTGATGTCTTTCACCCAAAGTATACTATATGCATCAAAAAGTGCAAGATCACCTGTTTCATAAAAGTCAATCAGTTTGCAGATGATTTCTCTTTGCAATTCATTTTCAGCATATTGGCGTGCTTTTTCGAGTTGAATGACGATTTTTCGTATAGCTTTTCCATATCTCCCATCTGATTTATAAACCAGTTCCTTTAACTGCTGGTTTTGTTTTATGAGTTTGCTGTTAAGCCCCCATGAAACGGGTCTTTCAGGATCTGAATTTATCTTTGAAGCATAAAAATCCTCAGCTTCCTGTTGAAGTACATTTTCGTAAAAATTACAGGCTGAGTCTTTTATAAGATCACGTCCATCTTCCTGTTGCACCCTTTTTGGAGCAATTTCAGGATTAAATAGTTGATCTGCAATGAATTCGAGTAGTTCACTTTTCTTTTGGCCGGGATTCAGCGGAAGGTGATCTTCATGTATTTGTTGAAATGCTTCATATAAAAAAGCTTTACTGAAATTTGGAACAAGTTTATCTGTGGAGTAGTGATGGTGGAGGCCATTCGAAAACCAAAATTGCTTAACATAGGTTTCAAAGTTTTGAAAGTCAGCAGATGTTTCTTCTTTGGACTGCATCTCAAGAATTAATTCTAAAACATTCCTTATAAGCAAGTTATATTTATAATTCTGATCATAAATGATATCTCTTCCAGCCATTGCTGCCTGGTATAAATGCCAAACCATATATTTCTGAGAGAGGCTAAGATTTTCAAAACCGTCAACACGGTAGCGGAGTATTCTGGTGTCGGCAAATTGCTCTGTTTGCCAGATGAAAGTTTCGTTTTTAGTCGTCATTATTTTGGTAAATTAGGATTGCAAATATAGTTTTTTGACTGTTTGACTTGTTGATTGAACAAGAGCATGTTTGATTTGTGGGCAGATTACTTCTTTTGAGGCAATTAATAAAAAATCTGATGTCAACTAAATTAACATTGACATCAGATTTTACTTTTTTTTATAGACTCAGAACGTGTTATTTGAGACCGCGTTTTTCAAGCAAAGCAGATTGATCTGGTTCCTTTCCGCGGAAAGCTTTATAAAGTTCCATGGGATCCTCTGTTCCACCTTTTTCCAGAATATTTTTTCTAAAAAGAAATGCTGTTTCCTGATCGAATAAACTTGTTTCCTTGAATGCTTGAAATGCATCGGCATCCAAGACTTCAGACCATACATAGCTGTAATAACCTGCCGAATAGCCTCCAGAGAAAATGTGACTAAAGTATGTGCTGCGGTATCTTACCACAATCTCTGGAATAATACCTGATTTTTTTAATGAATTATTTTCGAAATCGGTTACATCCAGTTCTTGATTGGAAGTAACTGAATGCCAGTCCATATCAAGAATAGCAGCTGCAAGAAACTCTGTCATTGCAAATCCTTGATTGAAAGTTCCGCTATTGACCATCTTCTGCACCAACTCCTGAGGAATAATTTCATTGGTTTGATAATGACGTGCAAATAAAGCCAACACTTCAGGTTCTGGGGCCCAATTCTCCATGATTTGGGAGGGAAGCTCAACAAAATCTCTTGGAACAGCGGTACCACTCAGGCTGCTATAGGTGGTGTTTGCAAGAAGCCCGTGCAATGCGTGGCCAAATTCGTGAAAAATGGTCTCAACTTCATCCCAGCTCAACAATGCAGGTTCATTTCCCTGAGGTGCAGTAAAATTGTAATTTGTTGTTATGATGGGAGTTATTTTCTTTCCATTAGTTATTGATTCTTTCCTGAAGCTACTCATCCAGGCGCCACCTCTTTTCGATTCGCGTGGGAAATAATCCATATAAAGAAGTCCAATATGACTGCCGTCATATTCGCTAACCTCATAGACTTCTATATCAGGATGGTATTTAGGAAGGTCAGTCTTTAAAGTGAATTTCAGTCCCCACAACTTATTGGCAACAGCGAAAACACCATCACGAACATTTTCTAACTTAAAATATGGACGAAGTTGAGCTTCATCAAGGTCAAATTTTTCTTTCCGAAGTTTTTCAGAATAAAACCACCAATCCCAGGGTTCGAGTTTAAAACTATCACCATTTTTTACAATCAATTCTTGAAGTTGAGCAGCTTCTTTTGTAGCCATCTGAACGGCCGCTTTCATAAGTTTATCGAGAAAAGCATTCACAATTTCAGGTTCTTTAGCCATATTTTGTTCAAGAATGAAATCGGCATGTGTCTCATAACCAAGTATTTTGGCACGCTCATAACGAAGAGCAACAGTACGGCTAATGATCTTTTTGTTATCATGTTCATCATCGTGATTACCTCGACTTATATAAGCCTTGAAAAGTTGCTCTCTCAGGGTTCTGTCTTCAGCGAATTGTAAAAAGGGGAAAATGCTTGGGCTATGAAGGGTGAAAACCCATTTTCCTGACATTCCTGCTTTCTCAGCAGCATTTGCAGCTGCAGCTATGGATGATGCAGGAAGACCAGCAAGTTGTAAGCTGTCAGTAATAACTAATTGATAATTATTAGTTTCAGCAAGAATATTTTCGCCAAAATGCAGTGAAAGTATTGAAAGTTCTTCATTGATTTTACGAAGCCTTTCCTGATCCAACATATTGAGATTGGCTCCACCTCTCACGAACCTTTTGTAAGTTTTCTCGAGTAACATATCTTCCTCTTTGCTGAGGTTGAGTGTATTACGTTGGTCAAAAACTGTTTTAATACGTTCAAAAAGAACGGGATTCAATGCAATATCGTCATTGTGTTTGGATAACAACGGTGATAATGTTCGGGCAATTGCTTGCATGGAATCGTTTGTGAGTGAACCATTCAGGTTAAAAAAGACATTGCTGACCTTTGTGAGTAAATTGCCGCTTAACTCAAGAGATTCAATTGTGTTTTTAAAGTCTGCAGAAGCTAAATTCGATGTAATCACTTCAATTTCTGACATTTGATCTCTCATCCCTTTTTCAAATGCAGGCAAATAGTCAGCAAGAGTTATTTGCTCGAAAGGAGGAATTTCATAAGGTGTTGTGTAATCTGATAAGAATGGATTGGAGTGTTCCATGGTTTTGTTTGCTTGTTGGCAGGCGGTGATTGCAAGAAGAAGCACCGCAAAGATCATGATTTTTTTCATCAAGAATGGTTTTAATGCTTCAAAAATACATGATTATGCCGTTTTTGACTAATTTTTAAAGTTTTAGGTTTTTTTAATAAAGCAAACGGGTATCAAGCACTAAAACACCTGATACCCGATCCTAAAATCAGAGTTATACTCTTTAAAACTTACTTTTTGAACTTAATACCACAACCAATTGCTTTAGTACTCGAAATTTCAGGTGTTTTACCTTCTAAAAGGCTATTAACTGCATCTTGTACATAGTGTTTCGTTACAGCGGAGGCGTCTTCGAAGTTGTCGTCTATTGCTCCTATATATCTGACAATAAAATCATTATTCTCTTTGTTTAAAACAAAAACATGTGGTGTGCGGGTTGCTCCGTAGATTTTGGCGTTCTTCTGATCTGAATCAAGAAGGTAGTTGAATGGGAATGATTTCTGACTGGCCCGTTCAACCATTTTAGTGAAACTATCTTTGGGTTGAACGATCGAATCATTAGGGTTGAGAGCGATGACAGGGTAACCCAATGGTGCAAATTGATTATGTAAACCAATTTTTCGATCTTCATAAGCAATCGAATAAGGGCAACTGTTACAGGTGAAAATAAGGATAAAACCTTTGGCTTCCTTAAAATCTGCCATAGAAACCATTTTACCATCGGTACTTAGTAAACTGAAATCCTGAGCTTTAGACCCCACTTGATAGCCTTGACCAAATGAAAGGAAAGTAATAAACAAAAGTGTAAGTGATAAGATTATTTTTTTCATAATAAAATTATTTAAGTAATTGATTAATAGTTTGATATAATTCATTGTAAGTGATTTGACCTTCTTTGAACCAGCGTTTTTTACCTTTATAAATCAAAGTAGCTGGTATAGCACCTGTCCAGGATGTGTCAATTTTATTGATCCAGGCATTGGCGTCCGGTTCGTAAAGGTGTATAACAGTCGCCTGGAGGTTGTTTTTTTCAACAAAAGGAATCAAGCGTGAAGCCTTCATACTTTTAAAGTCGAGGCTTATCAGGAGAATTTTGAAAGATTTATTCTTGAAGACCTGATTAATTTGCTCAAAAACAGGTAGTTCTTCAATACATGGGGCACACCAGGTGGCCCAGAAATTGATTACAAATACAGTATCATTTTCTTTGTTTAAAAAAGTATTAAAATCTTCGAAATCAATTGTTTGAATATCCTTGCTTTTTCCTTGGGAAAAACCTTGGTACCCAATCAAGATCAAAAATAATATAAGAAAAATAACACCAATTTTCATAACACCAGGTACTTAAATATTAAACGTTATGCTGTATAAATTGTTCAAATACAGTTTGTTAAATAAATGTGAAAAATGAAAAATCCCGATCTTTTGAAAAAATAAAAGACCGGGATTTTTATATAATTTAAACTTCTTTATTTCTTTCGATCAGGCAAAAATTGAAATTTTCTCTCATTAATGTAAGCCCAAATTGAAACCAAAAAGATGACTCCTACAGTGTAGTAAACAAATGCAGGGACAGGGACAGGGTCGCCGGCAGCATATGAATGCAAACCAGAAAGGTAATAGTTTACTCCAAAATAGGTCATGATGACACTACTAAAACCAACTAAAGTAAATAAACTAAAATTGTAATCAGTTTTTAATCCGGGAGTATAACCCATATGTGAAATGAAGGTATAAACCAATACAGTAACTAAAGCCCAAGTTTCTTTTGGGTCCCATCCCCAGTATCTACCCCATGATTCGTTGGCCCAGATTCCTCCTAAAAATGTACCAATTGTAAGCAAATACAAACCTATAATTATTGCTCGTTCATTGATATTATTAAGTTCTTTGATACGTTGCTGAAGATTTCCGAAATTCGAACGGCTCTTTAAAATCATCAAAATCAGGTTGATAAAACCTAATAAGGCGCCTAAAGCAAGAAAACCATAGCTAGCTGTGATCACTGATACGTGAATTGTGAGCCAATAGGATTTCAAAACAGGTACCAGGTTAGTGATTTCAGGATCCATCCATGATAGATGGGCAACCATTAAGATTATAGATGCCAGAATGGAGGTTGCTGCTATCGTCATTTGAGATTTTCTTGAGAAAATGAGACCTGCAAGAACTGTAACCCAACCTATGTAAATCATTGATTCATAACCATTACTCCATGGAGCGCGTCCTGAAATATACCAACGCATTGCCAGTCCCAGTGTTTGAAAAACAAAGAAAACGATAATGAGAAGGTAAAAAACTTTTAAGGCCTGATCAATCCATTTTCTGGAATTGAAAATATTAATAAAAACCAGAATGAGCATGATAACACCAGCCATACCAAAATACTTTCCAAGCCGGTCGAAAATCATCATTTTATTGTAACGTATCTCCGCTTTGATTTTACCTTCTGCAGGCCTAATATCATTGCCGAATTTCATTTGATAGTCCATGATGCCTTGTAAAACCACATTGGCATTAATCATATCACCTGAAGCTAACGAGTTGAAATAAAATGGTATAACTTCTCTGACAAAGGCAGAATCTTCACGGGATAATCCATCAGTTTTTGATCCGGGATGAAACCATGGATTATGTGAATCTGTTGGATCAGGCAGTATACGTAATAATTCGCCTGTGTAAACCATGTACGCAATATTCACACGTTCGTCAACAGCGATGACGTCATTATCAAACTTGCTGCGTTCGGCTGGTTTCTTGGCATATGCCTGACTTACCAAATCACGAAGTTTGTATCCGCCACCTTGATTCATATCGAGCATATCAGTGAAAGCAGCATGACTTTCAGAAAGGCCTAGCAAAGCTTTTAATTCAGGATGTGATACTTTTATCATTTTTACAGATTGCCATTTTTCAGGTTCAAGCTGCATCCCTAATAAAACCTGATCGGGATTCATCCCATTCAAGGAGGTTTTACGTGAAATTTTTCTGAGCATTTCACCGGAAAGCGTGTTAATTGGCTTCAGACGCCCGTCGTTGTCCTGAACTAAAAGGCTGCCAAATTTAGCAGCATGTTCTGCATCAATTACTTTAAGCTGAGAAACATCCACCGAATGATTGTGTTGTTGAGCATAAAGACCTAAAGTTGAAAAACCTAAGACCAAAGCAATGATTGTTGCTGCACTTTTAGGTTTATTTAATAACCTTCCGAGCATAGCAAAACGCGTATTTCTTACAAACAAAGCCAACGTCATCCCTAATGTCATTAAAAAATAACCCAGATAGGTTACCCAGGTACCTAATCCATCTTTATTAACAGAAAGTACCGTTCCTAACTCATCTTTATCATATGAAGATTGAAAAAAGCGATATCCTTTGTAATTCAAAACGTTGTTCATGAAAATGCGGTATGGTTTTTCGATATTTGCAGCTTTATCGATGAGTGTGACCTCACTGGCATAGGAGGCAGGACTATTAGAGCCGGGATAACGCTCAAGCTGAAAGTCATTAAGCTTGAGTTCGAACGGAATGTCAAGAACCTTTGCGCCATACATCATTTTAACTTCAAGTCCGTTGATGGTAAATACATTTGTTTCTCCAAAATAGCCTTTGCCTCCGCGAAGAGCAACTTCCTTTTTTTGACCACCAGATTCAACTTCTACCATCATGGCATTCATGAAATTCATGTCTTTTCCTTTATAAGTTGTGTAGTCAAGTTTGCCATTTTCGTACATATCTGTTAGTACAATCTTCAAATCTCCAAGGCTATACAGTTTACGCATTTCGAACGGATGCCAGCTGTTCGCAGCAAGGGTATCAGTAATACCTCCCATCATAGCCATCGAAACTAACTCTTGAGGTGGATTGATGGATAATTGTCCGTTTTTGTACGAAAGGTTGATCGCACCTTCCATATATTCCTCATCAAACGCAAAACTATATTGCATAAAAGGACGCTGTTCGCCCTGTTTAAGTATTAAGTTGTTTCGGCCACTGTTAGCCGATGATACAACCATAATTAAATAAGGTGAACCTTCTCCAGCATCACCTTTTACCAGTACTTCCTGAGCATTAGGAATGTAACGAACTGATTTAAAACTAATTTTCTTTCCATTGATGCTGACTTTGTCTTTGTAAGCCTTTTCAGATAATGCTGACATTATTACTGCTTCATCGGTATATTCCATCAGGCTTCCGTCATGTACTTCAGTCATTACATAGGCAATGTCTGATAACATCGTGCTTTCTTTTTCGCCTTCACGAATACTCATAACTCCTTCATAACCAATGAATCTGGTTATGCCTGAGCCAATAAGAATAACTGCAAAAGAAACATGAAAAGTAAATAAAACGAGCTTTTCTTTTCGCCACATTTTATACTTGAAGATGTTTCCGATCAGGTTGATACACAACAACACGAGGAGTGCCTCAAACCAGGTGGCGTGGTAAACCACTGCTTTGGCCCCTTCGGTACCGAAATCGTTTTCAATAAAAGTTGCTACGCCAATAGATACAGCAAATGCCAGTATCATCATACCCATCAACTCCATTGAGATTAGAGTGTTAAAGATTCGCTTCATATTGATTAAACAAATTGATTTATAGTGCATTGAAAAACACTTCAAAAGTAATCAAAAGGCCTGTCCTGAACCAGTTCCACTGGAGATGTACCTCAAAAAGCCATGTTAAAAAAACTTAAACAGAAATCTGGCATTTAATTACCAGAACGTTACACTCGATGCAACAATGGATTTTAAGAAAATATTAAGAAACACACAGATTGATAAAATTGGATCAATTATATGGTGATTCTTCGGGTAGCATATATCAAAAGAGTTTTAGAAAAACCAATAAGAGATTTCAACTTTCATGACTAACCAATCAAAAAACGATTTTCGGAAATCAGATTTCTTTGATCATCACATCGATCGCACCAACCCCAAACTTACTCATCGAGGCCATGCGGTTGTTTACGCCTTCAAAATTTTCGAGCGCCTTGATGATGGCATTTTTAAGGACTCCATTTCCAACTCCATGTATGTAAGTTACCTTGTCGTATTCGTTTAATATGGCGCTGTTTAATGTTTTATGGAAATAATCCAGCTGAATTTTATACATATCATGACTCGAAAGACCTGCTATATTATCCAGTAACTCACCAATATGAAGGTCAACAATTGCTTCTCCCGAATTTTTGCGATGTTTGTCAATAAGTGCTTTTTCGCGAATGATTTGAGGTTGAAACTCTTGTGGTGTTTGGTCAAATTTAGAAGGCTGAGCCGATGCATTGTCAGCTTTTAAAGCTGTCAACTGTTGTAAGTTTACCATGATAGCTTTATCACCTAAAATTTGTGCCATCACATAACTTCCTTCTTTATAAAAACGATTTGGCTTAATGTCGAAAGCAGCATGTAAAGGAAGAAAAACGTTTTGTGATGTCTCAGGAATAAGAATACCTTGGATGTATCCTTTACTCCAATTATTGATATCCTCACGCGAAATAGTTTCAATAAGTACTTTAGAATGAGGTTTTAGCAACCCATGATCAACATTAGAGAATCGGCCGTTATCAATAAGATTGAGTGAAAAATACATTGATAAAGGACTGTTATTGACAAAAATAACATCTAAAAGTCCTGTCAGAATCCATTGCTGTTCATGAGGAACAAAAGCCAGATAAAACCCCTCAGGCTCAGGATCTTTGGCAAAACGGCGCAGACTTTCCCTTCTGCTAGCTTCGGCTTGTTTTTCTGTTTCCTGAACTTTTGCAATTATTTCTTTTTGAAGTATTTCCTGAGCTGATGTCTGTCTGGATTGTTCTTCCGTTGGTATTAATTCTGACATTAACACGGGGATTTCAAATCCTTCTTCAATGGCAACCAGGGCCATTTTGCTGTCGACCACTTTAACAATAATTCCGCCCCCTACATCATTGAGAAAACGTACTTTATCACCGGCTTTAAATCTGTTCATTGAATTTTTTTTTGGATGGCAAAGATACTAGAAATGTAGTTGCAGCATTTTGAGCGTCAGCTAATCAAAGATAATCTCCTTGTTTATTTTGGTAAAGATCACTAAAACAGGCAGATAGATTTTTTATTTCTATTAATTGCTAATGTGTTTTGATAATCCGATGATATGAAAACGCTCCTTTAGCTTCAATCCGCAATATGTATACTCCTGATGGAAGGTATTGCAAATCATAAGTTGACTGAAGATTCACTACTGAAGTTTCTTTCCAAATCAACGAGCCGTTTAAATCGGTTAACTGCATACTTGCAAGTATTGGCTTCAAAAAATGGTGAGTGATTGTAATTTGAGTTTTCACCGGATTAGGAGAAATTTTCCATTTTGTAGTTTCAAAATGATCATTATTGCCAACATAATATGTGCTAAAGAAATAACCTTCAGACCATTGGCTCTCGCTTGATTCCTGACATACACTCTTTACATAAAAAACATAATTCGTTTGAGCAGACAAATTAGTTAGTGACCAGAAATTTGCCTGACTTTGTTCCAAAAATCCCTCGCCAATTAAAGTGTCAGTTGTAGCCGGTCCCCACAAAACATGCCATTGATTTATTTCCATAGGTGAAACCCAATTCAGAGTTGCAGTTATTTCACTTAAACCACTAACGCTTAGACTGATTGGTACAGGACAGAGACTTATTTGTTGAAAAGCGGCCACCAAATTCCTGTCACTTGATGCTTCAAAAATATAATTGGCATCAAATGAAACAGTTTGATCATTTTCTGTCCAGGCAACAAAAGCAAAATCTTCGTTCGGAAATGCCTGCAACGATACTTCAGTTCCATGCAGGTAGTTTCCACCTCCGCTTACAGTGCCATATTCACTATTATTTGCTTGGATATTAATAGCATACGTATTCATTAGGAATCTGGCTGTTAATTGCATGTCAGCTGCCGGCATCAAAAAAGAATAGGAAGGTTGATCGCTGACAACAGTACTTCCTTGGGTCCAATTAACAAAATGATATCCGGTAAAAGGAGTAGCAATGGCATTCACTTGTTGATTAAAGGTATATAATCCTGATCCTGTTACAGAACCACCATCGGACGGGTTTGGCACAAGTTCAAGGGTATAATTGATAAGCTCAAAATTGGCCCATAAACTGATATCTCCGTCAGGCATTTGAAATGAATAAGAAGGAGAAACAGATACTATTTCGCCATTTTTTGTCCAATTTAAAAATTGGTAACCTGTTGAAGGAATAGCATTTACAGTAACGTTTTGCCCAAAGCTATAAATGCCTGCACCGGTGGTACTTCCTCCCGCTGATGGAACGCTCTGTGTAGTAACCTGATATGATTTGGGAGTGAAGTTTGCTGAAATTGTTACATCTGCGTTTGGCATGATGAAATTAAAAGCAGGCACTGAAGCAATAACCTGACCATTTTGAGTCCAGTTTGTGAAAATGAATCCACTATTTGGAGTTGCAGAAAGGGCGATTGTTTGACCCGGTAAGTAATTACCTGATCCGGATACAATGCCACCTTGTGTTGGTAGGGTTTGAATACTTAACTGCCATGTTTGCAACAATATAGTATTATTGTAACTTACAGGTAGCAGGCCTTGGGCCGAGCCGACTTTGCTTCCGGGAAGAAAAGTCAAGGTAACATCACCGGGAGCTATGCGCGTAAAAAGCAGATCAAGTACCAAAGTATTAGCAACAAGGTTGACCGGACTAGCAAGATTGCTCCAGTTAATACTCAAAATAGAACCAGTTGAGCTGGCTGAAACATTCGAAACAGCATATGGCATCACGCCAGTAAAACTTAACTTTCCCGGATCATAGCTGATGAAAAAAGTAAAGGAATGAACTGCAAAAAAACCAACGCCTTGCATTCGTATCGGAACATTCAAAGTGGTTTTATCCAGTACTGCTTTTTCAGTTACTGTTGGTTTGACTGCCGGAAAGCCTTGCTCTTCATTATGGAGAATCTGTGCAAATGAATTCATCCATAGCGAACTCCATATGAGAAGAATGGATAATAATATTTTTATGGATGCGGGCATGCGAATAGTTATTTAGCGCTGTAAGGTTACAAAAGTAGTTTTTTTTGTTTTTTTAGCATTATTACTTCAAAAATAGTCATCTTTAGAAGGGTTTCGGACAATTAACTTCAGTAATCTTGCAAAAACAAACTGGAATCCATGAAACATTACCCTGTTATTGTCTTGATAGTTCTGATGAGTCTCATGCAAATTATTCATGCTCAAGGAATTGAAGGTAGAATATCCAATTCATCCGGCAATCCGGTGCCCTTTGCTTCCATTTTTGTTCCTTCACTTCACAAAGGAACAACAGCTAATGAAAAAGGATTTTACATTTTACCTTTACCAAATGGATCATATAGTATTGTATTTCAATATCTTGGATATAAAAGCTTAAATGTTGACATCACAACTGAGGTTGATTTTCAACAGATTAACGTTGTACTCCAGCAGCAAGAATACATGTTACCTGAAGTGATTGTGACAGCAAGTGGCGAAGATCCAGCTTATTATGTGATGCGTAAAGCCATTGGTATGAGTCAATACTATCGTAATCAGGTGACTAAATACTCGGCAAATGTTTACCTGAAAGGAAGTGGGATAGCTACAAATATCCCGACACTATTGAAGCCGAGATTGAAAAAAGAAGGTCTTGAAGAAGGTAAATATTATGTAACAGAAACACTTTCCGAGATAACTTACACTTTAGGTGAGCCACTTCAAACAAAGGTAACTTCGATACGTAGTAATCTCCCTGGAAATGAAGCTTCTCCAATGCAATTCATGGCTTTAAGCCTTTACAACGACATGGAGGGACTAATATCCCCGCTTAGCAAAGATGCATTTACTGTTTACCGATTTAAACTAGAAGGTACTTTTCTGGAAGGAAATAATACGATTCATAAAATACGAGTGATTCCCAAACGGAAAGGTAACGATTTGTACAATGGCATAATTTTCATTCGTGAGGGCTCATGGAGTTTACATTCGGTGCAGCTTTCAGTTAAACAAAACCTTTTTGAAGCTCTAATACGTCAGGTTTATCATGCAGTTGAGCCCATGGTCTGGATGCCTGTTAGTCATGATTATGACCTTAAAATTTCTTTGATGGGAGTCGATTTTTCGTATAGATACATGGTTACTGTCAGTGACTATAAGATTCAGCTTAATAATAAGTTAGATCATAATTTTTATGCAAAACTGGCCGAAGATGCTGAATTGACACAGTTCAATAATGTCAAAAATATAGAAGAATCTAAAGTCCAGATATCAAAAAAAGATACTAAAATAGCACAACAACAACGTATTACAGAATTGATGGATCAAAACAGCTTAAGCAACCGTGAAATGCGTGAGTTAAATCAGTTGATCCGGATGGAGTCGAAAGAGTTGGGTGAAAAGCCATCTTTGGAGATTAAATCGCGCAATACAGAGATCGCCGACAGTGCCCGTGCAAGACCAGATATTTACTGGAAACAAAACAGACCAGTTCCGCTCACATTAGAAGAACAAACTAGTTTTCTTGTTTCGGATACCATAAAAGAATCATCTGATAGCACCAAAAAGAAGAATAACTCATTTGCATCAAAACTCCTGATGGGTGGGACGGTTTGGAAGGACAGCACAAAAAAGGAACTTATTTATGATGGTTTATTTGGGCTTAATTCGTTTAATTACAATACGGTAGATGGGTTCACATACATGCAGCGGTTACGATTTAGGCATGTCTTGAAACCAGGGCATAACCTCAGTTTTATGGGGTCGGGAAAGTACGCTTTTGCAAGAATGAGATTAATGGGAACATTTGGTGCAAAAATTGAATATGCACCAATGAGACGTGGTATGGTTTCTTTAACCTTTGGCAGGGAAACACGCGATTTTAATGAAGTTTATGGCATTCATCCACTATTAAATGGTGTAACAAGTCTGTTTTTTAAACAGAACATATTGAAGTTATATGAAGAAGATTTCGTGGAAGTGTTACTCAAAGAAGACATTATCAACGGTTTGGAATTCAATATAATGGGTAAATTTTATACCCGTTCAGAACTTTTCAATTCAACTGATTTTTATCTAACAAACCCATGGAATAATAATTTCACTTCCAACTTGCCAGGTATAACCAATATTGACAGCACGTTGGTTGGTGATGTGAGAAGTGGTGTCATAACCGCTGGTTTATATTACACTCCATTTCAATACTTTAGAATTGTACAAAACAGAAAGCGCGTTTCACATTCTGCTTATCCAACATTTGGTTTTAATTGGAAAATGGGTATGAATAGCCGTGAATCCGGTAAAAACACTTTTCATGCTTTAACAGTTTCAATAAAGCAACAGTTTGAATCACGTCTTTATGGACGTTTTGAATATATGGCAAATGCCGGAAGTTTTTTTGGAGATAACCCACTTCATTATGCAGATTACAAGCATTTTAATACCAATTCTACATGGGTTGGGCCATACCAGCAAATCAATTCATTTCGTGGATTGAATCCTTATGAGCGAAGCACCACTAGTCCTTATATAGAGTTACATGGGAGGTATGAACATGCCCGGATTTTGTTTAAGCGGTTACCTTTTTTGGCAGGAAGTCTGATGAGAGAATCGTTATTTGTTAATCATCTTTCGGTTCAAGATGAAGGATCATGGACAGAATTTGGGTATGGGGTTCAACAATTGTTTCTACTCTTTAATGCTGAGATTTTTACAGGATTTGAGTCAGGAAAATATAAAATGACAGGCTTGCGAATAGGTATTCCAATAGGTGAAGCAACGATACGAATGTAGGGTTTTATTATTCTTTTTTGTCGGAAAGGATCTTTTCAAAAGCAGCAATCTCATCCCGCAGGCGTGCGGCTTCAATAAAATCAAGCTCTTTTACAGCGTCTTGCATTGCTTTCTTATTTTTTTGAATGGCTTTTGCAAGGCCTTCTTTCGACATATAAGCAACTACCGGATCAGCTGCCAGTGAAATAACAGGAGCGTCAGGATAGGCTTTATGACCCTCAGCAGCAACATCCATTAGTGCACCTTGTCCTAAAATTGACGGCATCGATTTTTTTATCGTCGTTGGAGTAATGCCGTGGAGCGTATTGTAAGCTATTTGCTTCTCCCTTTTGCGCATCGTTTCATCGATAGTTCGCTGCATAGATCCAGTCATACGATCTGCATACATAATGACTTTGCTTTCAGAGTTTCGGGCTGCTCTACCAGCTGTTTGTGTAAGTGAACGCTCCGAACGTAAAAAGCCCTCTTTGTCTGCATCAAGAATTGCAACCAGGCTAACTTCCGGTAAGTCAAGGCCTTCGCGAAGTAAGTTAACTCCTACGAGTACGTCAAATTCTCCTAGTCGCAAACCACGCATAATTTCAACGCGCTCCAATGTTTCCACATCTGAATGAATATACCTGCTTTTGATATCAATCCGATGCAGGTATTTGGTCAATTCCTCGGCCATGCGCTTTGTAAGAGTTGTTACAAGAACCCTTTGACCCGAAGAAATTGTTTTAGAAATTTCATCAAGCAAGTCATCTATTTGATTGCCGGATGGTCTTACTTCAATGATAGGATCAAGCAATCCTGTTGGGCGAATGAGTTGTTCAACTACCACTCCGTTTGATTTCAGCAGCTCATAGTCGGCAGGGGTGGCGCTAACATAAATGGTCTGACTGCTAAGCGCCTCAAATTCATCGAATTTGAGTGGACGATTATCAAGGGCAGCAGGCAACCGAAAACCATATTCAACCAATGTCTGTTTTCTTGACCGGTCGCCACCATACATTGCTCTGATCTGAGGAACAGTCACATGACTTTCATCGATTATTGTTATATAATCATCAGGAAAATAATCTAATAAACAAAAGGGACGCGAGCCGGGAGAACGACCATCAAAATAAAGCGAGTAGTTTTCAATGCCACTGCAATAACCCAACTCCCGCATCATTTCAATATCGTAAGTTACCCTGTCTTCAAGGCGCTTAGCTTCTTCATGCTTGCCAATCTCACGAAAATAAGCCACTTGCTTAAACATATCTTGTTGTATGTTAACCAATGCTGCTTTCATCGAATCAGGTGAAGTAACAAAAATATTGGCCGGATAGAGGGTGACATTATCAAGTGATTCAATGCGTTTACCACTTTGAGCTTCAAAACTTTCGATGTTTTCAATTTCATCGCCCCAAAAATAAAACCGGAAACCAATATCAAGATAAGCAGGGAAAACATCAAGAACATCGCCTTTAACCCGAAACTGCCCGCGCCCTGGGTCAACGACAGTCCGGCTGTATAGGGCGTTTACCAAAAGCTGAAGTAAATAATTTCGTGAAATTGTTTGTCCTTTCTGGAGGTGAATCATGTTATTTGTAAAGTCATCAGGATTTCCAATGCCATAAATACATGACACAGAAGAAATTACAATGATATCTTTCCTGCCTGAAAGTAACGAAGAAGTAGTGCTTAGCCGGAGTTTTTCAATTTCGTCATTAATAGACAAGTCCTTTTCGATATAAGTGTTTGTTACCGGAATGAAGGCTTCCGGCTGATAATAGTCGTAATAGGATACAAAGTACTCGACGGCATTATTGGGGAAGAACTGCTTGAATTCGCCATAAAGCTGAGCAGCCAGTGTCTTATTATGACTAAGTACAAGTGCAGGGCGATCTACTTGTGCCAGAACATTAGCTATGGTAAAGGTTTTGCCCGATCCTGTTACACCTAGTAATGTTTGAGCTTCATCGCCACGTATTAATCCTTCTGTGAGCTGGCGTATGGCATCTGGTTGATCTCCAGTTGGCTGAAACTCAGAAACAAGTTGAAGTTTCATAATTGGCTTCTTAATACTTTGAAGTAATAAATTGCATTTGAACCGGATTGTGATCCGAATAGGGGAGTGACTTAACAGCAGTATGTGTTGATGAAAGCTGTTTTGACACAAAGAAGTAGTCAATTCTGAGCCATGGAAGTTTTCCACCATAAGTGGCCCCTAACCCAAATCCGGATTGGACGTGAGTGTCTTTCATACCTGTTTCAATAATTTTACTGTAAGTATATGAAGCTGGGGTGTCATTAAAATCTCCACCAATAATAAGCGGTAGTTCACAATCTTTTATAAAATTTTGTAAATCAATTACTTCGGAGGCTCGTATTGTAAATGAATTCCGAAGTTTGCCAAGTAATGACCTGCCATGCTTTTTTAAAAGATCCATTTCAAGGGCTGCAGCATCACCAAATGCTTCAATTTCTTGTTTTCCAAGTGAGAAAGAAATTAGATGAACTGCGGCAATTCGAATTGTTTGAGATGGTTCTTTTGTTACATCAACAAAAGAGCCGATATTCCTTTTGGTGGAAGACGGAATTGTTCCGCTATTAATGATTGGAAGTTTACTTAGAATCAGATAACCGTCTGACTGTGCTCCACCTCTCCGCCAATATCCTGTAAAATGATAATGCTCAAAACCAGCTTTTTGCGCAAAATATTTCACGTCGCTATCTATTTTTCCTGTCCAGGATCTGAATTCTTGCAGAGTGATGATGTCAAAATTTTGTTGCTCAATATGACTGATAATCGATTCGTAAGTAGTTTTTCCTTCAGTTCCTTTCTCAAAACCCTTAAAGCCGTGCACGTTATATGTCATAATCTTCAAACCGGATACATCCGGGTTTGGATGAAAACCAATATACCTTAGGCTTACCGGAATTGAAATGGCCAAAAGAAGCACTTGAAGATAAACAAGCTTACTCTTTAAAACCAATGAAATAGCCAGTGTAATGATCATGGCGGTGAAAAGGAGAGGGTAAAATAAGCCAGCTACTGCAAAGAGGTCATTTTCAGATGGATTGATATACCCTGCAATACCTGAGACAATAAAAAGTATGGCAACGACAAAACTTCCGGGGTTAGCTAAGATAAGGAAACCCTTACGAATGTATTCACGAATTACCTTTCCCCGGTTCATGTATGCTTATTTGCGAGAGTTTTTGAATAAGATGGCTTTTTCTTTGTCAGACAGACTTTCGTATCCAGAACGGGAAATTCTATCTAAAATTTTATCAATCTGTTGTTGTTCCTGATTTTTTTGTTTGTTGTAGTCATCATCAGTCAGAGGCCGGCTCGAAGCAAACTTTGATCCGTTACCAGCATTTCGTGTAACCTTCATTCGTTTTCTTTTGCTAAAAACGGCTGTAAAAGCAACCAAATCAGTACCTTTTCTTAATGAGAAACCATAAATAATTCCCCAGGCAGCACCACCTAAATGAGCAAAGTGTCCACCTGGGTTTTCACCCTGGATACTGAAAATGTCCATGAGAATAAAAAAAATGGCCAGATATTTTAACCTGACAGGCCCAACGAACATTAATTGAACTGTATATTGAGGAACAAAGCTGGCAATAGCAATAAGAACTGACAAAACAGAAGCTGAAGCCCCGAGTGCGATCGCTGAGGGATTGGCAGCAAGAAATACCGGAAAAAAATTAAAAGCAGCAATGTAGAATGCCGCACCTGTTAGTCCACCGACTAAATAAGTCCAAAGTAATTGACGCTCATTAAGATATCGCAGAAAAATACTTCCACCAAAGTAAAAAACCATCATGTTAAAAAGCAAATGAAAGAAGCCTTCATGAAAAAACATATAGGTAAAAACTGTCCATGGTTTAAGAGCCAGATTAACCAAAGAAGATGGAACGGCTAACCAAATAGCCGGAAGAGAAAGTCCATTAGCTGTTTCAATTTTGAATAGCCACATCCCAAGATGAATCAGGTAACCAACCACGAAAATCACAATATTTATCAGTATCAGACGCGGGAATACGGATCGTCTGCTAAAGAAATGCCTCACGGCATCAAGCGCATTTGGATTATAAGCGGAATTCATATGATTAATAAAGTTCTCCTTTTTTTCTCCAGTAATAGATGAGTATGTAACCAAAAAGCATACCTCCGAGATGCGCAAAATGGGCTATATTGTTTCCCGGGCGGTTCCAAACACCCTCAATTAATTCAAAAGCACCATAAATCATCACAAAGTATTTCGCTTTCAGAGGAATGGCGAAGTAGATATAAATAATAGTATTTGGAAACATCATCCCAAAAGCCAGCAACAAACCAAAAACAGCACCTGAAGCACCTACTACAACCGATTGATTCATGTAAAACTCTTTATACTGTTCCAAAAACAGCACCACCTGCTGCATGGCTTCTGTATTGGATGGATTCATCGACAAGACCCTAATGCTTTGTTGAAATTCCTGAAAATCAATCCATATCTGTCCGGAGAACTGATTTAATTGAAAAGTGTGATTTGAAGTAAAGTTACTTAGGACAGAAATGTCACGGCTGTTTATAAAAGCATTGATCAATTCGAGATCAGGTCGCATCTGAAAATAGATCCAAACGGTGTAAACCAATCCGGCACCAATGCCCGTCACCATATAGTATATGAGAAACCGTTTCCCTCCCCACACATTTTCAATGCTGTTACCAAACATCCACAAGGCAAACATATTAAACAAAATATGTGTAAAACCACCATGCATAAACATGTAGGTAACAAACTGATAGGGTTTAAAATCCGATGCCGCAAAATAGTGAAGACCCAATATTTTTGTAAGGTCAATTCGGAAAGTTGATTCCAGAGTCATTGTAGCCAGAAAGAACAACCCATTGATTATAAGCAAATTCTTTACAACTGGTGGCAACACCTGAAATCGTGAAGGTTGGTAATAGGACATAATTTATATAATTCTGTTTTATAAGAGCGATGACAGCTCATTGATTGTTAGTACTTTAAGTATTTTCTTTCCATCAGGTGCAACTTCTGCAATCTGACACGCAAACAATTGATCAATTAAAGAGGTCATTTCAATTTCTGAAAGTGATTGTCCATAAGAAATAGCCAGCTGACCTGCCATTGACTTTGCTAAAATATGTTTTTTATCCATTTGCGGATCTGTACTGTTTTTTTTGAAGGATTCAAGCAACTGCTCAATCATCGTAGAAACATCCCTGTCTTTAAAGCTTTCCGGGATACCGGTTACAACAAAAGTTCTGCTGCCGATGGTTTCAATATTAAAACCCAAATACCTGACTTCCTCCTTCATTTCGGAAAGCAATTCAGCATCAGCAGCACTCAAATGAATCGTATGTGGAAACAATTCCTGTTGTGAATGTGTTCGTTGTTCGTTTAGTTGTCGCAAAAACTTCTCAAATAAAATGCGAAAATGTGCCAGATGCTGATCAATAAGCATCATCCCTGATTTAACCGTAGTTACGATATACCTGCCGTGAATTTGAATGTATTTATTACCTGCTACAGTTGTCTTTTCTATTATATGTTCTTCATTATCATTTGGTTGAACCTTCACTTCTGTCTTTTCTTTTTCGTAAAACAAGCGCCATTTATCATCAGTGCCGGCATGCTGGCTTGTTTGAAAATTGGAATTAGAAGTTGGTCTAGGGTTGTTGAAAGGATTGTAATCAGGATTAATGGAGATAGAAGGTGGATTAACAGGTCGGTTAGCGCGACTTATTTCGCCAAAGTCAATACCATGATCAGTCGTCGCTTCAAAATCAATTCGGGGACTTAGGTCATGTTGACCAAGAGATTTTTTCACGGCAGCATGAATCAAGGCATAGACCAATTTGGTATCCTGAAAGTTCACTTCAGTTTTTGTGGGATGGATATTGATATCAATATCGGCAGCATCAATAGTTATATGTAAGAAATATGTTGGAAAACTATCTTTGGGAAGGAGTTCATGAAACGCATTTTCAACTGCATGATGCAAGTATGGATGTTTGATAAAACGCTTGTTTACAAAGAAGTACTGTTCGCCTCTGGTCTTTCTGGCAAATTCAGCTTTACCAATAAAACCCTCAATAGTTAACGTTTCGGTTGACATGGTAACAGGCAGTAATCTTTCGTTAAAAACATTTCCAAACAAAGCCACTATGCGATGCTTCAAACTTCCGGCATATAAATGAAACTGCTCTTTTTCATTATGTACCAATGTAAATCCTGTCTCAGGATGAATCAAACTTACACGGTAAAATTCATCCATAATATGACGCAACTCAGCCTGAGGTGTTTTTAGAAAATTTCTGCGGGCAGGGACGTTAAAAAACAGGTTTTTTATAGAAATAGAAGTCCCTGGCTGACAGCTGCAAACCTGTTGTTCAATCACAGATGATCCTTCGATACTTATTGAAGTCCCATATTCGTCTTCATGGCGACGTGTTCGCATTTCTACCTGAGCGATAGCAGCAATACTTGCAAGCGCTTCGCCCCTGAAACCCATCGTGCGTATGGCAAACAGGTCTTCGGCCTTGTTTATTTTTGATGTAGCATGACGTTCGAAACTCATTCTGGCATCAGTTTCCGACATTCCACAACCATTATCGATAACCTGAATGAGTTGTTTTCCAGCATCTTTAAGCAACAAATCCACATGAGTTGCACCTGCATCAATGGCATTTTCCAACAGCTCTTTCACTGCCGAAGCGGGACGCTGTACTACCTCACCGGCAGCGATCTGGTTAGCAACAGAATCTGGAAGAAGCTTAATGATATCACTCATGGAAGTTATTCAGTTAGGGTTCATTTACCAACTCCAAATGCACGCAGGAAAGTGTCAATCATATCGGTAAAAAATATGAAGTATAAACCTGTAACAATAACTACAGCATATACAATCATGCTCATTCTCCGGTAAGGATTCTCAAATGAATCGGTGTTTTTTTTACGCCAGGTGGAATTCAGTCTTATGCGAAGTTTTTCATGATCACTTAATTCAGATTCCAATCCCAGAGCAGCTTTTCGGTGCTCTAACGCCTCTTTTTCAGGATTGTAAAACCGTGGAGTATATTGAAATTTCTTTGGTTTAGGTGTTTTAAACATGAATAAACCCATGGTGACAGTTTCTTTGAATTGTGTTAAAATGAATCTACAAAAATACCGATATTTTTCCAGACTCACAGACTGTGCCGCTGTATTTTGTATTTTTGAGGCCACATCAACAGTTTCTGGAATATATGTCAATACATCAGCATGATTCTTTAGATAAACTTATCGTGATTGGCGACCGTGTTTTAATCAAACCTAAAGCTAGTCCCGATAAAACACGCACTGGCCTGTTTCTGCCTCCGGGATACACCGAACGCGAAACAATCCAAAGCGGTTATGTTGTAAAAGTCGGGCCTGGATTTCCAATTCCAATGCCAATGGAGGAAGATAATGAACCGTGGAAACAGCATCAGGACCAAACCCGCTACCTGCCGCTACAGGCCAAAGTTGGTGATTTAGCCATTTTTTTGCAAAAAGGTGCGATAGAGATAATCTACAATAATGATCGCTATTACATTGTAAATCAAAATGCTATCTTGCTTCTTGAAAGAGATGATTTCACATTGGGAGATTGAAAACTGACATATGAAGAGGACTTTTTTCGCCATCAATAATTTTCGCAAAACACCTTTCAAGGTAGCAATCATTTTGATTGCTAACCTTTTATTGATTTTTTCTTGTGAATCCCAAACACAAAGGATTCAGACTAATGAAAGTCATAAAAACGAGAACTGTGTAAATTATGCGAAAGGTTTTAGCATAAGAAAGCTGGGTCATGTAACCGAATTAACGATTTACAATCCCTGGGTAGATGGTTCGGTGTTACAAAGAACTTTTTTCATTTCTGACACACTGTCTTTACCGGATTCTCTGCAAAACTCACATGTCATTCGAACTCCTGTAAAGAGTCTTATTACACTTTCTGCGACACAATGGGGTCCCTTAATGACAATGAATGAGGCGGTTAGAATCAAAGGAGTATCAGAAGCTGGTTTTATTACTAATAAGCAGATGCGACATCTGTTTGAAAGTGGTCTTGTTGAAGAAGTTGCTGCTGACGGACGCTATGAAATTGAAAAAATTCTTCGTATTCAGCCTGAATTAATCCTTTATTCACCTGATCCGACAGGTGTCCCAACTGCATTGGAAAATATTGGTTTGCCTCTTTTAGCCTGGACAGATTATTTTGAAACGAATCCTCTTGGAAGAACAGAATGGATTAAAATTCTTGGTCTGTTGGTTGAAAAAGAAGAGATTGCGGTGCAAATGTTTGATTCCATAGCAGCTGATTACTTGCGACTGAAAAACTTGGTTTCAACGACCAAAGGGCGACCAACTGTATTTGCAGATAAGGCTTTTGCGGGTCAATGGTATGTTCCGGGAGGTAAAAGTTATATGGCGCGACTTTTTGAAGATGCAGGGGCAACGTATGTTTTTGCTGATAATAATTCCGACGCTAGTTTTCCTCTTGACATTGAAACCATCTATGCACGTGCCGGAAAGGCCGACTTTTGGAGAATTGCTCAGGCGGCATCAGCTAAATACAGTTATGAGCAGTTAAAGTCTGAAAATGAGCTTTATGCTTCTTTCAAAGCTTTTCAGGAGAAAAAGGTTGTTTTTTGCAATATTCTTGAGACATCTTATTTCGAACGAAGTCCACTGGAGCCAAACCATATGCTTGCTGATTTCATTGCGATTTTCCATCCTGAGTTGTTGCCTCATCACCAACCTGTTTTTCATCAATTATTAGAACCATGATAACAGGCACTTACATGAGAAGGCACTGGGGTATTACCTTGTTAATACTTTTGCTTTTTTTGGTTTTTCTTTTCTTCGTGAATCTTTTTTTAGGATCAGTACCTCTTGATTTTAAAACGGTTTGGTTTGCTTTAACAGGATTTGGTCCCGCTGCTGATCCTTCAAATGTAACTATCGTTTTGAACTTTCGACTTCCGCAGGCAATAACTGCTATGCTTTCAGGAGCGGGTTTAGCCGTTGCCGGATTATTAATGCAGACCTTGTTTCGGAATCCTCTAGCCGACCCCTCTATTTTAGGTATTAGCTCAGGAGCAAGCCTCGGAGTTGCCATTCTGCTACTTACTTTTAGTGCTTTTTCGGGCTATGTTCTCCATTCATTAGGATGGATAAGTCAGTTTGGTATTATTTTGGCAGCTTTCACCGGCGCAATGCTGGTTTTGTTGCTAATCACCTGGCTTGGAAGACTTTTAATGAATATTGTAAGCTTATTGATTGCAGGTATAATGATCGCTTATGTCACAGGTGCGCTTGTTGGAATTGCAAAATATTTCAGTCACAAAGAAGATTTACAAGCGTTTGTTTTGTGGGGTTTAGGAAGTTTCTCTAACGTTGGTAGTTCTCAGATCCCTGTTTTTGCATTTGCTACAGGAATTGGATTGATTTTATCATACTTGATGGTTAAACCATTGAATATGTTGTTATTAGGTGAGAGTTACGCTGCTAACCTTGGCCTTAATGTGAAACGTTCTCAATTATTTATATTGTTTGTTTCCGGCTATTTGACTGCAGTTATCACCGCTTATGCTGGACCGATTGCATTTATTGGTCTTGCAGTGCCGCACCTTGCAAGAAATATTTTTCGTGATAGTAACCACCACTTGCTGCTTCCTGCTGTGATGGTGATTGGAGCTGGTTTAGCACTTTTTTGTAACTTGATTGCACGTTTACCCGGCTTTGAAAGTAGTCTGCCAATCAACGCGGTGACTTCTTTAATAGGTGCACCAATCGTAATTTGGGTCATCGTAAAGAAAAAACACCTCTATTCATCTGAGTTATGAAAGTGCCTTTGATCGAAATAAATGAACTGGAGATTGGGTACACTTCTTCAAAAAGCTTAATCCCTCCGTTCTCCCAACAGGTAAATGAAGGTGCATTTATTGCTTTGATAGGTTCAAACGGAACAGGAAAATCTACACTTTTGAAAACTATTTCTGGTATTCTTGAGCCATTATCCGGAACAGTATTGTTGAACAAACGATCTGTAAAAGACTACTCAAATGAAGATAAAGCATTGATGGTTAGCATTGTGCTCACTGATCTTCCTGTTGATTATTACATTCGTACTGAAGATGTGGTGGCATTGGGAAGATACCCACATATTGGTTTTTGGGGACGGCTTGGTAAGCATGATAAATTAATAGTTGAAGAAAGCATGCTTTTATGCGGCATCTCACATTTAAAAGGGCGGACAATGGTAAGCCTCAGTGATGGCGAGCGTCAAAAGACATTGATTGCCAAAGCTCTGGCACAAGACACTCCAATTATTATTCTTGATGAACCGGCAGCATTTTTGGATTACCCTGCAAAGATTGAATTGATGCAATTGCTGAAATCACTTATTGTCAGTAAAAAAAAGACGGTCATTTTTTCTTCTCACGATTTAGATCTGGTTTTGCGAAATGCGGACACAATCTGGGCCATGTCGCCGGGAATGCCAATCATATCCGGTAGTCCTGAAAAACTTGTTGTTGATGGCTTTATCAATAACTATTTCGATCGCAATTCACTCACTTTTGATACCGAGTTCGGACAGTTTACTGATCAAAATACTTCAGGGTTAAAAGTGTATGTTTCAGCAGATATTCCTCATATTCGCTGGGTAAAAAATGCACTCCTACGAAATGGCTTACAGTTGACAGCCATACAAGTATCTGATATTCAAATAGAAAGTAATAATAATCAATATGTACTGTATTACGCTGCGGAATCGTATTTTTGTCGCGATATAGATATACTAATTCAACAGATCACCGAATTATGTTCAAAAATAAAATAGCATTACTCGCTCTTTTTTCAACCTTATATGCCTGTAAACCAATGGATAAACAAGCTGTCGATTTGATCCTTCTTAATGGCAGGGTTTATACTGTAGATTCAACTTTTATGGTTGCAGAGGCTTTCGCTGTTAAAGATGGTCGTTTTGTTGCGGTTGGTACCACCACTGAAATACAATCTAAGTTTTCTTCAGATATCATCCATGATGCAGGCGGGAAAGCTGTTTTTCCCGGTTTTATTGATGGACATTGTCACTTTTATGGATATGGTGAGAATCTTTACCGGTATGCTGATCTCTCCGGAGCAACATCTTTTAATGAAGTTATAAATCGGCTAAAACTGCATAATGAAAAACATCCTTCTGATTGGATTTTAGGTCGTGGTTGGGATCACAATTTGTGGCAACCACAGCAATTTCCTGATAACGAACAACTTGAAGTGATATTCCCGGGTAGGAAAATTTTACTTATCCGCATCGATGGCCATGCATCTTTGGCAAGTAGAACTGCTTTGAAAACTGCTGGAATAACTTCGAAAACCAAAGTCCAGGGTGGTGAGGTGCTTTTAAATTCCGATGGTCAACTTACTGGAATACTCATTGATAATGCGGATGCTTCAGTGAAAATGCTCGTTCCAAAACTGACAGATGATGAAAAGAAAACAGCATTAATGGAAGCGCAGCGAAACTGTTTTGCTGCAGGTTTGACAAGTGTAGTTGATGCAGGATTGCCCTATCAAACTATTGAGTTGATTCGCAGTCTTCAGGATGAAGGCAGCTTAAAAATGCGAATCAATGCAATGGTTGATCCTGATTCGGCCACCTTAGACTTTTATTTGCCAAAAGGGCCTGAGTCATCCGAAAAGTTAGCGATACGTTCGGTTAAAATGTATGCTGACGGAGCGTTGGGCTCTAGAGGTGCAAAACTCAAAGAACCATACAGTGATGCCCCGGAAAAAACCGGTTTAATGATGTTTGACAGCAGTTTTTACAAAGGGATTATGCAAAGAGCTTATGCATCTGGATTTCAAGTAAATATGCATGCTATTGGAGATGAAGCCGTCAGGACAGTTTTGGAACTTTATTCAGATTTTCTAAAAGGTGCTAACGATCTTCGCTGGCGCATTGAACATGCTCAGGTTGTAGATTCATCTGACTTTCATCTATTTAGTGACTTCTCAATCATTCCTTCAATACAAAGCACTCATGCAACTTCCGATATGGGTTGGGCCGACGAACGACTTGGACCTGAGCGCATAAAAGGCGCCTATGCTCAGAAACAGCTGCTTTCTCAGAATGGCTGGATTGTGAATGGCACTGACTTTCCAATTGAAAGTATTAATCCTGTATATACTTTTTATGCAGCAGTAATTCGTAAAAACCTTGAAGGATGGCCTGAAGCAGGATTTCAGATGGAAAATGCCCTTTCAAGACAAGAGGCAATAAGATCAATGACCATTTGGGCAGCAAAAGGATCGTTTGAAGAACATATGAAAGGAAGCATAGAAGCAGGAAAACTCGCTGATTTTGTGATCCTTGATAAAGATTTGATGGAGATTCAGCCAGAAGAGATTTTAACTACTAAACCGCTTGCTGTATTTTCCGGTGGACAAAAAGTGCATCAGGTTGAATAAGAATTCCAAAAAACTACGATTTTATTTCCTTTTCCAGGTTTCGTACCTGTATGAGAATCCAAGGTTATCATCAAAGGGGACTGACTCCTGATCCAAAAGGTCAAATTGGTTAAAATCAATTTCCGGAAAAAAAGTGTCAGCTTCAAAATCTTTCTCAACAATGGTAAGGTAAAGCTTATCTGATATTGGGAGAAACTGTTCATAGACCATCCCTCCTCCGATCACAAAAACTTCATCTTCATTTTTTATCCTATCCAAAACATCAGGAATAGAAAAAGCTGTTTCACAACTTCCTCCGAAACAGTCAGTCATGGTATCACTCAAAACGATATTGCGTCGCTTTGGTAATGGTCCTGAAGGAAGGGAGAATAATGTCCGTTTGCCCATTATCACCGTATGTCCGGAGGTGATTCGTTTAAAACGCTTCAAATCATCAGAGATATGCCATAGGAGCTGATTGTTTTTTCCAATGGCATTATTTTGAGCAATGGCAACAATGATGCTGATGGTAGTTTTATGAGGGGTCATAGTATCTGTCATATGGCAATATCTCCTTTAATATGAGGATGAGGATCATAACCTTCAAGTGTAAAGTCGCTGAATTTGAACTCGTTGATATCTTTAATATCAGGATTCAATAAAAGGGTAGGAAGTTTTCGGGTCGTTCTGCTCAATTGAAGCTGCACCTGTTCAAGGTGGTTGAGGTAAATATGCGCATCACCAAGCGTAAGGATAAAATCGCCAGGACTGAGGTTGGTTATCTGAGCAATCATCATTGTTAGTAATGCGTACGAAGCGATGTTGAATGGTACCCCCAGAAATATATCTGCACTTCGCTGGTACATTTGACAAGAAAGTTTACCGTTTGCAACATAAAACTGAAACCATGCGTGACAGGGTGGGAGAGCGGCCTTACCATGTGTTACATTCTCGCTGAAACTTAAGCTGGAAATAGGCAAAACAGATGGATTCCAGGCAGCAACAATATGACGGCGACTGTCAGGATTGGATTTCAAACTTTGAATGACTTCGGCTAACTGATCGATGCCTTCATTATTCCAATTACGCCATTGAGCACCGTAAACAGGTCCAAGATCTCCATTTTCATCGGCCCATTCATTCCATATATTTACTTTGTTTTCCTTAAGATATGAAATGTTCGTATCACCTTTAATAAACCAAAGTAGTTCATAAATGATCGAACGCAGGTGAAGTTTCTTTGTTGTTAAAAGCGGAAATCCTTCTTCGAGGTTAAATCTCATTTGAGGGGCGAAAATGCTGATTGTTCCAGTTCCTGTGCGGTCAGTCTTTTTTGTGCCGTTATCAAGAACGTTTTTTATCAGATCGAGGTATTGTTGCATAATGAGTAGACAGCTTAGGGATTTATGAGTAGCTTTTTGGTGTTTTGTTCATTTAGTTTAACAAGATGCGTAGATTCAGAATTGATTATCGCTCGAATCACTTTGGAAAAGTTGATGAGTTAAATTCGATTTTTACGTTTTTTTAATTCATCCCTGATGAGTGAAGCTTGTTCATAATCTTCATTTTCTACTGCTTTCTCCAGCATCTCTTCCAATTCGGCTGATATATAGTCGCTAAATTCGTTTTCTGAAGTAACTTTAATTTCGGTTGAATTATCAGGAACTTCTTCATCATTTTCCATCAGTATGCCAGCTTCTTCCATAATATTTTCATAGGCATACACAGGGCATTGAAACCTTATAGAGATTGCAACAGCATCTGAAGTGCGTGCATCAATCTGACTTATCACACCATCTTTGTCACAGATAAGTAAGGCATGAAAGACTCCTTCTTTGAATTTATGTATCAGTACCTCAGTCACTTCAATTCCAAAATTGTCAGCAAAGTTTTTCATAAGATCGTGCGTCATTGGACGTGATGGCTGCATTTTTTCCAAGCCAAGTGCTATTGCCTGTGCCTCGAAACCTCCAATAATTATTGGCAATCTTCTCTTACCACCAACCTCTCCAAGAATGAGGGCGTAGGCGCCACTTTGCGAATGACTGTATGACATTCCGACGATTTCAAGTAAAATTTTATCCATGCAGGCTTCACTTCATTTTTGAACCCATAAAAGTAGAAAGAAAATTGTTTTGCACACAAACCTTGCTTTAAAGTTTTGAACAGGTTTTTAAGAGTCAAATTTATATCAAAATTAATCCTTTGATAGGAAAAATTAAGTAGCTATTTTTGCGAGCCCTATAGAGAATTGAATTGCTGCAATCGTTTGCGATTTTTCCTACAAATGATTGTGTCCTTCGATTCTTTTCAAACACGTTCCTTGAAATACCACTACACTTAATTATTGTAAATGAGAAGTTTTTATTATTTTTTTTAAATTTTGGAAACCTCCCGAGTTAATTTTTAGGACACTTTATATGTTTGATTAAACTAACAATTGTTTTATTCTATAACCAAAAAAACCTAATTGTATGATGAACTCTATTTTCTGGCTTATTCCGGCTTCGGCAGTAATGGCTTTGTTATTCGCCTACTATTTCTTCACAAACATGATGAAAAATAGTGAAGGCACAGATGAAATGAAACGTATTGCACAATATGTGCGTGAAGGAGCTATGGCTTACCTGACAAGGCAGTATAAAGTAGTGGCAATCGTTTTTGTAGTGCTGGTTTTTTTACTTGGAATTCTGGCATATATGGGAGTGCAAAATCCGTTTGTGCCAATTGCATTTTTGACTGGAGGATTTTTTTCTGGCCTATGCGGTTACCTGGGTATGAAGACAGCCACTTATGCTTCAGCGCGTACTGCTCATGGAGCTTCACAATCACTCAATAAAGGCTTGCAAATTGCTTTTAGAAGCGGTGCTGTTATGGGTTTGGTTGTCGTTGGATTTGCATTGCTTGATATTGCAGCATGGTATTATCTGCTAACGGAATTAGTCTATACACCTACTAATATGCAGAGTGGTTTGGAGTTTTTAGGACTGACATTTGTGCACCCTAATACTTCTGAACATATGAAACTCGTCGAAATTACTGCAACAATGCTTACTTTCGGAATGGGTGCTTCTACTCAGGCTCTTTTTGCACGTGTTGGTGGAGGTATTTATACAAAAGCTGCGGATGTTGGCGCTGACCTTGTAGGTAAAGTGGAAGCAGGCATTCCCGAGGATGACCCAAGAAATCCAGCTACAATTGCTGATAATGTGGGCGATAATGTTGGTGATGTTGCCGGGATGGGCGCCGACTTATATGAATCATATGCCGGATCGATCTTAGCAACTGCTGCTTTGGGTGCAGCTCTGCCAATTATTTCTGGAGGTGAACAGGAAAAATATGTGATTGCCCCAATGGTCGTTGCTGCTGTAGGTGTTATTATCTCCATCCTTGGGATCTTCTTTGTACGTACGAAAGAATCTGCAAGCCAGAAAAACCTTTTGAATGCTTTACTGCTCGGTACAGGAGGGAGTTCAGTTCTTATTTTGGTAGTTATAGCAGTCATGGCTTATTTCGACTGGATCTCCTTCGGGCTTTTCGGATCAGTTGTTTCCGGATTAATTGCTGGTGTAATTATTGGACAAGGTACTGAGTATTTCACTTCAGATGAATACAAACCTACAAAAGGAATAGCCCGCCAGGCAACACAAGGTCCGGCCACCACAATTATTGATGGTATGGCTGTTGGTATGTTTTCAACCTGGATACCTGTGACAACAATTGTTATCGGTATAATTGCTGCCTATGGTTTTGCAGGTGGATTTGATGATTTTGCGATGGGAGTTTACGGAATAGGTTTTGCAGCAGTAGGAATGCTTTCTACTTTAGGTATTACCCTCGCTACTGACGCTTTTGGTCCGATTGCTGATAATGCTGGTGGTAATGCTGAGATGGCGCATCTTCCTAAAGAAGTTCGCGAACGCACCGATGCCCTTGATATGTTAGGTAATACAACTGCAGCTACCGGAAAAGGTTTTGCAATAGGTTCTGCCGCACTTACGGCTATGGCATTGTTAGCTGCTTACATTGAGGAAATTCGACTCTGGATTGGAAAAGTTGCCGAGGATACTCAGGGTATCAAACAGGTTGGTGATGTTGTATTTTATACAGCAAAAGCTGCTGTCATACCAGTAGCTGCAGAAGGACAACGTGTTGTTTCATTAACTGCTGCTTCAATCAAAGATTTTACTGAAGCTTATGATCTGACAATTTTCAACCCTATGTTATTAGGTGGAATTTTTCTTGGAGCCATGATGGCATTCGTTTTCTCAGCTATGACTATGAAAGCTGTTGGTCGTGCAGCAGGTGCAATGGTTGAAGAAGTTCGTCGCCAGTTCCGCGAAATACCAGGTATAATGGAAGGTAAAGCTACTCCTGAATATGCAAAATGTGTGGCTATATCAACAAAAGGAGCGCAACGCGAAATGCTTGTGCCTTCACTTTTAGCTATCGCTGTTCCAGTGATTGTAGGTTTGGTTTTTGGTGTCTCGGGAGTTGTTGGTTTAATTGTAGGCGGACTCACTTCAGGCTTCACACTTGCATCAATGCTCAATAATGCAGGTGGTGCGTGGGATAACGCCAAGAAGTTTGTTGAAAAAGGTAACTACGGTGGAAAAGGAAGCGATACACACAAAGCCAGCGTCGTTGGTGATACTGTTGGAGATCCTTTTAAAGATACAAGCGGCCCATCTTTAAATATTTTGATAAAACTTATGACTATGGTAGCCGTTGTAATGGCTGGTCTTACTGTAACAATGAGTCTTTTTTAACCAAAACTATCATAAAGAATACATTAGTATTCAAAAAAATCCAGCGGGAGACCGCTGGATTTTTTATTAACCAATTGAATTTAAGTAATGAGGCAACTGATTTTTAAGTAGCTTCTTTAATAAAATGCTTTGCAATATGTAATTTTAAGGAAAAGCAATTTTCAATAAAACGTTGTTTAAGATACCTTTTTGGTTGTCTTGATACCTAATAAAGGATAAAACGGACAGAAGTTAAGTAAAGCAGTTGCTAACGGCACAATGCCAACTAAACCCCACCACGACTGATACATAATTCCTGCAACTCCAATTGCGAGTCCTATGACAATTCGTACAATTTGATCAACGCTTCCTACATTTTTTTTCATACTCTATTTATTTATGTGTTATTTGTGTTTTGCCTGATTTCTCAAGCGACGCGTAAAAATACAATCTGACTATTTATTTGTCAAGTTTAAATTCAAATGTCAAATCGAATCTGCATTCCATATTCTAAACAATCTGTTTGGAGAATTGTTTTTGCAAATGATTCCAGCGTTCAGTCTATAAGAAAAAAGGGGATTATTCAATGCAAAAATTTCCCGAATCGGGAATAGTTATTGCTTTCAGATTAACTTAAAATCATCCATAATTAAGAGTAAATAACTATATTTTCCTAAATTTGGAAAAAACTTCCAATATTAAGAACAGCTAAATGTAGAATATGCTTTAAATATCAGATAATCAGATTATTAAATAACAATTATACATGGCATTATATTTGAGCAATTCTACCTATTATTTTCAATGATGCAGTTTTCTATGAGCAACCAATTAAGTCAGAGAGGTTTTAATTGTTATCTTAAATGCTTAATTGCTTTATTTTTCTTTTTTAAATCTGCTACTGTACATGCATCACCTTTGCTTCTTAATTCCAGCGAATCTTCGTCCGGCACAATCACTTCATTAAATCCTTTATGGTTAACCGTTTCGATTATTTTTCTATCTCTTTCATTTTTAGGTTTATCCATTTATAGCCGCCAAAAGTCTAAAGTTATTGAGAACCTAATTGAAGAGCAAACAAAATTGAAAGAGCAAGTTAGAGAATTGGAACAGGAAACATCCATTGCACATAAGACCAAGCAACGCTTTCTGGCCAACCTGAGCCATGAAATTCGAACTCCTCTAAATGGAATTTTTGGACTCACTTCACAATTAAAGAAAGAAAAGCTTGTCGATTCACATCAGGAAATGGTAACAGATGTTGAGTTGCTCACCCAGCACCTGTTTGCACTTGTAAGTGATGTACTGGATTTCACGAAAATGGAAACAGGAGGCATAGAATTAGATAAGTTGAACTTTCATTTGATGAATGAAATAGGCCCTATACTCAGTTTTTACAGAAAAAAAAGTGCTGAAAAAGGACTAACATTTAATAGTCATTTTGATGGCGCCATACCGCTCTTTTTTGTCGGCGACCCAAACCGCCTGCGTCAGGTTGTCAATAGTTTATTGAGCAATGCATTGAAATTTACTTCGAATGGAGGTTTGCAGTTCTCATGTAAACTGGATGCAGTGAAAACTGACTGTTATGAATTAATCTTTGAAATTTCGGATACCGGAAATGGAATCCCTGAGGAGCAAAAGTTATTGATTTGGGACTTATTTCACCAGGTTAATAGCACTAACTCAAGAGAAACAGGTGGAATTGGCATTGGGTTAACACTTTCCAGAAAACTTATTGAGGCGATGGGAGGGAAGCTCGATTTCTGGAGCGAAGAAGGAAAAGGCTCAAAGTTTTGGTTTACTGTTTGTTTAAAAAAGGGATCTATTCCCGATTTGTTAAGTCAGAATTTCTTTAACAGGATACTATTGGTGGAAGATAATTTAATAAACCAACGTGTCTCAATGTTCAGTTTAAAACAGCTTGGTTTTCAAGTAGATGTTGCAGATAATGGCCGTATCGCTGTTGATAAATTCCTTGTGAATCCATATGATCTTATATTGATGGACATTCAGATGCCTGTAATGGACGGTTTGCAAGCCACTCGGCTTATACGCGAAATAGAGCGCCAAAGAGGTGTTGAAAGCCCCGTTAAAATTGTTGCCATCACTGCCAACGCCCTTGGTGAAGATAGAAAAGATTGTTTAGAAGTTGGAATCGATGGTTTTCTTACAAAACCCTTTAATCTTGACAAGTTACCTGTAGTTATCAGCCATCTGAGCGAATCCATTCACAGATAGCAAGGTCTGTATTTTTTCTTTTAAGACTGACATAAATTTCTCATAAACGATTGAGTGAAAAGCTGATTCAAAAAGGTGGAATTACTATCTTCGCCTATTAATTATGATACTATGAAAGCAGCGGTTCATCTTAAATATGGTCCACCAGAGGTTGTTAACATCCGGGAAGTTGATAAGCCAATCCTGTCAGAAAATGAACTTTTAATTAAGGTTGTTGCAACAACTGTTAATCGTACCGACTGTGGGTTTAGAAGTGCTGAATATTTTGTATCCAGGTTTTTCAGCGGCTTGCTTCGCCCAAGGCAAACCATTCTTGGAAATGAATTTGCAGGAATAGTTGTTGCCATTGGAAATCAAGTGAAAACGTTTGCTGTAGGCGACAAGGTATTTGGATATAATGATGTCACTTTTGGTGCTCATGCTGAGTTTCTTAAGATACCATCAACAGGAGCAATTGCTCTTATGCCTGAAAACCTTAGCTTTAGAGAAGCCGCAGCATTGACAGAAGGAGCGCATTATGCACTCTGCGATATCAGGGCTGCCAAGGTTAAGAAAGGACAAGAAGTACTTGTAAATGGAGCAACAGGGGCAATCGGATCAGCTGCTGTGCAATTGTTAAAGCATGAAGGAGCAATTGTTACCGCAGTTTGTGGAACGGATAATGTGGAATTAGTGAAATCATTGGGGGCCGACAAGGTAATCGACTATTTTAAAAGTGATTTTACAAAAACTGATGATCGTTATGATTTTGTTTTTGATGCCGTTGGCAAAAGCTCTTACGGGGCATGTAAAAACATCTTAAAGAAACATGGAATCTATATTTCAACGGAGTTAGGCAAAAATGCTGAAAACATTTACCTTGCCTTGATAACACCTCTGGTTAGCAAGAAAAGACTTCTTTTTCCTCTTCCTTATGTGAGTAGGGATGATGTTTACTTTCTTAAAGAGCTGGCTGAGAAGCGTATTTTTAAACCTTTGATTGACAGAGAATATTCGTTAAACCAAATAGTTGATGCATATAAGTATGTCGAGACGGGTCAAAAAATTGGTAATGTTCTTATTATAATTGATGAACAAGAGTGATTGTCATCATCTATTAACTAATGTTTTCAAAAAGGTCGACCTCTATTCGCTTGTTTTTTAATCATTTAAATTTTAGTTATTTCATTTTCGAGTCATTTTTAACAAGCATTCAAAAAACCTTTGAGATAAACGTTCCAATATCATACATTTGTAAGTTAGAATAAAAAGAAGAAGATTATATCATTGATAATGATTTTTTGCAACTGATTCATGTTAAGTCAATCATTAATTACCACTCTTTTTGGACAATTAAGTGAAGGATCCTGGTTCAGGAAAACCTTAAGATGTTTTATACTTGTTGGTTTTTTTCTCACTTCAATTATAATTCTGTCACTATTTTCTTCTTGCACGGCAACGCGTTTCATTCCAGAAGATAAATCGCTACTCAATAAAAATTCAGTCGTCATTCATGGTGTGCCAAAGAATTTTGTGAAATCGGATCTTGAATACCTGATTGCTCAGAAACCAAACAATAAGTTTCTTGGCAACAGATTCGCTTTGTGGATTCATTATTTTTTAGAAAATCGACGTGATAAAAAATTATGGAACTGGTTCTATGATAAAGCAGGGCAAGCACCCGTTTACGTTGATATGTATCAAAATGAGAACACCGCTCAGCAATTAACAAGGTACACCTATAACAAAGGTTATTTCAATAATACAGTGACTCATGAAGTGACACGTCATAAAAATGGGCTCGCCACGGTGTTTTATCATGTTACTCTAAACCAGCCATATACAATTTCGGAAATTTCCAAAACAATGTCTGATTCAATACTGAAGCATTATATTGACAGCATTGGATCAGAAACCTTGATTAAAAAGGATGCCCTTTATGATGCCTACTTGTTGGATAACGAAAGGGATCGAATAACAAACTATCTGAAAAATAATGGCTATTTCAATTTTACAAAAGATTATATTCTTTTTGATGTCGACAGCAGTTTAAAATCCAATCAGATAAATATAAATATGATAATTGAGAATCCTTCTAACAGGGATAAAACAATAGCTGCTAGTCATAAAAGGTATTTTATCAATGATATTTTTATCTTCCCAACTTACGATCCTTTTGTAAATTCTTTATATCCTTACGATACAAGTGTTTACTTTTATAAAAATTCTTTACAGTCAGCCAACTCTAAGCTTACATTCTTGGCAATTGGCGACAAACGAATAAAGGCATCGATTTTCAGTAACATCATCCAAATATATGAAGATGAACCTTTTAGTATTAATAAACTTCGACAAACCTACAAAGGCCTCACTAATTTAAAGATTTACAGAGCTTCAACCATATCGTTTGATACCGTTAGGTTAGAACAAAGCTCTTCCGTTTCTGACACAAATTGGCTTAATTGTAACATCTACCTGCAGCGAAGCAAAGTAAATTCATATTCGATTGAACTCGAAGGGACAAACTCTGGTGGTGATCTTGGTATTCGGGGAGGACTTGTTTTTTCAAATAAAAACCTTTTCAAAGGAGCTGAAGTATTGCGTCTGCGACTTAATGGCGGTATTGAAGCCCAACGTATTAGCGAGGTTACCATTGGTGATAATGTCAGTTCTTCCATATTTAATACGACCGAAGTTGGGGTGGATGCCAATATTTATTTTCCACGATTTTTAAGTCCGGTTGCCTTACGTAAATTCGCTAAGGAATACCAGCCTAAAACTAATGTAAGCATTGGTTTCAGTGATCAAAAAAGGACGTATTACAGCAGGACGATCCTGAAAGCTGCTTTTGGTTATGACTGGATGACAAAGCCTACTGTTCAACATCTATTAACCCCAATAAATCTTAGTTCAGTCAAAGTTACACCTTCTCCTGCATTTCAGGAGTTTCTGGATAAACAAACAAATCAGCGGTTTAAAGATCAATATTCCGATCACCTCATTTTCAGTGCTAAGTATAGCTTTATCTACAATAATCAAAATGTCAATAAACTAAACAACTTTATTTATTATCGTGCTAACATTGAAAGTGCAGGAAATGTATTAGCACTATTCAACAATACTGCACTTCTTGATCCTGAAAATGATTACCACACTCTGTTAGGCACCCGGTATTCTCAATACTTTAAACTTGATAATGATTTTCGTTATTACAGATTGATAACTTCTGAGCAACGAATAGTATTCAGGACAATGATGGGAATAGGTTTACCATTTGGGAACTCAGATGAAATGCCCTTTGAACAGAGTTTTTACTCAGGTGGTGCTAATGGAATGCGAGGATGGCAACTTCGTCAACTTGGACCTGGATCATTTATTGATACTGTTGATATAGAGAGAATTGGCGATATTCAGTTAGAGTTCAATGTCGAATATCGTTTCCCGGTATGGAGCTATTTGAAGGGCGCATTATTCATTGATGCTGGAAATATCTGGACTTTACAGGAGAAGCCTTATTATAAAAATGGAAGTTTCGACGTAAAATCTTTTTATAAGGAGTTTGCAATAGATGCTGGAGTCGGTTTTCGTTTTGATTTCTCCTTCTTCATTTTTCGTCTTGATACTGCCATTCCTTTACGTGACCCTGAATATCCCATTGATCAAAGATGGAGATTTAAAACATTACAGCTCAATCAATTGGTTTGGAATTTCGGGATTGGATATCCTTTCTGATGAATAAGCCTCAGCTGTATACAACGCTAAAAAATTCATTTGGACATGTCCCCACAGATGGTCAGGATCAAGTGATGCGCCATCTCTCGGCATTTCTTCTTTCGGAGAAAATTAATCCTGTTTATTTATTAAAAGGCTATGCAGGAACAGGCAAAACAAGCATCGTAGCCTCTTTGGTTAAAACCTTGCCTTTGATCAACATGCGTTTTGTGTTGCTTGCACCCACTGGCAGGGCAGCTAAAGTTCTTACATCGTATAGTGGTTTTCAAGCCCATACAATTCACCGAAAAATATATTTTCACACACGAATGCCCGATGGGCGCCGAAAGATGGTGTGCGCAGAAAACAAACATACCCATTGTGTTTTCATTGTTGATGAGGCATCGATGATAACCGACAGCGTCACAGAAGCCGGACGTAGTCTTCTTGATGATTTGATGCACTATGTTTTTTCCGGCATTGATTGCAGAATGCTGCTCATTGGCGACCATGCACAGTTACCTCCGGTTGGGTCTGATTTTAGTCCTGCTCTGGATTTGCAGCTGTTGAAAACCAGCTTTGATATCACTGCTGCAAGTTTTGAACTTACTGAAGTCATGCGGCAAGCCCTTGATTCCGGGATTCTGTATAATGCAACAAAAGTTAGAGAGAAATTAGCAGCTAATAACCCTTCGTTTCCTTTACTTAACGTAAACCCCTTCACTGATTTCATGAAACTCGAACCTGATCAGGTCGAGGACTTGTTTTATAATGCTTTTGGAGGTAAGGATTTTTCAAAAGCTGTAGTTATTTGCAGGTCAAACAAGCGGGCTAATCAATACAATCAGGCTATACGTCAACGAATACTTGGATTGGATTACGAATTGTCATCAGGTGATTTGTTGATGATTGTAAAAAACAATTACTTCTGGACGGATGAACAAAAATCGGGTGGATTTATTGCAAATGGTGATATAGCCGAAGTGACACGTATCAATAAATTTGAGGAGCTTTATGGATTTCATTTTGCTGATGTGGATATTTGCTTTATTGAGTTCCCTGATCAACCTACTATGTCGGTAAAACTATTAACAGACACCTTAATGATGGATGGTCCTGCCTTATCTGAGGCAGATCATCTCAGGCTTTCAGCAGAGGTAGAAGAAGATTATATGCATGAAACCTCACGGGCAAAACGCTGGGCACTCATCAAAGAAGATCCCTATTTCAATGCCCTGCAGGTGAAGTATGCCTATGCGCTTACATGCCACAAGACTCAAGGTGGGCAATGGCCCTGGGTGTTTCTTGATTCAGGAATTTATCAGCCCGAACAGTTGGATTCAGCCTATTTGCGATGGCTCTATACTGCTCTTACACGTGCAACCAAAAAAATGTATCTCATGAATTTTCTTCCTGACTTTTATGAAGAACAATAATCTGTATAAAGGTCATAAAACAAAGAAGCATCACTCCAAAGGATGATGCTTTTCGTTAAGTTTTAAGCGAGCATTACTTTTTTGCTTTTCCTACATTATCTAAATCGAAAGTCAGGGCAAAGCGTAATGTATTCTGCAGAGGGTTGTTACGTGAATCAATAGGTATTAGGTAGGAGAAATCAAGTCCGAAAACATTGTAACGTAAACCTGCACCTAAGGTGAAGAATTTCCGGTTTCCTTTAGTGGCATCTTCATAAAAAGCACCGCCTCTCAGCGCGAAAACCTTGTTATACCAATATTCAGCTCCAAATGAGACACTTAGTTCACGCATTTCTTCTTCAAAACCACCAGGTGAATCGTAGAATGATTGTAGAACTCCTGCAACAACTGAAACATCATCATCCAACCCATCAAGGATCTCGTATTTATCAGAACCTGGTATTGGGATAGGATTTCCTGTAACGGAGTCACGTTTGTAAATAGGAGGGGTTGGAACGAGCAATTTGTTCACATCAATTGAAAATGCAATCTCGTTATATTCATCGATAGCAAGTTTCAAGGTAGGTCCAAAACGTAAATTGGTAGGAATAAAGTCTTTTTTGATACTAGCTGAGCTATAACCCAGTTTTGTTCCGATATTTGAAATATTGACACCCCAGGCAAATTTGGAGTCAATTCCGCTAAACCAAACTACTTCTTTTTCCCAGTAAACAGCAACATCAGCAGCAGCTGAAATCCCTGCTGAGGTGGATGCTCCGCCAACATTTTGTCCGAGTGTAAGGTTCGAATAAATGAACCTTCCTGCAACGGCACCTGAAAGGTTATCAGTTAATTTTCTGGAGTAGGTAGCGTCCAAAGCCCATTCACTAGGACGATATGTTCCTTGATCAATTCCATCTTCATCGGTGAATTGTATATCTCCCAATGTGAAAAATCTCAAAGTTGCACCAATTGAAGAATTATTATCGATACGTTTTGCAAAAGCAAGATATGCCAGATTCATATCAGGAACCAGGTTTCTTAGCCAAGGGCTATAGGATAGTCCAACGCTCATATCGCTTTCCATTACAGCGTATTTAGCTGGATTCCAATGCATTGAATAAACATCTGGGGATGATGAAACGCCAACATCTCCCATCGAACCTGCTCTTGCATCAGGTGCGATCATCAAAAATGGAACAGCAGTGGTAATGACATTGAGTGTGTTGCGTCCTGAGAGTTCCTGATAGGTTTGTGACTGAACCAAGGTGGTTATAACTGTTAGAATTGCTAGGAATGTTACTTTTAACTTCATATTTGCGTGCGTGATGTTGTGATTTGATATTGTTGCTAAACGATTCATGTTTTATTTTATTGTCGGAAACTAAATTATTCTTTAAGTGGCAGAATGATCAGACGTTGGCTTGCATTAAACAAATTTCCTCCTTCATCTTCAATTTGAATGTTATACACATACAATCCGGCAGGTAATTTACTTCCATCTGAACGGGTTCCATCCCATCTGATTGGAGATGATTGAACGCCGGAGCTTTGGGTTTCACGGGTGAATTGGGTTACTCTGCTTCCCATTTGATTGAAAATATCAATAGTTACTTTCAATGGCTGGTCGGGTTTATTATGCTGAAATACAAACTCTGTAGTTGATGAAAATGGATTGGGCCGGTTTGAAAGTTCAGATATGGCTATGGAAGCGATTTGATCCACTTTAAACCATATCTCATATTCAGAAGAGTTGTTATGCAGGTCCCACGCTTTCAAACTCAGACGGTGGCTTCCTGCAGGCAAGTCATGTAAATTAAACCTGATTGCACCTTGGTCGAAAGCATCAAGCGAAGTCTCAAAATAATGATTCAATTGGTATTGTTTCCTTTCAGCACCTTCGTATGTGAGTACGATATCGCGGCCAATACTATTTCCTAAAAAATGAATCCCTTGAGGGTCATTCAATTGAATAAAAACGACAGGATTGGGTGAGCTGTAATCGCCATTCTTGAAACTTGGTTCATTAATATACATCTCTATTTCTGGTCCGTTTTGATCCTGATTTACTGTTTCATCAAAACCTCCTACAACAAGCTCGTTGAAATAGCCACCTGCATCACTATAATTTGTCGTGTCGACCGCATAGAAACTCAACTTGGCTTGTCCAAATTGATAGGCAATATCTTTTGGAATCATGTACCTGAGTTCAAACTGGCCTTCTTTGACACTTACTTTTCCTTTGTAAATTAACTTTTCAAAGTAAGAGAAAAATGCAGCAAGACTTGCGCCATCATTAGCAAGGGTTTTAAATTTTGATTTTTTATCGAACATCTTTGGATACAGATACCCATTGAAATCACTAACAAGTTGCTCGTTTTGATCAACTACTTGACCTTTTAAAACTACCTCTGACATTGCTCCAAGTGTATCAGTTATAGAAGGTGATGTGCCATTGAACTCTGTCACTTCAACTTTATATTTGGGATATGCAAGCCGTAATGCGGGATCACCCAGTAAGACAAAATTATAGATATATGTACTTGTGGGGTTCTTGCTCATTCTGATGATATCGCCTAAACGTCTGATTTGTTGTCGATTATTCTCAAACATAGCGTCATAAACTCTTCTATTAACAGCAAAGTTTGAGTGGGCAAAAGCAAGTCGTGTAGTTGTCATAAGTGCAATAGCACCACCTGATGGATTCAATAATAATCGCTCTCCGGCTGAGACAAAACCGGGGTTGTCGAAACGGCTAAACTCACATGTTGCTGTAATAAAAAATGGCAATCTATTGTGGTTGCTCAGATTTTCAATCTCACCTATTGTGAAAACTTTCTCGTCTGACAACCCGGTAATTCCACCGTGACCCGTATAGTTGACAATCAATGAACCTTCTTCAATTTGTGATAAAATGGAATTATTGGCATCTGGATAGCGATATCCTCCCGGAACCACTGTGCGTTTGTAGCTGTCGAGATAGATTTTTCTTATATTCAAATTTGCAAAAGCAGTGTCTACATCCTGCGACAGCGTTTCGGCTTGATTAAAATGCAGGTTGCTGTCAGCGTCATCAGCCATAAAAGTTATGTTGTTACGCCATTCTCCATTTTGCTCAGCGCCAGCAAGTAAGTAACTTTTTACTTTCTCAACCATTACCTGCGCATCTTCTTTAGTACTCACCGGAAAACGCCCGATACCAATGTCGAGTATTCCAAACATTTCGAGCCCTTCATTTTGATCTAGCAGACCAAAATAGTCGTCGCTAACAAAGCTTTGTGTTTCAACAAGTGACCCGCTGGCCTGATACGTTGAAACAAAATTGGTGTTATTTGGAATTCTGTTCTTATAATCATACGAACCGTCACCAAAAAGAAGAAGGTATTTGAGCTGTTGGTTGCTTTTCAGATAAACCATCCGAACAAAGTCGCGAATGGCTGAGATATCGGCTTTGCCACTGCCAAATTCATTGTAAATATCATTGATATTGACCACTATACTCTGTAATCCATCATCGGTGTAATGCACTCCGGCAAGTTCCTCAGCTTGGGCAAGAAAATCGGGATGTACAACTATCAGCATATCACAGCTGGTGATAGCATGAAGATTTTGATTTGAAATGGCCTTGAAATTTTCTACTGAAAAAGCGTTGGAAGCTTCAAAAGCTACAAAATGCCGTAAGGTATCAGAAAAGGCTTTGAATTCCAGCTGGTTGCCATCAAGGATGTACTCCTGTGATTTTGGAAGTAGTGGTTCAGTAATGTCCCATAAATAAACCTGTTCGGGAATACCACTGAGTTTATAACGTCCGATACCATTTTCCATCGTAAGATCAGGGTTACTAAACTGTAGTTGACTCCCTTCATAAATAAGTTTTCTCCAGGTATTGATACGGATAAAATTCAGCCATGCTTCCGAATTATCATTCTCAGCATCAATAGTTATTGCAAAACTAAAATCATCAGCTTCGGAGTTGAAGGTTAAGTTTTGATAAACTTCTCTGGCATGTGTTGAATTTCCAATTGATAATTGCTGAAAGGGAAGAGGGTTAACTATTATTTGACCATTGGATGAAACCGAAAAATTAAATGTCTCTGTTATACTTCTTCCTGCAATATCAATTTCGAATCGCACAGGTCGGTTGGTAACACGGTTAGGAAACTGAAAAGAAAACTGTAATTCAGGATGGCTTTTCGACATTTCTTCACCAAACCATTCTTTACCGCTCAATATCAGATTTTCAAGATCTGTCTCATGATGTTGATAGTCAAGGAAATACTCAGTCTCACGAAGAGGTTCTGCTGAAGGCTGAGTTTGTTGTTGAATACGCTTTCCAACTTCGTTTTTAACTGTCAAAAAATAGAAATTCGTATCAGAATAATAATTGATTTCATGAACGAACCGGTTGTTTTGCCATTTCCAATTAACCGTATTTAAGGCATAAAACAAAAGCACATCATTTTCATTGAATACGCCATCCTCTTCACCAACAACTAAAACTGCATTTTCAAAAAGATCATCATACCTGAATGCACTGTTTAATTCGGGCAACATTGAACCTCCGTTGCCATAAATGGCTAAATTTCTAGGATCGATGGCTGATGGTTGCAGACCATATTGTTGTAAGTCGCTGTAGGTGAGTTTATATATTCCTGTTTCTGTAATACCAAGTTTGATCCATGTTCCTTCGTTTAGTACTGAATTATCAGTATAAACTGAAGGATCGTTGCCACGATTGAATGAAGAACTGTCTGATTGTATTTCAACTTTTTTAGTCTGAGCCAAAACCAAAAATGGAGCATGCACAAAAACTAAAAGAATCAGGGAAATCCCCAAAGCCTTATTCCTGAAAGTAAACCGATTATCAGTAAACTTGTTTAACATGTAAGTATCAATAATATAATAACTTAGCTCTTTTATCTGTTTGCACTCCCTGGGAATTTGTCACAACGAGGCGGTAAATATACAAACCTTTTGCGACAGGATTACCTTGATCTGATAATCCATTCCAATGAATTGGCTGGCTTCGGTATCCGTTACTGTAATGGTTTTCCGAAATTAGTGTCTTAACCAACATCCCGCTGGTGTTATAAATTGAAATTTCCACGTCAAGCGGATCGGATGATTGGTTATGGTCGAAAACAAAAGAAGTGGTTTGATGAAATGGGTTCGGATAATTCATCAGATTTTCAACACGAATATTATTGCTGAGGATTACTTCAAATTCGATTGTTGCAGTATTTGAATTGTTTAAAATATCCCATGCTTTAAGAGTGAGCGTATGCTTTCCTGGATTCAGATTTGCAAAAGGATAAACGACTGATCCTTCTGCGGTTGCATTAAGTTTTCCGGTATAAAATTCATTAATGATAGCATATCTCTCTGAAGCTCCTGTCAATGTTGCAACAAGATCATGACCAATTCCCGAGCCTGTTGTGTTAATACCATTTTCATCTGCAAGCAATGCAAGCAAGCTAGGGTTCTCATCAGTAAAACCTCCGCTTACGAAGGTGGTATCGCCAATGTAAAGTTTGATATTTGGACCTGCCTGATCATCAACAACATTATTACTAAAACCACCAACATAGAAATCTTCAAAATTACCTTGTGCATCTGTTTCATAATCAGTAGCATAATAACTTATACGACCAGTGCCATATTTATAGGCAATGTCTTTGGGAATCATAAACCTGAATTCAAAGTGGCCATTGACAACTTCAACCGTACTTTTATGGATGATGCTGTTACGTAAAAGGAAACTTGTTGTCGGGCCCTGGTCTCCGTAGGTATTTACCTGTGCTTCTTTGTCATAAACAGTAGCATACAAAACACCATTAAAATTAGTGAGTTGTACTCCGTTTCTGTCTGCAATGATACCTGATACAGTAACCTCATCAAGAGCTTTTAAGGTATCAGAAACCATGTTGACTGGGTTGCCGTTGATATGAGTTGTTATAACCTTTTCTTTTGGAAAACTTATCTGAAGGGCAGGATCTCCAAGAAGTACAAATTTTCGGTCGTTAGCATCGCCAGTAAGTTTTGATTTGCGGATGACATCACCGAAGCGTGGATATTGACCATTAATTTTCGTGAAAATATTATCGTTAAAAATCGCCTTGTTTAGCCTAAGATTTGTCGTAGAATAGGTAGCGCGCGCAGTTGTGAACATAGCTATAGCACCACCGGATGGATTAAGAAAAACCATCTCACCGGCAGAGGTACGCTCAGCATCATCATAACGCGAAAATTCACACGTTGCTGTTATAAATACAGGTAATCTATTTCTGTTGCGCCATGCATTGATGTCGGCAATTTGAAGAATACGCTCTTCGGTCCAACCAACTTCGCCACCATGACCTGAATAATTTATAATAAGACTTCCTCTTTCAACACGTTTATTTATGGCTTCATTAACCTCAGGTGCTTTTTGGCCGCTTGGTGTTGCTACTTGCTTGTAGGCATCAAGGTGGATTTTGTCGAGGTTAAAATCGGGATAATCATTTCGAAGTAATGTAACAATAGTTTCAGCATCATTGAGGTGCGTGTTGGAGTCGCCATCATCCGAAACGAAAGTAATTTCATTTCTCCATGGGCTCATAACATCTTCATCGTCGCTTAGATACCTGATAATTTTATCAACAATTTGTTGTGCTTCTGTGGCTGTCGCAACAGGGAATCTACCAATTCCAATGTCGAGGAGGCTATTTGCTCCGGTACCTTCATTGGTATCGAGGTAGCCGTAATAATCATCTGTTGCAATGGAGTTGACAAGGTTGAGTGATGCAACAGCTTCGTATGTTGGCACAAAATTCGTGTTGCCCGAAATCCTGTCTTTGTAGTCGAATGAAGCATCACCAAAAAGTAGCATGTACCTTAGCTCACGTCCTGGTGAACTGCTGGAATAAAGCATTCTGGCGAAATCTCTTATTGCAGTAACATCTTGTGCTCCGGATGAAAATTCATTATAAATGAGAGATGGAACTGTGACAAAAACATCTAATCCGCTTTGGGTACGGTGAATCTCAGCCAATTGCTCCGCCTGTTCAATGAAATCAGGGTGAGTAATGATTAAGTAGTCAATATCCCTTATACTGTGGAGGTTCTGATTTGCGACTGCACCTATTTTTTCAACACTAAAAAAACTGCTTTGATCAAAAGCGATAAATTGCCTTATCTCGCTTCCGGATATGATAAAACGAAGCGTTGATGCCTGAACTGATGGCAAAATCCTGACCGGGTTCACTGCTTCTGTTACATCCCATATTTCAACAGATGTACTTGCATTGGAGAGCTCCATCGTAACAAAAGAATCTTCGCCAGTGAGTTGTGTGTTGTTAAAGTGCATCTGTGAGCCTGTAAATTTTAGCTGTCTCCAGGCATTTAAACTGATATAATCAAGCCACCCTCTTGCGGAATTGAGGGCTCTGTTATATTTAATTCCAACAGTTGTTTTGTCAGATGATGGGGTAAAGCGTTGGATTCCTGAGTTACCTTTGGCCCAGTCATAACCTGTAGCTTGAGTAGCATCAACCGGAATTGTTTGTTGAAGCGAGCCATTTATTGTAAGTTGAAAATTAGATGATCCAAATGAACGCGCTGCAACCTGTGTAACTAATTTTCCTTGACGACTTTGATCAACATTCGGAAAGTCAAACTCGAAATCCTTACTAAGGGTAACATCAAAAAGATCGCCATACCATGTTCGACCAGTATTTGAAAGGTTAACTAAATCCTGTTCATATAATTGATAATCGACAAATGAAGTTATTCTAGTGTTGCTAGTTTGCTGGATCTGACTTTCAGGCATACGTTTTCCTTCACCCAGGCTCGCAGTTATATAATAATAGGTATAATCATCATAATAATTTGGACGGTGAACGAAAAATCCATCCACAGGTTCGTAATCCCAAACAACAGGACCTTGTCCATAAAATAAAATGTAATCATTCTGATTGAAAACACCGTCTTCTTCACCTACAATCTTAATTGGATTTTCAAACAAATCATCATACCGTGAAGCAGAGTTGTTTTCGGGTAATGTGCCACCACCATTGCCATAAATGCGAATGTTTTTAGGATTGACAGATGATGGGTTAATTCCAATAGACTGTAAATCAGAAAAAGATATTTTATAAATACCGCTTTTATTAAGGCGAAATTTGAACCATTCACCTGAAGCAAGCACTGAAGTAGTAGCAAAACCAGCAACACCATCTTTTTCAGATGGTTTCATCTCATAAAGATAATCGATTTTGAAAGATACAAGTCGCTCTATTTCACCTGTTTGTTGATTTCGTCTTAAGGTAGGAAGAATTGTTTTGGCAAAAGCTTCATCACGCCCGGAAAGAATTACTGTTTCAGTAATGAAATCAGTTGGAAGAATAATTCTGGAAAAAGTTTCAATTTGAATTGCCTCAACGGGCGATACAACGATTTCTGAAAGGCGTGCTGTAATTGTAAGTGTTTTGTCAAACAAATTCAGGTAATCAATATAGTAAGGTAAAATATCATCATCAGTTATGAAATGGGCATCTTTGAATATCAGTCTGTTAGAATCATCTGATTCGAGTGTGGTTTCAGGTTTTGAAATCCACTCAAGATCAACATGTTTTGAATCAAACAACTGCTGCGAGCGAAGCGAAATGCTTGAAACTATAACCAAAAGAAAGAGTAGAGAGCGGTTCATATAGCTTTTTTTTGTGTCAGAATCATTGTTTTTCTGCAACTAAATTATAACAACTGAAACATATAAATGTTGTTGTGAAAAAATCTTTCTCAATAAGATACTTTGTTTTTCTCAAGACTAACGATTATTTAATGTGATTATTGCCTTTTGGTTTACCTGCATTTGTTTTATGAAAGATTGTTGGTTTAAAAGGCTGCTAAATTAATTTCGTGATATTTTCAAAACCTGAATTCAATTTTTTAATCATATTATCTCGCACATGTTTTAGGGAATTAATTTGCAAAACGTATTTAGCTTATTAACTTATTATGAGTTAATTAAGAAGGAATTACGAAGTATCAAGGTTCTGTTAGAAAATATTGTGGACTCATTGTTTTTCATTCCAAAAGACAAACAGCCAAATATCCGACAACTGTTGGAATCACAAAGTTTCTAAAAGTGATTATGATTAATGATTATAATCAAGGTTTTTTTTTAATTGATTTACCAAAATATTCCACAACAGAACTACAAGTTACCATCACTTTTTTCAAATAGCATCGGCATTTACTTCAGTATTCCAGAGTAAAATTATGAAAAGGTGTAAAATGCCTCATCAAAGCTGTACTATTGCATCAGGTTGGCCATTACCAATGCCGAAGCTAATACCAAGGGCATTGTCATTTGGCTTTTGCAAGCAGAAGTGTAGCCATGGCCTGGTTGGATGATAAAGGATTAATAATTCGGATTTTTTACTTTTTGTTGAATTATCCCCTTACAAGGGTTATGTTAATTGTCTTATCGACTTCTGCTACTTCAGGTGACGGATCGGTAAACTTTGTAAATTTAGAATGCATAAACTTTTGTAATTCTAACCACAACATTACTTGTTCTTTTTCACTCATGTTGTTGATGTTTTGCTGAAGATTGATTTCGAGCATTCCGACAATGCGCTCAATACGTTGAAAGTATTTGCGATGTTGTTTACTTATAGCACCTTTTGGTTTTGCGCCTGCATGCCCTTTGGCAAACTGGCCTTTATTGTTACGGTTGTTGTTAGATGTTTCCATATTAGTTGATGTGTTGGTAGTCCATAAATGAAATTTTTATGGATTGATGTTAAAAATCGGGGTGAATTGCTACTCCATAAAAACCATAAAATATGGTTTATGAGGATGAGGAGAAATAAGTGAAAGTCCATAAAAACCATATAATATGGTTTTTTTGAATTTTGGGACGCGGATTGCAAATCAGCGCCAGTGTTATCAGTATTCAAAAGATTCAAGGATTCAAGTTCAAAGTTGATGTTTTTTAACATGCGACCCCTCTGGGGTCGATTGGTTCATGGGAATTGTATTTCTATAGGTATGTGACTCCTCTGGAGTCAGGTTTTTTTCCCTTTTCAAGGTTTTGAGCGTTGGGGAGACTTGAGGGGCTCAAAAATTCAAGGATTCAATCTGAAGACTTTTGAATGTGTGGATTTGTTAGGCACGGATTGCAAATCCGCGCCAGCGTGAGCACGGATTGCAAATTCTATCTAACAACATTGTTAGCTACATGATTTTCTTTATGTTGCTTCAAGCTTGGAATCCGCGCCAGCGTGAGCACGGATTGCAAATCCGCGCCAGCGTGAGCACGGATTGCATCCGCGCCAGCATTACAAGATTTCAAAGAACTTTTTTTGTTTTGCAAAGATCGCTCCAGAGGCTTGAGAAATTCTCGTAAAAAATGGCAATTTTTTTGGTTCAGTTTTTGAATAATCTTAACATGAGGTTCAAAACTGTATCACAAAAAGCATAAAGAATTAGCAAAGTTTCACGAAGGGATAATTTTTAATGATTGTTATTCAGGTATTTTTTATTTAATTTAACTCAATATTTCACAGCAGAACCGATAATAACTATGGGATACATCCTTCAGCATACGTTTTTGATTTAGGAGGAGGCTACATGAAAATAATTCAAGTGTACTTCTGATCTTTCCTATATAATTAGATGAATTATGTCTACTTTGGAATACTTCGTTCTCATAACAGCAAACTCTATTAATTAGATTCAGTCATTTTTTGTCTGATTACCCGTACTAAAGGAAAATTTCCGTAACATTGCGCCACTGAAAACTTGCAAGTGAGTTCATAGGATGATCTGGATAAATCGCTTCTTAATTTTATTTTTATTGTGGGTTTTGACTTTCTCTTTGAAAGCTCAGGATGCCTCATTTTCACAGTTTTATGCCAATCCGATGTATCTGAATCCTGCATTGGCCGGTAATACAGAATGCGGACGGTTGAATTTGAATTTTCGCAATCAATGGCCATCTCTCAATAAGGCATATGTCACTTACAGCATTGCTTACGACCAAAACCTTGCCACAATTAACAGCGGTTTTGGATTTATGGTTGTTCGCGACCAACAGGCAAACGGAGCTTACAACCGAACACTCGCTGCAGGAATATATTCGTATAAACTGCAGATTGCTGCTCAATCTGTTGTTCATTTTGGTGTCAAAGCGGCTTTTTATCAGGAGAGCATTGATTGGAATAATCTTGTTTTTGCAGATATGATTAATTCGTCTACCGGGGTTGCTGACCTCCAAACTATGGAGACATCTCCATCAGAACCAACTATTTACACTGCAGATTTTGCTGCCGGACTTGCATATGGATATAGCGATAAATTTTTTGTCGGTGTCGGTGCCGATCATCTGAGTCAGCCTCAAATGTCGTTTTATGACGATAATGCCGAACAGCTACATTTACGTTATACAGCTCATGCCGGTTTAAATTTTAATGCAAGTGCTGGAAGTTTAGGAGAAGTTCAACAAGGAGACCTGTTGATTCAACCAAATCTACTATTTTTGCAGCAGCATAATTTTAGTCAGGTCAATATGGGCGTATATATAGGTAAAGCACCTTTTGTGACTGGTCTTTGGTATCGTCACACTCCTAATAACGCAGATGCTGTCGCTGTCCTTTTAGGATTGCAATGGAACAATTATCGAATTGGTTACAGTTATGATTACACGGTGTCAAAGCTTTCAGGAAAGAGTGGGGGAGCACATGAAATATCGTTCGGATGGGATTTTTGTGTTTATACCTACCCAAAAAGAAGCATACGTACAATAAAATCACCCTCTTTTTAGTTAGTAGCTTTAAATTTTGAACGTTAGAAGACAATAATGATAAAAATGAAAAAAACGCACATCATTCTCACGATGTTCATCGCAGGACTTCTTTTTACCTCCTGCCAAAAACAAGCCTCACGCACAACAGGTTGGAGTTATAATGACCCGAAAGCCGGAGGTTTTGAAGTAGCTCAAAGCAAAGAGCAAAATGTTGGTCCAGGATTAGTAGCTATTGAAGGCGGTACCTTTTTAATGGGGGCAACCCAGGAAGATTTAATGTTTGAGTGGAATAATATTCCGCGACGCGTTACCGTGGCTTCTTTTTATATGGATGAAACTGAGGTAAGTAACCTTGATTATCTTGAATACAGCTATTGGTTAAACCGTGTTTATGGTCAAGATTACCCTATGGTGGTTCAGCGGGCATTACCTGATTCTCTTGTTTGGCGTGACCGTCTTTCATATAATGAGCCTTTGGTTGAGTTATATTTTCGTCATCCTTCTTATCAGGATTATCCTGTTGTAGGTGTATCATGGTTGCAAGCCAATGACTATGCAAACTGGAGAACCGACCGTGTTAATGAATTGCTGCTTATTGAAGCAGGAATCCTTGATTTTGATCCCGATCAAAAGAATGAAAATAATTTCAATACCGAAGCATATTTAGCTGGTCAGTATGAAGGCCTAGTGAAAGACGGAAAAGCAGATCTTGACCCAAGTGGATCAGGAATCCGCAACGTTCGTTTTGAAGATGGTATCATGCTTCCAAAATACCGCCTTCCCACAGAAGCAGAATGGGAATATGCAGCAATAGGTCTGGTTGGAAATACGATCAACGAACGTGTTGTTGAGGGAAGAAAATATCCTTGGAATGGTGATGGACTGCGCACAGACCATAAAAAATATATGGGAAGCTTTGTTGCCAACTTTAAACGTGGGCAAGGTGACTATATGGGTGTTGCAGGTAGTTTGAACGATGGCGCTGCACTTCCAGCTCCTGTTGGTTCATATTGGCCAAATGATTATGGCTTGTATAATATGGGTGGTAATGTTGCAGAATGGGTTTTGGATGTATATCGTCCACTCTCTTTCGAGGATGTTGCTGATTACAGCCCTTTCCGTGGTAATATTTTTGTAAACAAAAAACGCGAACTTGATGGGTCAATTGCACAGAAAGACTCCTTAGGAAGGTTGCAATATGTTGAAATTACACCGGAAGAAGCCGCTAATCGTAAGAATTACCGCAGAGGCAATGCCATTAATTATCGTGACGGTGATTATTCTTCTACGATTCAGAATGATTGGTCGAACCTAACGGAAGATCCTAATTCTACTTCAAAGATGTATGATTATGGTGAAACAACTTTAATCTCAGACAAAGCAAGAGTATTTAAAGGTGGTTCATGGGCCGACAGAGCATATTTTATGAGCCCAGGTGTTCGTCGCTTCCTGAATGAAGATGAGGCTTCGAGTACTATTGGTTTTAGATGTGCAATGAACAAGGTGGGTAGTTCTATCGGAAAGTAACTGCCTGAATAGTATAAAACAAACCCCATCCGAAACGGTGGGGTTTTTTATTGAAAAAATTCATTTCGATTTTTACAACGAATGTTTTTTAAACTCAAATGGTGAAAACTGATTCATCTTATATTTGCAGTATGAATACCATCGAAACAATCTATAAGCATTTTTTGCTAAGTACCTGCTTTTCAACAGATAGCAGGCAGCTTAAACCCGGATGCATCTTTTTTGCTTTGAAAGGTCCAAATTTTGATGCTAACCTTTTGGTTGAAAAGGCCTTGGAAAATGGAGCTGACTGGGCAATTGCTGATGACCCTTCTCTTGCCTCTAATCAACGC
>CAYXCZ010000028.1:0-56552 GCA_964463695.1 uncultured Lentimicrobiaceae bacterium | reverse complement strand
TCAATGATTCAATTATCTCAGTGTTTTTTATAACATAAAGAACCATCTCTTTAGCCCAAATTTGATAGGCTAATTTTGAGGGGTGAACTCCATCACTAAATAGATTATTACCTGGCTTCTCGCTATTAATTTTATGTTTCCAGTCGTTGATGCAAATCACATAGTTATTGTAGTACGTTTTTTGAAAGTATTGAACACGTTTGTTTAGCTTTTCACCCAGTATCTCAACAAGGTTTCCAATGATAAATTTGATGGGAATTGTGAAAGCAGGAAAGTCCTTTATAGGCGGCATATTTGTAAAAACAATTACCACTTCAGGAAATTTTATTTGAAGGCTAGTAATCAACTTATCAACATCATGATTCCATTTCTGAGGGGTTGTAAGCTGAAAGGCATCATTACCGCCAATTCCAACGATGATTAAATCAACTTCTTTTTCTTCAATTTTGAGAATAAGTTTTTTATAAATCGATTCAGCATTATAACCACTTTTGGCATAAACTTTCCAGTAAACCGATCTGCTAATTTGATTACTTAGTTCCTTTGCAAACGTTCCTGCAAAACCTTCTTCATGTGTTTGGACTCCAACTCCGGCAAAGGTGCTTTCTCCAATAAACAGTACCTGAACAGCCTTTTGACTTCCTTTGTAACTTATGCCCTCGTTACCTCTTGCTTCTGTAAGTTTTGGAACTTGTTTTCGTATTTTTTTACCTTGAATATAAATTATTGGCATCAATGGTATGCCAAGAACTATTCCAATAAGATATTTAATTGACATTAATAATTGATTTTGAATTATATACAAAAGTCAATATTTCCAGTGATAAGATGTTAAACTTAAAACAGTGATTTTGAAAGCTGAAAGTTTCAAAAAAGAAATCACCGTAAAGGAATACTAAACTGGATTGTTGTTCCTTTACCTACTTCACTTTCGACCTTAATTGAACCTCCATGTTTTTCGATAAACTCTTTGCTCAAAATTAAACCTAACCCTGTACCACTTTCATTTTCAGTTCCTTTTGTAGAGTAGCTTTCATCTGTCCTGAAAAGTTTCTTCTGATTTTCCGGACTGATTCCAATTCCTGAATCAGTTATTTGAAAGACCCATTCTCCGTCATTTAGGAATGATTCCATCGTTATCTTACCACCTTTGGCTGTAAACTTCAGGGCATTTGAGATCAGATTTCTAATAACACTGCTTATCATTGCTTTGTCGGCAAAAATGATACTATTACGTGGTACTTGCAGTTCGCTTTGAATTGATTTCTTTTTGAATAATTCATCGAATAATTGATAACATTCAAGGATGAGATCATTTACCTGCAAGTATTCAGGATTGAATTCTATCTTTCCGGTTTGGGTACGTGACCATTCTAATAAATTAACTACCAGATCCATAGCTTTTTGAGCCGTTTGATGAATTAATTTACTGACTTTGCCGCTATCTTCATATTCTTTATCTGCGATACGCTCTTCAAGAATTTCACTTAATCCTAAAAGACTATTGAAAGGACTCTTCAGGTCGTGGGCAATGATAGAGAAGAATTTATCTTTAGTGGCATTCATTTCGGTGAGTTTCAACTCCATGAGTTTACGATCAGTGATGTCAATGATTGTTGACAATATAATTGTTTCGTTATGTATTGAGATAATTATAGAAGAGATAAGGCCTGTTAGCAAATCACCATTTTTCTTTCTAAACGTAAACTCCATGTTTTTAACTTCTTTCTTTTGGGTAAGGAGCTCAACAAAGGTTTCACGGTCTGATTCGTTTGCCCAGATTTTAAGCTTTAAAGTTGTTTGTCCTGCAACTTCATCCTTGCTGTATCCAGCCATGTCGCAAAAGCTTTTATTCACCTCAAAGATATTTCCATCACTTATCCTTGTCAGCAGTACAGCATAGGGTGCCAAATAAAATGCTTTGGAGAATTTCTCCTCTTCGAGTTTAATGATTTCCATTAATTGTTTGTTCACCATTAAAATCAAGGCGTATGTTAGATACATATACAGAACCTGGTAGGAAATAATGACAAAAGTCTCAAATATTCCTGAGCTAAAATATTCTGTATCATGTGTGTTACTTATCAAATAAAATACTATTCGAACGAGGTTGAAAACAATAAGTAGGACATAAACGATGCCTAAATGAACTGTAGACCTTCGAAAACTGGCTGGCGCTTCAAAAATCAACAGCCAGGCAATCATTGAACTAATGAATGCATAAGCAATTGAACTATTATAATGTCTTGCTATAATCGATGGTGAAATAAAAGTAAAATATGTGTGTATTAGGAAGAAAATGACAATGAAAGCAAAATAAAAGAACCTGGATCGTCTCTTTTTTCCAACGAATTGTTCTAAACCTATAAGATGAAAAATAGAACCTGCAAATATCAGTGTGTTTGAAACATCAATTGAAACAAAGTCGTTAATATGATTTCGGAGAAAAATCAGAAATAAACCGGATACCTGTGCTGCAAAACCCAAGACCAGATAATGAGTTCCTTTAAATCTCTTTCGGGATTGATACCATAATAGAATCATTACAACGAAGCTAACTATACTCGTTAAAAGGTAACTAAATACAATTGTTCGCAGGTCGATGTTGATCATTTGATGGAATTTAGACAGTTATTGCGAATGTTCAAATATGTTACATGTCAGTATGTTGGAATTGAGAAAAAGAACCTGCTTCCAATCCCTGTCTCACTTTCTACCCAAATTTTGCCTCTGTGTTTTTCGATAAACTCCTTGCATAAGATCAAGCCCAGACCTGTCCCTTTTTCGTTATTTGTTCCGGTTCTTGAGCTAGCTTCATCAATTTTAAAAAGTTTATCTATTGTTTTCTTATCCATCCCAATGCCATTGTCGCACACACATATTTGGGTAGAGCGATCTTTTGATTCCATTTTAATGGTTACTTTCCCCTGATTTGGAGTAAATTTTATGGCATTCGAAATAAGATTTCTCAAAATAGAACTAATCATAGCTTTATCAACAAAAACCAATTTATTGTGGTTTAATTCTAGTTGGATCTCTATTTGTTTTTGATGTGCCGATTCGGTAAGCGACTCCACACTTTCTTTTATCAACGGAATAATTGGAATATATTCAGGAGAAAATTCAATCCTGCCTGTTTTGGATCGCGACCATTCCAATAAATTTATGAGCAAATCCATTGCTTTCTTTGACGATTCAAAGATATACCCACCAATTTTGTCGAGATCTTGATAGTCTTTTTCATTAATTTGTTCTACAAGAATTTCACTCAAACCTAAAATACTGTTAAAAGGACTTCTGAGGTCATGAGCAATAATGGAGAAAAACTTATCTTTAGTGGCATTTAATTCACGCAATTCTGTTTCGCTCTCAAGCAGGGCAAGTTCTGCCTCTTTCAGTTCGGTAATATCGATAGTATATCCTGCCAGCAAATTCCGTGATTGATCTTTTATTGGAAATTTGATTGTAAGGTAACTCCTATTATTGAGAACCTCGTTAAGTTTTAATTCAATGCCTTTTGTTACTACTTGCCAGTCATCTGCTGTAATGGCTCTGGCGAAATCAGCTGGAAAAAGTTCATCCATCGTTTTACCTACCATTTCTTTGCCTTTGATTCCAATCATCTGATCGTAATTATTACTGGCATATAACACTTTACTTCTATTTGGGGTTACTTCTTTTATATAGGTAAATATTGGTGAGTTTTCAATAAACGAGGCTAAGAGATGATTTGTATATGACAAAGCATCTTCTGCATTTTTACGGGCAGTTATATCTTCCATCGTAGCAAAAACTTCACAGGGATTTTGCTCATTTTCTTGAAATATAGGTATAGCATTGATAATGATCCAGTTGTATTCATCTTTCTCAGGAATATAAATTCCAACAGTTTCGCTCGTAACCTTTTCACCACTTGTAAGAGCACGCATTGATGGATGTTGTAAAGGAGAAAGCACTTCAAATTTTTCATTTACAATTCTCCAACGTTCATCAAATGAGTCTTTTCCAATAAATTGATTTCTCGATAAACCAAACATTTTAAGTGCAGCTTCATTGACATCAATGACTTTGCCATCTGCATTTTGATAGAAAACACCCTGATTCAAATTCTCAAAAAGATAACGGTATTTGCTTTCACTTTGAAGCAAAGCATTTTCTATACTAACTATTTCAGATATATCTTTTAAGGTAACAGCAAAATTAACCAAATTACCCCGTTCATCATTTACTTGAAAAGAGCTTATGATAACTGGAAATCGTGTGCCGTTTTTATGCTTGAATAACAGCTCAACCTTGTTGATTTTTTTGTTTAAAGTATCATAAAAAGCTTTGCTGATCTCTTCCATTTTTTCTTCCGGCCAATAGGGGAAAGGGGCGTTAAAGCTGATTAGCTCTTCTTCTGAGAAACCTGTCATTTTACAGAATGTCTCGTTTACGCTTTTGTGTTTCCCATCCAACCCTAAAAGTATAAATCCTTCATTCATAGAGGTTACTACTGTTCTGGCAAAAAGATTTGTGGCATTTAACTCATCCTGAAGTTTCTTTTTGTGAGTAATATCCCTAACAAGAGCAAGAATAAAGTCTTCTCCATCTACTTCAATTTTTGAGACATTCACCTCGGCTGGATAAAAAGTACCATCTTTTCTTCTATGACGAACCTCAAAGGAGACTTCACTTAAAGGACCAATAGTATTCCAAATATTTTCACTGTCCAGCCTGTCTTTGGCATCAGGATCAATATCATATACCGTCAATTTTAGTAACTCCTCCCGTGTGTAACCGGAATTTCTGATAGCTTCTTTGTTAACTTCTACTATATTTCCTCTTCGATCGTGAAGGAAAAGCATCTCTTTTGCCTGATCTACAATTGCCTTATATTTACGTTCCTCTTTTTCCTTTTCTTTTATAAGTTTATGGTGTGCGGTTATATTTCTTCCCATTATCAAAACACCATTAACCATTTGTTTATTGATATACAAAGGACTAAAAGAAAATTCAATATGCTCAGTATCAGGTGAAAATGCAATCGGAATTTCAACTGTAAAACGCTCACTTTTCAATAGCACACGGTCATATAACTCTTTCCAGAAAGATAAAAAACCTGGGTCCCAGTCTTGGGATAATACATTTTCTCCTTTATTTAAGGACCTTCCTATTCCTTTTTTTGTGATTTCCTGAAAAGTTATGTTGTCGAAAATGAGGCAATAGTTTGAATCAATGGCCCAAATGGGGTCACTGGCTGTTTCAATTATTGACTCTGTTGTTAGTAAAGTTTTAGAAATTTCGGTCGATAAACTTTGATTGGTATTGTCAGTTTCCATTGAAAACCAGTTTTATGTCGTTCGGATGACAATTTGTAACAATTACAAAGATAAGGACGAAAAGTTGTAATTCGAACTATGTCCAGGTTTATTTTATTAAAAAAAATGTTTGTTTTAGTTGAGCTGAATATCACTTCAAAATATTCGCAAATCCTGGTTTTTTAATCAATCATCCAAAAAAAAGGATGATTGATTAAAAAACTAAACCATGTCTTGCCTTTAATCAGGCTTAATGAATATTTTGCAACTGACTGAAGTGGCCTAATGAACCACCCTTTTCTGTGCACTTTTGCCATTAGCATCCACAAAATGAACTATATAAACTCCGGAAGGTAACGCCTCAAATGGAATCATAATACTATTGGTATTCATTACACTAGTACTCCAAACAACTGTTCCGACAATAGTAGATAGATAAAGCTGTCCAGCCTTAACGGATTGCATACCTTCGATAGTAACAGTTGCTGCATTTCTAACCGGATTTGGAACTACAGAAAGTTTCAAACCTGTTGATGATGTAAGGTCATCAAAACCAACCCATTGACTGTTCTGTTGTCCGGGTGTCCCATGTTCAGGCGACGACATCCAACTTTCTGGCAATGCGTTATCAAGAGCCGGGTGACGCAGTTCAAGAGTAGGTCCATCTCCATCTGGTTCATTTGGCCAGGGATCATTATCATCATAAGTTACCTGATCAATCAGTGTTCCTTCGTCGTTATAGATGCGTATAAGCTCGCCACTCCCACTTAAACCAAAGCCGGTATCTCCTATATAGTTATCAACATCAGGGAATAAATTCGAAAATGCTTCACCATCAGTGCAGATTACAAGATATCCATGTGCATTCATTACAGTCCCTTGAGGAAATTCAAATGCATGAGTATCATCTTCATCTTTGAATACCCAGCCTGAAACATCTAACTGATAGGGGTGGGGATTGTAAACTTCAACCCAGTCACCTGGATCGAAATTATCATTGGGATTATAGTTTATTTCGTTAATTACCAGACTGTCAGCATAAATCTTATTGCGAAAATGTGCAATGATCCCGGCATTTTGTACAGGATTAAAATATACCTCAGCAGCATTAATCGCAGGATTGATGGCATGACCTGGAATTTCCCAATAATCAAATTCAATGTTTGAAGTTGCAGGAACGGCCTTCAATTGAACATTGAGGCCTCCGAAATAGGTGCCTTGCCATGGGAAAGCTTCTAAATTCAACGAGTTTAGTTCGATAGTTCCCGCTTCAGGAGGGTCAACACTAACCTGATAGTTGTATGGGCCAGTAAGGTTGTTGCAACTTTTAAGTCCTTGTGGTAAATAATCGTATCTGGCATTTACGAAATTTCTGATTTTCTGAACGTTACTTTGCCAGCGCGTGACGGTCCCTCCCCAACGCTGAACATGACGTTGCATTTCTGGTTGCATTTTTCCAGCAATCTCATCAAGATAGCTGATCATGTTTTCAGGTTTGAACGCAGTATTATACAAATCAACATAGCGCGAAATATAATATTGGTTGAACTCAGCATTATTTCGCAATCGATTCAGCATATAGATGTGTTGTTCAGGATCGCTTGTAAGATTATGAGGAAAACAAGGCGAAACGGTGGGCAGAGTCCCAGGTACACCTGTATAGTTGATGTAATGATTAAAAGTTGCATCCTCGTCCCAAAGAATATAGCCCCATTTTTGATGACCACCTTCTGGATTGGTACCACGCCACCAACCAACATTCCAGTTTATCCAATCGGAACATACTACAAATGAGTTTATTATGATATAGTCAGCGAGACTTTTATAATCAAGTCGGGTTTTCACATATTCAAAATTATCTTGATTACTCATGTCGTTGAACTTAATAAAATCATGCAATTCATTCCAATCATCCCACGCTGCCTGACCGCCATATTCAGCCCAGCTGCCACCCCATAATTGAAGAAAATAAAGATGGTATTTGTCCTGACCATAGTAATATTCTGTAAAATCGTGATCACTTACTTTTTCGCGGATTCCATAAACACCCCAAAACTGTCCATTTACATATAATACACATTTTTCCCCTTTTCTTACATCCAGGTGCATTCCATTGCGTTGGGCTGTATTTTGGACAAACATATCACGTAATAAAGCACTTGAATCTATTCCGGGATAATTATCATCACCTGCAGCACGAAGAATGATGCGCTGGAACTCGTTTCTGTCAGTTAAAGGAATAAGGGTGTCCCTTATTGCGTAATTGTAACCGCATTCATCACGAGTGATATAATCAATACTTCTTTGGTCATGAACCCATGAATCCTGACCATGTTCATTATATTCACCGTAACCAAAAGTTGTTCTAACACCATTTTTGTTGAAATATTCAAATGTTCCAAATGGAGTAAGTGATTGATTTCCATTTAACAGATCATCAAGTTGTGCAGCTGAAGTTGATATAACTGCCATACTATGAGTTGTGTTGATGAAGTAACTGTTAAAGGCAATCCAACCAGGATGAATCGAGCTGTTGCTGCTGTAGCAACGTGCATTTATAATCGTGTTTTGAGAAATCGGGATAGGGTTCAGATATAGAGGGGAGGTAGGTGTTGGCTCACTACCGTCAAGGGTATATCGAATCTGTAGTTCAGGATCCTCAGCGCTAAGCTCAACTGTTATTGCATTCGGGTAAAAACCAGCTGCCTGACTCATAAGTGGTTTTGGAGCATAATCAGAATATGTTGTGCCACCATTTACAGCACCTGGCGTTGGATTGGCATACACAACCCATTGATCATTTCCAAAAAGTGATTTACCACGTGAGTGCCCTTTCATGGTTTTATAAAGTGAAACCTGATCAAGCAATACCTCGTCTGGAGAAATTAAAACAATAAACTCCTGATCATCTTTTGTTTGTGACAATTTGAAATTTGTATGAAGATGGTTTCCACTAAATTCATCTCTTCCGCTGGCCCAAACTCTTAAATAGGCTCCAGGCTGAATGCTAACTCCTGAAGGAATTACATATTTGGTAGGTTTATCTGGATTATCACTAAGGTAATAACCTTCGAGGTTAACAACCGTGGCTCCTGTATTTCGCAATTCAAACCAATCTTCATATTTCTGGTAATTATCCTGAAACGAAGCCAGATTTGAAACAGAATACTCGTTTATAACTACTTGTGAATGTGATGATAATACAAATAAAATCAATACAAGAGATAAGATTTCTCTTTGTAAATACCTTTTGATTAATGAGTAGACAGATGCCATGGAATATGAATTTTATGTTAACAAAGATGATAAAGTTCAAAAGTCGGGGTTTTTTCTGAATTTTTAAGGCTCAAAAGAAAAAAAAGTACTTGAAAATGGGCAATTGTTCTTTTTAAAAAGTAAAAACCAATTTTTCAAGTTTTGAAAGGTTAATTGATGACCTGCTTTATTACACTAAATTTGCAAAAAATTAAGCCATGGATCTAGATCTCAAAAACCGATTCTTTGTCGTTACAGGAGCAGGAAGTGGATTTGGCAGAGCAATAGCCGAAAGATTGCTTGCTGAAGGAGCCTTCGTTTTAGCTGTTGCCCGTTCAAAAGATGTTCTCAATACCTTTCAAGCCTCCAACCCTGAGAAACTAATCACTTTAAATGGTGATATTAGCCATCCATCAGTGCAACAAGAGTTGTTGGAAATGTGCCAAAACCGAACTGTTGACGGAGTTCTGATCAATGCAGGAGGTCCTCCTGCAAAATCATTTATGGAGACAGACCTTTCCGATTGGGACGAGGCATACCGTCTGATTTTACGCTGGAAAGTAGCTCTGGTGAAACAGTTAATTCCAAAAATGATTCGTCAGAGTTATGGCAGGATTGTTTTTATTGAAAGCATTTCGGTTAAGCAACCTATTGAAAATCTTGTTCTTAGTAATTCGTTAAGACTAGCTGTTGTGGGATTTGTAAAAAGCCTTTCAATTGATGTAGCTTCTCAGAATGTGAACCTGAATATTTTGGCTCCCGGATATCACAATACAGCTGCCATGCAGCGTTTGTTTAATAAAAAAGCGGAGAAAGATCAGATTAGTCTTGATGAAGCTAAGGAAAGCTTTGAAAAACATATTCCTGTTGGTAAAATGGGGGAGGCCGATGAAATGGCTGTTTTGGCCTGCTGGTTGTTATCACCGCTTTCACGTTATGTGACCGGGCAAACATTTAGCCATGACGGAGGTTTGGCCAAAGGGATATTTGGTTAAAAAAATGACAGTTAATTAGTTGATATAATAGACCAATTAACTGTCATCGTGTATTTTAAAAAGAAATTAACCTTTAATCCAGGCAATAATATCTTCATCCAAAGGATCTGTTCTTGGACTAACCACTTTAACTAACTTGCCATTTTCATCAATCAGGTATTTCTGAAAATTCCAGCTTACACTCGAATCTTCCAGACCGTTTTTATCTTTTTCAGTCAGCCATTGGTAAAGTGGGTGCATGTCGTCACCTTTAACTGAAATTTTTGACATCATTGGAAATGAAACCCCATATTCATCTGTACAAAAACTCTTTATTTGCTCGTTTGAACCCGGCTCCTGACTTAGAAAATTATTGGCAGGGAAGCCTATGATAATGAAACCTTTTCCACCATACTCCTTGTATAATTTTTCAAGTTTGGCGTATTGAGGGGTTAGACCACATTTAGAAGCAGTGTTAACCACCATTACTTTTTTGCCCTTAAGTGATGAAAGAGGAAATTCTTTGCCATCAATATCTTTAACCACGAAGTCGTGAAACGATTTCTGTGCTTCCAACTGGCCAAATGTCAGTGTCATAAGTAAAACAATTAAGATTGATTTCATAGTATTGCTGTATTTAGATTTTACCTAAGGTGTAAACAACCCTAAACTGGAATTGTTGCTGACTTGCAGGAGTTTTTTAAATCATTAACCTTTCATTTGGAAAAGGTCATATCGATATGTGCCGTTTATTTTCTACAAATAATTATCAATCAATTATTTAATATTTGAAACGAAAGAATCATTAGAGTAGCTTAAATTTATCTATTCCTTGAAAATCCAATATTTTGGTATAGCTGATTCTATTCAGATTCACGAACCTTTTTCAGTTCTAACTCAGTGAAGTCAAAATCCGGATTGTCAATAAAAATCTCCAAACCGCTGACTTTACCGTTTCTATCAAGGCTAAAAGTAACAAACCCGGCTGGCAGGGAAGGTGATGCAGGAAAAATAACTTTAAATGTATTATGCTGATAGTGAGTCATCTGACCTTGGAAATCTGGAGTTTTCTTCATGCTGAAATATAGATTTCCTCTTTCTTCAAGTATTTCAACTTCATCATAAATCGGACAGCTATAAATTCCTGTGTAACTAGAAAGAGGCAAGGATGGTTTTGTGTTTGTTTCTTTCTGCTTTTCTTCCGCTTCCTGAGCTAATTTTGCTTGCTGTTCACCTGCTTTTATGAGTGAAAGAATCTCAGTACTCCAATCCTTTTCTACTGGGTTTTCTAAAAGTACATCAAGGGTTTTATACATTAATGGGTAGTATACAGAGGATAAACTATTTGTAAGTATCACAAAACCAATGTTTTCTTCAGGAATAAACAGCGATTGAGAAATCATTCCATCATAACCGCCATTATGTGAAACGATTTTTCTCCCTTGATAATCCATTAAGCTCCATCCCAAACCATAGGCTTTGAAATGGGTACTTGGGAAACGTTTTTGAGAACCCATACTCACTTGATTTATGGTTTGAGGACTTTGCATTTCAAAAAATCTGCTTGAGCTCAGTAGCGTATCGTTTCCGGCAACTCCATTGTTAAGGTGCATTTGAAGCCATAATCCCATTTCATATGCACTGGAAATCAATGAACCAGCAGGTCCAATATTGTCCCAATCAAGCCAGGGAATTGTTTTTAATTGGCCATCAACATAGGTATGAGGTTGGGCAATATTATCTCTGTTTGCTAGCTCTTTTACATGCAAAGTTGACCTTTTCATACCAATTGGAAGAAGTATACGTTCCTTCACGAAATCATCCCATTGTTGACCGGTAATAGCAGGAATAATCTCACCAGCAGTAAGATAGAGGATATTGGAATAGCCAAATTGTTCTCTGAAACCATGTGCCGGCTTAAGATATTTTGCTTTTCGAATAATTTCTTCTCTTGTATAAGTGCTTCCATACCAGATCAGATCACCTGAAAATGTCTTGAGCCCTGACCTGTGAGTAAGCAAGTCGGTGACCGACATTTCGCTGCTTACATAGGGGTCATAAAGTTGGAACCAAGGTAAATATTGCTGAACTTTATCATCCCAACTTAATTTGCCTTCATCAACAAGCATTGCTAATGCACTGGATGTAAATGCTTTAGTATTACTTGCCACAGCAAAAAGTGTATGTTCATCGACTTTTTGACGTGTGAGAATATCAGTAACTCCAAACCCTTGCGCGAAGTAAATACTGTCGTTGCTCACGATGGCAATTGACATTCCGGGCACATTCCATTCTTCCATTGCCTTTTGATAATATTCCCTGAGATTTGCAAGTTGTTCCGAACTTGGCTGGGCATGTATCAAAAGGGTAGAGGCAATTGCAATAGTGGTTAGGATTTTTTTAAGCATGGTACTAGTTTTTATAATTTTCATTGATGATATGTTGAAGTGCTTAGAGTATTTCGCTCGCTTTTCCAGAAAGATAAATGTCTGTTAAATTGTTAGTATAAAGTGATTTATCATTGTTTATCTCAATGATTACAGCACCATTTTGCTTGGCGATTACCGGAATCTGATTTGCTGGACTTACCTCGCCTGAAGTACCAATAATGATAAATACTTCCGCTTTTTGTGCTTCATCAAAAGCATTTAGATATGCAGGTTGAGGAATATTCTCGCCGAAAAAAACAAAATCCGGTTTTAGTATTTCACCACATTTTGGACAGTGTGGAGGCAGATTTTTCAGGAGCGATTGGAAATCCTCTGTTTTCCAATGACAGGATAAACAAACTAGGCGATGTGCATTGCCATGAAAATCAATCACATTTTGTGAACCAGCTTTCTGATGCAGGTGGTCGATATTTTGCGTAATAACAACATTTACACTATTTTGACTTTCCCATAAGGCAAGAGTCTTATGAGCAGGGTTTGGCTCAATGTTTTTAAAGAAATCGTAAAATATCTCTTTAATAACTATCCATGATTCATGGGGATGTAAATGGAAATAATTAAGATCCAAAACTTTAGGATCATATTGATTCCAAATTCCACCTGGTCCACGAAATGGAGGTATGCCACTTTCAACTGAAATGTCTGCACCGGTAAAAGCTACGGTGAAGCTACTTTTACTTAAAAGATCTGCTACTTTGATAAGGGAATTCTGCTGCACCATGCAATTAATAAGGTGTTTTTATTTCAGAATTGACCCATAATTGAAATACAATTTTAGCCTCGGTGTTATCTAATTGCATGGTAGGAAGGTCACGTTGTTCTGTAGGTAACGGCATTTGCTGATAAATATACGAATCGTCAAAACCAGCCAAGGCCGCATCTTCACGACTTGCCGCAAAGAAAAGTTTTTTTGGCCGGGCCCAATAAATAGCACCTAAACACATGGGACAAGGTTCACATGATGAATAAATCTCACAATCATCTAATTGAAAGCTGTTCAGATTTTTACATGCATCGCGGATTGCCATAATTTCAGCATGAGCCGTTGGATCGTTTAAGGAAGTTACACTATTTGAGCCCCTGCCAACAACAACACCATTTTTTACCACAATTGCACCAAACGGACCACCTTTTAAAGTGGTAAGATTTGATTTAGCAAGCTCAACAGCCTGATGCATGAAATTATTCTGTTCAGCGATTTTGTCAGTTTCCATTCACAATTTATTTATTGAGGCAAATATACAAGCTATGTTACCCATTTCCCAACAGTAAAAGCTAAATTTACGTATTCTTCAACCATTCTTAAAAACTTTGATCGCGGAATAAGTTCTGCTCCAAGACTTCTTAAATGATCGGTATCTTGCTGTGCATCAATCAATTGAAAACCTTCTTTTTGAAGAAAATAAGTCAGATTTATAAACGTGGCCTTCGATGCATTCGACTCCAGATGAAACATAGATTCTCCAAAGAAAATCTTTCCAATAGCTAATCCATAAAGCCCGCCAACCAGCTCATTTCTATTGTTGTAAGCTTCAACTGAATGTGCATAACCCATTTCGTGCAAGGCAGAATAAGCCTGAATCATTTCGGGTGTAATCCATGTTCCATCTTGACCTATGCGGTCGGTTTTCGCACATGCTTCCATTACTTTTGTAAAAGAAGTATCAAATCGTATCTCAAATACATTATCACGAAGAATTTTCCTCATACTTTTGGAAATCAAAACATTATCTGGTATCAAAACCATTCGTGGATTTGGTGACCACCAAAGAAATGGTTGTCCTTCTTCAAACCATGGAAAAATTCCTTTACGGTATGCTGCCAAAATTCTTTCGGGATGGAGGTCACCACCAATTGCAAGGAGTCCGTCTTTATTCGCTTTTGCTGCGGGCGGAAAATCAAAGGATGAGCCAAGTTGATAAATCATTTATTACTAATCCTTTTTCTGATGGTTAATTAGGGTAAAAACCAGATTTGGGTAAAAGTTTAAAAAAACAGAAAATTCATTCTTTGGGAGTTAAACACCAATAAAATTAGAATCTTTGGACAATAATTTTTTCGCGCCAGACTTTCAACTCAGTTTTTATTTGTACAACGTAAATACCTGAAGGTAAATTTGTTACAACTAATTCACCTTGCCTGTAAGGTTGATTGAAACAAAGTTGCCCGTTCATAGTGTAAATTTCTAACTGACCATCATCCATTTCTGAGGTATCCAGAATAGAAAAATTACCATTTGAAGGCTGTGGTGTGATGTGTAGTTTGTCTCGCTTTACAATTCCTTCAGTAATTCCAACTGTTGAATCAAACCAGAAAGTAAAATTTGCTGCAGGGGCACCTGCAGGATAGGTTGAAGAACCGTTAACAGAAACACCTTCAAGGTAATAATGAACTTTATCGCCTGGCATCAGCCCCTCAATAATACCAATATTTTGCGGACAAGCCATATAGACAGGGATTCTGGTGTATTGTTCCTGGTCGTTTATCTTGTAATAAAGCCACATTCCCTGAAGGGCGGAATTAGATTCGCAATTACTGTAAATATACATCTCAGGCGTAAATTCCTGTTTACCAGTTACTTTCCGATGGATTATGCGTATTAAGTTTTCAGCTGGAACTTCTTTTGTAACACAATGAATTGCTCCTCCCAATACGGTTAATTGCTGAGCATCAACCATGATTATTTTATAGCCGGGCATAGCCTCATTATAAATCTGCATAGCTTGCTGGTCATATTCAGGTAACCCATATGAAGGTACAATTATGGTGTTGTTAATGATCAATGAATTCGTATAAGTGCGCATTTCGTCATTTTGAGTTGTTGCCCAGCTGCCATCAGCTTTGGGTGGTGCAGGAATCCGGATAATATTATAAGGTTTTCCAAAATGATTGCTGAGACTTTGCAAAATTGCTACGTTTCCTTCCAAGGTGTTATAATCCGGCAGGTTTTCTGGATAGGACGAAACCATAATAGTTTCATAATCAAGCATTTTCATGAACATATCCACATGTTTCCAAATGCCACCGCCACTGTTATCAAGGCTCTGAAGAAAAGTAAAATCCAAGAGGTTAAACTTGTCAATTAATATGTTTCGGATCATCGCAGGACTTATGTCAGGGTTTTGTTCATAAACTCGGGTCGAAGCAAAACCACGCGTTAATCCATCAAAAATGAGGTTACCTCCTTCAATTTCCAGACCCAGTGAGCGCTGCTGCCAATTCCATAGGTTGGCAATCTGGGAAGGAATAGAGTCGTCTTTTGGCCGGTTATACTCTCCATAGCCCATGTCAATAATGTACCTTTCATTTCCTTGTCCAAAGTTGCCATAAAGTGTCATCGGACCGAAGTCTCTGATCCACAAAGTCTCAGTATAACCAGGTATGAAAAACAAACTATCTGATATAACACCACGACTGTACAGGTATGTTCTAATCTCACTCGTATCAACAGGAGCCTGACCAGGGTAGTATATAATCCACACTTTACCAGCTTGTTGGGCTGCTTTTGTAATATTTGCAATGATTGAATCGCGCGATGGGCTATAATCCCAAACCATCATCACTCCTTCATTTTTTTCAAACTCTGCCGGATTAAAAACAGCTACCTGTGCTTTAACATCAGGTAAAAAAAACAGGAGGAACAAACTAAAACAGAAGATACGAGTAAAGCCAGATTTCATGAGTTATTTTTTCTTTTTACTTAAGAAGCACAATTTCAGTGCGCTAAAATACTGTTTTTTTAATTTCTCGGCATCTTCAAACACGGTATTTACTTTAGTAGCCGAAATAGGTATAAAGAAATGCATCTTAATCTGTTTATAAGTCTAATATAGAGCTCTTTGGGAATGTCTTAAGATTGCAAATAAAGCATTTTGCGATTAATTTGCAGATTATAACGAACTTTGTGAAAAAAAAGTGGCGAGGTATTTTCTACAATTAGCTTACAACGGAAAAAGATACAATGGCTGGCAATCTCAACAGAATGCACCCAGTGTGCAGGATGAAATTGAAAAATGTCTTGCCTATCAGCTACAGTCTAACATTCGGCTAACTGGATGCGGACGCACCGATACGGGTGTTCATGCCAGAAATTTTTATGCACATTTCGATTGTGTTCAATTTGACGACTTGATTCTTTCCCCTCAATTTTTACATAAACTGAACCATTGCCTGGCGAAGGATATCGCTATTGAAAAAGTTTTGCCAGTAACAGGAGATGCTCATGCCCGTTTTGATGCTATTTCGCGCACCTATCATTATCAAATTTCACGCACAAAAAATCCGTTTACAACCGATACTCATTATTTTGTTTATGGTGACTTAAACCTTGATTTAGTGCAACATTGTGCCTCTATACTACTTGATTATGAAGATTTTACTAGTTTTTCAAAACTCCATTCCCAAACAAAAACTAATCTTTGTGAGATAAAAGAAGCCCTTTTCATTGTTCAGCCGAATGAATTGGTGTTTCGTATTACTGCTAACAGATTCCTGCGAAATATGGTGCGTGCAATCACCGGAACTTTGCTTGAAGTTGGTAAAGGCAAAATAAATGAGACAGATTTCAGAAAAATAATTGAAGCCAAAGACCGCAATAAAGCAGGCTTTTCAGTACCAGCAAATGCACTGTACCTTCAGGAAGTTAAATTTCCGGAAACGATATGGATGATTTGAAATTCAGCAATTTAGGTATTTGTAACTTACTGAAGTAACCTAATAATTTTGGCTATTTAAATTTGTCAATAAGCATATAATAACGGTCCTTTATTGCTTTGAGTTTCTCAGTTGTTAGGTTTTCTTTGTAAATACGAATCAGGCGCTTTATCTTGCCATCTTCAAAATAATAAGCCAAGGCAGCATCAAAATACAGCAGACTTGTCTCATACTTGACTTCCTGACTTAATTTTTTGAATGAATCCCATGTTAATTCTTTCGATATTTCAAAATACCCATGATGATCCTGTTGCTTGTCGAGAAACATATTTTCGCCCCATGAATCAAAATAAAAGAATTTCTCTAGCCGGATTGTCCCAGGAATCTGATCGATTTTTCTGGATTTTTTCCTAAGCAATAAACCTTCATCTTTGAGAAGTTTTTGAAGATCAGCAATTTGGTTGTAATTTTCTAGATCCCGAACACGAATCGTATAACAATGCGTATGATCAGAAAATGAAATTTCACCAAAAGCAGCATCAAAATAAAAACCAGCTTTTTGCTTAACTTTTTCAATAACAGGCAATACATGCCAGAAAGTAGCGCTACCTTCGAGCATCACATACAAATAAAGTGGTTTTTGATCTGAGACATCATAATAATATCCCGAAAAAGGTGAAACAGATTCCAGAACACAGGTTTCAGGAAGTAGTAATTCATTTTCAATGCAAGTTAGCGGCTCTTCTTTGATCAGTCCGCCAAACCGTTCCATAGTGTATTTATTCATCGAATTATGTTTTAAAAGGTTGGGTCTAAATTACAACATTTCGAAGATATTGGCAATAAAAATCTGTTTGGATTTACATTTAAATAGTTGCATATTTGCATTGAATTAACAAAATACTTCATCTTAAAACAAAACTATCATGATTGGATTTTCACTTGACGAGCGTCAGCAGGCTATCAAACAAAAGTATCACGATTTCGTTCAACAATATGTGATACCTAATCGCTTAAAATATGATCAACTTGCCGAGTTTCCCTGGGAGGTAGTAAAAGCATCATATGCTGAAGGAATTATGAACGGGCCCATGCCTAAAAAGTTTGGTGGTAACGACTATTCCATTTTTGATGGGGCTATTGCTTCGGAAGAATTAGGTGCAGGATGTATCGGAATAGGTATATCGATCGATGCGAATACATTGGCATTAACTCCACTTTATCTTGCTGCCAATGAAGATCAGCAAAAACGCTTTTTCGGACAGATAAATGAGCAAAAGGCTGTAGCCGCTTATGCTTTAACCGAGCCAAACGCCGGCTCAGATGTTGCGGGAATTAAATCGACAGCAATAAAGCATGGTGATAAATATCTCCTTAACGGACATAAGCGCTATATCACAAATGCAGAGGTTTCTTCTTTTATTACCGTTTTTGCTTTGACAAATCCTGAAAAGGGCGCACGAAGCCTAACTGCCTTTGTTGTTCCTACTGATAGTCCTGGCCTTGAGATAAAACCACGCCTTCAAAAGATGGGTCAAAAAGCATCTGTTCAGAACGAGCTCATTTTCCACGATGTTGAAATTCCTGAAGCAAACCGTCTTGGTGATGAAGGTTCTGGCTTTCCTATCGCTATGAGAACTTTCGACCGTACACGAACAGGAGTTGCAGCCTTAAGTGTCGGCAATGCACGTGCTGCCTATGAAACAGCACTTCATTGGGCAAAACATCGTATTCAGTTTGGAGCTCCAATCACTGCTAATCAAGGTGTTAGCTTTATGCTTGCAGATATGGCTACCGAAGTTGAAGCCAGCCGCCTGATGACATGGTACGCTGCATGGGCTTACGACAACGGACTAAAATCAGCAAGTAAACTTTCAGCAATGTCGAAAATGTATGCTTCTGATATGGGAATGAAAGTGACAACAGACGCTGTTCAGGTGATGGGAGGCGAAGGTTACAGTACAGAATTTGCTGTGGAAAAAATGATGCGCGACGCAAAACTTTGCCAGATTTATGAAGGCACGAACCAGATTCAGCGAGTGGTTATTTCTAAAAGTATTTTAAAGTAACATCAACCATCGTATAATTAAATAGTTTTGTCCTGAAAATTATACCTGTAGGAGCTAAATTAAAACATTTCATAAAAAAAGAGGTTGCCGTGTCCCGACAACCTCTTTTTAGTTTTATTAGATTAAAAACAGTACCTGTTTTCTTCAATTAATAATTCTGCAATGCGTCTGCGGGCTTCCTTAACATTGGTATGATTTATCGATGTTAACCGCTGAAGATCAGCAATAAGTTCATTTTGTTGATCAGCTGGTGCAAAAGAAACAATAGCATCAACACCCGATTTCGAGATGACAGCTGCGGCTTCGTGCGTCAATACATCCAAAATGTCATGAAAAACAAGATTTGCATCAGCACCAATCATCCCTTCTTTTTTATTAACTCTTAAAAAAGTCGATTCAAGGCCATAAACCTGCATCAGCATATCTGAGAGGTTCATCATAACTTCTTCTTCTTCAGCAAGCTTCCTGCCAAAAGCATCCGAAATACCTGGAATGAGCATTAAAACTGCTTTCTTAAGATTTTTGATAACAGCTTGTTTTTCTGCAAAATAGGGGAGGTTGTCAATAGGTTCAACACTTTTTCTATTGTCACTTGCCAAACGTGCAACTTCAAAAAGATTGAATTCATTTTTCATCCCACGTTTCAACAACGTATCGATAGCAAGCAAACGGTTGATTTCATTTGTGCCTTCAAATATTCTGTTGATACGTGAATCACGGTAGGCTCTGTCTACAGGTGTTTCACTTGAAAAACCCATTCCACCATAAATTTGAACTGCTTCATCAACTACGAAATCAAGTGCTTCCGAACCATAAACTTTCATCAAAGCACATTCTATTGCATAATCTGCAACACCTTCAATATTTGCCCTTCCGTGCTCAATACCTTCAGATTTCATTCGCAGGATATTATCCTGAATATCTTTGCTGGCTCTGTAAACAGCTGATTCAGTGGCGAATGTACGAACTACTTGTTGTGCTAATTTATGTTTGATAGCTCCAAATTCGGCTATTGATTTACCAAACTGTTTGCGCTCATTGGCATAATTAACTGAATGTAAAATTGCTCTTTTTGCACCTCCAATAACAGTTGCTCCCAGTTTGATCCGGCCAAGGTGAAGAATATTTAAAGCGATACGAAATCCTTCGCCACGTTTTCCAAGCATGTTCTCAACCGGGACTTTTACATCGTTGTAAAAAATCTGTCTTGTTGAAGAACCCTTGATCCCCATCTTTTTTTCTTCCGGATTCATGCTAACACCTTCCCAATCACGTTCAACGATAAAGGCGCTAAGCACTCTATCGTTGTCGATTTTGGCAAAAACGGTCTGAACATCTGCAAAACCACCATTAGTGATCCACATTTTCTGTCCGTTGAGGATATAGTGTTTTCCATCTTCCGACAAAACAGCACGTGTCCTTCCCGAGTTGGCGTCAGATCCTGCTCCAGGCTCAGTAAGACAATATGCAGCCATTAGTTCGCCTGTTGCAAGCTTGGGTATGTATCTTGCTTTTTGGTCTTCATTTCCATAATAAAGAATTGGCAAAGTTCCTATTCCTGTATGTGCCATAATAGCTACAGAATAAGAATAACCTGAACCAAGTGCCTCATTTGCACGCATAATTGTCAGGAATGACTGCTCAAATCCACCAAATGACTCAGGAACTGATAAACCTAACAGCCCCAACTCGCCAGCACTCTTAAGCAAACTTGCCATCAGTCCGATTTCTTGTTTGTCAATTCTTTCGAGATTTGGAAATATTTCATTGTCAAGGAAATCCTTGCAACTGTCCACAATCATTTTAGTTTCATCATCGAATTCTTCAGGGATGAAAACATCTTCTATTTCAACTTCTTTGACGAGGAATTCTCCTCCCTTTATCACTGCATTTTTGGTCATAAAAATAGTTTTAAGTGCGACAAACTTAGCAATTTTCTATTTATCTCATTCAAACTGGTCTTGTTGTACCTCCAATTTAGAAAGATTACAAAAAAGCCCGTGTTGTAAAACACAGGCTTTTAAACTGTTAGCTATTATTTCTATCCTTCGGAATTTTCTTCTTGTTTCTTCTCAACGTGAATTGTAATTTCTACTTTTTCGACATCAAAATCGAGCATTATTTTGTCTCCCGAATGCAACTTTGTTCGAATGATTTCTTCAGCCAAAGCATCTTCTACATATTTTTGAATTGCACGTTTGAGCGGACGGGCACCAAATTGTTCATCCCAGCCCTTTTCAACAATAAAATCTTTGGCTTTATCACTCAGTTCGAGCAAATAACCCATTTCACTAACACGTTTGTACAGATGACTGAGTTCAATATCAATAATTTTATGAATATCCTCCCTGATAAGAGAATCAAAAATGACAACATCATCAATCCTGTTCAGAAATTCAGGAGCAAAGGCTTTACGAAGAGCGCCTTCGATAACACCTTGCGAAAAAGTGTTTTTAGTGGCTTGTCGTGCGCCAGTGCTAAATCCAACACCCTGGCCAAAGTCTTTAAGCTGACGAGAGCCGATGTTGGAAGTCATGATGATTATTGTATTCTTGAAATCAACCCGCCTGCCTAAACTATCTGTTAATACACCATCGTCAAGTACTTGAAGCAAAAGATGAAACACGTCAGGATGTGCCTTTTCTATTTCATCGAGAAGAACAATAGAGTAGGGCTTGCGCCTGACTTTTTCTGTCAATTGTCCACCTTCTTCATATCCAACGTATCCGGGAGGTGCTCCTACCAAACGTGAAACAGCAAATTTCTCCATGTATTCACTCATGTCGATTCGGACGAGAGCTTCTTCTGTATCAAACATATACTTAGCCAACACTTTGGCAAGGTAGGTTTTACCAACACCGGTTGGACCAAGAAATATAAAAGTGCCAATTGGTTTGTTTGGGTCTTTTAACCCTGCGCGGTTACGTCGAATTGCCTTAACCACTTTTTTAATAGCATCATTCTGACCAATAACCGAGCCTTCCAGGTCTTGCTCCATGTGCAACAACCTGTCACTTTCATTCTGAGCGATACGTTGAACAGGAATTCCAGTCATCATCGCAACTACCTCAGCAACATTATCTTCAGTAACAACTTCACGATGAATCTTAGAATCTTCTTCCCATTTACGTTTGGCACGCTCAAGTGAATCAGCCAATTTACGTTCATTATCGCGGAACATAGCAGCCTCTTCAAATTTTTGAATCTGAATAGCTTTATTCTTCTTTGAACGCGTTTCTTCAATCTGATTCTCGAGGTTGATTATCTCAACCGGAACATGAATATTGTTAATATGAACCCGGGCACCAGCTTCATCCAATGCGTCAATTGCTTTATCCGGCAAAAAACGATCCGACATATACCTGTTAGTGAGTTTGACACAGGCTTCAATAGCATCAGCATCATACTTTACAAGGTGATGGTCTTCATATTTCTCTTTGATATTATTCAGAATCTCAATTGTCTCTTCTGACGAAGTTGGGTCTACCAATATTTTCTGGAATCGCCTTTCCAAAGCACCGTCTTTTTCAATGTACTGACGGTACTCATCGAGCGTGGTAGCTCCGATGCACTGTAGCTCGCCCCGTGCAAGGGCAGGCTTAAACATATTAGAGGCATCAAGCGACCCGCTGGCATTGCCAGCGCCAACGATTGTGTGAATCTCATCAATGAATAAGATCACATCAGGATTCTTTTCAATTTCGTTAAGCACGGCTTTCATCCGCTCTTCAAACTGTCCTCTGTACTTTGTACCTGCAACCAACGAAGCTATATCAAGCATTATCAAGCGCTTGTTAAACAAAGCTCTTGATACTTTTCTCTGCACAATTCTTAATGCAAGTCCTTCAGCAATAGCTGATTTCCCAACTCCTGGTTCACCTATAAGAATTGGATTATTTTTCTTTCTTCTACTTAAAATCTGAGAAACGCGCTCTAATTCTTTTTCCCTGCCAACGATAGGATCGAGCCGGTTTTCCTCAGCTGCTCTTGTAAGGTCACGACCAAAATTATCCAAAACGGGTGTTTTTGATTTTGAATCAGTGGCTTTTTTTACACCTGCTCCGGCTTGACGTGGCTCATCGTCTTCATCCGAGGGTTCGTTAGGGAATTCTGCTTTAGGTACATCAGTGATCGGCTCTTCACCCGAAATCATAAACTGGAGTTCATTTTTATAACTTATCAAATCAATCCCCTGCGCCTCTAACTTTTGTGTTATCAAATTGTTTTTATCTCTTAGTATAGAAAGCATAAGGTGTTCAGTATGAATGGTATCTGAATTCATCTCCTTTGCAGCAATGTAGGTAAACTTTAACGCGCGCTCTGTCTGTTTCATCAATGGGATATTGGTGACAGGAGCGTTTGCCTGATCGGGATTACGTATTGCATTTTCAATCTTTTTCTTGAATTCATCAATATTAACTCCAAGATACTTGAGCACCTGAATGGCTTTTCCATCGCCTTCACGCACCATACCCAGAAAAAGATGTTCAAGTCCTATATAATTGTTTCCCAGTCTTATAGCCTCTTCATGGCTATAGCTTAGTATATCTCTCACCTGTGGTGAAAATTTTGCATCCATAGTATTTTCTCAAATTAAACTCTTAAAAAGTGTTCTTCATTTCAGAAGCCAAAAGTAAGAACAAAAATCAGTACAACTTTGTTCGTATGACAAAAAGTATTAACACATCTTTGTTAATGATGAACGACATTTGAAGTTCCATTTAGTCACCTTAAGGAAGATGAGAGCAAAATGAAATTCGTGTCGGTTTTTATTGAGAAATAGTGAAAAAACACCTATTAATAATGGTGTCAGAGTTTGCTCTTTGTAGACATTTTTTTCTTATTTTTGCACCCTTGTACGAATAGTCAGGATAATAAAGGAATTGAATGGAAGAAGTATTTGAAGGTGAGAAGATTGTAAAGGTTAACATCGAAAATCAGATGAAGGCCGCCTACATTGATTACTCGATGTCGGTAATTGTATCACGCGCTTTGCCTGATGTCAGGGATGGATTAAAACCAGTTCACAGAAGGGTTTTATATGGCATGCTTGATCTTGGAGTTTTATCAAACAGATCTTATAAAAAATCAGCCAGAATAGTAGGGGAGGTGCTTGGTAAGTATCATCCTCATGGTGACACCTCAGTATATGATGCAATGGTACGTATGGCACAGGAATGGTCGCTGCGGTATCCATTAGTCGATGGTCAGGGTAACTTTGGATCAATTGACGGGGATAGCCCGGCTGCAATGCGTTATACCGAAGCACGTTTGCGTAAGTTGGCAGAAGAAATGCTTGCTGACATCGACAAAGACACCGTTGATTTTCAGCTAAACTTTGACGATTCACTTACTGAGCCTACAGTTTTACCCGCTCTTATTCCAAATTTGCTCATCAATGGTGCAAGTGGAATTGCTGTTGGTATGGCTACAAACATGCCGCCTCATAATCTGACTGAAGTTATTGATGGCATCATAGCCTACATCGACAAACGAGATATCACTGTAGCTGAACTGATGCAGTATGTGAAAGCCCCCGATTTTCCAACCGGTGGTATTATATATGGCTATGAAGGTGTCAGGGAAGCATTTGAAACCGGACGCGGACGTATTGTCATGCGTGGAGAGGCTCTTTTTGAAGAACATAGTAACAGAGATTGGATCATTGTGACATCTATACCTTATATGGTAAATAAGTCCGACATGATCAAGAAAACTGCCGATTTGGTTAATGACAAAAAACTTGAAGGAATCTCTGATATTCGTGATGAATCGGATCGTAATGGAATGCGTATCGTTTATGAATTGAAAAGAGACGCAATTCCAAATATCGTGCTGAATAAGCTTTATCAGATGACTGCTTTGCAGACATCATTCAGTGTTAATAATGTAGCTTTGGTGAACGGACGTCCACGTATGCTCAACCTTCGGGATTTGATTCATTATTTTGTAGAGCACCGCCACGAAGTTGTAATTAGAAGGACACGTTATGATTTAGCTGAAGCGCAGAAAAGAGCACATATCCTGCAAGGGTTGATAATTGCCCTTGATAACATTGATGCAGTTATCGAACTCATCAAAAAATCAAAAAATCCAGAAGAGGCCCGCAACGGACTCATGCAAACGTTTAATTTGTCGGAAATTCAAGCAAGAGCTATTCTTGACATGCGTTTGCAAAGACTTACAGGGCTTGAGATTCAGAAGATAAAGGAAGAGTTTGAAGAAATTCTGAAAATGATAGCTGGTTTTGAAGAAATTCTTGGAAATGAGGCCTTGCGATTTGAAATCATTAAAAGTGAGATGCAGGGAGTAAAAGATAAATATGGCGATAAACCCAGGTCAACGGTTATTTATTCACCTGATGATTTCAAAATTGAAGATACCATTGCAGATGAGGCCGTTGTTGTGACAATTTCGCATCTTGGCTATATCAAGAGAACTGCTTTAAGTGAGTATCGCAAGCAAACACGCGGTGGAAAAGGGGCAAAGGGTTCCGAAGCCCGTGATGAAGATTTCATTGAACATTTGTTTATTGCTACAAATCATAATTACATGCTTTTCTTTACAGAACATGGTAAGTGTTTCTGGATGAGAGTGTTTGAAATTCCTGAAGGAACAAAAACAAGCAAAGGAAGAGCTATCCAAAACATGATTAATATCGAAACTGAGGATAAAGTAAGAGCTTATATCAATGTTCTGAATCTTAAAGATGAAGAATATATTGAGAACAACTACATTATTTTATGTTCTAAGAAGGGTATTATCAAAAAAACCAGTCTTGAGGCTTATTCCCGCCCACGTCAGAATGGTATCAATGCCATTACTATCAGGGAAGGAGACGAATTACTTGAAGCACGCCTGACAAACGGAAAGAATGAAGTCATCATGGCCTTACGCTCAGGAAGAGCTATCCGTTTCAACGAAAGCACTGTACGTCCTATGGGTCGCAATGCTTCTGGTGTAAGAGGTATTACTCTGGCGAGCGAAAAAGATGAAGTGGTAGGAATGATATGTGTTGAAAATGATGATCATAACATCCTCGTCGTTTCTGAAAAAGGTTACGGAAAACGTTCTGACTTAAATGATTACAGAGTTACAAACAGGGGAGGAAAGGGTGTAAAAACGCTCAATATTACCGATAAAACTGGTGAGCTGATTGCTATTAAGGAAGTTAATGATAGTGACGACCTCATGATTATTAACAAATCAGGTATCATTATTCGCATTGGCATTGAAAGTCTGCGCATAATGGGAAGAGCAACTCAAGGTGTTCGGTTGATAAACCTGAGAGCCAATGATGAAATAGCAGCTGTTGCCAAAGTAACTATGGATGAAGAAGAAATTTTCGATATCGATACTGAATTAATAGATGAAACAGGTACTGATGAACCTCAGGCTGAAGTTGGCACAGACGTTTAATCAGTAATTTGGCACAATAAATGTTAAACCATATTAATCACAACAAATAATAAAAGTATGAAAAAAGTCATTATGATGCTGGTGCTTGTCATAACCGCTTCAACGCTGATGAGCCAGACCAAGGAAAGGACCAACGCTTATATGTTCAACAAAAACGGACAGTACGATAAAGCGAAAGAGGCCATCGACAGAGCAATCCTGAACGAAAAAACCATGAACGATGCTAAAACCTGGTTGTATCGTGGGATTATTTATTTAAACATCGTGTATTCGGAACAATTTTCCTCTACTGATCCTCAGGCACTTGATAAAAGTTTGGAATCTTTCAAAAAGACCTTAGAACTTGATCCTGAGGATAAACTCAAGCAAGGCGAGGACATTGTTCCAAGAATTGATGCCATCGGTCAGCAATATTTTGCCATTGGCGTGGAAGCGTTTAATGCTCAGGACTTTAAGAAAGCAACAGTCGATTTTAAAAAAGCTTATGATGTAGCTCAGCTTAATAAAAAAATTGACACTTTAGCACTCCTGAATGCTGGTCTTGCATCCTTAAGAGGAGAAAGCTTTAATGATGCTATCGGATATTACAACAATTTATTAGAAATTGGCTTCAATGAGCCTGATGTATATCGTAGTTTAGCAGCAGCATACAGGGGCTTGCAAAACAATGAAAAAATGCTTGAAGCTTTAAATAAAGGTAGAGAACTTTATCCGACAGATGCTGGATTAATGCTTGAAGAAATCAACGCATACCTGGCAATGGGTCAGGGAGCAAAGGTTGTTGATGATCTTAAAGAATTAACAGTTAAAGATCCGACAAACTATTCTATTTTCTTTGTTCTGGGAACTATTTATGGAGATGAATTAAACACAGAAATGTATGACATGGCAAAAGCTGTTGAATACTACGAAAGTGCTATCGCTCTGAATCCGGAATATTATGACGCAGTTTACAATCTTGGAGCTCTTTATATCAATGAATCAAATAAACTGCAGGTTAAAGCCAACGATCTTCCTTTGACTGAAACCAAAGAATATGATCGAATTACAGAAGAAGCAAATGTAATTATTCGTAAGGCTTTACCACATCTTGAAAAATCTTTCGAGTTGATGCCAGATAATCAGGAAACGATTCAGGTGCTGAAGTCCATCTATGCTCGCTTTAAAATGGATGACAAATTAAAGAAGATGAATGAGCTATAATTCAAAGCTCCTCAAAATAAGGAAACAGCTTTTCTCGAAAGAGGGAAGCTGTTTTTATTTGGATGATAATTACTTGTTAGAGATGTAAAAAATCTATTTAACATAATATAAATTATCTGTATTTTTGATATCAATAAAAATGACTCAATTTCTGTAAATTGCTGCATAGCAATGATTAAATATTACATTATGCCAATAACAACTTAATGAAATTGAGTCATCAGATAAAAGATACTATCTATTTTGCTTTATAGTCTTGAAACAATTGTTCAAACTTTTTTAGTTTTGGTACAATGACAAACTGACAATATGATTGATTAGAGTTTTCGTTGTAATAATTCTGGTGATAATCTTCAGCTTTATAAAAAGCTTTGAAAGCAGTAATTTCTGTAACAATTGGCTTATCCCAGATTTGTGCTTGGTTGAGCTGTGCTCTGAGCTGCTCAGCAACCAAGCGTTGATTTTCGTTGTGGAAAAATATAGCAGAGCGATACTGAGTTCCAACATCAGCACCCTGACGGTTTAGTGTTGTTGGATCATGTGTCTTCCAAAATATCTCCAGGATTTTTGCCAACGATACCTTTTCAGGATCAAACGTTAGCTGAATGACCTCAGCATGGCCCGTAAGGCCTGAAGTAACTTCTCTGTAGGTTGGATTTGCAATAGCACCTCCCGCGTAACCTGACTCTACCTTTAGAACTCCGTTAACACGTTGAAATACAGCTTCTACACACCAAAAACAGCCCGCTCCTAATGTGATTTTCTCACTTTTTCCTGCATTTGCAGAAGTAAAAGATAATGTCATAAGTATAATAATTGCGATTATTTGTTTCGAATACATAAGCTTTTTAAAGTTAAACGCTTCAAATGCAATATTGTTGAATTTCAGATTGAAAATTTGTACTTTTGCCGTACAACATGCCTTTTGGAACTTTGATTTGAATTTTTATCTAAAATACATATAATATGAATCTTGAAATTACAGGAAAAGTAGCGCAACTAGGCCAGCGCGCTACAGGCGAAGGTCGCAATGGCGTTTGGGTCAAGCAGGAACTTATCATCGAAACAGATGAACAGTACCCGAAAAAAGTGTGTTTAATGTGCTGGGGCGAACGTGCTGATGATGCGAAGGTATTCAACGCCGGCGATCGTATCAAAGCATCAATTAACATTGAATCACGTGAATACAACGGAAAATGGTTTACGGATGTAAAGGTTTGGAAATTCGATCGTGACAATCAGCCAGCTGTGACTCATAACGAGCCGCCTTATCCTGCAGCGTCTGCTCCGGTTGAGACTTTCGAAGACGATTTGCCTTTCTAATCTGCGATTTTTGAAATCCAAAACCCCTGCCCTTCTGGCTGCACTTGGTGCAAATCTTATCTACAGTTTAAATTATGTGGTTGCAAAGGGAATTATGCCCGACTATTTGCAGCCAAGGGCAATTATTTTACTACGTGTTTTGGGAGCGACAGCCATTTTCTGGCTTATTTCTGTTTTCACACGAAAAGACGAAATAAAATCCAGGGATTTAGCAATGATTGCTTTGGCCTCAATTTTTGGCGTTACTATAAATCAAATCCTTTTCTTTGAAGGACTTAATCTTAGCACACCCATTAATGCCAGTATCATAATGGTAACTGTCCCAATTGCTGTGTTGTTTTTTTCCAGACTTATTCGTAAAGAAACCTTGTCGTGGATTAAGATTCTGGGAATAGCCATAGGAACAACCGGCGCTGTTCTGCTTATAATGAACAGAGGTCGTTTCGATTTTTCTTCAGGCACTGCTCTGGGAAATTTATTGATAATCGCCAATGCCAGTTCGTACGCACTATATCTGGTACTCATAAGGCCAATGATGCTTAAATATCATCCTATCGCTGTTATGAAGTGGGTTTTTCTGTTTGGAAATCTGACAGTTATACCATTTACATTTCAAATTGCTTTAAACTCTGATTGGGACTCGATCCCTTCTAATATTTGGCTATCAATAAGTTACGTAATTGTGTTTACAACTGTAATGGCTTATTTCCTGAATAATTATTCACTTCAGCGAATTAGCCCAACTACCAACAGCGCTTTTATTTATCTTCAACCCTTTTTTACAGCATTTGTCGCTATCTTACTTGGAAAAGACCACCTTTCATGGAATATGCTTTTACCTGCATTGCTGATTTTTGGCGGTGTATATTTGATAAGTAGAACACGAAAAGCTAAATTAACCATATAGACGCCTTTTTACTAATTTTGTCCCTTAAATTTTTCTTTATGAAAGCCCTTATTTTTGGAGCAACCGGACTTATTGGAGGTCACCTGCTGAATCTGCTACTTTCTTCAGAACAGTATAATTCTGTTGTCTCTTTAGGTAGAAAAACGCTGAATATTTCACATCCGAAGCTTATTCAGAAGCAAATTGATTTTGAAAGTTTACAAACGTATTTCACTGATATTGATGTAGATGTTGTTTTCTGTTGCCTGGGTACCACTATTAAAAGAGCAGGTTCACAGGATAATTTTAAGAAAATAGATTACGATTATCCGGTTTTGATTAGCCAAATTGCAGCTGACCTTAAAGTTCCAAGAATGGTTGTTGTTTCAAGTATCGGTGCAGAACCGGAGTCGACCAATTTTTATCTTAAGACAAAAGGTTTGATGGAAAAACATGTCACTGCTTCTGGTCTGAAATTCATAACGTTTATGAGACCAAGCCTGCTATTGGGTGACAGAGAAGAATTTCGTTCAGGTGAAAAAATTGCAGCTATTATGATGAAATTATTTGGTTGGTTGATGGTTGGCCCAATGAGGCCTTACAAAGCTGTTAAAGCACTTGATGTAGCAAAAGCAATGCTACAAGCCAGCCTTGAAAAAGCACCTCCAAAAGTTTATAGTTCATTGGATATTATTAAGTTAGCAAACATTTAACTCAAAAAATAACATTATGAATTCATTATTCCCAAATATAAGAAGTGATCGATTTTTTCTAATGGCAGGGCCTTGTGTTATTGAAAATGAAGAAATGCCTTTTGAAATAGCAGAGCATCTCATTAAACTTACCACCAAACTGGATATCCCCTTAATTTTTAAGGCCTCTTACAAAAAAGCTAATCGCTCTAGGATGGATTCTTTTATGGGAATTGGTGACGAGAAGGCATTGCGTATTTTGGGTGAAATCAGAAAGAAATATGGAATTCCAGTAGTGACCGATATTCATGATGCTCACGAGGCATCATTAGCTGCTGAGTATGTTGATGTTCTTCAAATTCCTGCCTTTCTTTGCAGACAGACAGAGTTGTTGATAGCAGCAGCAAAAACCGGTAAATTTGTTAATATTAAAAAAGGTCAATTTCTTTCGGGGCCAGCTATGAGGTTTGCTGTTGATAAAGTTATATCAGCTGGTAATGATCACGTTATGTTAACTGAGCGTGGAAATTCCTTTGGATACGGTGATCTTGTCGTGGATTTCAGGAATATCGCTTTTATGCAGGAAATTGGCGTTCCTGTTATTGTTGATGTAACTCATTCATTGCAACAACCCAATCAATCATCCGGTGTAACTGGCGGACAACCTGCTCTTATAGGTCTTATTGCTAAAGCTGGAATTGCAGTAGGCGCTGATGGTATTTTTATGGAAACTCATCCAAACCCTGCTATTGCAAAGTCTGATGGTGCAAATATGCTACCAATGGATAAGGCAGCTAACTTATTGGAACAACTCGTGAGGCTTAAAGAAGCTCTTTAAAAGAGTAGATTATACTAAAAGAAATTTTGTGGTAATAAATTATTATCCAATATGTTAATAACTTATCACTCCCTTTTAACTGTTGTTATCATACCACTCTCCGGATCGAATTGTAGTCGGGTTTTTGACACTGGCGCAACTGCTATTGTGCCCAACTGACTGATATTCTTACGTTCCTTTGCATAAACTTTACTTCCATAGGTCAAAGTGATGGTCACATTCCCAGGTATGCGGTAATAAACACTGTTAGTCAATTTGCCTTTTACAACATTCGATTTTAAAAAGTTCTGAGTACCATTTGAGGTTATCTCCATTTCTATTGCTGTTGCTTTTGCGTTACCATCCAAAAGACCAGCTGTTTCGGAAAAACCAGCAATTGTTACTTTTCCATTTGTTTCAGGATCAGGAACATAATAAAGGGTCTGGGTGCTAAGGCTTTTAACTTCTTTTCCTAAAAACAGGCTTAAGTATTCTTCTTCAAGTGCTTGTAACTGTTCATCCATATAAGCAATACTCTTACCATAGTCGATTTCCTGAAAGCCAGAGATCAGGTTATAGCGGCTTTCTCTGATTTTATGAATCATATCTGCAGCTGACCGGGCTTTTTGTTCTGGATTGCGGTCTACCCATGCAGATTGAAGTATATTTCTCCTTATTACTGTAGTATCTATAGTGATTTTTCTCACAATGGTGTCGACACGTTGGTAAAGATTCCTCTCAGCAAAGTAGCGAAATTGCTTTTCATCCGATGAATTAACAAGTGTAGTCTCTGTTCTGTTCTTACCTGAAACTCTGGATTGCGGCGCTTCATCTGCAGCGAGCAAAATTCCATTAGCCTGTAAATCAAACACTAAACTCCTGGCATCTTTAGAACCTCTTTCATCAAATTCAACAAAAAACCAAGCTTTAGGGTCAGGCTCTGTTTCGTAACTCATAACTATGTCGATGATTTGTAAATGCATCTCATCTTGATCGATAACAGAACTTACTCCAAGCACTTTTTCAGAAAATTCACTGTAAGGACCCTTCATTTTTTCAGTTTTTTGAATGATAACATCCAGCTTGATCACATTTTGAGGTAAAGCATAGTAAAAGCCTGTTGCATCAGTTGCCGGTTGATCGTTCATGGGAGTTACAAATATCTGAGCATTCAGATTTGTACTTGTGAGACAGCATAAGGTGGTAAAAGTAATAACTAACTGAAAAATGATTGTTCGTTTCATAGCCAAAGAATTTGATTCAAATGTAGATAAAAATTTTGAGAGTAATTATCATTTGTAACAAATGATCGTGACTTTTGAGCCAGAGAAAAGAAAAAAGCCACGAAACAAATTTGAATTATTTCGTGGCTAAACTCTTATTAATGATTTAATTATCTTCCAAAATTGAATCAATTACTTGATAAATAGAAGCTCTCTGTATTTTACTAATGGCCATAATTGATCGTCGACTAAAAGCTCAAGTTTATCAACATGATATCTGATTTTATCAAAATAGGGTTTCACCTTGTAGCAGTATGCATCGGCTTTTTCAACTTCGCTTTCAAATTTATTTGCTTCTTTCCTTTCTTCAGTCATTTCTTCTACAAATTGGCGGATTTCGCTAACATGTTCAGAAATTTCTTTTATGGTTTGAATTTGATTGCGACTAAGTTTTACATAAGTTTTCGAATCTAGTACATCTTTCAAACCACGGGCATTTTCAATCAGTGTATTTTGATACTTAATTGCAGTTGGAATGATGTGGTTTATGGATAGGTCGCCAATCAAACGGGATTCAATCTGAATTTTGCGAACATATTTATCAAGCTTGATTTCATAGCGAGCATGAAGCTCACGTTTTGTCAGAACATGTTGCTTTTCAAATAGATCGACTACTTTATCCGAAATATATGCTTTAATTGCATCAGGAGTGTTTGCATGATTTGAAAGGCCTCTGCGGGCAGCTTCAGCTTTCCATTCTTCACTATAGCTGTTTCCTTCAAATCTAATCGGTTTAGAATCATGAATATACTGCTTAATAACTTTGAAGATGGCCTCTTCCTTCTTTACTTTCGCATCTGTTAATTCTTTTACTTCTTCATAGAATTGTGTAAATTGTTCAGCTACAATAGTGTTGAGAACTGTCATTGGCTTTGCAGAGTTTGCAATTGAACCAACGGCTCTGAATTCAAATTTATTACCTGTGAAAGCAAAAGGAGATGTGCGGTTTCTATCAGTATTATCAAGAAGAATTTCAGGAATCTTTGGGATATTGATATGAGCTCCTTTAGTGTTGCCATTAGACAACACATCCAGACTTGGCATATTTTCTATTTCATCAAGTGTTCTGGTTAATTGGTCACCAATAAAAGCTGAAATGATTGCAGGAGGAGCTTCATTTCCACCTAAACGCAAATCGTTGCTCGCCGAAGCTATACTGGCTCTTACAAGTTCTTCATAGGTATAAAGCGCTTTGAGAATGTTGACCAATATAGTAGCGAAACGAAGGTTTTCAACGGGTGTTTTACCTGGAGCAAGCAGATTCTCATCCGTATTAGTGGCCAGTGACCAGTTGTTGTGTTTTCCGCTTCCATTTACACCTTCATAAGGTTTTTCATGAAGTAACACTTTGAAATGATGTTTGCGTGATACTTTGTCGAGAAGGTGCATTAAGAGCTGATTGTGATCAACAGCAACATTCACTTCTTCATAAACAGGCGCGCACTCAAACTGACTTGGAGCTACTTCATTATGTCGGGTTTTTAAAGGAATTCCTAAACGATGAGCCTCAATTTCAAGATCTCTCATAAAAGCACGTGCCCTGCTGTGGATCGTACCAAAATAATGATCGTGAAGCTGTTGATCTTTAGCTGAAGAATGCCCGAATACAGTCCGGCCTGAGAGAACAAGGTCAGGACGGGCAGCAAACAGTGCTGAATCTACAAGAAAATACTCCTGTTCCCAGCCTAAAGTTGGGTATACTTTGGTGATGTTTTTATCGAAAAGCTGACAAACCTTAACGGCTGCTTTATCAATTGCTTCTATTGATTTGAGCAAAGGAGTTTTATAATCGAGTGACTCGCCTGTGTATGAAACGAAAATAGTTGGAATACACAGTGTATGCTCCATTATAAAAGAGGGACTTGTTGGGTCCCAGGCGGTGTAACCTCTTGCTTCGAAAGTGTTTCTAATTCCGCCACTTGGAAATGAAGAAGCATCAGGTTCCTGTTGAATGAGAGAGCTGCCGGAAAACTCCTCAATTCCTTTACCTGATGGTGTAGGGCTAACAAAAGAGTCGTGTTTCTCAGCAGTTGATCCTGTTAAAGGATGAAACCAGTGTGTATAATGTGTTGCACCATGTTTCATTGCCCAGGCCTTCATAGATGAAGCAACCTGATCGGCAACTCTACGATCGATTTTTGTACCAGATTCGATTGCTCCCTGAAGGCTTTTATACGCTTCCTTAGTGAGGTATTCGCGCATTACATCGTGGTTGAACACCATTGATCCGTAAAAATCAGATATTTTTTCGGATGGGTACTCCACATGAACCACTTGACGATCAAGTGTTTCTGAAAGTGCTGTAAATCGGAAGTTCTGCATGTTGAATGGGTGTTATGTTATTTTTTCTGAATGATGAATAATCCAATAAATGTTAGAAGTCCGTTAAAAATCAAAATTTCAAAGCCAAATTTATATCCGTTTAGCAAAAAGTCAGAGTTGGAGCTGACGATGTAACTTAGCAAAGGTGCAACAATAGCAACTACCGGCACAAGTTTATCTTTGACATTTTTATTAGTAAACATGCCAAATGCAAACAATCCTAATAATGGACCATAGGTATAACCTGCAATTGTGAACAGCCTTGAAATTACAGCCTGATCATTGATTTCACGGAAAAGAACGATTGTTAAAATAATTAGCGAAGAAATGAAAAAATGTGTCTTGTACCTCCTCTTTTTCTTTTCGTCCTCAGTTAAAACAGCATCATTTTTATTACCAAGAATGTCGATTATAAATGAAGTGGTCAAAGCTGTAATTGCTCCATCTGCGCTTGAATACGCAGCAGCAATGAGACCTATAAGAAAAACAACAGCAAGCACAGGTCCAAAATGTTCTATTGCAAGCATTGGGAAAAGGTCATCTGATATATTTGGTAGCGCAATTCCGAAATCGGTTGCATAAACATAAAGTGAAGCACCCAGGAAAAGGAAAAGCATGTTAACCGGGATAAGCAATAAGCCCAATGAGATCATATTTTTTTGAGCATCTTTAACGTTGCGACAGGTCAGGTTTTTTTGCATCATATCCTGATCGAGCCCTGTCATTACAATTGTTATGAACATTCCACTAAAAAATTGCTTGAGATAAAAACGATCGCTCCTCCAATCAGCATCAATGATGGTCGTATAACCTGCTGATTTGGCTCTTTCAAAAAGCTGTATAATATTGATATCAAGTTGATTAGCGATTGCATATAATGTTATAACCAATGATGCTAACATAAATGTTGTTTGAAGCAAATCAGTCCAAACAATGGTTTTTATACCTGCTTTGAAGGTGTAAAGAGTTATCAGCACAACAAAAATTAAAGTAGTGCCCCAAAACGGCAAGCCCCATTTATCAAAAATGAAAATCTGTAATACATTAATTACTAAAAACATACGAAAAGAAGCCCCAATGGTTCGGGAAATCAAAAAATAAAATGCTCCTGTTTTGTAGGCATAAAAGCCAAATCGTTGCTCGAGATATGTATAAATTGAAATAAGGTTAAGCCTGTAATACAATGGCAAAAGAAAATAGGTAATCACCAAATAACCAATAAGATATCCAAATACTACCATTAAATAGGTAAATTGAGTGTTGCCTACCCATCCCGGGATACTAATAAAAGTTACTCCCGAAAGTGAGGCCCCAATCATACCATATGCAACTACCGGCCATGGTGATTTTCGGTTACCATTAAAGTAGCTTTCGTTGTTGGATTTGCGCGAGGTAAAAAAAGCCACCCCGAACAAGACCAGAGTGTATAAAATAAAAACAGTGAAAATCAGGTTGTGTAACACGCTTTTAATCTATTGGTTGATACAATATCTGGCAAATTGATAGAGTGATTTAAATTGCATATCTGGCGCTGTTGTCAGAACTTCATTTCCAATTTGCACCGTTTTCATTCCGGCTTGTTTACCAAAAAGGATATCTGAAGATGTGTCCCCAACCATTAATGAATGAGAAAATTGTATTTCAGGAAATTGCTTGCGCGCACTTTCTGCCATAAAAGAACCGGGCTTTCTGCAATTGTCTGTTGTTGTTTTAACATCTGTACAACAATAGATTGCATCTATTCTTCCACCGCTTTCCTTTAAGTCAAGAAGCATTTTTTCATGAACTTTATCCAGGTCATTTTTACTCATCAATCCCAAACCTACACCTTGTTGATTTGTGACAAGGATGATTCGTTCAAAAACAATCGACAACAAGCGGATAGCTTCCGTAACGCCGGGCAGAAAAATAAATCCATCCGGATTTCTAACGTAATCATTCACAGGTCGTTCGTTTATAACTCCATCCCTGTCCAAAAACAGCGTCCATTGTTTGTCAATGTAAGGTATCATGGATTGTTTTCCTTTTTTGGGAAAATTGTCTGCTCAATGATATCACACAATATATGCCCTACCATTATGTGTGCCTCCTGAATGCGTGCCGTGTTTTTTGAAGGCACAAGCAATAAGTGGTCGCACAACGAAAGCAACTTCCCTCCTGTTGCACCGCTAAAGCCAATCACCTTCATTTCCAATTCTTTAGCTTTAGCTGCTGCTTTTAAAATATTGTTTGAATTGCCCGAGGTGCTTAGGGCAACCAACACATCACCTTTTCGCCCCATAGCTTCAACCATTCGGGCATAAACCATCTCGTAACTATAATCGTTGGCTACAGCTGTTACGAAAGATGTATTAACATGAAGTGCCTCAGAAAAAAGTGGTGCTCTGTCGTAGTTAAAACGGCCGCTCAACTCAGCCGATAAATGCTGTGCATCGGCAGCACTCCCGCCATTTCCACAAAAAAGGACTTTCCCACCATGTTGAAAAGTTTCAATACATAGCTCAGCCATTGCTTGAATTTCTTCAGAAAGTGTCTCATTATCAAGCATTCGCTGTTTAACAGCAATAGAATCTTTGATGGTTTCTGCGATAATCATAATGTGTGGATTGTTGTGCAAATGTATGCAATCTTTGGTAAAGTGAAGTTTGTTAAGCTTATTCCTTCGAAAGATGAAAAATCAGATATTTGCAAAAAAATATTTGTGAAATCATTAACTACTATTGGGCTTCTAATCTTGTCGAATGTATTCATGACATTGGCATGGTACGGTCATCTCAAATTTAAAGATATAAAGGGTTTTGATTCCCTCTCACTTATGTGGATTGTGATAATCAGCTGGTCGATAGCGCTTTTTGAATACATGTTTCAGGTGCCAGCCAACAGAATTGGTTATCAGGGTAATGGAGGCCCCTTCAGTTTGGTTGAATTAAAGGTTTTGCAGGAAGTAATTACGCTTACCATTTTTGTAGTATTTTCGCTTGTAGTGTTTAAAAACGAAACTTTTCGGATGAACCACCTGATAGGGTTTGTATTTTTAATCCTTGCAGTATATTTTATTTTCAAAAAATGACGTTATGTAAATGAGTGGCAAAAAAACTTGCATTATTAAAAGCCACCAGTTAATTTTGGCAAATAAATTGATGAGGAGAAATCACTTTTTAATTTGAAAAACATATGAAGTTTTATGACAGTGATTCCGAATTCACTTTCGGAAAATATGAAGGCAAAACAATCAAGGAAGTATTTGAGCAGGACCCCAAATACATCGATTTTTGTTTTAACAACATTGATGAGTTTTATGTTTCTCCCGATGTGATGAAGGAGTTACGTTCACTTGATCCGCGTTTCACAGCTGCTACTACGAGCAATGAAGAATTCGACGATGATTTGTTTGAATCATATCTGGATGAAGCAGAGTTAGTTGAAGAGATTGATGATCCTTATTTAGATGAGGATGAAGGCGGCAATTGGGATGATGAAGACGATCTGGGATTAGACGATGACTTTGATTCCTTTGATGATTACAGGGAAGAGGACGATTATTGATCTTCTGCCATTGTCCAAAAAAAAGCTAGCTTACATCGTGTAAGTTAGCTTTTTTTGTTAACAGATTTTTCAAATGCCTTTTGAACTGGTCAGGCAAAATTGGTTTTTGCTTTCTTATTCCTTAGCATTTTAATAGGTCAGAATGGCAGTTGCATACTGATTCCAACTCATATTTTCTGAGGTTTTGGCAACATTTTTCCGGTCGATAGGCATTTCAATAGCCTTTTTCAAAGCTTGATGCATCGAAGCAATATCTTTGTCTTCAGCAAGATATCCATTGTACCCATTCTTTATTGTCTCTGGAAAATGCCCGACTTTGGTTGCGAGCATCGGAATATTAAAATTGTACCCGATCGATTCAACACCTGAAGGAGTTGCAGTTAGATAAAATAAAAGTAAATTGTCGCTTACCTGAAAGTACTTATTCACTTCTTCGTTAGGCACAAATTCATTTACAATAAAAACATCATCATTTAATCCATAAGTTTTGATAAGCTCTAAAGGATTGTAGTTTCGTTCGTCGTCTTGCTTTTTTAAGAACACATTTTTTGCAAGGCCAAAAACAGCTGATTTAAGCTTTGTGCTTATTTTATTGGTATCCAATGTGTTCCAAAACGATTCACCAACAATTAAAAGGCTTACATCATTCCTTTCAGCTTTAAGTCTGGCGAATGCTTCAATAGCTTGATGAAGTCCTTTATATTTACGAATGAACCCAAAAAAGAGAAATACATGTTTTTTCAGATGCATCTCATTTTTAATCTTTTCCTTTTCAAAGTTGGGATCAGGTTGAAACATATCATACACCGGATGAAACAAACGAACGACTTTTGTTGCATCAGCTGATGACGAAGACTCATCATTCACAACATGGAATTCCTTTGCTGGAAAAAGCTGTTTTAATTGATCAGTTGTCTGACTGGCATGCACAACATAACTATGGGCACTACCAATTCCAAAACGGGTAAAACGATTATCAAGTGCACTTCCCTCCTTCTGAATGACAAAATGAAGGTCGAAGATAACCTTTGCTGAACTTTTTTTTACTAATTGCCGAGCAATGAACCCAAGTGGAATTCCTTGAACTGCAATAGCCCACTGGAAAATTACCACTTCAGGCTTTAAATTTAGAATTAATCGAACAGTTTTTCTCCAGGAAAATGGGTCGTTGTAATTTGTAACATAATGAACTTTGATGGAAGTGCCTTCAAGTTGATCCTTAACACTTTTGCGATCAATGAAATCGCGTGGAATAATTGCAGGATATTGTTGCGTCCAGGAAACAATATGTACCTCTGTTTCTGGCATTTTATCAAAGGCTTTTGCAAGAGAGGTGTTGTAGTTAGCAATACCACCTTTGAACTGAGGACCTGGTCCAAAGCAAACAATTCGGGTCATAATATTTAAATTTTGGCAAATTTAGTAAATTGAGTGGCACTAATTGGAATATGCTCCTGAAGAAAAGGGAAATTAAACTGATAAAATGATTAGCGCAACGGTTTGCGGAACTTTAACCCAATGGTATGTATTTCAATAAAAATAATGAAAAATTAACTACTGAAGTTCTGTTACCAATTCCTTACTCCTATAACATTTCCCAAACATATTATCAATTAAATTATTTTATTATCTTGATAAACAATTATATAAGCGAATCGAAAAATTATTGCAAGTTTATATTTTCACCGACCTAAAACTATTGTGACTTTTAGAAAATTGGATGTTTATACCTGTGCAAAAGTGTTTTTAAGGCATTGAATTTATTTTTTTGACACTTTACTCTTCTATCTTCTTTACTTTTACCGCACACAATGAAGTATTTCAGTAGTCATATACCAATTATTGAAGTGCTTTACAACAACACATGAACGAAAACACAGCTTATGGAATCACATGTTTCAAATTTAAAGATTCGTAATGTATTTATCAAAGGTACAGGATCTTATGTTCCTGAAAAAGTAATAAAGAATGATTATTTTGAACGTATTGGGTCATCGGATGAATGGATTTTTTCGAAATTAGGTATCAGGGAGCGCAGAGTCGTTACCAACGAGACCACGAGTGATTTGGCTGCAAAAGCTGGATTGCGTGCCGTTGAAAATGCAGGTCTGACCATAAATGACATTGATTTAATTCTTGTTGCAACTGCTACGCCCGACCGACCGGCACCTTCCTGTGCTTGTTTTGTACAGGAGAAACTTCAGGCATTCAAAACAGTAGCATTCGATGTAGCCGCGGTTTGCTCCGGAGCTCTTTTCACTATCTCGGTTGGGGTACAATTTATAAAAAGTGGTATGTATTCCAATGTCCTGGTCATTGGTGCTGACACATTTTCGAATATAACTGACTGGGACCGCCGCGATGCTGTATTCTTTGGCGATGGAGCTGGCGCTGTTGTTTTATCAGCTACAGAAGAAGACAAAGGATTCATCGACTTCATTCTTCATTCTGATGGCAGAGGAAAGGAACATTTCACTATCCCTGCAGGAGGTTCGGAAAAGCCTGCATCACAAGAAACCATCGACAAGAAATTGCATTATTTTCAAATGAATGGCAAAGAGGTGTATAATACCGCTGTGAAAGTTGTTCCTGAGTGCATTCTGGAGATTCTTGCTAAAAACAATAAAACGGTTCAAGAGGTCGATTATATGCTTCCTCACCAGCCAAGTATTAAAATACTTGAAGAAATTGCCAGGAAGATCGGGATGCCTTTTGAAAAGGTAAAGACAAATATGGATCGCTATGCAAATACCTCCGGTGGTACTATTCCAATACTTTTGGATGAAGTTCACAGAGATGGATTATTTAAACCAGGCGACCTTTTACTTTTCGCAGCGGTAGGTGCTGGATGGACTTGGGGCACTGCACTTTATAAATGGTAATTAAACAAAAACTTAATATATGAATAATCAAATTTTTAACGGAGAAACGTTTCTCATCACCGGAATTGCCGACGAGCATTCGTTAGCTATGTATGTAGCAAAGGAAATTATTGCCAATGGTGGTACAGTTGTTTGCACTGGATTGGGTGTTAGTGCTTTGCATAAAGATTTATCTGAAAAGGCTAGTGCATTTCTCAACAAGAACTATCAGGATTTCCAAAAGGCAGTAAAGAAAGAGCTTGGAGAAGTGGAAACTGCCATTTTAGATGTTTCTTTGGATGCGAGTGTTGAGGCTTTTGCCCAGTCAATGGTAGAAAAGGGAATAAAAATAAATGGATTTCTTCATGCGATTGCTATGGATAAAACCATCAGGCAAAAAGAGGTAAAGCCTTTGCTGGAAGTAACAAAAGATGAGTTCTGCGATACCATGGAGATTTCAGCTTACTCATTAATCAGGATCGCTCATTACTTAATGAAATACAATGTATTACAGCAAGGTTCTTCAATTTGTTCTTTAAGTTATATTGCTGCTGCTAAAGTCACTTTCCATCCTTACAGGAACATCAGTATTGCGAAGGCAGCTTTGGAGCGTATAACTATTGAACTTGCTGATGAACTCGGAAGGAAGAATGGTACACGCGTGAATGTGATTCGTTTTTCTCCTTATATGGGAAGTAAAGCAGGCAATGCAACATTACATGAAAGCGATCTTGAAATTTCGGGAGAAGTAAGTCCGTTAGGCAATGCGTTGCCAATGGATCTGGCACATGAAGTAATTCATCTTTTCCGGCCAAATAGCCGAATCACAGGTGAAATCAGGCATGTTGACGGTGGTTACAATATTATGGGATAAACACCAAACCTAAAAAATGAAAAACCTGCGAAAAGCAGGTTTTTCTTTATTACCTCAAGAGGTATCAATTTTTTAAATGGATTATCATTTCTTATCCAGAAGCATCTTTTGACGGTCATAAACCCTTTTCATCCCTTCATAAAGAGATATTTTTGGTTGCCAGCCAAACTTTTCAAATACAACATCCATATTGGCATAACGCGAATGCACACCTACAGGTTTATCAAGCAGTGGTTTGATAGTAGGTGAATACCCTGCAATTTCGCCAAATAGAGCGATAAGTTCAAGGAAAGATGTCAACCTCCCTGAGCCAATATTGTAAGCAGAACCATCCTCTACCCTATCGAGTAACATGAAGATAAAATCGAGCACATCATCGATATGCACAAAATCGCGCCCCTGTTTTCCACTCCCCCACACTTCGAAGGGATCTTCGTTGCGTGCCGCACGCGCAGCTATGGCAGGCACAGGATAACTTTGCTCCTGATCCTCTCCGTAGCCTGAGAAAGGCCTGATGCATGCTACTCTTACACCGTAATGCTTAGCAGCTATCTGTGCCAGAAATTCACCCGTCAATTTCGACCATCCGTATGTCATATCGGGTGTTCCCAGATTTTTATCAAAGTCGATATCACCCTCACTAAGGGCTATGGCTCCGTCAGTTGTTTGCAGACTTACCGGGTAAGCGGCACTCGAACTTGGGTAGAGAACACGTTCAGGTTTATGCTGGGTGACCCAGTAAAAGAATTCAGCATCGATGCTTAGATCCAATGCCACAATCATAGGGTCTCCTTCTATTTTCATACGTCCCCCGACGATAGCCGCGAAATGAAAAACATCGCTAAAATGTTCAAAATCCAGATGGTATTTTTCTTGAATATATCGCGGATTCTGACGCATGTAAAACAATAAATTTCTGAAATCTCCTTTCCAGAAAAACAGTCGTTTCTCGTTGCCGATCACTTCAACATCCTCCAATGTGTTAGATGAGAAGTCTTCGAGCCATTCTGAAGGATGCCTTCCAATTGACAAATCGTCAACCATAAATACTTTATCCTCAGTAGTTTGAAGCAAACGCTTCACCATGTTGCGGCCAACAAACCCGCAACCTCCCGATACCAGATGAATCTTCATTACTCTATTTTGATTATAAATTGATTTTTTCTCTAATGATGTAGCCTCCTCCGGCCGATCTTGATGTCTGGGAAATCATTTCAGCTAAAAATCCGGTCATAAACAATTGTGTACCAATGATCATAGCAAGAATCCCGAAATAAAAGAGTGGACGATCGGTCATTTTGTAAGCATCAAAAAAATACTTTGTGTATGCCAGATATCCGGCTATTCCAAAACCTAACATAAAAATCAGCGATCCCATGCTGCCAAAAAAATGCATGGGTCGTTTTCCGAATTTGGAAGTGAAGGTGATGGAGAGCAGATCGAGATATCCTTTGATAAACCGACTCATTCCATACTTGGTTGTACCGTATTTCCGTTCGTAATGTTGAACTACTTTCTCTCCAATATTACCAAAACCAGCCCATTTAGCAATAACGGGGATATACCGATGCATTTCACCATGAACCTCAATACTTTTTGTAAGTTCACCGTTGTATGCTTTTAAACCACAATTGAAATCATGCAAGGCAATGCCACTGATCATGCGTGTGGTTCGGTTAAAGATACGCGAAGGAATTGTTTTAGAAATGGGGTCATGTCTTCTTTTTTTCCATCCCGAAACAAGATCAAAATGTTGTTCAGCAATCATTTGATACAAGTCAGGTATCTCATCCGGGCTGTCTTGCAGGTCGGCATCCATCGTTATAACAACCTTTCCACAAGCTACAGCAAAACCTTCATTGAGAGCAGCTGATTTTCCATAATTCCGGCGGAAACGTATTGCTTTAACCTCAGAATAGCTTTTCGATAAATTTTCGATGATATTCCACGATTGGTCTTTAGAACCATCGTCAACAAAAACTACCTCAAAAACATACTTTTCTTTGCGGCAAATCCGCACGATCCATTCAGTTAATTCAGGCAATGAGGCTTCCTCATTGAACAAAGGAATGATGATTGTAAGATCCATGTAAACGTATTTCTCAAGCCTGAGCTGTGATGTCTTTCTTGATAAACAAAGAAATAATAGCACTAATTCCTATTGAAGCCAAAGGAGTAATCCAAAGGCCTTTAATTAATGCCTTTGTTGGATCCATATTTGCTTCCATAGAATCAATAATTGTTTCAAGTGTTTCTTCAGGAACTTTATCTTCCATACTAGCAATGAAATTATCCAGCTGTGCTGTCATATAGGCTGGATCAATGTATTCATTCAAAACAAAACTAAAAAGGCTGTTTATGTAACTCATGATAATCAAAGTCACAAATCCAACGATGAACGACTGAAGGAAAGTGATTTTTCCACTCAGCATCAGGTCACGGGTTTTGTTTATTGCAAAAACCGTCATGAAAATCATACCTCCAAAGGTTATCAATCCATTTACAATGGAGAAAACTGTTGCAAAAAGATTCACATTAGCTAGATAAAGCGCTACAGTGTATGCGATTAGAGCTAAACCAGTGATGAATCCAAACTTAAGTGCTTGATTTAAAGGTGCCATATTTTTATTGTTTTAGGTTAAATGTCAGTAATATCTCTTCGACGCCGATGCGCAAAGATAGCAATTATAAATGCGTAGAAAGGCAAAAGGACTGTATTTACAACGAAGTAATAAATTGCAAGCGATATCGGGCTTAATAATTTTATAATGAGTTGTTTACGCTCTTTCATTTTATCAAACGACATTCCGGGGTCAGTTGATAAAAGTTCAGAGTTTAATTGAGCTGCACGTTGCTGAAGCGCTGGGATAAACATATAGGTATAAACATAATATATCATCAGCGACATAACCAGCGCAGAAAGAAAGCCTGTGAGTAGGGACAATTTAAACGACTGACCAAATAATAACATATTCGATCCATACCTGTCTCTAAGTCGCATGGAGGCATATGTCATTGCTATGAACGGAATAAGATACAATAAACCGTAGATGATTGAAAACGAACTCAATGATAAGTGAAAAAGAATAAGTTGAAACAGAAAAACAAGCAGGCCGGAGAAAAATCCAGTTAGGATTCCAACCAGCCAAAAGTGTTTCTTTTCATACATTTTAAAATGATTTAATGTTTGTTGTCAGTTGCAAACTTACCAAATGATTTGATATGTTAATAAAAAATCGGGAAGTTCTTGGAGGCATTGCATTTTATTGTACTTTTGCACTGGGTAAGTCTTATACGACCAGCTCCTGTAGAATCCCCCAGGTTTGGAAGAAAGCAAGGGTATATGGTTGAGCGGTGCGATATAAGTAGCTTACCCTTTTTTTATGCCTTTTTTTTCGAATTACTTGTCATTTACTGATACTTTCGACCAGCTGTAATCACGCAAGCGTATTTTTGAAAGCAGATAAGCAAGACCGATTCCAGTGATCATCTGCCATATTCCCCACCAGGCCGCCATAAAAGCCATTCCGCCATTAGCATCGAAAAGTTTAGGATTAAAAATCAGAACCAAAGCCAGACCTGAGTTTTGGATGCCCGTTTCAATGGATATGGTGCGTCGGTCAGCTCTTGAAATTCGAAAAATAGTTCCAACAAAATAACCGGTAAAGAGTGTTTGTGCATTTAGAAGCAACACCACAAAACCTAACGGAATGATAACACTTGGGATGTATTTAGCATTGGCTATTAGAGCGCCTGCAATAAATGTCATATACAAAACGATGGAAGTGATACGGATTTTCTTTTGGTATTTCATACTTAATTCTGGAAATTTGTGTCCAAACCACATTCCCAGGATAAGTGGAAGGCCTAATAAGATAAAAACCGTCTGAGCCATCTGCAGGAAATCAATCTCGATTGGGATATTTAAGTGTTTGGCTTTCTCAAAATAATTGACATACATACCACCCCAGAAAGCAAAATTTATAGGGGTCACAAAAGTAGCTGCCAAGGTTGAAACCGCTGTTAGGCTCACTGACAAAGCAACATTAGCATTAGCTAGAGCTGAAATAAAATTAGAGATATTGCCTCCAGGACATGCTGCGATTAAAATCATACCCATAGCGATGGAGGGTGGTGGATTTAGTGCCATTACAAGTAGGTAGGTCAAAGCCGGAAGCACCACAATTTGAGAAAAAATTCCCAAAATCGCTGACTTAGGAAACTGAATGATATTTTTAAAATGCTCAAACTTAATTTCCAAAGCCACACCAAACATTATAATGGCTAAGGTTATGTTCATATAAAGCAACCCACCTTCACTAAAATTCAGGCGGATGTTGTCGATCTGGGATAGTGTTTCATACATAACTTAGAGATTTTGGCGGCAATTTACAATAGTTTTTGTTTCTGCCAATAGCTTTCGTAAAATCTGTTAATTAAGAAGTTGCATATGAGTATTGTGAAACCTAAAATAAAAGGGTAACATCTTAAAAGTTTATTAAAAAGATTGATTTGATAGTAAAGTTACAGGTTGATAAAGCTCTAAAAAATTATCATCAATTACACTCATTTTCAGATGACAATTAGGTTTGATATGGACCAAAACCCTTCAAAAATAGGCTTGTTTGTCAAAAAGCTATCTTTGCACCGAAATTAAAAAGAAAAATATGTTGATCATGAAATTTGGTGGCACTTCGGTTGGGTCGCCGGAACGTATGCAAAAGCTTGTTTCGCTTATTCACGACGGCAGGCCAAAAATTGTAGTGTTATCAGCTATGTCGGGCACTACGAACCGCCTGGCAGAGATTGCTTCTGCCTTGTATAAAGACGATCGAATTGAGGCAAATCAAAAAATTGACCTACTTGAAAAACAGTATGAGCTCGTAGTAAGTAATTTATTCAGTAATACAGAATTTAAGCAAAAAGGTACTGAACTCATTCAGAATCACTTTAATTTCCTTCGCAGCTTTACGCTTGATATGTTTACTATTTACGAAGAAAAAGCAGTTCTTGCACAGGGTGAGCTTATTTCAACAGCACTCTTTCATATGTATCTGAATGAGCAGTCGATACCATCAACGCTCCTTCCTGCTTTGGATTTCATGCGCCTTAACACCGATGATGAACCTGATTATGAATTGATAAAGAAGTTATTAACTGAAAAATTGATTACAACACCTTCCGAAAAGTTAATCATCACTCAAGGCTATATTTGTCGTAACACGTTTGGTGAGATCGACAATCTTAAACGTGGAGGAAGCGATTTCACTGCTACTATAATGGGTGCAATGCTGCAGTCGCCGGAGATACAAATTTGGACTGATATCGATGGAATGCATAACAACGACCCGCGTGTTGTTGAAAAAACATTTCCAATTACAGAGCTTTCATACGATGAAGCTGCTGAGCTTGCATATTTTGGTGCACGCATCCTCCACCCTACCTGTGTGCTGCCAGCTCAAAAAATGAATGTCCCTATTCGTTTACTTAACACCATGAAGCCGGAAGCAAAAGGAACCATCATACATGGAATTCAAAGTTTAAGACCTGTTACCGCCATAGCCGCAAAAGATGGTATTACGGTGGTTAACATCCGCTCAGGAAGAATGCTTCAGGCTTATGGTTTTTTGAGAAATGTTTTTGAAGTGTTTGAGCGCTACAAAACACCTATCGACATGATTACCACTTCGGAGGTGGCTGTTTCATTGACTATTGACAATGATCTTTCAATAAATGAGATAATTGCCGAACTTCAAAACTTTGGAAATGTGGAAGTTGATTATAATCAAACCATTGTTTGTGTTGTTGGCGATTTCTCCCGCGACAAACAAGATGAAGCCTTTAGGGTACTCGATGCCCTCAAAGATATCCCTTTGAGAATGATCTCATATGGAGGCAGCGAACATAATATCAGTGTTGTGATTCAAAGCGACCAGAAGGTGGCAGCAATGAAAGCCCTGAATTCTGCTCTGTTCAAAAACCTTATGGCATGAACCAAAAACTGAAAGACACTATAAAGGATTTAGTTCAAAGTGGTACGGCGACTCCTTTTTATTTTTATGATACCGAACTTTTGCGGGCTACCCTGGAAGCTGCCGTTAAAGCTTATCAAAAATATGGATTTGTTGTTCATTATGCACTCAAGGCCAACAGTCACCATGAAGTACTGAAGATGACCCGACATTATCTTCAAGGCGCTGATTGCGTAAGTGGAAATGAGGTACAACGTGCTGTTGACGCAGGTTTCGACCCTGGCGGCATTGTCTTTGCCGGCGTTGGTAAAAGCGATGCTGAAATTGACCTTGCATTGAGAAATGATATTTTTTGTTTCAATTGTGAGTCGGAGCAAGAGTTGGAAGTCATTCAGGAACGTGCTTCCATTCAGAACAAAAAAGCCAGGATCGCTCTTCGCATCAATCCAGGTGTTGATGCTCAGACACATCATTACATCACCACCGGACTCGAAGAGAATAAGTTTGGTATTAATATGTGGGAACTGGAATCCATTACTGAAAAACTGAAACACCTGCCAAATCTGCAGCTTACCGGTTTACATTTTCATATCGGATCTCAAATCACACGCCTTGATCCTTTTAAGAGCCTTTGTCTAAGAGTGAATGAAATCAGCGATTGGTTTGTTTCGAAACATATTCCTATTCAGCATATCAATGTAGGTGGTGGATTGGGCATTAATTATCATCATCCTGATCAGGAAGCAATTCCCGATTTTAAGGCTTATTTCCAGTTATTTCATCGCTTTCTGCAACTAAGACCCGGACAACAACTTCATTTTGAGCTTGGACGAGCAATAGTAGGACAATGTGGAAGTCTGGTCTCAAAGGTGCTTTATATCAAAAAGGGCCTGAAAACAAACTTTGCAATCCTTGATGCCGGCATGACCGAACTTATCAGACCTGCTCTTTATCAATCGTACCACTCCATCGAAAATATCAGTAAAAATGACCAACAACTTATTCCCTATGACGTGGTTGGACCAATTTGTGAGTCGTCGGATTGTTTTGGAAAAGCTGTTTTTTTACCTGCTACTTCACGAGGTGATATTGTAGTTATCCGTTCCACCGGTGCGTATGGCGAAGTGATGGCATCACACTATAATTTGAGAGATACTGCGCCTTCAATTTTTGCAAAGGACTAACTGTACCGAACATTATTCCTAAGATTGAAGAACCAAACAATTGTAAACCAACTCAATCACCCATGTTTTGAAATGGGGTATTAAACTAAGTCGTAGATAAGCTGTCATTCGAAAATTATAATAATCGTGGTTGAATAAGATGTCCCCGTTGTGTGAATTTGGTGGCTAACGGTGGTTATTCATGCTATTATAGCGTCAGAATATTTGATCTGCCAACAAGATTGAAACGATACAAATCGGTTAAACTATGTAGATAAAAAAAAGGTATAATCACCTTCTACTGCTTTATTTTCAATGCTTTAGACAAAGAGCCAATTATTTTTTAAAATAATCAATAAAGGGTTGAGCTTTAGAGTGTAATTACTAAATTAGCAGGATCATTATGTGCACCAAAATTTTGGATAAAATGACTTATCATGCTAACAGGTTACATACAGAATATGGCGGCTTTGAAAATTATTTTACAGTTGGCTTCGGTATTACTGTTAACCAGCAGGTTGCCCTTCAAAGTTTGTACTTTCAGAATAAATAGATGTATCGAAAAATTCCAACAATTATGAAAAAACTTAACATGTTATTCATTCTTTCCCTGACCATCATAGTATTTGGTGGTTGTGCAAAAGATGACGAACCCACCAATGCCGATCTTTTGCAAGGTACCTGGGTTAATATAATGGTCAATGAGCAGCCGGTTTTGACCGATGCAACTTTTATAATGAAATTTAAATCCGACCTAACGCAGTTGTATGCTTCTGGATTTCAAATGGATGAGAACAATAAAAGCTGGCATGAAAACAGCAACTACACTTACAGCGTCAGCAGCAGCCTTATTAATATTGAGGGCACGGATGTGCTGGGAAATTCATACAAAATGGTTTTTAAAATCATTTCCCTTGATCAGGATACGCTTACCTATTCTATTCTGACTTTTTTGGTGAATGATGAGGCAATTACTAACACAAATACCTATACCTGCAAAAGAGTAACCAATGATTTCAGTACAGAATTTACCGGTGTCTGGTACGGACGCTGCACAACCGAAGGCGCTGCTGACAGCTTGAACCATTACTGGGAATATTTTGCTGATAGTACATACAACTACTATTACCAGGATGAAAACAGCAACTGGATAAGAAAGTCAGACAATGAAGGTCGCTATTTCCTTTATGAACAATTGATGGCAACCAATTTTTCTAATGACTTACTTAGTGGTGGCACTGGTCTTGCATATGAATGTTGGAATTTCAGCCTGGATGGAAACAAGATGATATGGACTGGTTTGAGAGAAAACAATGTTACTATTACATATGAAATGGAGAAAGTACCGTCACCTCCCGAAGCCCTTAAGTTGGGACATTGACATCGTCTGGCATTAAGTATGTCTTTTGACTGCTAAAAAAAATATTCTATTAAGGCAGTCTTCAAATATGCTACTTTTATTGTATACAAAATCAAGAAGATATAACTGATTTACTTTCTAATTTATTTTTATTAAAAAAATCAGAATAAAATGTTGCATCGTTGAATTTATGTTTTAACTTTGCATTTCAAAGTACTTTTAAAATGATTAAAGAAAAAGATTACATAAAGGACCTGACTGAGATTAGGCAGATGATGGAACGTTCATCGAAGTTTATCTCACTTTCGGGGTGGGCTGGTATATTAGCTGGTATTTATGCGTTGGTTGCTGCTTACATTGCATATGCGCTTTTTAATTTCAAACCCGGTGAAGAGTCAAAGATGGTCCCTTCCGACATGCTGAATGTTATCCTTTTGGCATTAGCCCTATTAGTACTTGCACTCACAACTGCCGTTTTTTTATCGTATAAAAGTGCTTCAAAACGTTCAGAGCCGATTTGGAACGCTACATCACGACGCCTGCTCCTTAATATGGCAGTTCCATTGGTTACCGGAGGAATATTCTTACTCATCATGATTTCTCAGACTCATTTCAACATGTTGTCATCTGTAAGCCTTATTTTTTATGGGCTTGCGCTTTACAATGCCGGAAATTTCACCTACAAGGAAGTAAAGATTTTAGGAGTAATACAGATCTTACTTGGTCTGTTAAGTGCCTGGTTCATTGCCTGGTCATTGCTGATTTGGGCTACAGGCTTTGGATTGATGCACATCGTTTATGGCGTTTACATTCAAGTAAAATACAAACGGTGAAAGTGCTTGAAACTGGTTTTAATAAAGCTTTTGAAAGTCGTATCCGATTGGGCATCATGTCGGTGTTATCGGTAAATGATGCGCTTGATTTCAATGCCCTAAAAGAATATCTGGATGCTACCGACGGAAATTTGGCGAGTCACATAAAAGCTTTGGAAAAAGAGGAGTTTATTGGAATGGAAAAATCGTTTATTGGCCGAAAGCCAAACACGCGGTATTTTATGACGGATCGTGGAAAAATAGCTTTTTCAAACCACCTTAGCGCCCTCGAACGATTGATACAATCTCAAAAATCACGTTGAACTTCATAAAATGACAAATTATCTTCTAAAAATAATTTTTCTATGATCAAACACTTTGCAATTCAAAGTACTTTTAGTATTTAATTACTGATTTCATTTAGTTAAATAGTACGATTCATTTATTTTATTAATTATATAACATACTCAATATGAAAGAGAAAATCATCCAAAGTCTTGACGATCCTCAAGAGCTCGAAAAACTTTACCGTGATAACAAAAGCGGATTTAAGAAAGCCTTCGACTTGATTTATCTTGAGAATAAGCAAAAATTGTCTGTGCAATTCTGGCACGAACGACTAGCGAACGATTCAACCGGACTTAATCTCGGCACATCCAACGAACTACTTTTTGTATTGATGATTTCGTTAACAGCCGGACTTATTGCTAAGATCCCACATTTTACTGGTTTTGATGAGGAGACCTTCTATTCACGGAACATTGCATTTATCATTTTCCCGATGCTGTCAGTCTATTTCGTGTGGAAACAAAAACTTCAAATCAAAACAATTGCATTAATCGCAGGTATCTTTATAATCTCTGCCGTATATATCAACTTCCTGCCGCTTAACGAAAACAGTGACACGCTGATTTTAGCTTGTATCCATCTGCCACTTTTATTATGGGCTGTGACGGGTTTTGTCTTTACTGGAAACCATTATAAAAGTTTTCAAAAACGTATTGATTTTTTAAGGTATAATGGCGATTTAGTAGTAATGACAGCGGTTACATTAATCGCTGGAGGAATTTTATCAGCTGTTACCGTGGGCCTTTTTAAATTGATTGAAATTCCCATTGAAGAATTTTATTTCAAATATGTAGCCATCTGGGGACTTGCAGCTGCCCCAATCGCAGCAACTTACCTTGTAAGATCAAATCCTCAACTTGTTCAAAACGTCTCCCCTGTCATTGCTAAAGTTTTTACTCCTTTAGTTTTAATAATGATAACGGCATATTTAATTGCCATCATCTATACCAGCAAAGACCCTTATAATGACCGCGAATTTCTCATGGTTTTTAACATACTTCTTATCGGAGTTATGGCTATTATCCTGTTTTCTGTTGCTGAGTCTTCCGACAGAAAATCTAATAAAACAGGTATTTTGCTACTCCTGGCTCTCTCGGTAGTAACGATTATTGTGAATGGAATTGCGCTTTCAGCCATCATATTCAGAATCACTGAATGGGGTATAACTCCCAACAGAATAGCTGTTTTTGGCGCTAACATACTCATTTTAATGAATTTGCTTCTGGTGACTTTTAAGCTGTTTAAATCTTTAAGAAATTCAGATGAATTGCAATCTGTCGAAAACAGCATCGCCATTTTTCTGCCGGTTTATACAGGCTGGACCATCATAGTTGTATTTCTCTTTCCATTACTCTTCAACTTTCAATAGAAATGCGATTCATTTTTCGTCTTTTTACAATGATTTTGAAGAAGGAAAAATTTTAAGGCTTGAAGATTTGTAAACAAAAGTCAGTTAAGATTGATAAAATGGCTCAAATCTTCAAATTCATACATATCGCATCAACACTCTTGACTTTCCACTTTTCAACCAGTATATTTGTATAACCTTAAAACTAGTTCATTAACGCTTTAAAAGTTGTTCTAACTTGACCACTCTTAAATTGTTGTGAAATTACTCCTTACCTCGATTACATCTTTTTTATTGTTTCTAGAATTCTGAATAAGGTCAAGTGATTTTTTTATTGTAAAATGGAAACCTATTTTTTTGATATGAAAAATACAGGATTTTTTAACTCAACATTTTTAGTTGTTTTACTACTCTCAGTTACTGGATCAGGCTGTAAAAAAAACGATACTGATGAAACCGATAATGATGGTGTAATTAAATACGCCGACATAACCAACGCAAAAATTGCATATAAAACATTTGGTTCTGGCGAGCCATTGGTCATGTGTATTGGCTTTTCAACTAACATGGATTTATGGAGCACTAAAGCGATTGAAATTTTTAAAACAAAATATAAAGTCATTGTTTTTGATTATCGGGGTATGGGCCTAAGCACGAATATCGACTCTATCATGTCCATTAGCTCTCTAGCTGAAGATGTTAACGCATTACTCACGGAATTGAGTATTGACAAGGCACATGTGCTTGGCTGGTCAATGGGAGGATATGTTGCCCAGATGTTTGCAATTAATCATCCTGAAAAAGTGAATAAGCTGATATTGTATGCAACCAATTGCGGAGATACCCTCGTTGTCAACCCCTCTCAGGAAATCATTGACATTCTTGAAAATCCATCAGCAACACCAATGGAACGCCTCAGCATACTTTTCCCTGATGACTGGCTGGCAGCCCATCCCGAACCCTGGACATTTCTGCCAGAAGCTACTGAACCTTATAACTACGAAACCATTGGTATGCAATACCTTGCAATCCAAGAATGGCTGATGCCTGGTGGTGGTTCATACGCACAATTGAATTCTATTGAGGCACCTGTTTTGGTCATCTGCGGAGAAAAGGATAAGGTAGTCCCAAGTCAGAACTCAACTTTTCTTGCCGGGTCAATCAGCACAGCTACACTGATTAAAGTGCAGGATTCTGGTCACGGATTGATGTACCAGCTTCCCGAAACATTTGCAAATTATGTTGTAACATTCTTGGAACAGTAATGATTCATTGAGTATTGATTTCTTTAGTTGAAAGATGGAAAAAGCACAAACTGGAATCAAAGAAGAACTAACCTTACAAAATGTCCCTAAGGCAGTCAATTATTTAATCAATGAAATTGCCGAAATGCGGGTAATGTTAGAGCACATTGAAAAGCAATTAGGATTAGGTGTGGATAAACACCGTCCAATAGGTATTATCGATGCTTGCAGAATTTTAGATCAGACTGAAAGAGCTGTAAGTAAATTGGTTCGTTCAAGATCTATCCCTCATTATGTTCAAGACAAAAAAGTGTACTTTTTTGAAGATGAATTAGTCAAATGGGTAGAGTCTTCCCGGGTAAAAACTTTTAGTGAAGAATATAATTTAAGAAGGAGGTAATGAATTGTGAAACTATCCAGAAAAGAATTATATGATTTGGTTTGGAGCGAGCCAATGACCACTGTGTGTAAGCGTTTTGGTATATCAGATAATGGACTTAGGAAACATTGCAAATCAATGAATATTCCAACGCCACCTATGGGATATTGGGCGAAGCTGCAAAACCAAAAAGTAGTAAAAATAATACCCCTGCCAAGCGAATACGAAGGGAATAAGCAATATGTCGATTTGAAAGAAGTTGATCCTAATGATGTGATTGTGGATCTTGAACCTCCGATAAATAAACAAAGAGACCTTGAGAAATTATTACTGTCTGAAAACTCCGATTGGTATACGGTTCCAGAAGTGTTGTATGCAAAGGATGCCATTATTATCGATACGAAAGAAAAACTTCGGGTTGAATCTGAATCAAATAAGAACAATGTTTATTTGAAGAATAATCCTTACAAAAGTAAAATTAAAGAAACGCTAAACATTTATGTAGCCAGTGTATCGATTGATCGGGCATTGTCAATATTTTCTACCGTCATAAAATCTATGAAAAACCAGGGCTCAGAATTGATGCGTATAAAACGTATTTTGTGGTAAATGAAGAGAAATTTCGTGTAAATATAACTGAGAGGAAAAAGCAAAATGTTGGCTGCAGGCAAAACCTTGTTGTTTAAGCGTTGGATCACTCAAAGGTAAAAATGTTTTTATTCATCCACAAAATCCTCCGGACTTTTTAGTTTTCAAAATAGTTGATGGAGCAAAATTAAATGATTGGAGGTTGGTCAAACCAGGAGTTTATGATGGGTCGTTCCGACTACATGAACTCTTGATTATAGCGGTTGTTTTTCTTTCAATCGTCACTTACTTGTTTTATGTTGCCTGTTAAGCATTTCATCTTTTTCGTGGGTCAATGTTCCTATTTGTCTCTAAAAATTTATTAAATTCCATAGGTCTAAATACTTTATCATTTCTCATTGGATATTTGCCTAATTGTGAATTTGGGCGTGTCGGTCTTTTCTCAAAGCCACCACCACAATTTGGACAAACATTTTCCAAAATGTGTTCAACGCAATCTTTACAAAAGGTGCACTCATACGAACAAATCATAGCTTCATTTGAATCGTTCGGCAAACTCTTATCACAGTTTTCACAGTTATGTCTGATTTCCAACATTTTATATCGCTTTAGTTGTTTATCACTGTTCTTTTAACGATTTCTTCTGTTTCTGTATCAAAAATTAAAATTCCTTCCGTTTTGTCGTCAAGTTGTCCAACTAATTCTCCCTCTTTTGTCCAAACAGCGCTTTTACCAACACTTAAAAAGTTGTCGCAAAATCCTACACAGTTCGACATCAGCACAGGCATTGCGTATTGTTTTGCAACTGCCGGATAGTGCTTAAAAGCTTTTTCAATGCCATTAGCTGGTTTTGCTACGCTTGCTAAATAAATGTCAGCACCCAATTTAAAAGCGTTTTCAGAATGTGTCGGTTGTAAACTTTCGTAACAAATTGCTGGTGCGATATTTTTATCGTTCGATTTGATTATTACTTGCCCAACGCCATTTTCAAAATAAGGAAATTCGTCTGAATGAAGTTGTTGTTTTGAATAAGTTTGTCTCGGATTGTTTGGTTCAAAAATTATCATACTAATTCGGATTTTCGATTCAGTTGCAGTCGGCAATCCAAGCCCGATAATAATTTTGTTTTTGTCGCTTGTTTCTTGAAAAATGTCTAAACGATTATCATTTTGATTGGTCGCTAATTTTTTTGCTAGTTCTGGTTCATAACCTGTTAGTGAAAGTTCAGGAAAGAAAATTGCTTCGGCATTTAATGTCAAAGCAAGTTCAATAAATCTTTTGTGAGCTTCAATATTGGCTGAAACATTGCCCTTAATTGGTTTTGTCTGTGCGATGCAAATTTTCATGTAATTGCTTATTCTACTTTGCAGGTTGGATTACACTTCACTTCAAAATTCACAGAATTGGCTAT
>CAYXCZ010000027.1:0-57382 GCA_964463695.1 uncultured Lentimicrobiaceae bacterium | reverse complement strand
ACGATGCTCATTTTAACGCCTTTTTTCACTTTTTGCTGAACCAAAGCAGCATTTTTGCCCCAGGCCACCACCTGATGCCATTGCGTGACCCACTCTTTTTCACCGGCCTCGTTAGTTATCTGCTCGTTGACAGCAAATGAAAATAGCGCCATCAATCCATTCTTATCAAATTGTTTTACAATAGGTTCCATTCCTGGACGACCGATTAGTTTTACAGAGTCATTAGAAGTTTTCATAGTACACGAGTATTAATAGTTATTATTAGTTACGGATTACATCATTGAAATTTCATTCACCACCACTTCAACCGACTGGCGCTTGTTGCCGTCTTTGTCTTCCCAGTTGTTGGTAACGAGCTTCCCGTTGAGGATCATGCGTTTTCCTTTTTTAACTTCTTTTTCGATGATTTCGGCCGTTTTACCCCAGGCGAGTATGCGATGCCACTGTGTTTCTTCCACGCGCTCCCCTTTTTGATTGGTGTAGAACTCGTTTGTTGCGATTGTAAACCGCGCCATTTTGTTTTCGTTAGCGAGTGTTTTTACTTCAGGATCGCTACCTGCGTTTCCGATGAGTTGTACGGAGTTTCTCATTGTTGTCATGATTTCAAGTATTAAGTTAGACAATGAACGAATGATGGAGCAAAATTACATCGGCCCAATGCGCCAAGTCGTATACTAAACAGATAGATACGTAAGTAGGTGTTGTTAAACGTTTGTTAACGAATAAACATCTATTAATCAATTAAATAAAATACAGAGGTTTCCTGACTTTTAAGTATGAAAATTTAAAATGTCAAGGATTTTTTTTCAGAAAAGGGAAATAACCAGGGATTGAATGATGTGTAAAACGATCAATAAGCAGGTGGGTTCACATCATCTTCATCAAAATACAGGTTCACGTTCAGCACCTGAGCATAGGTACTGAGTTCGGTGAGTAGAAGCGTGTTTTTCTTTTCCTGCATCAGGGAGATGTGGTAAAAAGCTTCAATAACATTTTCAGAACCAACATTTTTCAGGTTTACCAACTTAACTTTTTTGCAATGTCGCCGGATGATTTTGTCAATGTTCTGATCACTTTCCGGGCTGCTGTAATAGGTGAGCTGAAGCATAAACTCTCTTTTGCGTGCCGATCCAAAGTTGGAAAGTGAGAGCAGGATAATTGCCAAACTAATCAGCAGAGTTCCGGTTATTGCTACAGAATAGAGGCCTACACCTGTTGCCATTCCAATGCTCAGAGCGAAGAAAATAAAAACAATGTCTTGCACATCTCTTACCGCAGTTCGAAATCGGATGATGGACATAGCGCCTACCAATCCAAACGCTCTTGCCAGGTTGTTTCCAATTACAAGGATGACCACAGAAGTAATCATTGAAAGAATTACAAGTGAATTTACAAATGTTACTGAATAACTGGGGCCTTTGTATACAAATCTGTAAACCAATGAGATAACTATACCACAAAGAAATGAAACCACCAGATTTCCAATCACGGTATAAATAGTTATAGGGAACAGGTCCAACTGTTGAAATTCTTCAAACATAACTAATCAAAAATTAAAGCTTCTGCGGCTTCTTGAATAAACCGACGGAAGTTTTTTGGGTTTAATAAAATTGTGGGTATCTAATGAGATAACATATTTTGATGCTGACTTTCGTACCAATCCAAGTGTGGCAATGATGGGCTTCATCCAGGCAGGGAAGTGGTCGTTGAATTTCACTTCAAGTATAAATTGACCGGTTAATGAGTGTCTGATTTTTTCCTCATTGTACAAATTACTGATTTCGGGAAAGGCAACGCTTCTCAGGTTTTTGTCGAAAGTAAGGCGGATGTTTTCGTCGTGAATTCCAAGAAAAGCTTCTCTTTCGTAAACGACAAGAATTACCGGGTGCAACCGGCTATTGTGATAATGGTAAAAAAATCGCTTTAAGTCATCAACCGCTTGTGGGAACTTTTTTATGTCGGGCTTGTATTCATTAAATCCTAATCCTGAAATAAAATTAAGCGCAGTATCAAAGGTTGCCGGAGCTCGGTTTTTTAAAATAGGATCTTCATACTTTCTTTTGATCTTAAAAAATACGGAAGCATCTTCAGCTTCATTTGTTCCGTAACCCCTCAGCCTGAATTTTTTCCGGTGCTTTATTCCTTCCACTTTCTCAAAATAGCAAGCAAAATCGGAGGTGTCGAAATAAATACTTCTTACTGTATATTGATGATTATCAGCACTCATACAATACTTATCGTGCTTCACAAAAGAGCTGATCATTTGACGAAGCAGGTCCATTTTGCTGTTTGGAACAAAGTATTTGTATTCGTATCGGAGTGCCATTGTTATTGCAGATAAAGTTTCAGAGTTCGGGTGATATATTCCCTGATGCTTATATTTTCTCCGGAGAACTGACATTGAACCGAAAGGCCATTCAATGCAATCTGATTAGCATCTTCGACCAAAGCTTTCACAAACACAAGTTGCTGACCATTAAGTGATTCTGTGTTATTTCCTATGGAATATATTCTGGCTTTGCAAGCAATATCCGTTCCTTGAATGAAGAATTCCAGATGGGTTTCTTTGCTAATATAGGGCAAAAACTGAAGTTTCACAGGAACATACAAAATGAAGGTTGCAGTATCGATGATTGAAAGATACTCTCCACCCTCGCCCGTCATTGCAAACATTTGAAGTTTGCCTCCGATTGGAGCAGTGAGCGTGTATGCCTCATTGGTTTGCTCCACAAATTCAAGTTCTTTTTTAAGGCTGTTTATTCTCTCCTCGAGCAGTCGGGCTTCATCAGGTTTTACACCCGAAAGCGCTGATTGATAATTACTTTTGGCTATTTCATTTTCAGCCAAAGCTCTCAGATAATTTGTTTTTTCTGTCTCAAATGTGGTTGTTGGTACAAGACTGTCGAGAAATAATTGGTTGATTCGATCAAATTGTGCCTTAGCAAAATCAAGTTGAACCACAGTTGAGTTTATTTGCTGTTGCAACTGTTCCAGCACTTCGGCTTTTTCAGGTGAAATACCTGCCTGTAATTCTTTTATAGCCACAGAAACCATGTTTTCTTTTTGCTGTAACAGTTCAATGGTGCGTACTGAACGTATCGAACCTAAGGTGTCTCCTGCCTGAATAATACTGTTTTCGCCTTTTAATCCACTTAATTCAAGCGTTGCAATATCACCTCGTTCAAAGCGATAACTAACAACGGATTCAACACCTCCAAGCCGGAAGTTGCGGGTTTCACCCACATAGTTTCCATCAAAATCCGTTTTCAGATTCCATTGACGCTCAGGATGAATCAAGCCCATGGAGCGAAAACTGAAGGGTACACGGACAGGGATGAAAAGCAAAGCAATAATGATGCCCAGTAAGGACAAAAGCGGAATATATCTTTTTAAAGGGTAGCCCATCATCAAGTGTTATTACAAGCGCCATCTGGAAAGCAAATGTGCTCTTACAAACCTCCAAATTTAACTTAAAGTTGCATGTGCTGTCGTTTAAACCGATAAAAGGTCGAAAATTACCGATAAACGGCTTTGAATGGAGATCGACGAAAATATATAAAGTTGAAACCCTTACATTTGCTTTTTCAACAAAAAGTTTATCAAATGTCATTGCTTCAGGTCAACAATCTCATTATTAGCTTCCGGCAGGAAGGCCAGTGGCATGAAGCAGTGCAGGGAGTGAGCTTCGGACTTGAAAAAGGTGAAACACTTGGTATTGTTGGCGAATCGGGTTCTGGAAAATCGGTAAGCTCTCTTGCTGTGATGCGCTTGCTGCCTCAAAAGCAATCAAAAGTGGAGGCTGAATCAATTCTTTTCAAAGGTGAAGATGCCCACCAATGGAACGAAAACCAAATGCGACAAGCTCGTGGAAGCCGAATAGCAATGATTTTTCAGGAGCCAATGACTTCCTTGAATCCTGTTTTACGCTGTGGTTTTCAGGTGGCTGAAGCCATTCTCACTCACCGGAATATCAGTAAATCTGAAGCGAAAAAACAAGTTCTGGAACTATTTCGTAAGGTCAAATTGCCTCGCCCCGAACAGCAATATGATGCTTATCCTCATCAGCTTTCGGGCGGACAAAAACAGCGGGTAATGATAGCAATGGCTATTGCCAATAAACCTGAACTTCTTATTGCAGATGAACCAACAACAGCGCTTGATGTCACTGTTCAAAAAGAGATACTATTACTGCTCAAAGAGTTACAGCATGAAACAGGAATGGGGATGATCTTTATCAGTCATGACCTTGCTGTTATCAGCGAAATTGCTGATAACGTGGTAGTGATGCATAAAGGACATATTGTTGAATCCGGAAAAGTATCCGATGTTCTTGTTAACCCGCAACATCCCTATACGCGAGGACTGCTGGCTTGTCGACCTCCTCTTGATAAGCGACTTCAGCGCCTGCCCGTTGTAAAGGAGTTTCTGGAAAACAATTGGCCCGGTGGAATAGCAGAGATGCAAGCTGAACTAACAGTTGAAACCCATTCCAGAACGATGGCACATCAGCTTTTGTATGCACAGCAACCCATTTTAAAAGTGGAAAATCTCGCAACATGGTTTCCTGTGCAAGACAGTTTTTTCAGCAAACAAAAAAGCAGTGTTAAAGCTGTGGATGACATCAGTTTTGAAGTTTTCCCGGGAGAAACATTGGGTTTGGTGGGCGAATCGGGCTGTGGAAAAACAACCTTAGGGAGAAGTATTTTGCGATTGCAAGAACCAACAGCCGGAATCGTTAAATACAAAGAAGTAATTATAAATCAATTAGATAAAAATGATCTACGCGCTTTTCGCAAGCAGCTTCAGATTATTTTTCAAGATCCTTATTCTTCGCTCAATCCCCGAATGGCAGTGGGAGAGGCAATTTTTGAGCCTATGAAGGTTCATGGATTGCATGAGAATGACCGCCGCCGGCGAGAAAAAGTATATGAGTTATTAGAACAGGTTGGACTGGAGTCGGCACATTTCAGACGTTATCCACACGAGTTTTCGGGCGGTCAGCGACAGCGCGTTTGTATTGCCCGTGCACTTGCAGTGAATCCTGAACTGGTTATTTGCGACGAGCCGGTTTCGGCCCTTGATGTCTCCGTTCAGGCGCAGGTGCTCAACCTGTTAAACCGGCTGAAACAGGATTATGGATTTACCTATATCTTTATCTCACACGACCTCAGCGTTGTCCGTTATATGTCAGACCGTGTGCTGGTTATGAACAATGGTAAAATGGAAGAGCTGGCCGAGGCTGATGAACTTTACCGAAATCCGCAGACAGCTTACACCAAAAAACTCATTGAAGCGATTCCCGGGAGGAGAAACGTTTGACTTTAGACCTGCATTGCTTTGCCAGTAAACAGATTTATTGAAAATTTAATCGAAGTTGATTAATTTCCGTCAACAAACTGACGCAATTTATATGATTTCCGTCAGTAACATGACGGAATTTGACATTTTTTGAAAGGCGTCAGGTATTTATCTACATAATAACAGGGTATCGGGCTTGCAGCTTCGGATTTCGACTTTTACGCCCGGAAATATTCGTTTATTTTCTGATGGTATAATCCTCCAGGTATTCGGAGTTGCATTTCATGTATTTCAACACAACAACCTTGCAGGCGCAGCGTTGTGTTTTGTTGCATTCATAATCAAGTAAGATTTCGAGGGTGTCGGTTTGTGATACATCCAAACCGGTATATTTTATCAGGATCGTGGCCGGCTTGAAACTCATCATTTCCAGCTCGCTGCTTTGGTTGATGGAATAGCTGCTTCCGCTTGTCATTAATCCGTTGCTCGTCAAGCTGGTTTCGTTGTTGTTTTCATCCACATACACAAAGTAAGGGTAAATATTCGCCTCTGACAAAGGCTTGTCGTCTTTAAGGATGTTGAACCACACCACTGCAAACCGATAGTCATCATCGCAACAGCTATTCAGCGAGAGAAGTAGTAAGATTATGAATAATTTTTTCATGTTCTAGAGCTTGATAGCAACAACAATTTTCAGCAGGGATGGTCTTTCACTGCAGCAAAAATGGCCAGCCCGCCTTCGGCTGTTTCCTTATAAAGACTTGGGAGGTCGCGGCCAGTGGCTTTCATGGTTTGTACAATTTTATCAAATGAAACAAAGTGCTTTCCGTCGGAGAGCAATGCATACATATTACAATCGAGGGCGCGTGCTGCAGCATGGGCATTGCGCTCAATGCAAGGCACTTGCACCAGACCGGCGATGGGGTCGCAGGTGAGGCCCAGGTGGTGTTCCAGACCCATTTCAGCAGCATATTCCACCTGTTGGGGAGTGCCACCAAAAAGCTGGTTCACGGCTGCCGAAGCCATAGCGCAAGCCGTACCAATCTCGCCTTGACAACCCACTTCGGCTCCCGAGATGGAGGCATTTTCCTTAACGATATTTCCAATCAATCCCGCGGTAGCCAGGGCTTTGATGATTTTTTGGTCGGAGAAGCCATGGGCATGTTTGGCATGATACAAGACAGCCGGCAACACACCGCTCGAACCACAAGTAGGTGCTGTTGACACCTTGCCGCCGGAAGCATTTTCCTCAACAACGGCCAATGCATAAGAGAATACAAGACTACGGCTTTTGAGGGAATCCTTCAGGCTTTGGGCACGGATAAAATACGATGAGGCTTTACGTGGTAGTTTCAGTATTCCGGGTAAAACGCCTTCGTTTTCGATTCCTCTTTGTACGGATTCCTGCATCACCTTCCACACTTCGGTCAGGTGATCCTGATAGCCGGGCGCTTCGTGAAGGTGTACATATTCCCAAAAATGTCTGCCATTTTCCTCGCACCACTTCAAAATATCTTTCATATGTGTGAGCGGATAAACCCTTTCAACTGACTCATCTTCAGTTCCGTCGGTGATTGCGCCTCCTCCTGTGCTGTAAATAGTCCATTCGTCAAAAGTGTTTTTTTCTGCATCGAGGGCTTCGAGTTTCATGGCGTTGGGATGTCGTGGCAGAAAAATCTGTGGCTCCCAAATAAAAGTAACCGGTTTTGGCAATAACAATTGTTCCACTGCCAGATCGGTGAGATGTCCTTTTCCGGTTGCGGCAAGGCTTCCGTAAAGCGTCACCCGGTAGGCTGTTGCTAATGAGGTTCGTTGTTTGAATATTTCCGTTGCACGGGAAGGTCCCATTGTGTGACTGCTCGATGGGCCGTAGCCTATTCTAAAAATATGTTTAATAGTATCCATACCAGTTGTTTGATTTTACAAAATAACAAAGAATAGTTGAGGTGCTGTTTTGTTCGTTTTCTTAATGCTGATCCAATTGTCTATTTTTGCGTTTCAAAACTTAGCTACAATGAAAAAGATCACGTTTCGGCAAAAGCAGCTGGCTTATCGGATACATGGACAAGGACCTGCAATGGTATTTCTGCATGGCTTCCCTATGGATCATAGGGTTTGGGAGACTTTTACATCTGATTTTTCAAAACGGTTCACAGTAATTTGTCCCGATCTTCCTGGCTTTGGTCAATCTGAAATGATTCAGGATGAGCATCATATGTGGCTGATGGCAGAAGCTGTAAGTGCCATCCTTGCTCATGAAGAAATTTCCAAAGCACTATTTGTTGGTCACTCAATGGGGGGTTATGCCGCATTAGCCCTTGTGAAAAAATATCCCGAACGTGTTTCAGGCCTTGTGCTTTTTCATTCACATGCTGCTGAGGATGACCCAACTGCCCGAGCCAATCGTGCGAATGCTATTGAGGATGCAACATCGGATATTCATGGTTTTATACACCGGTTTATTGATGGTTTATTCGATGCGTCTTTTAAACAAAAGCATCCTGAGCGTGTCGATCGAATACAGAAAATAGCTGAAAGCCAAAGGAAAGAAGCTGTTACAGCAGCCATTGCAGGTCTACGTGATCGTGAAAGTCAACTTCAACTTCTGAGTGAGTTAAACTGTCCTGTATTGTTTATTTTGGGCAAAAATGATTCGCGTATGCCTTTTGCCCGAATTTTGGCTCAGGTGGCATTGCCGTCACATGCCGAGTTAATGCTGCTCTCCGATGTTGCTCACATGGGATTTGAAGAAACGCCGGATATTACAAAGCAAGCGATTCTTCATTTTGCTTTGCGTTGTCAAAATAATGCTGAGGGTTAAAACACATGTTTTTAAACAGTTATCAGGTAAAATGGAATTCTGTGATTAAATACGACAGGTTTTAAGCTTCTTTTCCACTTAGCCAGGCCCTGAAAAGTGGAGAGCGTTCAGTACTTGAAATCGCTTCTTCTTCGCAAGCAGGCTTTAAAATAACCTTGATCCGTGATTTGCTGTAAGTATGTAATTTATCAATGGAATTAAAAGCAATGATGAATCCGCGGTTGATACGAAAAAACTCTTCCGGGTTAAGCTCGAGCTCGAGTTGATCCAGACTTTGATCGATGGGATAGCGCTCACCGCTGTTGAGTTTTGCAAAAACGATTTTTTCAATAATATAGAAATAAGCCACTTCTTTTGTAAGAAATACTTTGATCTGCTGACCAACTTTTACCATAATCCGCTGTAAATACTTAGTTTGTTTTGACTGCAGTAAATGAGCAAGTTGCAAATAATCGATAGCTGCTGCGGGCTTATTTAACCGACTGAATTTCTGCCAGGCAGCTTCCAACTCATTTTTCCGTAAGGGTTTGAGTAGATAATCGATGCTGTTTACTTTAAAAGCCTGTAGAGCAAAAGTGTCATAAGCAGTCGTAAAGATGACCGGACAACTGACGGTGACGTGTTTAAAAATCTCAAAACTACTTCCGTCGGCCAGTTGAATATCCATCAATATCAGATCGGGATGCGGATTGGATTTCAGCCAGATAACAGAAGACTCGATGCTGTCAGTCATGCCGGCAATTTGAACAGTTGGTTCAATTTCTTGTATTAAACGTGCAGTACGTTGGGCTGTAGCCTCTTCATCTTCAACTATTAGTACCCGATTCATTCATTATAATTATTAATAATCCTACGAAAATCGGTAAAAAACAGTTTGTGACAGCTTTTTTCTTCCAAAAAATAAAACCATAAACCTTATCTTTGTTGTCAGAGTATTCTATTCTTCATATTTAGAATTTCAAACTTAATCCCTGATAATATGACTTTAGAACCAGATCTTATTAAAATTTTTACAGGTCGTGATGTGTTAGTTCATATCTTAAAAGACGAATTGGAAAGTGTTGGAATTGGAGCAATGATACGCGATGATTTTTATTCCGGAGCTCTTGCTGGTTTTGGTGGAACACCCAATGTTGTTGATTTATTTGTACTTACCGAAGACTATTCAAAAGCTGAAGAAATTGTTAAAGATTTTAAGGAACGTAACCTGGAATAAAGTTCAGGATTTTTTTTTAAGATCATCCGAAAATTTTTCATTTCGTTTCAAACAACTTCTTCATCCAGAAGTTTATATATTTTTAAGGAAGGCCATTTGAATGGCAATAAAGCTTCATGCTTAAAGTTTTACCTTTGCAACGCCCTTTAAAAGCACTGTCCCTTTATCTAAAAGAACATGAAATATAGCAATCATCCTCGTTTTTGGGTTTTTATGACCCTTTTGGCCTCTGTTTTTTTTCAAACACCTTCGCTTTACAGTCAATCGCAGCCCACTTTTCTTTCACTGACCGAAGTTATAAAAATTGCACAGGATCGTTCACCAGATGCAATGATTGCACGTCACCGGTTCAAACGCAGTTATTGGGAATACAGAAGTTTTAAAGCAGGCTATCTACCCAACCTTAGTCTTGATGCTACGCTTCCTAATTTCAACCGAACCATTGATGCTATCACGCAATCAGACGGAAGTGAAACCTATCGCGAACGTACTCTGGCACGGTATTCTGCAAACCTTTCCCTTACGCAAAAAGTTGGTCTTACCGGTGGTGAGGTATACTTGCAGTCGGGCTTGCAACGTCTCGACAACTTTTATACAGATACTTCAACCCGTCAATATCTTTCAAGTCCGGTTGTCATTGGTTTCCGACAGCCAATTTTTGGTTATAATTCATACAAATGGGACAAACGGATTGAGCCCATGCGGTACGAAGAGGCCCGGCGGCAATACCTTGAAACACATGAACAGGTGGCGTCAACGGCTATCAATCATTTCTTCAACCTGTTGATGGCACAAGTAGAAAAAGGGATTGCACTCAAAAATCTGGCTAATTATGATACCCTTTTTAATATTGCAAGGGGTCGTTTTGTCTTGGGTAAGATAGCTGAGAATGAATTATTACAACTTGAGTTAAATCTCTTAAGGGCAGAGGCTTCAGTTGAAACAGCCGACCTTAATTACCAAAATATGCTCTTTACTTTTAAGTCGTATTTACGATTGAAAACTAATGAAGCCATTGAGCTTATTCCACCGGCACAAACTGAATTTTACACTGTTAAAGTTGAAGAGGCAATCAGTGAAGCTCGAACAAACACCTCCTCAGGTTTGAATTTCGACAGACAAGTTTTAGAAGCTGAAAGCGGTTTGAATATGGCACGCACACAGGGCCGTTTCGATGCCGAAATTAATGCGAGTTTTGGATTAACGCAAACATCCGACAAGTTCGAAAAAGCGTACTTCAATCCTTTGGATGAAGAGCGTATTACCGTTGGCCTCACAATTCCAATCCTCGATTGGGGACAGGCAAAAGGACGGATTAAAATGGCTGAGTCGAACCTGGAACTGGTGCGAACTTCCGTGGAACAAAGCCGGATGGATTTTGAACAGAATATTTTTCTGAAGGTCATGCAGTTTAATATGCAGAAAAACCAGCTTAAAATTGCTGCTAAAGCCGATACCGTAGCTCAAAAACGCTTCGACGTAACCCAAAAAAGGTATATGATCGGAAAAGTAAATGATATTTTGGAGCTTAATAACGCTCAGATTGACAATGACAATGCGCGCATGGGCTATTATAGTGCGCTAAAAACCTATTGGAGCAGCTACTTTGAGGTTCGCCGCTTGACTCTTTTTGATTTCAGAGACAACCGAAAAATTCATGTAAATCCTGAAAGTGTTTTGTAAACAAGATGCTTGTTTTGGCGCTGAGGCTTTAATTTGTTGATCATCAGTTTTTTAAACAGATTGTTTTGTTTCCGTGTTCGAAACAGTTCACAAAACTAACTACTTCACCAGTCTAAAAAACGTATTTTTGCCACTCAAAAATTAACTCCATGGACGAAGTTCGTACCAATTTACTCTTACGCAAACCCGAATGGTTAAAGACAAAAGTACCTGCCGGAAAAACATATCTCTCTGTACGTGAAATTGTTGAAACACATAAACTGCATACCATCTGTACCAGCGGGCATTGCCCCAACATGCATGAATGCTGGGGACGTGGAACCGCAACATTGATGATTCTGGGAAATATCTGTACCCGCTCCTGTGGTTTTTGTAATGTTAAAACCGGACGTCCTTTACCTGCCGACTGGGATGAACCTGAGCGTGTAGCCGATTCAGTGAAGAAAATGAATCTCAAGCATGTAGTTCTCACCTCTGTGGATCGTGATGACATGAAAGATGGCGGAGCAGAAATATGGGCACTTACAATTAAAGCAATAAAACGCGAAAGTCCCGGAACAACAATGGAGACGCTCATTCCTGATTTTGATGGCAAAGAGGATCTTATTTTGAAGGTTGTTGAAGCAGGCCCTGAAGTGATATCACACAACCTTGAAACTGTTCGGCGAATTACACCATGGGTGCGTAGTCGTGCCAAATATGACCTCAGTCTAAAGGTACTCGAAATCATCGCCCGTTCGGGAGTTGTAGCCAAGTCGGGCATTATGCTTGGGTTGGGCGAAACCGAACAAGAGGTGCTTGAAACGATGGATGATCTGCGTCTTGCCGGCGTTCAGGTGATGACAATCGGGCAGTATCTTCAACCAACAAGAAACCATTTACCCGTAAAGGAGTTTATAAATCCCGAACAGTTTAAGTTTTATGAAGAAGAAGGACTTAAAAGGGGTTTTCGCCATGTCGAGAGCGGACCAATGGTAAGAAGTTCATATCATGCTGAAAAACATATCCTCTGAAATGGGCACATTACTTTTTGAAGACCTTGGCACGATGGATTATAAGAAAGCATGGGACTATCAGGAACAACTTTTCAGCGATTTGATCAAAATTAAAGCATCGGAAGAACAAAAAGCACCTTTTGGAACCTTACTTTTTGTTGAGCACCCGCATGTTTTTACACTTGGAAAAAGTGGAACGCCTGAGAACTTACTCGTAAATGAAGAGGTATTACGCAATAAAGGAGCTTCTTTTTATCGCATAAATCGTGGTGGCGACATCACCTATCACGGACCAGGACAGTTAGTAGGTTATCCAATTCTTAATCTCGATGCTTTCCATATAGGAGTTCGTGAATACGTTTACCGCCTCGAAGAATCTGTCATTCAATGTTTATTGAACTATAATATTAAAGCTGAGCGCCTTGAAGGTGCTTCAGGAGTGTGGCTTGATGCCGGCATACGTGAAAAATCGCGCAAGATTTGTGCTATTGGTGTGAGGGCAAGCAAAGGCGTTACCATGCATGGTTTTGCTTTTAATGTGAACACCGACTTATCCTTTTACCAGCTTATAAACCCTTGTGGTTTTACGGATCGGGGCGTAACATCTTTAAAGAAAGAACTAGGTTCGGAAATTGATATGGAAAGGTTAAAACAATACTTGCTTCAGTCGTTTAAAGAAGTTTTCGAACTAATGGCTTAGCCCAATACCACCCCAAGAACTTCGTGCGATTGCAGTCCTTTGAAACCGGGGAAATGAAGTCGGTAATAAACAATCAACAAATCCAGTATTTCGCGTCGTTGCTCACGTGTCAATTGAACCTGATATAGATTTTCGAGACTTATCAGACAAAGTTGATGAAAAGCAGCACTCTGTTTATCATTCATAAAATGAACCACTGACGGATGATTAAACTTAAAAACACCTTCCATCAAATCAAAAACCTGTCCGTTTTGGAAACGGTCGCTTTTAGGATAAAAACCCAGATGCCTGCTCAGTTCTATCATGAAGTACAGATGAAAATCGGCAAAGCGCTGATCCTGCAGATCAAGCCATTGAATGGCCTGATGTATAAAATCAAACAAAGGTTTGTTGGGGCTTCTTTCAATGATTGTTTTACTCAGTAACTCACTGATAAATATCACGATAGAATTTTTCTGAATATCTGAATGCAAGCTGTGAAATGCAGTTTCAACAGAAATTTCAGACATAAAATGTAAATCACGACCGGGTTTGATACGGCTGACAAATTCGATGAGCGATAAAGGTTGAAAAAAAGCAGGCTTAAATCTGGAATGTTTTCCGTAAGCCCCTTTGATCAGGAAAGAAATCAAACCAAATTCTTCGGTAAAAATTTTCACGATCAGACTACTTTCACTGTATCTGATGTGTTGTAAAACGATGCCGCGGCTTTGATCGCTCATTGTTTGCGCATCACCATAATTTTGGTTGCCAATGTCTCTACGCCCAGGTTATCACTGATAAATACCATGTAAATACCCGGGTTAACATGTTTTCCGTTGAGTATTTTTCCATCCCATATTGCCTGTCCACCTTCAGAACGTGTTTGAAAAACAAGGTTTCCGCTAAGATCTGTTATCTTAACAATAGCGTCCTGAACCATGCCTTTGATGGCAATTGGACCGCTGTGCTCGGCACGAACAGGGTTGGGATAAGCGTAAACATCTGTATTTATGGGCGTTGGGGTAGTAGCATTTCCTTTAAACGAAATGATACCGTTGGGTGTTCCAAAGAATACTTCTCCATCTTCGGTGATGGCTATGCTGTTGATGGTATTCGAAAGAAGCGGACTGTTATCGGTATTGAAATAAAAGATCTGTTCGAGCCCATCCTTCGACATGAGGAAAGCACCATTTTCGGTCCCAAACCATTTTTTGTTAGATCCGTCGATGGCCATCGAAAGAATTTTTTCACTTCCCAAAAGAAAGTCGGCTTGCCCTGTTCCATCATTTCTCGGTACTAAAATCTGTTGTGCATCATAATTAGCACCGGTTTCGAAAATCCTTTCAGGGCTGTAGATGATGGCGGGGCCTTTATCTGTTCCAATCCACACAGCACCATCATGATCCACTGCCAGTGATAGAACCGAATTTCCGGGAATATTTCCTGTATTTGGGCTGTTGGTGAGTATTTTCAACCGATCGTCACTGCTGTCATCGAGGGTGTTATTATCATTAAAAACCATCACCGGACCTTCGGACCTGCGCAGAACCCATTTATAATTATTGTTGTCGATGATCATATTTCCAATATCAGTTCCACTTGCGCTTGAACCCAGATAGAACGATTTCCAGCTTCCATCAGTTTTTCGTACTGAAAGCAAATTGGTTGTTCCAGTGTTGGCAACCCATAGATTGTTGTAAGAATCAAAATCAAGTCCGCTCACATTTACCAGACTTGGATCGGCAAGCCACGGACGTAAGCTGCTGTTGTGGCTTGAATAGATATTGGTTAGTTCCTGATCGGTAAATTCCAGAACACCTTCTTGCCAGGTTCCAATATAGGCTTTATTGGGGTTTAAAGGATCAACAGCAACGCTTACAAAATCGCTGATAGTATCGAATCCATTGGTATTGGATGAGTTATGAGTTTTCCAGCTTGTGCCGTCAAACGAAAAAACGCCATCAATCATATATCTTTTGCCCCAGTCGTTACGCCTGCCTCCTGAAGCAACCCAAACATTACCGGCAGCGGCTTTGAGTTCATACACGCTTGTTGTTCCGGGTCCGTTGGGTAAAAATTGTTCTGCACTGAAACCGCTGTTGTGAACCCTTAGCATCCCGCGCTTGCGGTCACCGATCCAAAGCGATTCATCATTTTCAAAAACGGCCGAAAGTGGTTCGATGAATGCGCCTTCAGGCTGATATATGGTCGAAATCAGTTGCATTTGAGCATTATACAAATAGGCATTGAAATGGTTTACAATAACAAAATGATCGTTGTTGGCTCTGAATTGTCGGTGAAGTGAGGTGTTTGTTTTTTCAAAATAATTCCATGCGCTACCGTCAAACACAAACATGGTATCGGCATCATATGCGCCTCTTGAATAATTGAGGTACAGTTTATCGTTAAAAGCTTCAATCTGGTTATAGTTAAAGCTTTGATGCCTGAGGCGACTGTCTTTTGTCCACTGGTTAAAATCAGCCAGATTTGGACTATCGAGTGAAGCGTAATAAACACCTGATTCTGTTGCGGCATAAAGCGTATTTGCGTGCACTGCCAGATCATTTACATTGATATATCCTCCTTGAGGTCCAATCAAATACGTATCAAACACTTCCTCACGTTCGATATCAATCACCACAATACCAAAGCCACACGAGAGGTAAGCGTATTTTCCAATGAAAAGAATATTGTTAATTGTTTTATTTCCAACAAGTTCTTTGTTTTTTATATCGCTAAGGTTAATAATTTCGTTCTCTCTTATCAGATCGATATTGGTGTTGGAATATGCCACAAGTAAGGTTTTGTTCTGCTGGTTGTAGCTGATTTTTCGGATTCCGATATCGCTTAGCCCATTCACTTTGTTCAAGACAGACAAGCTATTGTCAGCTTTATCGTAAATGAATAAATCATAGGGAGTAGCAGCATACACTTTTTTTTCAGCAAGTTCAACATCAATCACCCGCTGATAGGGCAGATGAGTTCGCCATTCGCCAATACCGATGCCTTGCGAATAAACGTATAAAGTGTTAAATACCAATAAACTAATTATAGCTAAGTAACGATTGAATTTCATAATTTCAAGCTTGGGTTTTCAATACGATTGTTTTTGATTTTTATTTAAAAAGCATAAGCTGCCAAAAACATTAACATGACTTTATTCTATTTACTTCGTTTTGAGAGGCATAAGTCACTTTTCGATTTAATAACTAAAAAAAAGGTGATTTATTGTGCTGAATTTGTGTGCCATGAAGGGAGTTTTAGCATCAAAGAAAGCGCAATATTGACCATGCTGATTTGACGTGTATCAGTTCGGATGGTACCTGTACCAGTTAAAAACTGGAATTCAGCTTTGGAGCGAAGAAATTCAGCATCAAGAGCCAGTTCGTAGCAGGGAGTTATTTCGTAACTCAAACTTGCCGAAGCGCCATAGCCAAAGCTTCGGTCAAGAGAGGTTGTGATTTCATAAAATTCAGGCCCGGTAAGAAAATATACAGGTTTATAAACCTGATGAGGCGTTCGGCTGGCAAAATAGCCTGCCAAAACAGCAAGCTGAAGGTGAAACCCCTTAAATGGTTTGATGTGATACATCGGACCTCCTGTAAAAGTTAATATCCGGTAGGGTTCACTGCGAATTGTCACATCGAGCAAAAATGGATCTGCCTGTACTTTTTCATATCCAAGGTAGGAAACATCTAAGGGATGGGTATGAAATCCGACTTCTGCAACCAGCCCCCAAGAGCCTATAAGTGTGCCACTTGCAGCTACCGAGGCCGAAAAGCCTGTTTTTGTGAAACAACCATTATCCAGATCAGGTGAGGCATATTCAAACAGGGGGACCGAAGCACCAGAACGTAAATGAATATGAAAACGATCACTTTGAGCTAAGAGCCCTCCGCTGATAAAAAGAAAACAAAAGAGGAAAAACGTCCGCATGAAACTATTTTTATCCGGCGAAAGTACAAAAAAGCATGAGAAAAATGCCTGTTCAGCCCATTCTTGCTTTCAGAATAGTGATCCGTAATGCCCGAATCCATTCAAATGTTTAATTTGGTATTGAGCATTGTCAGAATGTAGGTTATCGTATTTTTGTTAGGTAAAAAATAGCATATCATGGTTTCTGAACACGACCTTGGCGGACAGTTTGAACGGTTGAAGGCACAAAATCTGGAGCGACTAAAAGAGCTTGCCATCATGAATCGGACCTCACATATTATCCGTGAGAATCGTCCGCCCGAAGAAACACTTAAACATATTGCCATGATTCTACCTGACGGGTGGCAATATCCTGCTTCGACAGGTGCGCGCATCATGTACGACGGGCATTTTTATCTGTCACCTAATTTTAATTTGACAGAATGGAAACAAATACAGGAATTCAGTACGATTGACGATAAAAAAGGGTTTATTGAGATCAGCTATGCCAAAGAGTTTCCTACAGCTGACGAAGGTCCGTTTCTGGCAGAGGAGCGCGACCTGATTTTCAATCTTTCAAACATGATATGTGGGTATATCAATTCCTACAAAGGACTGAGAATCATTGAAAAAATAAGTCCAAAAGATAAAAACAGAAAGCAAGAAGAGCCTGTAAAAGAGGCACTTCCGGGGCGTAAGCTTCTTCAGCTTTTTCTCAACAAGAATAACGCTGACAGAGATATCTACCATGATCTGATGACTTTTAAAGTGAAGGAAATCATGTTGATTTCTAACCTTTATGACGCATATTCCATTGAAAGGGAAGGTCGCTTTTCGGAGCATGTGCTGGGCCACTATCATCAGTTGAACCTTACGTCTGTACCGCGTATTACAGGTGTTACAACAGCTTCGGAAGCCTTTGAGATGCTTCAGTCGAAGTATTATGATCTTATCATTTTTATGGTCAGCGTGGATAAAAAAACTCCTGTGGAGCTAAGCCGTAAAATCAAAAAAGATTTCCCAAACCTGCCCATTTTCTTTCTCTTAAACAGCAATGCCGACATTGCGTATTTCAGCAAAGTGAGTCGTGAAACCCTTTCAATTGATCGTATTTATACCTGGAATGGTGACTCAAGTGTGTTTTTCAGCATGATAAAAATGGTAGAAGATCGAATCAATGTTGTGAATGATACGCGCATAGGTCTTGTTCGTGTGATTCTGCTTGTTGAGGATTCTCCCATTTATTACTCACGCTATCTGCCAATGCTCTATAAAATTGTGATGGAGCAAACCCGCAGAATCATTGATGATGTGAGCACCGACGAACTATATAAAGTGCTTAGAATGAGGGCTCGACCCAAAATACTCTTAGCCAGCAATTATGAAGAAGCCTGCAAAATCCTTATGAAATATAAGGAGTATATGCTGTGCCTGATTACGGATATCCGCTTCGATCGTGATGATATTAAAGATGATCAGGCAGGCATTGATTTGGTTGAATTTGCCAAAAACCTGATTCCTGATTTGCCTGTTATTATCCAGTCTTCGGATGCTGAAAACGTAAAAATTGCCTATCGATATAAATCAACTTTTATTGACAAAAACAGCGAGACACTCTCACAGGATTTTCAGAGTTTCATCACCCACTTTTTGGGCTTTGGAAACTTTGTGTATCGCGACCAGTATGGAAATCCGATCACACAAGCACGCACACTCAAGGAGTTTGAACAAAAACTTCGCACAATACCTGACGAATCATTGATTTATCACGCACAGCGCAATCACTTCAGCCTTTGGCTGATGGCTCGGGGTGAGATTCGGGTTGCTAAAATACTTAACCCTAAAAAAGTTGCTGACTACGAAAACCCTTCTGAACTTCGGGACGAATTGTTGCAAATGATTCAACGGTTTAGAAATGAGCAGGATACAGGAAAAATTGTGCCATATGATGAAGATGCCCTAAACAATGAAAAAAATATAGTAAGTCTTGCTGAAGGCTCTTTGGGTGGGAAAGGCCGTGGACTTGCCTTTATCAACAGCCTGATTCATAATTATGATTTTAGCCAACATGTTCCTGATATAACGATACGCACACCTAAAACTTCGCTCATCGGAACAGAGGAGTTTAGCCTTTTTATGGAACGCAACAACCTTCATGACTATGTTTTGGGAGAAACCGATTATGAAAAGATAAAAAGAACGTTTATTCAGGGAAAGCTGACTCCAACGCTCATTCGCAGATTAAGAACTCTTCTAAAAATAATTCGTAAACCATTAGCAGTCAGGTCATCAGGTTTATTTGAAGATAGTCTTGCACAGCCCTTTGCCGGAATTTTCGAAACGTATATTCTTCCAAACAGTCATCAGGATCTTGAATTTCGTCTTCAACAGCTCACCGATGCAATTAAACTTGTTTTCGCCTCTGTGTTTTCTGATATTGCCCGTGGGTATGTGAATGCCATCAACTACAGCATCGATCAGGAGAAAATGGCGGTTGTTATACAGGAGCTGGTAGGAAAACAATTTGAATCTTACTATTATCCGCATGTGAGCGGCGTCGCTCAATCGTATAATTATTATCCTTTCGGACATATGAAACCTGAGGAAGGATTTGCTATCGCTGCTATCGGATTGGGTAAATATGTTGTTGAGGGGGATAAAGCTTACCGATTTTCGCCCCGATATCCAACTCTTGACATCAACTCATCCAAAGACCAGGTGAAAAACTCTCAAGTGAATTTTCTGGCAGTTGACCTTGAATGTACCGATCCAAAATTGCTTGAAGGTGATATGGCAGGATTGGTTACGCTGGATTTAAGTGATGCCGAACAGCATGGCTCATTAAGGCATTGCGCCTCTGTTTTTAATCCTGACAACAACACCATCTATCCAGGCTTGAGCAAGCAGGGAACCCGTATTGTAAATTTTGCCAATATTTTAAAATACAACTACACCCCCTTAGCCCAAACACTTGAAATAGTATTAGATGTGGTGAAGGAAGCATTGGGAACAGCTGTAGAAATTGAATGGGCTCTTGATCTTGACAGGGATGAAAAGGGAAATTGCTCGTTTTACTTGTTGCAAATCAAGCCATTGTTAGGCAGTGCCGATGACTACGTGGTGAATATGGATGAGATTAAGCAGGAGGATATATTGCTGCATTCGGTAAAAGGAATGGGCAATGGTGTTATACGTGATATAAAGGATGTAATTTATGTTGATCGCTCAGCTTTTGATAAACGCTATACCGAGGAAATGGCCCGCGAAATAAGTCAGTTGAATGAGCAGATGGTAGCACAACAAAGGCCTTATATTTTGATTGGTCCGGGTCGCTGGGGAACGCGTGACCGCTGGATCGGAATCCCTGTCAACTGGCCACAGATCAGTCAGGCTAAAGTGATTGTGGAAACAAGTCTTGAAGACTTTCCTTTGGATGCCTCATCCGGATCGCATTTTTTCCATAATGTGACATCAATGAATGTGGGATATTTCACCATTCAACCGGAGCTGGCAAAAGGTTATGTGAATTACGAAATGCTCAACGAACAGCGAATCATTCAACAGACACGTTTTTTCAAACATGTGCGTTTCGAAGATTACCTTACTGTACGTATGGATGGAAAAAAACGCATTTCTGTTATTACTATAAAGTCGTGAAAATCAGTAATTAAATCCGTAAATCATTCGAAGACTAATCCAAAATGAGGATAGATTGTAAAAAGATTCTGGAATAGCTTTAATACAATAGCTTTTACATCAGCTTTTGAAAGAACTGCCACCAACGGTCAGGAATTTCGTCCTGAAGTGCCAGGTCGTAGTCTTCTTTAGAGCAAGGAACGAAGTGATGTTTTTCATATTTCTTACGGTCAGTCCTGCCGAAGCTGAGGTCAATCCACCAGCGGTCGGTTTTCTTACTGCGGAGAAAAATAACATCTTCATCCTGCCCTTCGATCCGGACAATATATTTTGCGAAGTCAGGACTGTCTTTCAAAGGAAGGTCGTTGGTTCTGCTTGCCACGCCATCAAGAAAATACCAAATCATCTGAGCGATGAGTTCAGCAGTGATGCGGTTTTGATCAATTAAAGGGTTGAACTCGAAAAATCCAATGGAAGAAAGTTTGTCGCTCAGACCGGCGTAACGGGCAACACGACACGCTTCTTCGCCTGTGAAACCATTTGGACCTGCGTTACCATTTCCGGGTGCGTCAGCAGCACGAATTGCTGAAATATCAAAGCTAAGAATATCGGCATTTCTTACAATTGGTTCCGATTCTTCCATATGCGCTTTGATGAGCCCCAAACGGTAGACATCGAAAAGCAAATTCTTCATCAGGTCAACAGCCAGATAATCAACATAGTATGTTTGATAACCAAGATTGGTGTAATTGAACAGATAATTTGGTTGATGCAAAATAATTCGACTGAGGTAAGATTGAGCGTTAAACGCCTCTTCTTCCTGACCAAGATCAAACAATGGGTCGACAGAAACGATATTCACCAGTTGTCCGACATTTTCGTATGCTTGATACATGGCAAAAGTCAAATCCTGACTTCCGCCCAGGACAACGGGAATAATTTTTTTTCGAAGAAGCTCTGCAATGACCTGATTTAATGCAAAATAGGTGTCATCAACGCTGTGACCGGCCCGAATATTACCTAAGTCGGCTATATCGAGCGAGGGCCAGTGATGAAACAACTGGTAGAAAGCTGATCGTATGTGGTCAGGAGCTGTGCTGCAACCAGTATTATTTACCGCATTCCGTTCTTCAATTACTCCGATAAGCGCTACACGAACCCCATCGAGATCAGGAAAGTGCGCTTTTTCAGCGTGAATACGGATCTTTTCGCCCATGCGTTGCTGACCGGGTCTGGCATTGCCTGCGGGAATGGAATTGAGGTCAACAGGATCAAGAAACAGATTGATTTCCATTATTTTGCGATTATTATTTCAGTCGTTGAGGGGATTATTAACCACAATTTGGAGTAGATTATGCTTTGCGTTTAACAAAACGTTTCTTAGGCGTATTGTCAGGATTATCAATGATTTTCATACAAGCCTCAAAGGTAAGTGTTGCAGCATCAGTTTCTTTAGGAATTTTGAAATTATTCTTTTTGAAACTGATATAAGGACCGTAACGGCCATTGAGAACTTTCAACTCTGGCTCATTTTCAAATTCTCTGATGACACTTTGAGCAGCTTTGTCGCGTTTTGCTTCGATAAGCTCTATAGCGCGTTCGATGCCAACAGTAACAGGATCATCGGTTTTTTGAAGGCTGTAAAAAGCATTATTATGCTTCACGTATGGGCCAAAACGACCTACGGCTACTGTAACTTCTTTGGATTCAAAGTTTCCTATCGATCGTGGGAAATCAAAGAGCTTCAATGCTTCCTCAAGCGTTATGCCTTCCATGCTTTGATCTTTGCGCAGACCGGCGAAGCGGGGTTTATCTTCCGATTCGGTATCACCAATCTGAACCATTGGACCGAAACGGCCAACCTTTACAAACACATTTTTACCACTCGCTGGATCAACACCTAATTTTTTCTCTCCCGAAAATTTTCCGGCATTGTCAGTAGTATCGGTAATCTGCTGATGAAAAGGACGATAAAATTCCTTAATCATTTGATTCCATACCGTTCTTCCTTCCGCAATTTCATCGAATTCTTTCTCCACATTGGCTGTGAAATTGTAGTCGATGATATTTTCGAAATGCTGTACCAAAAACTTATTTACCAGAATTCCTATATCGGTAGGGAACAGCTTTGCTTTTTCCTGACCTGTATTTTCCGACTCTATCTTTTCTTTAATCTGGTCGTTCACCATTTTAATTACCTGATAGGATCTTTTTTCGCCCGGACGGTCTTGTTTCACCACATACTCACGTTTCTGAATGGTGGAAATCGTTGGAGCATAGGTTGATGGACGACCAATCCCAAGCTCTTCCATTTTTTTAACTAGACTGGCCTCTGTGTAGCGGGCAGCATGACGTGTAAATTTCTCTGTTGCTAACATTTCGCGCATCCCGAGCAATTGTCCTTTTACCAATGGAGGAAGCAATCCTTCAGCAGCATCGCCATTATCATCGTCAGTACTCTCAAGATAAACTTTCAGGAAACCCTCGAACAAAATAACTTCACCTTGGGCAACAAACTGGTATTTATTGGTTGAGATGTTGATGTTTATCAAGGTGCGTTCGAGTTCAGCATCAGCCATTTGTGACGCGATTGTACGTTTCCAGATCAGCTCGTAAAGTTTCTTTTCTTCTGCCGTTCCGCTTACAGTAGGTTTATCAAGATAGGTAGGCCTGATTGCTTCGTGTGCTTCCTGGGCTCCTTTAGTTTTAGTGGTATAACGACGTGTTTTTACAAAATCAGCACCGTAGCGTTCGGTCACCTCTTTTTTTGCCATGTTAATAGCCAAATCAGAGATATTCACCGAGTCGGTACGCATATAAGTAATTTTCCCCGACTCATACAGGTGTTGTGCAACACGCATGGTGTTTGCAACAGAGAAACCAAGTTTGCGACTGGCTTCCTGTTGCAGCGTTGAGGTGGTGAAAGGAGGAGCAGGAGATTTTTTTCCAGGTTTCTTCTCAACACTATCAACCGTATAATGAGCTCCTACACATGATTTGACAAAAGCAAAAGCTTTGTCATGTGTGTCAAAACGTTCGGGTAATTCGGCCGAAATCACATGTTGCTGATCATTGATGGTTGCAACAAAAACTGCTGTGACCCTAAAGGCAGAAACGCTCTGGAAATTTCTTATTTCCTCTTCCCGCTCCACAATAAGTCTCACAGCTACCGACTGAACCCTTCCGGCTGATAATGCAGGTTTTACTTTTTTCCAAAGCAGGGGTGAAAGTTCGTATCCAACCAAACGATCGAGTACACGACGTGCCTGCTGTGCAGCCACAAGATGTGTATCAATGTTTCGTGGATTTTCGATGGCTTTAACGATTGCCTGTTTGGTGATTTCATGAAAAACAATGCGTTTTGTTTTTTCTTCTTTCAGGCCGAGTGCTTTAAAAAGATGCCATGATATGGCCTCTCCTTCGCGGTCTTCGTCCGATGCAAGCCACACCATTTCAGCTTCTTTAGCTGCTTTTTTTAATTCTGTGACAAGCTTTTTCTTATCAGGAGATATTTCATATTGTGGTTCAAATCCATTTTCAATATCAACACCAATTTGAGTTTTACTCAGATCCATCACATGACCATAACTCGACTTCACCAAATAATCCTTGCCCAAAAAACCTTCGATGGTTTTGGCTTTGGCAGGTGACTCAACAATAACAAGATTTTTCGACATCAGGGGTTTGTTTAGCTGATTGGAAATCATTTTAGGGGTAAAAACGTTGCAAAAGTAAGACTTTAAGTATATAAACCGAAAATTGTTGTCGGTTTGACTGACGAAAACCAAAATGAACCATCAATTATCAGGTGCTTCGGGCTTTATTTTTGATGCATTTAGTACCTGAAAATTGATCTCCAGCGTTAGCTAAGGTTTAAAATTCAGCCTGTAAAAGTTCCATCATTTCATTTATGCTCAGCTTCGCAGGAGCTTCATTTCCAAGCAGAATACGCTCAGCCATTTCACGTTTGGTATGATGTAGCTTTATTATTTTTTCTTCTATGGTGTTTTTGGCAACGATGCGATAAACAGTAACAGGTCTGTTTTGTCCAATCCGGTGAGCGCGGTCGGTAGCTTGATCTTCAACAGCCGGATTCCACCAGGGATCGAGATGAATTACAAAATCTGCAGCTGTGAGATTCAACCCCAGACCACCGGCTTTAAGACTGATTAAAAATAAAGGGACAAATTTTTGCTGGAAATCTTTTACCAAAACACCTCTTTGTTTGATAGGAGTACTGCCATCAAGGTACAAATACTCTATTTTTTTACGATCTAACTCTTCTTTGACTAGCGCCAAATGAGAGGTAAACTGACTAAATACCAGCGCTCTGTGATTGTTTGCTTTTAATTCAACAACTAAATCGATGAAAGTTGATAATTTACTGGAAGGCAAAGAGAGATCCTTATCGACCAATCGTACATTACAGCTAGCCATGCGCAGACGGGTAATTTCTGCCAAAGCTTTGATAAGAGCCATGCCGGGTTGATCGTCAGCTTGAAGAGACTGAATGGCATTTCTCCTAAGCGCTTCATAAAATGCCTGCTCTGCCTCCGACAGCTCTACACTCAGCACAATTTCTGTTTTTGGAGGTAACTCGTCTAATACATTTTGCTTCAAACGACGTAAAATAAAAGGGGAAATAATTTTTTTAAGTAAGCCTTTCCGGTTGATTTCATTAGGGTTCTCGCCAGATTGAGAATAGCGCTTGTTAAAAGATTGAACTGAACCAAGTAATCCTGGATTTATGAATGAAAAGATGCTCCATAATTCGTCTAGCCTGTTTTGAATAGGGGTTCCGGTCAGTACTATCCTGTTTTTGGATTTCAGTTTTGTTGCTGCATGATGAGTTTTTGTCTGATGGTTTTTTATTATATGGGCTTCATCTAAAATTACCACATTCCAATCCCTTTCAGTGAATAAATCTTCTTCCGATTGCATTAGACCATAGGTTGTTACTAACACATCAAAAGCTTCAAGTGATGCAATTGTTTGTTCACGACCACTGATACCAAGTGTTGCAAGCCTCAAAACCGGAGCAAAGCGATTGAGCTCGGCTAGCCAATTGGGCAAAACAGATGCAGGACAAACCACCAAAGAAGCTCCCTCAGAGGCTTTATGAAGCAAAAAAGCAATAGCTTGAACCGTTTTACCTAATCCCATATCGTCAGCCAAACAAGCTCCTCCTCCCCATTCTGTCAGGCGGGCCATCCAGTTAAATCCTTCTTCCTGATAGGGTCTTAACTCAGCTTGAAGTAAAGCGGGCAAAGGATAAGTTTTCACTTGGGCCAGATCATAAAGCTGCTGGAATTCTTTCGTTGCCTTGTCGCGAGTTAGTCCATTAAAGTCATCCATTCCATCTAAAAAAGTTGGAATCAGTAACGGACTGATTTTGAGTCCTTTTTTCTCTTCAAATAGAAGAGACTGAAGCTCATCTAATTTGCGGCGCAAACTGTCACTTAAGCTAATGAACTGACCATCTGAAAGTTCTAAAAAACGATCTCCTTTATTTCTTTTCATATCGAGGAGAGTTTTCATATTGATAACCAAGTCCTCATCAACTCGCAATTCTCCATTAAGCTCGAACCAATTACCCGATTTTTTAATATTCAACGTGAGATTTTTCATTGGAACAACACTTCGCAAAGCAAAGCGCACACCTTCGGGCCATTCAATTTTGCAAATATCTTTGCAATCATGCAATGCTTCTAAAAGCTTGAGGGCTTCAAACGGGTCTTCAAAGCGGAGGAGATATTGGTCGTCAATATCAAGGCCATGACCACTGATGTTTTCAAGCAACGTATCAAGAAACTCGTTTTCAAGGGTCAAGTTTCTAAAAACCTGAATGCGCTCGTTGTTAAAAGTTGAAAACAGGGTATGTGCTCCCTCTCCCGGAACGCAATAGGGAGGATGTGCTCCAAATGGTTTTGCAGCAATCTGTGCTCGTAATCCGTTGCCCAAAGGGGTAAGTAGCACCCGAAGGAAGGTATCAGGTTCAACTTGTTTGACCAGCGATTTACCAGAGCCAACAACCTCATCTGCATATACATTGATGACCTGAGCTAAATCAGCAACGGTGGTTTTCAACAATTCTTTGGCTTGCTCAGGAATGGATAATATCCCTTTTGGCAAATACTGTAAAATTTTTGCTGTGGTTTGATCAATATCAATAAAAAGAAAACGGGTTGCTGTCTCCATCAATACGGGAAAGGTGTAGTCCTGGGGCAGATAATCGAATCTTAACAAAAAGTGGTCACCTTTTTTTTCGATTATCAATGAAGGTTTGATCATAACTAACTCAACAGGAAGCATTTCATCGTTGTGAGTGAAAAGATATGGATGACCTGCCAATGACTTCCAGCCCAGACGTTTATCGATGCCAAACCCAGAACCATAAAAACCTCTGGATTCTTTTATACTTCCAATAAAACCTTTATCAAGTTCAGTAATGTTCTCATAATCAGAGGCAGCAAGTTTTTGCAAACTCAGGTTTTTTCCTTTCGACCATCCTTTCTTATTTTGAGTTTGTTGTATGGGTTGTATGCTGCCTGACTGAAAATTTAAAAGATAACACACCCTTGTTTTAGCCGTTGTTACAGTAGTTGTTTGCAACGATTTTGACAAAAAACCCAAAGCCACCAACTTTTCTTCATATTCCGGCTTATGACGAAAATGACTGATAAGTGGCGGTGTTCCAAGCTTTGCCAACAATTCATCATAAATTTTTGTCGCCATCTGGCTTTTTGTGGAGGTTTGAAGCACAAATGAAAGCTCGAGTGCTGGTCTGTAGTAGTGGCTGAAATAAAGTGTTTGCAAGATTTCTTCAGCGCTTTTGACAACGTCAGCTGCCAGTTTTATTTTAAAAATGTAACTTGCCAATAGTGCTGACCATTGTTCAACCCAAAATGCATTGATGTACTGTCTGAGAAACAAGCGGTTAATATAATCATTCATCAATCCTTTCTTACCTTCAAGCACATAGATGATCCCTTTGAAATCGGAATTTATATACTCATGTTGAAAATAGCGTTCCAATTTTTCTTTCCATGATAAATAAATATCGGGTCTGGAATAAAAATGGAGCAGCAAAGCATAACGGTACATAATTGATAAACTATCGAAGAGTCTGTTTTTTAGAACAAAATAACTCTTGGTTTCCGTTGTTATGAGTGGACTTTTGCTGATGTCAGCGCTTTGATAAACTTCTTTAAGCAATTTCGATTTTGGCATCAATTCCTCTTTCACCCAGGGAAGATTATTTTCGTCTAAGGGTAAAATACCGCTCAAGCTGTAGATAAGCGATGATACGATTGTTTTTATTGAAAATTCCGCATTGTAATCTTTCATCTTTTCCTGAAGATCCATCAGCAAAAGAAATTTCTCTTTTATAGTTTCAATTTTCCAACTAAAATTAATTAGTGTATCAATTTCTTGTTGTAATAAAAAGTTGGCATATTTGGCTTGAAAGTTTTGGAGAATGGGATGATAAAAAGTGTTTTCATAGAGCAAGCTCAGCACTTTTACGATATTAATTTCAGGCCCTCCCACAGTGAAATTTTCTGATTCAGCTGATTGCGGATTGGCAGCCAGATACAATACTTTTCGTAATAACTGGGTGTAGTTGTTAGTCTCTTCGTAATAGTAAAAAGAGTGTCTTACTATGGTCTCATTTAAATTATTCTTCGTTGCAAAATCATGAAGTTCTTGATATACAGTGTTAAAAAATATAGCCTGATGTGCAGGAGAAAACATATATGTTTCGAATCGTGTTGCAACGGTAATTCCCAAAGAGCTAAGCCTTTTTATGATTTTTTGAATTTTTGTATCCTTTATCTTCGGGACAGAAGGATGCTTCAAAAAAAGAGTTTTTAAATCATAAAAACTTAGAGGAAGGACTGCAAGAATATAGATGTTGGCAACATCGCGTTCATCTTTTTCGAGGGAATCATACAGACGCTGAAACTGAGAATTAGGCATAACAATTTTGTTTCGATAGAAAAGGCAAATTTAAAAAAACAGCAATTTCTGAAAGGTGTTTTTTACTTAATACCAGGCATGCGTTTGATGTTCCCTTAATACACTACCAATCCCGGCTTAGATAATTCAAAATCAATGACTCCAAAATCGTTTGTTTCGTAAGAGGATAACTTAAAAATATTATTACCTGATCCGGGAAGATAAGGAAAATAGGACAGCGAAATCTGAAAATTTTGAATGATAAGGTATTCATTTTTAATAAGTAAGCCTGCTCCTAATACAGGCAAAAGACGGCTGTGCCGAAAACCGGACCGATCGTTTCCCAACATTCCAAAAGTGGCAAACATAAATGGCCCGAACCGGAACCCTACCAGGTTGTAAGGGGCATAAGTCTGAAGCTGCAAGGTGAAAGCCATCATATGATTTCCCTTGTAATCGAAGGCTTTAAACGCTTTCATTCCTTCAGTAAACGTTAAAATATCGGTAGGCAGGCGATCGATTCCAATAATAAACTCTGATTTTAAAAAGGGCCTGAATTTCCATTTTCCGCGCTCCAGCAAGGGAGTAAAATAGCTTAATCCTGCCCTGATGGTCCCTTGTTCGGTTGCGCTTGAAGTAAAAAAAGTGCCATATTCAATTGAAGTACTAAAATATCCAAAAGGAACGTAATTTCCCCAGGCCATTTTTAATCCTGCATAAGCACGTTTAGTTTGCTGAACATCCATTCCAACGGTGATTCCGAAAGCTCTGCCAATTGGAATATCCTCGATTTTTCCATAATCGAAAACAAAACGATCTTTAACAAACTTGCGTGAAGTAATACCTAAACCCACTAAAAATGTAGTTTGGTTATTAAAAACATGAGCAAGCTCAGCCTCTGCCGTCCGCTCCGGATAGACAGTTTTTTGCAGTCGGGAAGAAAGGATAAGATTGGTTGTTCGGGCGTTTACTGTGTTACCGCTCAACAACTTCCAGGATTTTGCTCCCCAGTAATCCTGCAGATGTATGCGCGATTCCAATTCCTTAATCGTATCACCAACAAGAGCTCTTTGAGTGGTATAGGTCCGTCCAAGATAGATACCACCGGCCCATTTTGCAAGGGGTGAATACAGCTGACGCGATATATCAATGCTCTGTTGTAAATTACGACTGCCTTCGAAGGAATAGTGCAGCTTTGCTGTTATATATGAATTACTAATCGACGGCACAAAATATTCGAACTGTGTCCGATTGGGGTTTCCAGATAAATTCCAATTAAAATCGGTCTTGAATTGATGACCCGTGCCCACGAAGTTGTTGTCTTTTAGTTGTATACGAGCATTGGATGTTGATAAATCAAGTTGCGGTATAAGCGACCAATTGTCCCAAACCCTGATGATAACATCCACAGCATTGGGTTCGCCAGCAACAGGAACAGAAGTGAAAATTACCTGCCTTAAATATTTCTGTGATCTCACCAGACGCTCCGATTCTTCAAAGCGCAACGAATCAAACGACTCATTCGAATCAAAAAGCAACAGGTTTTTTATCGTTGATTTTAACGTGCGGATATGAAGACTGTTTCCTGCTTTCAAAAGCAAATTTTCAGGATTTATTGTATTATCACCGCTGTGATATTCAAAAGGGTCATGAACAATGATTTGAATCTCCCGAATGGTTTTATCCTCAAACGATTCAAACGATGCCTTTTCCTTTTTTACTATTGAAGGCGATTTAGTTGGTTGAACTTCAGTATCAATAAAAATTAGCTTATACATCAATTCGGTTAGCTTTCTTTTTTCAGAATATTCTTCAATTTTTCTGTAATTCACCGAATCATGAACAGGGACTTTTTCCTGCGCCAAAAGGCGTGAAACAGAGCACAAAACCAAAAGAAAAAACAGAAAGCGTTTCATTTTGTACTGAATTTGATCGAATATCTGGTTTCATTTACCTGTTTTTGGTTTTGATATTTTGTTGAAACTCTACAAGCCTAGTAAAACATAAAACCACAAATTTACTGCCACAAGGTGCAAGACAGAAATCATTTCTATCATCAAGTGAAACAGAAAATGCCATTCAACAAAAAAGCGTTGATGTTCAACGCTTTAATCAAAACTAAGTAGCCTCAACAGGACTCGAACCTGTATCTAAAGTTTAGGAAACTTCCATTCTATCCCTTGAACTATGAGGCCGGAAACAACTTTTTTTCAGGCGGCAAAGGTAAGCGTTTTCAGGAAATCAACCAATGGTTAAAATGCTTAAAGCTTTGAGCTAACCAATTGTTCGAGTTTCACCAAATCGGCAGCAAACTTTCGGATGCCATCAGCCAGCTTTTCTGTTGCCATGGCATCTTCGTTGAGCAGCCACCTGAACATTTGTTCATCCAGTGAGATTTTTTCCAACAGCATGTTTTTTGCTGCTTCGGCATTGAGTTTAAGGTCGAGCTTATGGTTCATACTTTCCAACTCCGAAAGTAACTGAGGTGCAATGGTGAGTAAATCACAGCCTGCCAATTCGATTATTTCGCCCGTGTTTCTGAAACTGGCACCCATCACTTCCGTTGAATAACCAAAATGCTTGTAATAGTTGAAGATTTCTGTCACTGAAAGAACACCGGGGTCTTCATCTGGCGCGATATGATCAACTTTACGGTTTGTTTTATGCCAGTCGAGTATGCGGCCAACAAAGGGTGAGATGAGTTGAACGCCCGCCTCTGCACATGCTATGGCCTGCACTTTACTGAAGAGTAAGGTGAGATTGGTACGAATGCCTTCACGCTCGAGTGTTGCGGCTGCCTGAATGCCTTCCCATGTAGCGGCAATCTTAATGAGAATCCTTTCGCGGCTTATACCTTGCAATTCATACATTTCGATGAGCAGCCGGGCTTTGTTAATAGTTCCTACTACATCGAACGACAACCGCGCATCAACTTCTGTTGACACCCTTCCGGGTACAATACGCAGGATCTCCATGCCGAAGTTAACCGAAAGACGATCAAGACATGCACTCAGTCTGTTTTGGTGGGAATGCATGCGTGTACGGGCATAATCAAGTGCTTCTTCAACAAGATGACTGTATTTCTCATCCTTTGCTGATGCGTAAATAAGTGATGGATTGGTGGTTGCATCCACGGGCATGTATTGCTGTATGGACTCAAAATCGCCGGTATCAGCTACTACGCGGGTGTATTTTTTAAGTTGTTCGAGTGTATTTTCCATAAGATTTGTATGATTTATTTTACTTCGCAGCCTGAATGAAAAGGTTCATCAGCTGCAACAAAACAAAGTTTTCCTTCGCTGTTTTCTGCCATAAGGATCATTCCCTGCGACACCACTCCGCGTAATTCGCGGGGAGCAAGGTTTACAAGCATCAATACACGCTTGCCGATAATTGCCTCTGGCTGATAGTGCTCAGCGATTCCACTCACCACGGTGCGCTTGTCGATACCGGTATCAACTGTCAGCTTGAGAAGTTTTTTTGCTTTTGGAATAGCTTCAGCCGCAATGATTGTTGCAGTACGTATGTCAGTTTTCGCGAAATCTTCGTATGAAATGGTTTCTTTTTGAGGCTGTAGCTTTGGCCCTGCTGCCTGTTCGTTGGATTTTTTGGTATCGAGAAGTTTTTGAATCTGAGCCTCTATTGCAGCATCTTCAATTTTCTCGAAGAGATAACCCGCCTCTCCCATTTGATGACCAGGCTTTATAAGCACGGTTTCAGCAGCTTCGTGCCAGTTAAGTTTATTCAGCCGGAGCATTTCGGCCAGACGTGAAGCGCTGAAAGGTAAAAACGGCTCTGATAAAACCATGAGTTTTGCAACTATTTGTAACGAAACACCCAAAATAGTTTTTACCCTTTCAACATCCGTTTTAAACAGTTTCCATGGTTCATTTTCGGTGAGGTATTTATTTCCTAAACGGGCAAGGTTCATCAACTCCGACAAGGCTTCACGAAAACGATACAACTCAATACTGCCAGCAATTTTATCAGGAAACGCATTCATCATGCTCAGCACTTCCTGATCTTTTTCGGTCAGGTTGTCCATAGAAGGCACAATACCATCAAAATATTTATGTGTAAGTACCAGTGTCCTGTTTACAAAATTGCCATAAACAGCAAGAAGTTCGTTGTTATTGCGTGCCTGAAAATCTTTCCAGGTGAAGTCGTTATCTTTCGTTTCAGGAGCGTTGGCTGTCAAAACATAGCGTAAGACATCCTGCTTTCCCGGAAAATCTTCGAGGTATTCATGTAACCAAACAGCCCAGTTTCGGGAGGTAGAAATTTTATCGTTTTCGAGATTCAGGAACTCGTTTGCAGGCACATTTTCCGGAAGTATGTAACTCCCTTCGCTCTTTAACATTGCAGGAAAAATGATGCAGTGAAACACAATATTGTCTTTTCCAATGAAATGAACCAGCTTTGAATCATTGCTTTTCCAGTATGGAACCCAGTCTTTTCCTGTTTTTTCCGACCATTCTTTAGTAGCTGAAATATACCCGATAGGCGCATCGAACCAAACGTAAAGAACTTTTCCTTCAGCACCTTCAACCGGCACTTTCACTCCCCAGTCCAGATCGCGGGTTACGGCACGAGGTTGTAATCCTTGGTCAATCCATGATTTACATTGTCCGTAAACATTTGTTTTCCAGTCATCTTTATGACCCTCTACGATCCATTCCCTAAGCCAGCCTTCAGCTTGATCGAGTGGGAGATACCAATGTTTTGTTTCTTTTAAAACGGGTACATTACCGCTAAGTGCTGATCTGGGATTTTTCAGATCGAGCGGACTTAATGAGGTTCCACAACTTTCACATTGATCGCCATATGCCCTTTCGTTGCCACAGTGCGGACAGGTTCCGGTAATATAACGGTCGGCTAAAAATTGATTTGCCTCAGCATCATAATATTGCATAGAGGTTTTTTCAGCAAACACCCCTTTATCATAAAGTGTTTTGAAAAATTCGGAAGCTGTTGCATGATGTATGGCCGCTGATGTGCGTGAATACACATCGAAAGAAATGCCAAAAGTTTCGAAAGAATCCTTGATTATTGTATGATATCTATCAACAACCTCCTGTGGTTGAATGCCTTGCTGACGGGCTTTGATGGTAATTGGCACGCCATGCTCATCCGATCCTCCAATGAATACAACGTCTTCTCCAATCATTCGGAGGTATCTGACATAAATATCGGCCGGAACATAAACACCGGCTAAATGACCAATATGGATAGGCCCATTGGCATAAGGCAATGCCGAAGTGACGGTATAACGTTTGAATTGTTTACTTTTGGTTTCCATTTTAATAATGCATCATAAGGGATAAAAAAATCCCGGCAAAGGTAACCAATAGTTTACACATGATTACACCTCAACCACTTCAAAAGGGCGATACGATCGCGTTTGCTTCACCTGCCCGAAGCACAACACCTGAAATAATACAGTTTTCTGTGCGTTTTTTTGAAGAAAATGGTTTTAAGGTACGCGTCGATCCTGAAGTTTTTGCTGTTGATCATCAATATGGGGGTAGCGATGCCGTTAGAGCTGCCCACTTGAATACCCTGATATCCGATCCTGATGTGAAAGCAATTATCTGTTCACGAGGTGGTTATGGTGGTATGAGGATTTTGGATCGTATCAATTTCTCTCCTTCAATACAGCAACCAAAATGGCTCGTTGGTTATTCCGATTTCACTGTTTTTCATTCACACATGTTACGCCAATATCACATCGAAAGTCTTCATGCACCCATGCTCTTTGAATTTGAAAAGACTACTTCAACCGCTTTGGACAGCTTACTCGGATGCCTTACAGGAGCAGCACCTGAATATCATTTTCCTTCACATGCCTGCAATAGGTCAGGCAAAGTAACAGGACAACTTGTTGGAGGCAACTTATCTATCCTATACAGCCTTGTTGGTTCTGCTTCTTTTTCTGAAACGAACGGGTCAATTCTGTTTCTTGAAGATGTTGACGAATACCTGTATCATATTGACCGCATGATGCTAAGTCTGAAACGTGCCGGATTACTTAGAAATCTTTCCGGCTTAGTCGTTGGAGGCCTTACATCCATGCGTGATAATTCTGTTCCTTTTGGTCTTTCAGCCGAAGAAATAATCCTTGAGCACGTATCCGAATACAATTTTCCTGTGTGTTTTGGCTTCCCTGCAGGCCATATTGCCGATAACAGAGCGTTAATAATGGGCAGACAAACACAGCTGAACATTACGTCAGACAAGGGAACATCTTTCATTCAAATGACAGAATAACCAATCAATAAACATAAAACAAATTCCTCTTATGGCTGATCACAACGAATTGGGAAAATTGGGAGAAGAACTGGCATTGAAGCACTTAAGATCGAAGGATTATAAAATACTTGAACTTAACTGGCATTTTGGACGTGAAGAAATCGACATCATTGCCATGGATGGCGAAACCCTGGTAATTATAGAGGTGAAAACCCGTGCCACATCTTGGTTTGGCGAACCCGAATTTGCTGTAACACGTTCAAAACAAAAAGCCTTAGTTCGCGCTGCTGAGGGTTATATCATTAAGAATAACCTCAATGTGGATACACGATTCGATATTATTTCGATCATAATAACTCCGCATGAACGAAAAGTAGATCACATTGAGAATGCCTTTTATCCGACATTATAACTCAAAGAGACTTTTTTAACTCTTCATGATATAAATTATGGACTTAATTGATCTTGTTTTTCAAAAACTGACATAGTAACCCTAAATAAAGGCTTGTTAAAAGTAATTTTTAGTCTTTTTAGCGTTTTGAATCTTTACGAGTGTAATAAATACAGTCTGTAAGGCGTCAAACATTTTTTTAGATATTGACTCCAACAATAAACTTTGTATACATTTGTATTGTGCTTAAGAAATTTTGCATCTATGGAAGACAACAGAACAAAACAAGAATTGCTCGAACAAATAGAGCAGCAAAATTTAATTATACAAAAGCTGGAGCAGCAGTTACATCAGGTGAGTCAATCATCTGAGAAAGATCTTGAGCACAGGCTGGCTATCACTATTAACAATATCCCACTTGCAATCCTCAATACCGACAGGCATGGATATATCACTGCTGCAAACCCTGCATTTCTTAAGATTTTTGATAAACAATCAAACGAACTTATTGACCGTCAGAACATAAAATTTTTTGAACCATTCCAAAAAACCGAACTTCATCATAGAATTATCCAGCTCATCGATCATCTTACTGATTTTGATATTGAACTCCCCTTCCCTGAAACAAAAAAAGACGCCTATTTCCGCTGCCGTGGATTGAGTATTAAAAGCCGGATTAGTGAAGGGTTAAGTTTTTTAATCATTATCGGGGATGTATCCAAACGTAAATTGACAGAACATGAGTTGATCAAAGCACTCCAAAAAGCTGAAGAGTCAGATAAATTAAAAACGGCTTTTTTGGCAAGCATGTCGCATGAAATTCGTACTCCGATGAACCATATCATCGGTTTTACCGAATTCATGAAAGACCTGAGTCTGCCAGCTTATGAGCGTGAGGAATATGCTGATATTATTTTCGATAGCGGTCAGATTTTATTACGCCTGATTGATGATATCATCGATATTGCTAAAATAGAATCGGGTCAGATGCAGCTGCATATCAGTGTTTTTGCTTTGAATGAAGTGCTTTTCTCTGTGTTTAAATCCTTTAATGAAATGCGCGGACGAAAAGGAAAGGAACACATTAATTTCTTGCTTTCGCTACCGGAAACAGAAGCCTCCATGTTTATGAAGACGGACGCTGTAAGACTACAGCAGATTTTTTATAATCTGATCGATAATGCATTCAAATTCACGGAATCGGGAAGTATATCAATTGGATATACCATTGAAGATGATAATGTTACGTTTTTCATTCAGGATAGCGGGCCAGGAATAGCTTTTGAGCAACAGGAACATATTTTCAAACGTTTCAGGCAATTGGATTATGGACTGACAAAAAAATATGGAGGCACAGGACTTGGCCTGGCAATTGTAAAAGGCCTTATCGATCTGCTTGAAGGCCAAATTCAGGTATGGTCAGAACCTGAAAAAGGAACCCGTTTTACTTTTCAGATTCCAGGCTTGATCGCGCAAAGTACTACCCGTCAATCAAAAGCTATTCCGGTAACGTCCTTAACAAACTGGTCGAACTACACCATTTTGATTGTTGAAGATGAACGCACCAACTACAACTTGTTGATGATTATGCTTCGACCTTCAAAAGTGAAAATTATCTGGGCGAAAAATGGCAAAGAAGCCATCGAGCTGATGGAAGAAAATAAGGCAGTTATTGATCTCGTTTTAATGGATATCCGACTACCACTCATCAACGGATATGATGCAACCAAAGCAATTAAACGCATTAAGGCTGCTGTTCCGGTCATAGCACAAACAGCTTATGCCATGGACGTAGAAATACAAACTGCCATGGAAGCAGGTTGTGATGGATATATTACAAAACCCATCGAACGCAATCTGCTTATTGATACAATTGCTTCACATCTTCCTCCAAAATAAACGGCTTTTTCCTTTTTTTGTAAATGTTTCTTCGCAAATTGTAACTGCTTTATTCTCAAAAGATCACTGCCTGATAAAAAAATTGGTAGCCTCATTTTTATTTTGTTTATTTGTTCACCAAACACAAACTATTATGATGCTGAAAAGAAACATTTTAATGGTGGCGCTACTTTTAAGTATGGTATGCACCCTCCACGCGCAGGACGAACAAGCTCCTGAACCTAAACGTATTAAAACTGGCTGGACCTTCGGAGCGTTGCCGGCTGTTTCGTACAACACCGACCTGGGATTTCAGTACGGAGCGCTTGTCAATTTCTTTTATTACGGTGATGGTAAAACCTATCCGAAATACCTTCACTCTTTGTATGCCGAAGTATCCCGCTATACCAAAGGAAGCGGAGTAAACCGGTTTTTTTACGATTCCGAACACCTGATTCCTGGAGTCCGTGTCACTTCCGATTTAAGTTACCTAACTGAAAAGGCACTTGATTTTTATGGATTTAATGGGTATGATGCTGTTTTTAACGCTGATTGGTCCGATGATTCTGACAGCCTCAATTATGTCTCAAGGATGTTCTATCGTCATGAACGGAAAATGTTTCGTTTCATGACTGATTTTCAAGGGAAATTTAGTTATAAACCCCTGCGTTGGGTTGCTGGCTTTGGCATCATGAAAAATACCATTGCCCCTGTTGACATTGAGAGTCTTAATAAAGGCAAGGACGACGAGGACAAGCTACCCGATGTTCCTGGGTTGTATGATAAGTATGTTTCGTGGGGTGTCATTGAGGAAGGTGAAAAAGATGGAGGATGGTCGAACTACCTTAAATTTGGACTGGTATTCGATACCCGCGACTTTGAACCCAACCCTATGAAAGGTATCTGGAGTGAAGTCGTTTTGTTTGCCGCACCCGGATTCCTTGGTAATGGCGATTATGGGTTTGCGAAAATTTCGGCAACACACCGTCAATATTTTACCTTGGTAAAGGATAAACTATCTTTTGTTTACCGACTTAACTATCAAGGAACAATTGGCGGAAATGTTCCTTTCTACATGCAGCCTTATATGATTAATTCATTCAGCAATTCATCCAATACCGATGGTTTGGGAGGATCAAAAACCTTACGTGGTGTAATGCGTAACAGGGTTGTAGGCGATGGATTTGCTTTTGGAAATGCAGAATTTCGCTGGAAATTTTATAAGACAGTACTCTGGAAACAAAACATTTACCTCGGACTGAATACTTTTGTTGACGCTGGTATGGTGCTTCAAAAAGTTGATCTCGACGAAACCAAGTTTCCTGTAATTGGCAGAGAGGATTATTTTCTCGCTGATGAAGAGAGCTTACACAGCACCTATGGAGCTGGCTTACGTATCGTAATGAATGAGAACTTTATTGTAGCTGTTGACTATGGCCGTCCTTTTGATAAACGTGACGGTGGAGGCGGTATTTACATCGGTCTGAACTACTTGTTTTAAAAGACTAAAGAACTTACTTGCAGAAAAGTAAAACTAATTTACTAATCAACTAAAATCACTCACTTATGGAGCGACGTAATTTTTTAATGACCACGAGTCTGTTTGCAGCATTCAGTGCCCTGTCTCCTTTGGCTATAGGAGCGACTCATGAAACGCCAGATTCAGATCCCTTGAAACCGGTTCTTTTGCCAGGTACAACCCCTCTGGATCACAAAGGAGGCATGGATATACGTGTCTGGATGCGAACCTCAATGACTAACGGATTGTTTTCGAGTGTTGAGTGTGCGGTTGCACCAAAACGGATGGGACCTGCTCCGCATCATCATCTTGAACTTGATGAGATCATGTATGTGGTAGAAGGCACTGCCAGTGTGTTGGTTGGTGATGAAGTAGTGGAAGTAAATGCTGGTGGATGGCACTTGCGTCCAAGACTAATAACGCATACCTTTTGGAATGCTTCTGAAAAACCACTGTGGTTTATTGATATGTATTTCAATCAACCCTTTGAGGAATACCTGGAGGCTGTTTTTCATGAATTAACTCCCGAAAACGGATATGCCAATGGGTCTGAGAAAAAAAACAAGGAAATAAGTGCGCTAGCCGAGAGATTTGGACTTGTTCATTTACCCGATGCCTGGGAAAAGCGTAATGAAATTGCTGCTAAATATGGCTTGAAGTAACTATAAATTGGTTTAATAATGTGTATTTGTTAAAGATTTTGCTTCTTACCTTTCTTGCCTTCGGGCGAAATCACTTTCCCGGATGGTTCTAATACAGGTAAGTAAAATTTGAAAAAAGCCGCTAAACACACTGAGAGTGTTCGCGGCTTTTTTAATTTTATAATAGCCGTTTATACGAAATGGGGATTAGTTTTCCTTACCCTGATCAGAAGCAAGCCATTCGGCATAAGAAGTTGCTGTTTCGCGTAGTAAAACACTAATCAACTCGATTCCAACGGGTAGGTTAGCCTTTATTTTTTGAGCAAAATCTATCACCATTAATTCGCTGGTAGGCTGGTAATCAAGAAGGAGCACTTTTTCAAAACTGTTATGCAGATGACTGGTAATTTCTTTGGGCATGGCAGCATTCAACACGAGCGCATGATCAAACACATCAATAATCTGAACTTTAACAATGCGTTTCAGGTCACCAAAATCCATCACCATTCCAAGTTTTACATGACCCTGACTGGTGATAGGCTCTCCCATTACAGTTACTTTTAACTCATAAGAGTGGCCATGAACATTGCGACACGGACCATCATAACCTAAAAGGGCATGTGCCATTTCAAATTTAAATTCTTTGGTAATACGTATTTTCGACATCAGCAGGTTTATTTTTTAATCAATTTGACTGTTGATACATGATATCCCTGTGCGTTAAGGCTTACAAAATAAAACCCGGGGGCAAGAGGATCAACAGAAAGCGTATGAGAAGTTTCACCTTCATTAAGAGCCTGTGTTAATATCAGCTTACCTGTCATATCTGTTACATATAAAATGCGCTGAGATGCTGAGGTGTTACTAAAAAATTCGATACTAACAGATTGATTAGCAGGATTAGGCCACAGTTTGAAAGCGGTTATTTCGTTGTCGGAGATTGATGCAGTTGGATCCCATATCAGCCCTGCAAATTCGGGATGATCAATAAATGGGTTTCTATTGAGTTGAATTTGAAAAATGGCGTTGTTTCGTGCTATTTCTTTATCACTTACAGGGTCTTGTTCATGCCACTGAAGTAAAAGTGCACGAGCCCAGAGTTTTAAGTCAGCGCCCAGCGTCATATCACTACCCGGCCAATTCGAATCTTCCTGATAATATCTGGCCGACATATACATCAGTCCACGCGCTAAATCACCTTTATAAGCATCAATGGGTTCAAAAACAGTGCCTCCATAGCCGGCAGTAACACTACCTCCTACACGGGAACCATTGGTGGAAGTCCAGCTTGCTTGCCCAACTTCACCAAAAGGGAAATTTCCTCGCCTGTTGTTCACATAACCATCGGTTGGAACAATATGAAACAAATCGGTGTACATCGGGTGTTGATCGTCAAACCAGCTGGCAGGCCAGGAGTGCTCGCGGTTGTAACAACTTCCTTCGCCACTGTAATTTCCACATTGGTCACTAACAAAAGTATATTCGTAAGCTGGAGTTCCTCCCGGGACATCAGAATACATATCCCAAACTTTTCCGTTTGGTTTTTGATCAGTGACGATGAAATCTTGCCAAAGCTGTGAATAGGTGTGTGGTTGATGATTTTTTATTATTGTATGCAGTGCCGCTTTTAACGCTTCTCCATTCAATTGTGCTGTACCATCATAATATCCTGATGGAATCTGAGCCTTCAGATGAAGGGACAGTGTTAGAATGATACTTCCTGTGAGAAAGTAAAGGAGTCTTTTTTGCATTAAAACCAGTTGTTGGTAAGTAGATAAACGAGCGCTACAACAAAAATGACAGCAGCCGCGATAATGTGCATTAAACTTGACAAAAGAATGTTGGTTCGGGAAAGGTTCATGCTGATACCGGCAATCGACCAGCAGAAACCGGCAATCACCAATAAAATTGGCATTAAACCATTGAAGGGTGAAAAATGATCGGCTGTCATTCCTATAATCAATGCGTTTATACCTGCAGCAACAGCCATTATTACAAATTTTACATAATTATCAAATGAAAACAATCGTTCTCCTCTTCTGATACGTAAAGCTTCCAAAATCATACGGATGCTTACTGCACCCAATATCCCGAAGATGACCCATTTGTAACGAATTACAAAAACGTGCATAAAGGTGTCGCCAAGCAATGCTCCCATATGATACATAAGCCCTTGTAATAAACCAAAAACAGTGGCTAACAAAAGATTGGTAAGGTGGGAGTTACGGTGATCACGATTAAGACCTAATGCCAGTGGAAACGTATTATAAGCCACTGATGCAATGAATAATATGTAAAGAGTTTCTTTCAAGGATTGTTTGTAATTGCGTGCAAAAATAACACAAATTGAATGACAGTTACATATTGGTGAAAAAGGTGATTCAGAATATTAAGCAGTATGCCTGAAAACGTAATTGTTATAAAGAGCCGTAAACCAAACCAACAATTTTTTCCAGCCAAAAAGCGTCTGTTTCATCAAATGATGAAAATTCGCTGCTATCAACATCCAAAACACCAATCAGCCTTTCTTCCTTATTGCGTAAAGGCACAACAATTTCTGATTTAGAGCGGCTGTCGCAAGCAATGTGTCCCGGAAAAGCATGCACATCAGCTACTATCTGAGTTTTGTTGCTAGTGACTCCCGCCCAGCAAACGCCTGTTTCTTTTGCCAGATTGATACAAGCCAATGAACCCTGATAAGGCCCCACCTGAAGTTTCCCATCTTGTAGAAGATAGAATCCTGTCCAGAAAAAATAATCCATTTTATGATGCAAAACAGCCACAATAGTTGCCATATTGGAAATTGGATTGTTGCTCTTTACCAATAAGTCGCTGATTTGCTGATACAGGCGCTCATATCGCCCCGATTTTTTATCTATATCCATTGGAATGATGTCTTTTTAATCAAAAATTTTTGTCTAAAACAGTGCAAAAGTACCGCTTCAACTTCTAAAATAATGTTAAAAATATTCAAAATGGTATAAATCAAGCGTTTCCGAAACCGTTTGATGTTTATAAGAGTTTTGAGTAAAAACCATCTAACAAGCTGGTTTATAATTAAATACATCACAAACTAAAAATCGGTCAAAACACTAACAAGTTGAAAATGACTATTTTTGCATCTGCAATACATCTAATAAGAATAGGGTGGTTGCATTTTTTACTCACTAAAACTGATAACAATGAGCATCAAAAAACAAGTTCTCAAAAGCAAACCTGTTTGCAAAGTGACTTTTAAAGTAACAAAAGCAGAAGCTGGTGCAGCAGGCGAAGTAGCTGTTTTGGGTGATTTCAATGAATGGAATCCAACGGCAGATGTTATGAGCAAGCTGAAAGATGGTTCTTTCAGTCATGTAATTGAAGTGGATACTGGCAAAAGCTACCATTTCCGTTATCTGGCAGATGGAGCTAACTGGTTCGATGAACCAGAAGCTGACGCTCACCAAACCAGCGAATTCGGATCGGCTAACAATGTAATCAACGCATAATAGCCTGCTTTGGGCCATTAAGCCCGAAAAAGACGTAACAATGCTTCCCTGTTTTTTGCAGGGAAGCATTATTTTTTTATTTCTTTTTGAGCTGAACGGTGAAATGCCTCAAAATAGGGGCTTCTTTTGTTATCTCATATCCTGAAGTTATCTGATCTCTTCTCTCAAACACATTGATCAAACTGGCAGCAACATACCTCATATGATTATTGGTATATGTACGTCGTGGTATTGCCAAACGCACCAACTCAAGATTGGGATAACGGTTTTTGCGTGTGATTGGGTCACGGTCGGCCATAATTGTACCTATTTCGACCCCTCTCACCCCTCCTTCCACATACAATTCAACGGCCAGCGTCTGGGCAATGTACTGTTCTTGAGGTAAATGTGGCAAAAAACGGCGTGCATCTACAAAAATTGCATGTCCGCCAAAGGGATATTGAACAGGCACACCAGCTTCTTTGAGCATCGATCCTAAAAAAGCGACCTGCCTGATGCGTGTTTCCAGATAGTCGAATTCTGTTCCTTCATATAATCCTTGAGCTAAAGCATTCATATCACGACCCGACATGCCTCCATAAGTGATAAAACCCTCGAACATAATATTGAAAACACTGGCTTTCTGAAAGAGAGATTCCTCTCTGATACCAATGAACCCACCCATATTTACAATAGCATCTTTTTTACTGCTCATAGTCATGGCGTCGCCATACGAAAACATCTCAAGCACAATCTCACGGATACTTTTGTCAGCATAACCTTCTTCTCTGGTTTTGATGAAATAGGCGTTTTCGGCAAAACGAGCTGCATCAAAAACAACTTTTACTCCATATTGCTTCGATAATGCAGCTACCTCTTTGATGTTTTGCATCGAAACTGGTTGACCGCCGGATGTATTGCAAGTTACGGTGATGATGATCAATGGGATTTTTTCGATCGGGTGAGTGGTGTATACCTTCTCGAGCTTATTCAAGTCGATGTTTCCTTTGAAAGGATGATCCAATGTTGTGTCGAAAGCTTCGTCAATGGTGCAATCAACAGCTGTGGCCTTTCTGAATTCGATATGGCCTTTTGTTGTGTCGAAATGAGCATTACCGGGAATAAAATCACCGTTGTTGATCATTGCAGAAAAAAGCACATTCTCGGCAGCTCGACCTTGGTGGGTAGGCAGAAAAAATCCAAAACCGGTAATATCTGTAATGGCATTTTTCAATTTGTAATAAGAAGAGGCTCCGGCATACGACTCATCCCCCAGCATCATTTCCGACCATTGGCGGTCGCTCATAGCACCCGTTCCCGAGTCGGTGAGTAAGTCAACAAAAACCTGATCACTACGCAGGTTGAAAAGATTATAATGAGCGTCTTTGATCCATTGTTCGCGTTCATGACGGTGGCTTCGCCTTAAAGGCTCCACCATTTTTATTTTATACGATTCAGCAAATGGCAATTCCATATATATCTGATTTTTAATAAATTAGTAATGAAAAATGAGCCTTTTACAGGCAAAAACATGAAATACAGGAATCAGGAAAACCTGTCGCGCTCTTTAATATTGAGGAAATTCAGCTGTGTATGAAGCTGATTAGCCATGTTTTTATTGTTTGGAATTGGCAACAAAACTAATGCAAACGATTGAAAAACGCAAGAAATGACAAAAACATGCTGTAAGTGATCACAAATTAAGTGGGCTAAGTCGATAAATAGTTACAAAAGCGTCTCTTTTGCCGCAATTCCGGACTTATTTATTTCCGTTTAGTTATCTCAAAAATCGTCATCGAATGAAAGCCAGCTAAAGTTCTGTTCCTTTTTTAAAATTCTTAATTTTGCCTCATGGCGAAGAAGAAGTTTTATGTAGTTTGGAATGGCCGCAAGATCGGGGTTTTTACGAGCTGGGATGCTTGTCAGGAGCAGATAGAGAATTTTAAAGGAGCGCGTTTTAAGTCATATCCTGACAGAGTTTTGGCTGAAAAAGCTTTCAAAGAAGGCCCTCCGGCAAAGGATGTACAAGTTGAACGGACTCAAAATGAACCTTCATTGCTGGGACCACCCGAACCAAATTCATTGACAGTGGATGCGGCATGCTCAGGCAACCCGGGTGATATGGAATACAGAGGCGTTTACACCGCAACTGGAACCGAAGTATTCAAAAGCAAAATGTATGAAATGGGAACCAATAATGTTGGGGAGTTTTTAGCTATCGTGCATGCTTTGGCATGGATGCAGCAACAGAAAATTTCGATGACCATTTACAGCGATTCGGAAAATGCCATAAAGTGGGTGAGAGCAGGCAAAGCACGTACCAAACTCGAGCCAACAGCAAAAAACGCAGCAATTTTTGATCTCATCAACAGGGCAGAAGCATGGCTGAGTAAAAATACCATAACTGTTCCGATACGAAAATGGGAAACCCGCGACTGGGGTGAAAATCCTGCTGATTTTGGAAGAAAATAATCCTCTTTCTAAAAAGAATTAATCGTGGTGATAAGGCTCTCCTTTAGTGATACTTAAGGCTCTGTAAACTTGCTCAAGGAAGATCAGCCGTACCATTTGATGCGAAAATGTCATCGATGACAATGATATTTTTGAAGAGGCACGCTCGTAAACAGTCGTTGAAAAACCATAAGGACCTCCAATAACAAAAACCAATCGCTTCGGTCCGGTTATCATTTTTCGTTCCAAAAAGGCAGAAAACGACCTTGATGAGAAATGCTTGCCGTTTTCGTCGAGCAACACGAGCTCATCGCCGGCCTGCAACAGCTCCAAAATCAATTCACCTTCCATTTGTTTTTGGTGCTCCAAAGAAAGGCTTTTCCTGTTTTTTAGGTCAGGAACTATTTTCAGCTCAAAAGGCAGGTAATGAACAATACGGTCGTGGTACTTTTTCATGCCCTCTTCCAGGTATTTTTCATCAGTTTTACCTACGGCTAAAAGCAGAATTTTCATCTAAAGTTAGGTCTTTTTAGTGATATATACTTACTTATCAATAAGTTGAAGTTTTTTAAGAATGATTTTTCCACGTGATCGAAAACCAGCCGTTCCATAATCCATCAAAGCTTCAATATGGTTGCGCAACTCCGGAATCAAAGCGGGTTCAAGGCAACTGATACGGTAGAGTAGTTGCATGGCATTGGCACGAACAGCAATGGCATGATTTTCAGAAATCATCCACCGTAGTGCAGTATCGAACAGAATTCCTAACTGATCTTCCTTCAAAGGGAGACCTTCCAGAATCCGAAGCAGGTTTCGACGCACGCTATCTGAAGTTGTTGTAAGCACAGCCTGAACCATTTGCGGCTGCCACTCCATAAGTAGTTCAGGACTCGAATCGTACAAATGACTTAAAAGCCATGAGGCCACCATCGCATCGTGCTGATGGCTGCTTTGTACTATTTCAAGGGTAAATCCGAGCAATTGCGGACGACTCTCAACAATTTTTACCACCATCAATATATGATTACGTGAAAGTGGCTGCTGCAACAATGCAAAAAGGGTTGATTCCTCTTCCGATTCAAAAGTCACTCGTTTTTCGATTGAGGATTTCACAGCCATTCAACGATTTCATCAAGCGGTTTGCGCGATTTCGGACGCACTGTCTTTATGCCTACAGGGGTATATCCTAAGGGAGTGATGGCAAAAACAACTTCTTCGGGGTTTAAATCAAGAGCCTCCCGCAACTTTTCGGGATCGAAGGCCTCTATCCAACATGTTGAAAGACTTTCAGCATGAGCAGCTTGTACAAGATGGGTCATTAAAATGCTCAGGTCGGTTTCAATGGAATTGTAACCATCCACATTTCGTGTCCAGGCCTCATCGGGATAGCCTTTTACAACCAACACGGTGTTAGCCTGTGCAAACCAGGGTGCGGGATAAGCATCATGCAGTTTTTGCAGCAGAGTTTCCGATTGTATCACCATGATTTTCCATGGTTGACGGTTGGCTGCTGATGGTGCCATTCGCGCTGTCTCGAGCACACGCATCAACTTTTCCTTACTGATTTGATGATCAAAATCATAGCTTCTCACACTGTATCTTGATGTAACAAAGTTGAAATAATCTTCCATCTTTTAGTGGTTATAATTTTAATAGTTATACCGTTTTTCTTTCATCACTTTATCGGCCAAATTTCGTTTTTTTTCTGATAGAAATAAGAAAATCTATCAACACTTATTATACAGTTGTTACACCTCATTAGCTAGAAAGTGGCATCATAATACACTTGAGGCTGGTACCGCGTAAGTTTTGGCTATGCTTCACGTCCTCTCCACATGACAATCAAAAGGATATCATCAGAGCGGTGACCATTTATGTACATTTATCACTATTTTTGTCGTGTTTTTGAAGTTAATATCATGCAAATTAAACTAGTAAACCACTCTAATAATCCTTTGCCGGCTTACGAGACCGAACATGCTGCCGGAATGGATCTTCGTGCATATCTCACTGAACCTATCATTGTTAGTCCATTACAACGTGTTTTGGTTCCAACCGGTTTGTTTATTGAACTTCCGGTCGGTTTTGAGGCACAGGTGCGACCGAGAAGCGGTTTGGCTTTCAAATACGGGGTAACAGTTTTGAATAGTCCGGGGACGATTGATGCCGATTACAGAGGTGAAATAAAAGTGATTCTGATAAATTTATCCGACACTGATTTTACGATTCAAAACGGCGACCGTATAGCACAAATGGTCATCAGTCGTCACGAGAAAGCTGATTGGACACAAGTTGGTGAGCTTTCGGAAACGCAGCGCGGCGAAGGTGGCTTTGGCCATACCGGCAAATAAAACTTATAACAAACCAAATCAATCACATAAACAAAAAACTGCAATGAACATCATTATTCCAATGGCCGGAATGGGCAAAAGGCTTCGCCCGCACACACTCACAACTCCTAAACCCCTACTCCCGGTGGCCGGAAAACCTATCGTTCAGCGCCTGGTAGAAGATATTGCAAAGGTGATAGCTGAACCGATTGACGAGATTGCTTTCGTTATTGGTGAGTTTGGGAAAGAAGTTGAAAATCAACTACTTGAAATTGCTCAATCGGTTGGAGCAAAAGGTAGTATTCATTACCAACACGAGGCACTGGGTACTGCTCATGCCATTTTATGTGCTGAAAAACTTTTGGTTGGAAAAGTAGTTGTTGCGTATGCCGACACCTTGTTTCGGGCCGATTTTAAACTCGACGACCACAAAGAAGGAGCGATCTGGGTGAAACAAGTTGCAACACCCGAACAGTTTGGCGTTGTTAAACTGAATGATGACGGTAGTATAGAAGGGTTTTATGAAAAACCAAAGACCTTTATTTCTGATCTGGCCATCATAGGTATCTACTATTTCCGCGACGGCGAATACCTGCATAAAGAGTTGCAATACCTCCTCGATCAAAAAATTACTACTGGCGGTGAATATGGAATCACTGACGCATTGCAGAATATGATGAAAAAAGGAACCCGTTTTCATACTGAAAGTGTTGAAGCCTGGTTGGATTGTGGCAACAAAGACGCTACCGTGGATACCAACAAACAGGTTTTGGCGTTTGCAATGGAAGATGACCAGTTCGAAGACCTGATCTCTGATGAAGCCGACATCGAAGATTCACTTATTGTGGAACCATGTTTTATCGGAAAAGGGGCTGTAATAACACACTCTGTTATTGGACCTTATGTATCAGTAGGTGAGGGCGCTGTCATACATCAGTCGGTCATTCGAAACAGTATTATTCAAAATAACGCGGTGATAGAAGGCAAATTACTTCAAAACAGCATGATAGGAAAATATGCAAAATTAACTGGACAGTTTGATGAACTGAGTCTGGGTGATTATAACGAACTATTGAGCTAGAAAGCTATTACTCTGAAACGAAACGGAAACTAAACAATCCCTGATGAAATATATCTCTGGAAGCATTTTCCTGATTTTTATAGTACTATTTTGTGTTGCTCCTGATGCAACAGCACAACGAAAAAAAAGCAAAAGTGAAGTAAAAGCGTTAAATGACAGTTTGTTATTTGCTTCTCAACGTAAGAGCGCAGTGCTTTTTTCGGATGGTTTACGTGAAAAACTGGCCGGAAATAATGATAAAGCTATTCAAAAATTTGAGGCTGCTCTTGCTGCTTACAGCGATGATCATGGCAGTATGTATGAGTTGAGTGACCTCTACGCTCGTGAAGGACGTTTTGATGAATCGCTGGATTTTATGCAAAAAGCTGTGGCCTTAATGCCTGAAAATGAGTGGTATCAAATTCGTTTAGCTCAGCTGTTTAAAGTAAAGGGCGATTACAAAGCGTATGCAAAAGTGTATCGTTCGTTGCTCGATTTGAGGCCGGGCAATATTGAGTATTGCGGCGAACTGTCCTCAGCGTTGGTTCTGCTTGAGGAATATGATGAGGCTATCAGAATATTCAATGAAATTGAGCAGCAGATTGGTGTCAATGAAATGTTGTCGTTACAAAAACAAGCAATTTACCTGGCAAAAAATCAGCCAGAAAAAGCCGTTGCCGAAATACAGCGCCTTTCGGATGCTTTTCCATATGAGGCGCGCTATCTGACCATGTTGGCTGATTTATACAAGAAATTTGGTCCTCCCGAAAAAGCATTGGAAGTGTATCAGAAATTGGTTCAACTCGATCCCAACGAGCCTTATGCGCATATCGCTTTGGCTGAATATAACAGGGATCTTGGCAAAGAAGACGAGGCATTTGAATCGCTGCTGAAAGCCTTTTCAAGCAAAGGACTGGATGTTGACAACAAAATTCAGATCATGATATTATGGTTCGAGGGCCAAAGCTACACAGATGAGGTGAATGCAAAAATTGAACGGATTGCTGCAGTTTTACTCGAATCAAACCCTGAAAGTCCGCGTGGATATCAGCTTTTTGCTGATGTATATCTGCGCAAGAAGGAATTTGAGAAAGCCAGGGTAAACATCCTGAAATCGTTCGAATTTGATAAAAACAACTATCAGATGTGGGAGAGTCTTTTGTTTGCCGATGTTCAGCTTCAGGATTTTAAGACAATGAATGAGCACGCACTCGAAACCATTAGCCTTTTTCCGGAACAGCCATTACCTTACTTTTTTAATGGTATCGCCTATTTTCAACTCAAGAATTACGAAGAAGCGCTAAAGGCTTATGAAACAGGTAGAAAATTTGTTGTGCGCAACGACGAACTTCTGGCTGAGTTTTACAGCAATATCGGCGACACTCAGCAGCGTTTGAATAACCAAGCTGCTTCTGATGCTGCTTATGAAAAATCACTGTCGATTGATTCTTCAAATGCTTTGGTTTTAAATAACTACGCATATTTTCTTTCTTTACGCGGCGATCAGCTCGAAAAAGCCCGCGAGATGTCGGAAAAATCGTTGGAGCTCCAACCTGAGAATTCGTCGTATCTTGACACCTACGCATGGATTCTTTTTAAACAAAAGGATTACCAAAATGCATTAGTGTGGATTGAGAAAGCAATTGAAAAAACAACAGAAGTAAACGGAACACTTCTCGAACATTATGGTGATATCCTCTTTCATCTGAACAGAATCGATGAAGCCGTTAATTTTTGGAAAAAAGCACTTGAAGCTGGCGAAACATCGACCCTTATCCAACAAAAGATTAATGATAGCAGGTATTATGAATAGCAAGATGCAACATATTATAAAACAAGCGATTGTAATACTCTTGTTACTGCTTTCTGTTGCTGCTTGTAAAACACCTCGCAGCATTATCAGAGCCCCACTCAAAAACGAAGGAGAACAATTTTTATTGAGCAAAATGGCTTCTGCTGAAATGCACTACAGTTTTTATAATGCCAAAGTTGCCATTACGCTGATTGATGAAAACAAAAGTAAAACAAACCTCAGCGGGCAGGTGCGCATTAAAAAAGACAGTATCATTTGGATTTCGCTTTCCCCCGCACTGGGTATTGAGGCAGCCCGGCTGGTGCTTACAACCGACTCAATTAAGTTTATTAACCGTCTCGATAAATCGTATTTTACCGGAGATTATAACTTTATTAATCAGTATTTTGGCACTACCATCGACTACGATATGGTGCAGGCTTTGATCACAGGAAACGATTTGGAGAGCTATGAAGACGAAAACTTTCGTGCCTCAGTTGATAATCTTGAGTACAAACTTTCAGCCACAAACCGGCTGAAACGCAAAAAGTTTCTCAAGCAAAAGGATACTCCCAATGTGCTGATTCAAAATATCTGGCTCAATCCGGAAACCTTTAAAATCATGAAAATCAACATGAAAGAGTATACGGACGAGAATAAACGCCTTCAGGCAGCATACACAGATTTTAATAATGTTAATGGTCAGCTGGTTCCATTTAACGTTTTCTTTGAACTGCATGGAGGTAAAAAAATGGACGTCAACTTGTCTTTTACACGACTTGAACTCGATACCGAACAAACATTTCCTTTCAAAATTCCGGAAAACTTCAGCAAAATGAAGTAATTTCACGTTTTATGAGGCATAACTATTCCTTCCTTATTCTGTTCGCAATGCTGGCACTTTTGCCAGGCCCGAACGTTTTATTTGGGCAGGACAAAAAAGCTACGCTGGAACAAACAAAAAAGAAGTTGGAAGAGGAAATAAACCTTACCAATCAACTCCTGGAAGAAACAAAGAAAACAAAGAACCTTAGCCTCAACGAATTAACTATTCTTCAATCAAAAATTCGTCAGCGTGAAAACTTAATAGCGACTCTTCGAAAACAGATTGAGAATACCGAAAACAAGCTGCAACGAACGGAAAAAGAACTCAAAAAAACCGAAAACGAGCTCACATCACTCCGTAAAGAATATGCACGGATGATTGCTTTTGCCTATAAAAACAGAAATGGGCTAAATAAACTCATGTTTCTTTTTGCAGCTGATGATTTTAATCAGGCATACCGCCGACTGAAATACCTTCAGCAATACAGTGCCTTAAGGCAATCACAGATAAGCCAAATGAGCTCGGCACAAGAACAACTTGCGTCGCAAAAAAAGCAACTTGAGGATGAAAAAACTGAAAAAACTACACTTTTCGAAGCCGAAAGAAAACAACAAATAATGCTTTCAAACGAAAAAACTCAGGTAGATCAAACAGTTCGAAAAATCAGCCAACAGGAGAAACAACTTCAAAATGAGCTACGGCAAAAAGAGCAGGATGCGCTCAAATTACAGCGTCAGATAGAAGCAATCATTGCAGATGAGATTAAAAAAGCAAGTGAGAGAAAAGGAGAAAAAACGGCTGCAACACCTGATAAGCTTATGAATTTGACTCCGGAAGAACTACGCCTCAGCAATAGTTTTACTCAAAACAGAGGCAAACTTCCATGGCCTGTTGAACGTGGCGTCATTTCATCACGCTTCGGTCAGCAGCCCCACCCAGTGCTGAAGAAAGTAACCATCAACAACAACGGCATTGATATTGCAACCCCAAAAGGTAGCGATGCACGTGCTGTTTTTGAAGGCGTTGTGGTAAGCGTGAATAAAATTACGCCAACAAACAATGCTGTTATTATACGCCATGGCGATTACTTTACGGTGTATTCCAATCTGGAAAAAGTGTTTGTAAAACGTGGAGATCAAATTGCAACAAAGCAACTGCTTGGTAGCATACACACCGACAAAATTGATGGTAAGACAGAAATACACTTTGAAATATGGCAAGGCAGAACCTTGTTGAACCCGTCGCTTTGGCTGGCAGATTAGCAAGCATAGCGTTTCAAAGGCGTTTTATTCTGTTGCAGTTACTCAGCATTCCCCTCTTAAACCAAAAATTAGCGTCAATCAAATCATTTTTTTAATTTTGCAGCATGATGAATCAGGAAGACTTTTTTAAAAAGATTACATCCCATGCCAAAGAGTATGGGTTTGTTTTTCAGTCGAGTGAAATATACGACGGCCTCAGCGCTGTGTATGATTACGGACAAAACGGTGTTGAGCTTAAAAACAACATCCGCAAATATTGGTGGCAAGCAATGGTACAATTCAACGAAAACATCGTTGGTATCGATTCAGCGATCTTTATGCATCCAACAATTTGGAAAGCATCAGGCCATGTGGACGCCTTCAACGACCCGTTAGTTGACAACAAAGACTCCAAAAAACGCTACCGTGCCGATGTGTTAGTGGAAGATTTTTTGGCGAAGATCGAAGATAAAATCAACAAGGAAGTTGAAAAAGCCCGCAAACGCTTTGGCGAAACTTTTGACGAACAACAGTTTATCACCACCAATGCCCGCGTGCTCGAGCTCAAAGATCAACATGCCACTACCAGCAAAAAACTCTACAGCATCATGGAAGCCAATGATTTGGTGGCTTTCAAACAGTTGATCGAAGATATTGGTGTTGTTTGTCCGATTTCAGGAACACGCAACTGGACGGATGTTCGTCAGTTCAATCTGATGTTTTCAACCCAGATGGGTTCAACAGCCGAAGGTGCCAACGAAATCTACCTGCGCCCCGAAACTGCACAAGGAATTTTTGTGAATTACCTCAATGTGCAGAAAACCGGCCGTATGAAGATTCCTTTTGGCATCGCCCAAACAGGAAAAGCCTTCCGCAACGAGATTGTAGCAAGGCAGTTTATCTTCCGCATGAGGGAGTTTGAACAGATGGAAATGCAATTCTTTGTACGACCGGGAGAAGAACTGAGCTGGTTTGAGCATTGGAAAAAAGAACGCATGAAATGGCATCTTTCGCTCGGCATTCCGGCTTCAAAATACCGTTTCCACGATCATGAAAAATTAGCGCATTACGCCAATGCAGCTGCCGATATCGAGTTTGAATTCCCCTTTGGTTTTAAAGAATTGGAAGGAATTCATTCACGCACCGACTTCGACCTGAGCGCACATCAAAAGTTTTCGGGCAAAAAGATACAATATTTCGATCCGGAGCTCAACGAAAGCTATGTGCCTTATGTGGTAGAAACCTCCATTGGCCTCGATCGAATGTTTCTGGCTATGCTAAGCAATGCTTACCATGAGGAACAACTTGAAGATGGCAGCGAACGTGTAGTATTGAAACTGCCGGCTATGCTGTCTCCTGTGAAAGCAGCCGTTTTGCCACTCGTTGCTAAGGACGGCTTGCCCGAAAAAGCACGCGAAATTCTGCAAAGCCTGCGCTACGACTTCTATTGCCAGTACGAAGAAAAAGACTCCATCGGCAAACGCTACCGTCGTCAGGATGCCATCGGGACACCTTATTGCATTACAGTGGATCATCAAACACTTGAAGACAATACCGTTACCCTGCGCGACCGTGATACCATGAAACAGGAACGCGTCAGCATCAGCGATTTGCATACATTGATTGCCAAAAAAATCAGACCGGAGTATCAATAGCAGGTATCTTGCAAAATTTCTGGTTTCAAGCTATTTACCTTAGATTACATTATCTTTGTATAAAATTATGTATATGAACGGGTTGATAAATATTACATATCCGGAATCACTTGCAAATTCAATGAAATTAAGTATAGGTGAATTTGAAAAGGAAATTAAACTGAGTGCTATGGTGAAGCTTTACGAATTGGGCAGAGTTTCTTCAGGTGTAGCTGCAAAAGTTTTAGGATTATCAAGATTGGACTTTCTGGATATTGTGGCGCAATATAAGGGATCAATCATGGGATATTCTGATATTGAAGAACTGAATAATGAATTCATGAATGCTTAAAGTTGTTTCCAATACAACCCCGATTATATCCTTATTGAAATTATCCAAATAGGAACTTCTCAAGGAGTTGTATCAGGAGATATCAATACCTTATGTTGTTTTTCAGGAGATTGAAGCAGGCAGTAATAAGACCTACTATCAGGATGTATCAGCAATAGCATGGATTAAAATACAGGAGATTAGGGATAAGAAAGCATTGAAATATTTCCTTGATCTTGATGCAGGTGAAGCCGAAGCAATTGTATTGGCCAATGAAATTGGGCTGACCTTATCATTTTAGATGAAAGACTTGGACGTTTTCATGCCAAACATGCTGATTTAAATGTGACCGGAACAATAGGAATATTGATAAAAGCAAAGTCAAAGGGATTGATACCTGCAGTAAAGCCATTGTTGCACGAGCTTATTGAGAAAGATGTATGGATAAGTACAACACTCATGGATGAGATTCTTCGAAAGGCAAACGAGCGGTAAGACAACCTTTCACCAACGCCCGGTAATAAATCAGAGCTGTTTTTGTCACTTCGATCAATGCATCGTATACGTAATTTTCTATTGCTGCATTGTTGTGAAGGTTTTTTAATATTCGTTTTCCATGCGTTCCACGTGAGTTGGCCTGGCAGGGCATCTTCTATTTGCCTGATTGGTAAAAACCCTGTTAGCGCGCGACAAAACGCGCGGCAACATGGTAAAATGTTTATTCGCAATCAACCGATTCATTGTAGTCATCCTCTGTGATGGTGTAATACAAAGTGAATTTGTTTTTTTCCACTAAATCAGGGGTGTAATTGTCGTATTCCCTATAATCAAAGATTTTGTCTCCATATATATCTACCCCACTGTTTCTAGAATATCTTAAACAATGGTTATTAGAAAATCGAATTACAACAGAATCACCAGCCTTATAGGTTGGTTCATAAAACAAAAAAGGAATAGGGCTTTCACCGCGTGTAGTATTTGTCTCAACCTCCATATTTGTTGAAAGTGAAAAGTCTTTAAAACGGTCACCTTCATTGTATACTTCAATATAAAGATCAATACCCGATTTGTTTTTGTAAATATAGGTTACTGTCTTAATAGTGGGTTCCGTCCTTTTTGAACATGAATTAAATATAATACTAATCCCAATAATCAAAAAGAGCGTCCAGGTTTTCTATTGCTGCATTGTTGTAGAGGTTTTTAATATTCGTTTTCCATGCGTTCCAAGTGTTTGGCCTGGCAGAGCATCTTCTGATTGCTGGATAGAATAGCCGGTTACCTGATCGTAATCTTCCATTTCATCTGTTTTATCTTGAACTACTTCTATACAGATTTATAACCGTAAACAGTTTGAATACAAACCGTTAAATTCAAAATTATCCCAGGAAACCAACTCAAATCAGCCCTCTAAAATACGGATTAAATCGTCATTGATATAATAAACCCGCAACCCATCTTTTCGTGTGCTAAGGATTTTGTGAGCAACGAGTTCATTCATATATTTGGTTAAGGTGGTGCGCGAAGTCTTATCAATGGCATCCCCTATTAAATCAGGTTTGATATAGGGTTGGCTGAAGATCACTTCATTCAGCTCTTTGGTGTACCATTTCATTTTTCCTTTGGCATATTCGAGTGTAGCCTCCATCTGAGCAAGAATTTCATTGATCCGTACATGGGTATGCAACGAAGTTTTTTCCGTTGCTTCCAGCATAAATGTTATCCAGGCCTCCCACGCGTTTCGTTGCGTTACTCCACTCAATCTGTGGTAGTAATCTTCTTTGTTTTGAATGATATACTTTGACAGATAGAGCACTGGTTGACTAAGCAAACCTTTACTTAAAAGATATAATAGATTGATGATTCTACCCGTCCTTCCATTTCCGTCCTGAAAAGGATGAATGGCCTCAAACTGATAGTGGGCCACGCACATTTTCAATAAAGGATCGGTGGGGTATTTGTCATCATCATTCAAATACTCAAGCATATTCTCTACGAGCGATTCGATCAGGCCTGCTGCCCTGGGGGGGGTGTAGATGATTTCGCCCGAACGGAATTCGCTCTCACCTCTTTTGATAACCACCTGAGCCTGAGGAGGTCGATATCCGTCTGTTGTCTCTTTTATTTGATTGTATATTCGTTGAATGAATTCAGCATCAAGGTTTTTTTTTGCCTTCAGCACATGATATCCTGCCCATAATGCCTCACGGTATTTGATGACTTCCTTTGTAGCTGGGTTTATTTTTTCATCTTTATTGTTTACCGAGATAGCCTTGTAAAGCTCGTCTTCTGTGGTGAAAATATTTTCGATCTCTGTGGAAGCTTTGGCTTCCTGCAAGGCCAGCGTGTTAATCAGCATCAGCGGATTGGGCAAGCGCAGCAGGTTGCCATTCACTGTTGCCAAGGCCCTTGATGCCGCCACCAAATGTTTCATAATCAATGGATTATTCTCAATTTCCTTAGTTGGAGGCAATAATGGTAAATCATTGTAAGGTTGAAACCTGTCGAAGGTGGGATTGCTCATATATGTTCAATATTTCACGAAATCTGGACAATCCACAAATATATGTCCATTTTTTGGACAAATTACCTATATCTGTTCATTTTTTGCAAAAAATTGGACAAATGGGGCGTTTAACGCCAATCAATGAACATGCAGTGCATGTCTGTTCATTATTTACAGAGAACTGAACAACCTGTCCCGTCCGTTGGTCTCATGGATGACATTGACTTTGTCTGCTATGGATGACCTATATGAGTCATTGGATAGCAAAGTAGTTAACAAATTAATTGAGCTAAAGGCTATGATTTTTTATTCAGGTTCAGGGATGCCTATTTCGCGCGGCCAATTGGTTTCCACATACACCAAAATGTCAGCTTTTTGTGAGTGGCATGCTTATTTTTTGCTGATTAAATCAAGGTCCTGAAGTTTGCGGCCAAAGGCATCGTCGGCAGCGAGTTTTAAAAAATCGTCCTGCAAACCCAATACCCGCAAGGTTTTAAAATAGGCTGCAATTGAAACACTGCCATTCCCTTTTTCGATTTGGTACAGGGTGGACCGGTCAATGTCAGCCCGCTCGCTCACCTGAATGGTCGTAAGTTTGCGGCGTTTCCGGGCCAGTTTGATATTTTCGCCCACCTGCTCCATGATCTCCTGATGCTTCGGAAACAGGATTTGTTTTTTTGAGTGCATAGCATTTTGTTGATTATTATCCACAAAAGTAATGCTAATGTTTGAAATAATCAACAATATTTTTTTATCATAATATGATTTCCAATTCGCTGATTGTTTTATTCATTGCTCAATGCTTGCCCGAGTCTTTTTTCAAACTCGCCGAAAACAGCAAGCCGAGGTAGTTGCCCGACAGGTTGT